>CAYYUP010000131.1:0-12524 GCA_964474905.1 uncultured Nannocystis sp. | reverse complement strand
GAACACACGCAGCCATCCATGCCGCCATCGAGAGAGCCCACACCGATGGCTTGGGCTCACACGTTCGCGCGCTACTTTTTAGATGAACGGGCCCTCTTGCTCGACTTGGCGGGCGCCGCCTTATCGATCGCCTGCTTGCCCGCCGCGCCCGCACCCGAATCACCCTTGTCGTAGCAGATGTCGCCGCCGTCCTTCTCGAGGATCGTGATCTGCCCCTGAGCCTGGGCCTTGTGGCGATCGGTGGCGTTGCCTTGCGGCTGGAGAACCGCATTAAAATAGGCGATCGCGTTCTTGCACTGGCCGAGCTTGGCGAAACCAAGACCCGAGTAGTAGAGCGCATCGGCGACGACCGGCGAGTCCGGCATCTGTTGGATAATCCGGTAGTACTCGCCGAGGGCACTCTTGTAGTCGCGCTCACCGTAATAGGTGAGACCGACCTTAAACATCGCCTCCGCGAGCTTGGCATCGCCGGGATAGCGCGAGACGTAGGTGCGAAAGAGCCGGCGCGATTGCTTGTAGGCCCGCTTCTTGAGCATGCGCTCGCCCTCGCTCCACAGCTCGCCCTTGTTCTCTGGGATCGAGGTGGCCTCGTTGAGCTTGGTCTCGAGCGAACTGAGGCGGCTGTCGACGTCGCCGCGCAGCTCCTGCAACGCGAGGTTGGTCGCAGAAGACACGTATTCGGCGTTGTCAGCCGCGCCGCGCAACTCCATGAACTGGAGTTCCACATCGTCCATACGCACCCCCAGACCGGCCTGGGAGCCCCGCAGGAGCTTCTCGGCTTCGACGAGCTTCTCTTTGAGTTCGGCGAGCGTCGCCTCTGCGGCTGCGATCTCTTCGTCGAGCTTTGCGCTGCGAGTGTCGGTCTGCGACTCGAGCTCGGCGACCTTCGCCGCGAGCTCGTCGTGCTGCGGCTTGAGGGTCAAGCAGCCGGGCACAAACGCGAGGACAATTGCAGCGCAGCCCGCCTGATTCAGGAGGCTGCGTACGTTCATTTGAGATTTCCCTATTTGGGAGTGTGGAATCGCGTCGCCGACGATCCGGCGACGCGGAGCTCTAAACTCGGAGAGCTACTGCCAGATGAACTGGACGCGGCGGTCCTTGCCCATCGCGGCGGCATCGCCACCCATCGCCTCGAGGTCGCCCTTCGAGATGACCTGGAGGCGGCTCGCGTCGACCCCCAGGTTGGCGAGGAAGTCACGAACGACCTGACCGCGGCGGTCGGTGAGCATGATGTTGTACTCCTCGGTACCGCGCTGGTCGGCGTGAGCCTCGAGGATCACGAGGTTGCCGCCCGACTGCTTGACACAGTCGGCGAGGGTCGTGAGCTGGGCCTGGACCTCGGGCGAAAGCTTGGGGCTGTCGTAGTCGAAGTAGACGGCGCCGAGATTGCACGGGTCGTCGCCACCCTCTTGGTAGCCGCCCGAGAAGACGCACATACCACCGTCACAGATCTCGTCCATGGCGCACTCGTCGTCGGTGGTGCACTGACCACCGCCGCCCTCGCCACCCGGAGAGTCGCAACGACCGGTGCCCATATTGCAGGTGCCGGGCTGACAGTCGAAGTCCTCGGTGCAACCGGAGCACGAGCCGGCCTTGCAGACCAGACCGTTGATGCACTCGATCGACTGGGTGCAGGGCTGACCGATGCCGTCCGCACCAGCTTCACCAGCGGGCACTTCGGAGGGATCCATGCAGAGGAACTCAAAGCAGGTCCACTGCTCACCGTTGGGGCCCATGCCGGCACAATCGGTGTCGGCTTTGCAGTTTTGGCAGGTGCCCTCGACACAGGTCTCACCGCGTTCGGCGACGCAGTGCTTGTCCTTTTTACAGAGCGGGTACTCCGGCTTTTTACAGGCGGAGAGGGACATGCCCAAAGAAGCGACGCCAAGGGCGAAGAGGTACTTGGAGAGGCGAGGCAGCATTGCGCGCATGATTACAGACTCCATGGAGAGGCGACCAAATTTCCTGCGAGGATCGACTGGGCGGTCGCCGGCAAGGGATATCGCCCGCCCCCCGACGTGTCAACCAAAGTGACCGCCATAACGCACTCCTGTGGGGCCCAAAGCACAGCTAGAGTGAGTTCTCCTAGGTCCGGCGACTCCCCCTTTCGAGGGGGTCCGGTCCTCCGCGAGACAGGTGCTTTTCGCCCGCGCCTCTGGCATTGTCTGCAAACATGAGCATCGCCGACAAGACGATGTTTGAGATCTACCGGGAGCGCGATTACAACCGCAGCTTCCAGTTCATCTTTTACACGACACTCGAGGAGCACTCCCGCAACCAAGCCATCGCCAAAGCGGCGGCGGGGGATACTGTCTTCCACGGCTTCATCGCCGACGACACGTTAGAGGCTGCACAGGCCGAAATCGAGTCGATCGTCGACGAACTCAACGACATGGACGAAGACTCCGCCGGCATCGCCGACGACGAGGTCAAGCGCCGACTCGGAGCGTACTTGGTCCAATGAACGCTGGCTCGCTGCGCCCGCTTCGGGGCGGCCCCGAGCGGCGCGCCGGGTCGCGGCGTGGCCGACGTTCGCCCCACAACGCCTGCCTGCGCGCGCTGCTGCTCTCCGCGTCGCTGGCCTCCGCGCTCTCGAGCAACACCGGCTGCGGCGAGCCCAGCAAGGCCGAGTCGATCGCCTGGGCGAACGCGGACCTAAGCCTCGATCTAGAGCCCGCAGAGACCTCCATCGTCGACCTCCGCTGGCGCGCACCGACGACCTGCACCCAGGTCTACCGGATCACCATCGACGACGAGTACCCGCGATCGATCGCCCGAGCGTTCGGCAGTGAGGCCGAGGTGAGCGTCAGCACCCTCGCACTCGGCCGCGACCCCTACGCCAAGGCACCCAAGAGCGACCTCGAGGTCGCGCCGCGCCTAGGTGCCGACGAACTTTGGCAGGGACGGCTGCTCTTCTTTGGTCCCAAAAGCGAAGACCGGCCGCTCGAGCGCGAACTCTTCTTTTCGGGCACCCAAGTCGGCCTGGGCTCCCCAGACGCCGCCTGCTTCGAACGTACGTGGGATCCGATCGAAGATGCGCTCGCCCTCGGTTGGCCGACGCTGCCCGGACGACTCACCGCATTGGGCGAGCAGTGGCGGGGCTCACGGGTCGAGAGCCGCTGCAACCGCTCCGCCTGCGCCGACCCGCTCACCGGCAACGGCGGCTCCCAGGCCCACGACCTCACATGCACAACGATGGCCTGGCGCGAGACCCTCGAGGGCATCTACGAGCAAGACGGCCAGCGTGTCGCCGCGATCACCGGCTTTTGGAGCGACGGCCACCCCCTCGATCAGGGGATCTGGAGCGAGCGACAAAGCCTCGTCTCGAGCGATGATGGGCGCCTCATCGCCGCCGAGATCGTCATTCACCACAACCGCTACAAGATCACCCGCAACCTCCGGATCGAGGCGGTCGACAACTGCCCGGGCGGCCTGCCTGCCCTCGGCGGATCGGCCAACAAAGCCCCCGAAGGCGCCGCTGGTGCCGACGCGGGCGTCCGGGCCGATGTCGCCCGTGCGCTCGCGGGCCTCGACTCCCGGAAGCCCGGCTGAGCAACACGCGTAGGAGCGCTATGGACAACATCGTCGTCGTAGGAGGGTCCGCGCTCAGCGGGACCATCGAGATCAACGGAGCCAAGAACGCCGCCCTGCCGATTCAATGCGCAGCGCTGCTCACCGACACTCCAACCACACTCCGGCACGTACCGCAGCTAAGCGACGTGCACACCATGAGTTCATTGCTGCGGGGTCTTGGCTGCGAAGTCTCGGGTGAGCGAAACCTGACGATCGATCCCCGCGGCGTCGCCAAAGGCACCCTCGAGGCCCCCTACGAGCTGGTCAAAACCATGCGCGCCTCGGTCACCGTGATGGGACCGCTGCTCGCCCGCTACGGTCGCGCTCGTGTCTCTCTGCCCGGCGGCTGCGCCATCGGTGCCCGACCGATCGACCAGCACCTGCGCGGCTTTGAGGCTCTGGGCGCCGAGATCAAGCTCGAGGCCGGCTACGTCGAATTACGGGCCCCGCGACTCAAGGGGGCAAAATTTGCCTTCGACCTGGTCACCGTCGGCGGCACCCAAAACGTGATGATGGCGGCGACCCTAGCCGAGGGCACAAGCCGCCTCGAAAACGTCGCCCGCGAGCCCGAGGTCGAGGAGCTCGCGCGGATCCTGAACAAGATGGGCGCCCGGATCCACGGCGCCGGCACGCCGGTGATCGAGATCGAAGGTGTCAAGCGACTGACCGGGGTCGACCACGCGATCCTACCCGACAGGATCGAGGCCGGCACCTTCATGGTCGGAGCCGCGATCACCGGCAGCGACATCACCCTCCGGCACGCCCCGGTCGACGACCTGCACGCGGTGATCGACACCATGAAAGAGGCCGGCGTGCGCTTTGAGGTCACGCCCGACGGCCTCCGGGTGATCGGTCCCGAAGCCCTGCGTCCGATCGACGTGACCACCCGCCCGCATCCCGGCTTCCCCACCGACATGCAGGCGCAGATCATGGTGATGGCGACGATGGCCCACGGCCAAAGCCTGGTCACCGAGACGATCTTCGAAAATCGCTTTATGCACGTGCCCGAACTCTGTCGAATGGGCGCCGATATCGTCGTCCAGGGCAACTCCGCGGCGATCCGCGGACCGACCCACTACTCCGGGGCAACCGTGATGGCCACCGACCTCCGGGCGAGCGCATCGCTGATCCTCGCGGGTCTGGTCGCCGAGGGGCGCACCGAGGTCCGCCGCGTCTACCACCTCGATCGCGGCTACGAGACCATCGAGACCCGCCTGCAATCGATCGGCGCCGACGTTCACCGCCACCACGGGGCCCGCGGATGAGCCCGGCAACGACGACCGGGATCCGCGCAAGAACCGCACATGCGCGGCGGCTCGCGACCTCTGGTCGCGGCTCACGACCGACATCCTGTAAAAAAGCCGATCTGAGCGTCGATTTGGTGGAGCAAGACGAGCCTCTGCGGCAAACTCTCCCCTACGAGATCTGGACGATCGTCAACGTGACCAGCCGACTCACAAGCAATGCCCGACGGGCCGCACGCGACTTGAACCAGATGGGGAGAGCATGAAGGATCCCGACGAGGCGATGGTTCGCTCCGCCGTCATTGACAACCTGCACGTGCACCCTCGCCTGGTGCAGCAGGGCATGGCGCCGACGCCAAAGCAGCGAAAGGCGCTGCTCAAATCGCTGCCCCAGTTCACGCCCTTCACCGGCAACAGCTTCGTCGGCGCCCGAGCCCTGCTCGACTGGGATCACCAGCTACCGAGCCAGCACCGGCTCCTCCGCGTCTATATGTGCTACGGCGAACGCGAGATCCAGCTCTTAGATACCTGTATCGAGCGCCGCAGTCAGGAGATCAGCGCAGGAAACCTCTACCCAGAGTTTGACCTGCCCGACTACGGCAACCTGCCCGCGAGCGAAACCTACACCGCCGTCATGCAGGCTTCTCAGCCCGTCATCGAAGATCTGCGCTTCGCCAGCGATTGGCGCCGCAGGGTCGAGCAATCCGCGCAACAGAGCGCGCTCGCGGCCGTTCATCGCTTGGACTCCTTCAACCGCTCGTTGCAGGATCGAACCCACGATCACCTGGGTCCGCCGGTGGTCATCGGCTGGACTCCCCCCTGCCTCGCCCATTCACCGGCCTGGGCGGTCGAGGTCTGGCTGCTGATCGATTTTGACGGTCACCGCGGCCGAGCCCATGTGTTCATGATCGACAGCACCACCGAGCAGGTCACCCGCGAGTTTTTCACCGAAGTACTGCTCGGCTAACAACGGCGAAATGGGGCCCACCGAGCCCCAGGCGATAGCAAGGGCCGTTCGCCTTCGCCCTTATGTGAGCGCCAACAAAGTGCGCACGGGCTCGGGCTCGAGCTCGAGCATAGAAAAGGGCCGCGCCGACTTTTGCCGCCGCCTCCTAGGGCGAGCGAGCCCTGCTGGGGTAGTATCGTCAACGGTCGCGAGCTCGCACGCGCCGCTCGCCGAGGAGCCGCAGTGGAACACCCGAAGAACTGGTCGACACTCCACACCCTCGCATTTTTGTACCTGACCTTCAGCTACACGGCTGACGGCAGCCTCGACAAGCGCGAGATCCAGGCGATGATGAAACGATTGCAGCGCTGGGCCCCCAATGACCCACCCGAGGCGATCGCCAACATCATCCGCGAGGTCGGTGTCTGGTACAGACATTTTGGCAGCGAGGACGAACGCAGGATGATGTCCTCGGACTATTCGTATGTCCTAAAGGACGAACTCGACGAGCTGCAGCGCATGGAGATCGTCGCAGACCTCGCAGCGATCGCCCGAGCCGACGGCAAGATCTCACCGGGCGAGGTCGGCTTCATCAACGCGATCCGCGAGATCTTCGGGGTCATGAGCCCGATCACCGATTCGGCCCCCTGAAGGCCTTTTTTTGATCCTCTTCAGGGAATGCTCTCGCAGTACGAGAGCGTCGCTAGCGGTTCGTGAACCGGGCCTGCGTAACCCGGCGGCGGGACCTCGACGAAGCAGGCCTGCACCTCCTCGCCAGCTCGAAGGCCGAGGCGAACATAGCCGAAACGAGCGACACCCAGGCCCTGGTCGGCGCCGCCAGTACCGACGACCAGCTGTCGAAGATCGTGACTGCCGACGTGCACCCTCGGCTCGTCGCGGAGTGCGTGCACATGGCCACTGACAACTAAATCCGCCTGCGCGAGCGCGAGTTCCCCGAGCAGGATCTGCGGCTGGTCCTCGCGCGACCAACCATCACCGGTCAAGCCGGAGTAGGGCGGGTAGTGGGTCGCGGCGATCAGGAAGTCCGCACCATCGCGGGCGATGAGTTCCGGCAGCCGACCCTCGATCGAGCGAGCCAGGCTCGCCGTACCGCTGTCCAGCATCACCACCCGCGCGCCGCAGATCTCGAAGGCATAGCTCCCAGGGCCAAAGGCGTTGTTGTAGATCGACACGCTAGGGCGAAGGATGTCGTGATTGCCCGGGGTCACGGCAACCGGCACCGGCGAGTTCCCGAGGATCGATCGGATCCGGGTAAATTCATCGTCGTAGGACCACTCGGTGAGATCGCCGACGAGCAGCATGCCGAGTATCGGCTCGCCAGCAGCCGCCGCCGCCTCGCTGTCCTCGCGGAGGCGCTCGATGATCCGCTCAAAGTGCAACGGATTGGTCTGAATATCGCCGACCACAGCGAGCTGAAAGCGCTCTGGACAGGACCTCCGTCCGCGCAGCCGCAGCTCCTCACCGGCGGCGATTTCAACACTCACACGCCGCCGCAGCAAGACCTCGGCAGATGTCGGAAGATCCACCTCAACGCCAGGAGGACCGAGGCTGAGAATCGCCGCGGGGTCGACGTTGTCGAGTTCCAGATCAAAAACAAGTGCCCGCGAATCGTGCCCGCGGATGCCGATCTCAAAGTCACCGAGGGTCGCCACCCTAGCCCGAAGTTTGCCGGCAATCGGCTCTTCGAGGAGTCCGAGCGCCTCCCAATCGAGCGCAGAGCGGCCGCGGGGATCGATGAAGCGAAGCTCCGCGCCATTCGCCGCATCCAGGCGAGCGAGCTCGTTCTCGGCGATCACTCGGCATTCGGGATCCCGGTAATCGGGAGCGACACACTCGGGCTGGGCACATGTCAGCGCCGTCACCGAAGCCAGAGCTGCGAGCGTTGCAAACATCAACAGGCCGATCCCTGAGCTTTTCATCGTCGACCCCCGAGGTCCGGCAACACCACTCCAGCGGAGACTACAGCGCTCACTCCGGTGCCGATCCAGGCGCCAAATCCCAGCTGCGCCGCCACCGGACTCGAGCGCGGCCGGATTCTCATCAGCCAGCCGGCATACGCCGAGCCGAAGTAGCCGTAGGCGGCTGCAAAGTTGATGCCGAGGCCATCAAACCGCGAATGCACATAGCCGAAAGTAAACATGCCATTGATCCGGGCCCGTGCGGCCGGTTTGACGCGCAGGGGCACGTCGATGTCGTACCAAACTTCGCCGTAGAGCGAACCGATGTTCGGCGGACCGCGATCGAGCGAACCATCGATCGCCTGAGCACTAAAGTCGAGGCGAGGTCCGACATAAATTGTAAAACGCTGACGCGGCGACAGGTACCAGCGCAGACCGACGGTCAAGGGCAGGAGCATCGTCCGCTCGATCAGACGATCGCCGTAGCGATGCCGGCGGATCTCGACCTCGGGTCGCCAGCGAATCTCAGCCTGGCCGAGGTGAGCCGAACGCCGCAACAACGGATAGGGCAGCGCGACCGCAAGATCCGCACCGATGCCAAGACTGAGTCTCTTCTCCTCGAGAGCGAGCGGTTGCGTGCCTGTCTGATCGGCCAGTTGTTCGCTGAACTGCGGCCGCGGATCGACCTCGCTCTCGCGGCCCAGCGAGCCACCGACATGACCGAAGAGGCGGATCCGGCCGGCACCGTCGGGCAGGAAATAGTTCGGGGCAAAGCGAACACTGAGTTCGCCTGGATGGCGCTCATCGAGGCGCGGCGGACCACCACTGGCGTAATCCAGGGCAAACGTCGCAGGCCGAACACGGTCCCGATCACCCCGGCGATCGGTGCCCATCAAGCCGATCACACCTCCGAGCAGCGCCCCGCCAAAAGCCGCGACGCCGCCCCCCGCGAGCAATCCCCCGGGATCGCCCGCCCGCAGGCTGTCACCGACGACTAGCAAATAGGCAGTGCCCGCGCCCGCGACCGTGAGACCCAAAGCACCGAGCAACCAGCGAGCAGGCCTCGGCCGCGTGCAAGCTTGAAGCCCGGGCACACAATTACGCCAGGCGCCTGTCGGGGCGTGCACAACTCCCACCTGGCGGTTTTTTGCGGCGGTTTTTTTCTCGTTGTTGCCTGCCGCTGTCGTCAGCTCATGCGACCCATCGGCGACCACAAGCTCCGGCTCAGGAGCACCTTCGACAGTGCTCCCACGCGCGTCCGAGGACACGACCCTCGGCGCATCCACGACCGCAGGCGCAGGCCTGACCGGTACTTCCGGTGCCTCCAACGCAACCGAAACATCGGCCGTTCTCGAGGTCGCCGGCACGGGTGCACGCAGCGCTTGCGTGCTCTCCAATGAAGCGGCAGCCCTCGTCGGTAACGCCGATGTAAAACCCACGAGCGTGATCAAGCTGAGCCCGCAGAGCCCCGGTAGCCGAGGCTTGAAACATCGAGGCAAGAGCCCTCGCGATCGCGGATTCTCCGGTGTCTCCGGCACTGCTCGTCGGTCCTCTGGAATCACGCGAGTCCACGATACCCCGTCACACCATCAGACCACCCGCACACCGCCCTGGAAGACCGCCGCGATCAGGGGCGAACCCGCGTGATAGACGAGATCGCGGTAGTCATCGGTCGCGAGCAGGAGCAGATCCGCAGAGAGACCCGGGGCGACCCGGCCGACCTCGTCGGCCAACCCGAGCGAGGCCGCAGCATTATGCGTCGCCGCGCAGATCGCCTCGGCCGGCGACAACCGACAGCCGTAGCAGGCGAGTGCCAGCACCAATGCGAGATTCTCGAGCGCACAGGAGCCCGGGTTGCAATCGCTCGCAACCGCGATCGGTACTCCCGCCTCGATCAGCGCTCGACCATCAGCGTAGGGTTTTCCGAGTACCAGCGAGGTACCGGGCAGAAGCGTCGCAACCGTACCCGCCGCCCGCAAAGCCGCCCGCTCATGGGCCTCGAGATGGAGCAGATGATCGGCGGAGGCAGCCCCGAGTTCGGCCGCCAAAAGAGCCCCCCCCGTCGAGCCCAACTCGTTGGCGTGCACCCGCAGGCCGAGGCCAAGCGCCTGGGCTCGCATCAATACCCGCCGGCTCTCCTCCGGGGTGAAGGCACCGCGATCGCAAAAGACATCGCAATAATCAGCGAGCCCCTCGGCGACGATCGCCGGCAGGATTTCGGCGCAGACCATGTCGATGAAACGCTCGCGACCGCCGACACTGCTCCGATACTCGGCCGGCAGGGCGTGGGCGGCCAAGCAGGTCGTGCGTACCCGGAGGCCATCAGAGTTCCCCAGGCGACGGGCGACACGAAGCTGTCGCTCTTCGGTCTCGAGGTCGAGACCGTAGCCGCTCTTGATCTCAAACGTCGTCGTGCCCGAGGCCCGCATCCTCAACGCCCGCCGGAGCGCGACGCGGTGCAACTCGTGCTCGTCACTCGCTCGAGTCTGGCGCACGGAGGAAAGGATGCCGCCGCCACTTGCGAAGATCTTCTCGTAGTCTGCGCCCCCGAGGCGAAGCTCGAGCTCATCCCGGCGATCGCCCCCCCACACTAGATGTGTGTGGCTATCGACCAAACCCGGCATCACGACCCGGTCGCGACAATCGTGCACCTCGACATCGGTCCGGTCCGCGATCACACGATCGACCTGGGCGTTTGCCCCCACCCAGCTGATCCGGCCGTCGACGATCACCACCGCGGCATCCTCGAGCAACCCGAGTTTGCCCTGAGCCGCCCCTGCACGCGCCGTCGTCGGTCCGTCATCGAGGGTCAAGAGCTGACCTATCTCCGCGAGCACGACGACCTTGGCAGGGACCGCCGCCCCCGTAGCAGTAGCCCTTTGCATTTTCTTAGGTCGTCCGTCCGGGCATGATCAGATGGTGCTTGCGGGCGAAGTCCATCGCCTCTTCGTAACCGGCGTCGACATGGCGGACGATGCCCATACCGGGGTCGGTGACCAGCACCCGCCCGAGGCGACGACGGGCCTCGACCGTGCCGTCTGCGACCACCACCATGCCGGCATGGATCGAATAACCGATGCCGACGCCACCTCCATGATGGAGCGAGACCCAGCTCGCGCCAGCCGCGGTGTTGAGCAACGCATTTAGGATCGGCCAATCGGCGATCGCGTCGGAGCCGTCCTTCATGCCCTCGGTCTCGCGATTGGGCGAGGCCACCGATCCGCAGTCGAGGTGATCTCGACCGATGACCAGCGGCGCCTTCACCTTGCCGGTGCGCACCAGCTCGTTGAAGACAAAACCAGCCTTGTCGCGCTCGCCGTAGCCGAGCCAGCAAATCCGCGCCGGCAAGCCCTGGAAGCGCACGTGCTTTTGGGCGAGTTCGATCCACCGACGCAGCTCTTTTTTCTCGGGGAAGAGTTCGAGGATCGCCTCGTCGGTGACTCGGATGTCCTCAGGGTCACCTGAGAGCGCCGCCCAGCGAAAGGGGCCCTGGCCCTCACAAAAGAGCGGGCGAATGTAGAGCGGGATAAAGCCCTTGATCTCAAAGGCGTCCTGTACGCCCGCCTTGACCGCTTGAGCGCGGATGTTGTTGCCGTAATCAAAGGCGATCGCACCGCGATCCTGCATCGCTCGCATCGCCGCGACGTGCTCGCCCATCGACGCGACACTGCGGCGGATGTACTCCTCGGAGTCAGAGCTGCGCAGCGCCGCAGCGTCCTCGATCGAGAGCCCGGCGGGCACATATCCGTGCAACTCGTCGTGAGCGCTGGTCTGGTCGGTAACAACATCTGGGATCACGCCGCGCCGCACGAGCTCTGGCAGCACCTCTGCGCAGTTGCCGAGGAGACCGACGCTAAGCGCCTCCCCAGCCTCACGAGCCGCGCTGAGCAGCGCCAAGGCTTCGTCCAAGCTCTCGCTCTTGCGCATCAGATAGCCGGTCTGCAGACGACGCTCGATCCGCTTGGCGTCGACCTCGATGCAGAGGATCGCACCGCCGTTCATCGTCGCCGCCAGCGGCTGGGCCCCGCCCATGCCACCCAGGCCTCCGGTGATCACCAAACGGCCCCGCAGATCGCCGCCAAAATGCTCGCGCGCGCAGGCTGCAAAGGTCTCGAACGTGCCCTGGAGAATCCCCTGAGTACCGATGTAGATCCACGAGCCCGCGGTCATCTGCCCGTACATCGTCAGGCCCATCTCCACCAGCCGATTGTGCTCCTCGAGCGTCGCCCATTGGGGTACCAGGTGAGAGTTGGCGATCAGCACCCGCGGTGCCTGCTCGTGAGTCTTGAAGATGCCCTGCGCCCGGCCGCTCTGGATCAGCAGGGTCTCATCGTCCTCGAGGTCACGGAGCGAGGCGACGATGCGATAAAAATCGGGCCACGAGCGCGCCGCCTTGCCGGTGCCTCCGTAGACCACCAAGTTCGCCGGGTCCTCGGCGACGTCGGGGTCGAGGTTGTTCATCAGCATCCGCAGAGCGGCCTCCTGCGACCATCCCTTGCACGAAAGCTGGGTCCCATGAGGGGCGCGAATCGTCGGCGTCTCCATGGAGACAAGGTAACAAAGGACGGGCGCCTTGGGGACGCCGACTCAGCCCACAGCTCGGCGCCGCCGACGACGAGCCAAAAGCCCCGGCAGCAAGATCCATGACAGCCCCCAAACAGGCGCGTCTGAAGCCTCGACCCCGCAGATGCAACCCCGAGCGACGAGATCGCTGCTGTTCCCGAGGCCAGCGCTGCCGGTCGCCGTAGTCTCGCTGTCGCTGTCGGACTCGGAGCCCGTATGCGAACCACTATCTGATGAACCCGATCCTGTGCCGACATCGCTGGGCTCTGGCTCTGGCTC
>CAYYUP010000130.1:0-12719 GCA_964474905.1 uncultured Nannocystis sp. | reverse complement strand
CAACTTCCAGGCTCCCCAACTTCCAGGCTCCCCAACTTCCAGGCTCCCCAACTTCCAGGCTCGCCCTCAACCAACCCGAAGCTGACGCCCAATCGCCCGCACCAGCGCCTCCAGGCTCGCCGCTCGCAGACGCGTCAGGTCATCGCCAAATTCGACCTCACAGCCAGCCTCCCAGAAGCGGGCCGTCGCCGTTGGAAATGCCGAGAGCGCCGCCAAGACGCCGCTTTCTTCGCCACCGACCCGCCGCACATCGCCCCGCAGACGATGACCGCCACGGCCCGGCAAAACCTCTGCATCCGGTCGCCCGCGGCCGAGAACGCCGCAGGCCAGCACGATGACCCAGCCCTGGTGATCGGCCGTGCGTGCGCGCAGATCGAGGGAGCTCTGGCGATGTTCACCGCGGAGTGCGAGCAGGGTCTCGATGGGCTCCTCGATGACCACTGGAGCTGCCAGCCCTAGGCGCTCGGCGAGTTCTGCGAAGATCTGCTCGGGCTCCTCTGGCGGTGGGCAGAGGGCCGGCTGCACCGCCACGACTTGCCCCTCGCGAAGGCATGCGAGCAGAGCCAGAGAACCCGCCACTTGCATCAAGAGGAGCTGCGGGGTCGTCAGGCCAAAGCCTGCGACGACCACCATCGCCAGTGCCAGCGCCCGTGCTCGCTGTCTGCGGTCGACGAGGGCCGCGGTGATCGCCGCTGTGATCGTGAAGATCGCGACTGTCGCGGTGGCCATTTTCCAGCCGGAGACAAAGCTCGGATAGGGCAGCTCAAAGCCGAAGATCGAGCGCACAAGACCGCCTAGGCGTTCTTCGTAAAACTGAAAATTGGGTCCTTGGTAGACGGCGTCGAGTCGGTAACTGACGAGGCCACCGACCAGCAATGAGAACACCCTTGCCAGCACATCGACCCGCTTGCCGAGCAGGAGAAAAGCGGCGACCCCCGCGATCGTGATCGCCGTCATCATCGGCAGCGCTGCCGACACCCCAGGTGCGACCCCTGAAAGACCCGCGGCCCCGCCGATGACCACTCGCACCGCCAGCGGCGCGAGTACACAGACACTGAGCAGCCGATCGGAGCCGCTGTACAGAGGCCAGAGCAGGGCCCACGCCGCCGGAATCGCCAACAGCAACGAGGCGCTGCCGATCCCCCAGAGCAGCCCTAGGTCGAGATCAAGCACTGGCAAGGAGGCGACGTGCTGCCCCAGCAGCAGCAGCACTCCGAGACCTGCGAATACCAGCGGCAGCCTCCGCAACCCGCTGAGCTCTGGGTCGAAGAACCACTGTCGGCTGACCACGAGACAGATCGCGGCCGCCAGTAGGGCGAGGAAATGGTGGATCAGCAGCTCGCCAAAATAAATTAGCCCGAGGGCGCTGCCGGCGGATGCGCTTGCGCCGACGATCGCGACCGTACCGGCGACACCTAGCGCCAGTGCCAGAGGCAGCCGCGCGCGCACGAACCAGGCCACCAGCCAGGCCGCGACCACCCCAGAGATGCCGAGCAGGTAGACGATCGGACCCTCGGCTGCGGCCAGCGCTAGCGCCTCGGGCTTGGCCAGGCTCAGGAGCACCCCGGCAACCACCTGGGCGACACCGACGATCACCGCAACGGTGACCAGCTGGGTCGGAGCTGACGCGCGCAGATTCACGATAGGCTCGACGATCTAGCACGCCTGCGGCCACAGAGCGCGAAGAAGCCGCCGATCACGCGGCGCGCGCCTGTACAGGTGCCTCCGGCGGGCCTGCAGACGCCCGGTGAACTCGTCTGCAGTGGCCGCACAGGGCAAGAAAAAACCCCGAGGACCGAAGTCAACGGGGCGGGTGGGCGACTAATGGGGTTCGAACCCATGACCTCTCGGACCACAACCGAGCACTCTAACCAACTGAGCTATAATCGCCGTATGAGATGCCGCTGTGCCCTCTTTGGACGTGGCGGGCAGGCTAGATAGCACAGAAAGGCGCCCCCTGAAAAGAGGTCGCCTCAAAAAATTACGCAGAGGGCTCCTGACCCTCTCCAGAAGCCCCTGACGGGGTCTCTGGCTCGACCCCAGCCTCAGATTCGCCGGCGATCTCCGGCTCGGCCTTGGCCCCGGTCTCTTCTCGGAGCACGCGCAGCCACTCTGGAAAGACTTCGGCGATGCCGCGACCCAGGGCCACCGGCACCACCGCGTGGGCGAGCCCGTGGTTGGACATATAAGCGACGATCACCGCCTTGCCGCCCTCGAGTCGAGCCCGCAGCGGCGCCTCGACAAAGACCCGACCGACCGCACCGCCGTCCCTAAGAAAATGAAAGGGCTCGGAGTCCGCGCTCGGAATGGGCCCCGCGCTGTCGAGACGCGAGGCGTTCACTGCCCGCCGGATCATCTCGTAGCGCTCGCCCTTGCCCGCTGCCGCAAGCGCCGCCGGATCGAGACCCGTACTGCCCTTGCCGCCCTTGCCGCCCTTGCCGCCCTTGGCCCGTCGGCCTCGAGACTTTGTGGACTTGGGTTTGGAGGAGCGGCGACTCTTGGCCTCGACGGCCTCGATCTGCTCCTTGGTGACCAAACCAGCGGCGGCGAGCTGAGCCTTGAGGTCTAGCATCGCCGGACTCTACACCGGACCGAACCACCGCTCCACCGCCGCAGCTCCCGCTCCTTTCGAGCTCCCCGTCGCGGTGATCAAAAAAAAGAAGCCGATCCGACGGGGCCAGGAGAAGCGCGCTCCCGTCGCGCTCCGCCGATTCGGACTCGCATGTGTCTCGCTCTGAGCGCGCATCGCCGATCGTGATCTCCTGCGCTCGCGCCTGATCAAGTCTGTCTCGCTGCGGGCGCTCGTCGCCGATCGTGCTCTCGTCATGCCGCGCTCTCAGTAAGCTCTCCCGCTCGGTCAGGTTTGGCTCTCGCCGAGCGACGGCGAGGTCTCCGCCGCGAAACCCAAGAGCGCGCCGCGGGGGCTAGAACGCGAGATTTGAGGGTTCTACCGTTTTTCTCCGCACCTTGACCCCTCGCGGCTCAAGGTCCATCCTTGCGCGCCTTGAGGCTCCATTTCATAGGCATCGGTGGGACCGGAATGGGCGCCCTGGCGAACCTGCTCAAACAGGCAGGTCACGACGTCCGCGGCTCCGACACCCAGCTCTATCCGCCGATGTCCACCCAGCTCGAAGAGGCCGGTATTACCGTACTGCCGGGCTTTTGCGCCGAGAATCTCGATTGGGGTCCCGACCGCGTTGTCGTCGGCAACATCTGCTCGCGTGATCACGTCGAGGCCGTCGCCGCCGTTAAGCGCCAGATCCCCCTCGAGAGTTTTCCATCGCTGCTCGCGGCGACGCTCCTCGAAGAACGCCGTTCGTTGGTCGTCACCGGCACTCACGGCAAGACCACCACCTCGTCGCTTCTGGCCTGGCTACTGCAAAGCGCTGGCGCTGACCCGAGTTTCCTTATCGGCGGTATCCCGATGAACATCGGCAGCGGCGCCCACCTGGGCACGGGCGAGGCGATCGTGCTCGAGGGCGACGAGTACGACACCGCCTTCTTCGACAAGGGCTCCAAGTTCCTCCACTACCGACCGACCCGAGCGGTCCTCACCGGCATCGAGTTTGATCACGCCGACATCTTCGCCGACCTGGCGGCCGTCATCGCCGCCTTCGAACGCTTTGTCGCCCTGATCCCCGAGCACGGCGATCTGGTGGTCGCGGCCGACAATGCCAGTGCCATCGCGGTCGCCAAACGCTGCGCTCGCTGCCAGGTCAGCACCTACCTCCTGGCCCACGACGACAGCGAACTCGAGAGCGCGACCTACGTCGGCCGAATCCGGCTCCGCGGGGGCACCAGCCGCACCGAGGTCGAGATCTACGAGCAGGGTGAAAGCCTCGGCATCTTCTCGACGACGCTGCTCGGCGAGCATAACGTCAGCAACCTGCTGGCTGCGGTGGCCATCGCCCGCCTCGAAGGCATCGATGCCGCAATACTCCGCGACGCCGCCCGCCGCTTTCGCGGGGTCAAGCGCCGCCAAGAGTTGCTCGGCCTCGCCGCCGGGGTTCGGGTGATCACCGACTTCGCTCACCACCCAACCGCGGTCCGCCTGACGGTCGACGCGATCCGCCACCGCTACCGCAGCCACAATCTGCACATCTGCTTCGAGCCCCGCAGCGCCACCTCCCGCCGAGCGATCTTCCAGGCGGCCTACGCAAAGAGCTTTGCCGGCGCCAATCGGGTGTACATCGGGCCGCTCTATTCGCCCGGCAAAATCCCCGCGGACCAGCGCCTGGATCCCACCAAGCTCGCCCGCGAGATCGGCAAGGCGGGTATCGATGCCCACGCCTACACCGACGTCGAGACCCTCGCCGAGAGCGTGCTCAGCCACGCAGTGCCCGGCGACACCGTGCTCATCCTGAGCAGCGGCGCCTTCGGTGATCTCGGCAATCGCCTCCTCCGCGGCTTCGGCGATGCCGTCATGTTCGCCACCGCCGCCGACATGCCCGCCGCCGATGCCCTCTTGCGGAGCCACGGCCTGCCGGTGACCGCCCCCTCGCCCAACACCGAAACCCTGGTGATCCGCGATCCCGAGGGTCGGCTCGCCGGCGTCGTCTCGCTGCTCACCGAGGGCACCTACGCGCTGCTCTTTAATTTGGCCATCGCCAACGATCGCCGCGGCGAAGGGCTAGGCTGGGTGCTTGCCGACACCGTACTTCGGCGGGCCCGAATCCTCGGGGCCGAGTCTGTCTACCTGCTGACCAACAGCGCCGCTCGCTTCTTCGGATCCAAGCTCGGCTTTGTGCCCACCGAACTCGCCAGCGTCGATCCTGCGATCCGTAACAGCCCCAACTGTACGGCCCCCGAAGACGCCGTCTGCATGATCCACGATCTCAGACGCCGCCGCCGATAAGCGCCCTCTGCCCCCCGGCTACGGACGATGACGCCCGCGCTCGCTCTCTTCTACGTCGCCGCCGCGCTCGCCCTAGGGGCCTCGCTGCTGTTGCTGCGGAGCCGCGACCCGGCGCATGCGCTCCGCTGGTTCGCGATCGCCATCGCCAGCGTCGCCGCCGTCGAATTCCTTCTCCTCGCCCCATGGGTCGCGATCGCGACCGCGTTTGTCGGTGCTTTCGGGGTCGCGCTCCTCAGAGTCGTGGGCACCCTTAGCCGTCCTGATCGCGGCGCACTGCGGCGACGATCGGAGCTCGCGTTGGGCTCGCTCATGGTCGGCCTCCTGGCCTGGATCTTCGTCGGCACCTGGGGACGTCAGCTCGCCTTCCCTGGCCACGATCTGGCCCCAGGGACAGCCTTTGGTGGCCTCCGCCAACTCGCCGCATCGATCGCCGGCGAGCAACTCACACTCAGCCTCGCGCTGCCACTGCTGCTCTTCATCGGTGCCCTGGGGGCCCTCTCTCTGCTCGACCGACAGAGCGCCGAGCCGGCCTCTCCGTCTCAAAAAGGAGAATGAGTCTGAGTCTGAGTGTCGATTAAACGTGCATCGAGGCAGACAGGACAGGTCTTCCGCCTCTGGTTCCGGTTCAACCAAGGCGAGGACCTACTCGGCTCCCATGCCCCGGGGGGGGTCGATCCCGAGGATCCGCCGCGGCTGCTGGGATCTCCGGTCTCACCGCTGCCGCCGCTGCCACCGCTGCAACGAAAGCTGAATCCGGCACTTAAAATGAGCGACATCGCGCGATTCTGCCGCTTCATACGCAGACATTCGCCCGTCGAATGTGACACCTCGCAACTCTAGCAGCACGCGAGCGACCCTTTGATCCTGTTGCCAAGAGCGCTCGCTCTCCGTCATCCTCGGCCCGCCCGATGATCCCGGTCACCCACGCCTTCTACCTCGCCAGCCTGCTGCTACTTGTCGGCCTCGTCGGCCTCCTGCTGCGCCGACCCCTCATCATCACCCTCCTCTGCCTGCAGCTCATGCTCGCCGCCGCCCAGCTCGCCCTGGTCGCCTCGGCCCGCCTCTGGGCCAGCGTCGACGGCCACGCCTTCGCCCTGCTCGCCATCGCCGTGATGGCCGCACAAGGGGCGTTGGCCGCGGCTCTCGCCCTGGTCTGGCTGCGCGGGCGACCGCCGCGCGAGGAGACGCCGCTCCTCTGAGCGAGTCCGACTGTCCACCCCCAGCCGCACCTGTCCCGACGCATTTTGGACCGCGCAACAGAGCTTGTCTCGATGCTTTGGATCCCGGCGCTGCCGCTGCTCGCGGCGCTCGCGGGTGTGCTTGTCGCGCCCCGCTTTCGGCACCAGCCCGACCGCCTCGCCGCCCTCTGCCTCCAACTCGGCATCGGCGGCCCTCTGCTCGCCCTGTTCATGACGCTGAGCGCGACAGGAGGGCTCTTCACCGCCTCGGCCCCGGCTCGCCTCAGTGAAACCGTAACTACCTGGCTCTCGGTGGGCACGACGACCACGCTGCATCTGGACCTCGGCCTCGATCACCTCGCCGCCACTGCCATGGCGGTGCTCTTTGTGCTCACGCTCTGCACCCAGTTCGCCGCCGCCGACCGACCCCAGCAGCTCCTCAGGATCAGCGCAGCCCTGGGCGCCGCCTTGCTGCTGCTGCTCGGCGAGTCGCTCCTGGTGATCGCCCTCGGCTGGCACCTTTTAGGCGTGATCTCGCTCTCCGCGGGGCGCCGCCTGAGTCCCGCCCGCCTCCGTGCCTTCGCTCTCGGGGACGCCGCACTCTGGGCCGCCTTTGCCGGGCTCACCTACGCCGCTGGCGCGCCGAATTTCGGCCAAATTCACAGGACCGCCCTCCAAGGCCCGGGCTCACGGCTCGCGCAACTCGATCTCTACGGCCTGCCGCTCGCCCCCTGCATCGCCCTCGCCCTGACCTTCGCCCTGCTGCTCCGTCTGCTCGCCTTTCCGCCAACGCCAGGCGCTGCCGCAAAGGCAAACGCGAGCTTCTCGGCGCTGACGAGCGGGGCGATCACGCCGATCGTCGGGGTCTATCTGTTGCTCCGCTTCAACTCGGTGCTCGCCATCGATCCCACCGCCCTCAGCCTGCTCTCGGCCCTGGGATCAGGGCTCGCACTCGTCGCCACCGCCCGCGCCCTCGCCTCCACCTCGGCGCAGGCCGCCCTCGCCTGGGTCGGACGCGCCCAGTTGGGTCTCGTGCTCGTCGGCATCGGCGTACGCGCCTGGGTGCCGGCGTTGGTGCTCGCGTGGGTCATCGCGGCGAGCCAATGCGGCCTGCACATCGCCGCTTCTGCGCGCCCCAAAGGCGGTGACCATCGACCCTGGACACGCCTCGGCGCCGCTCTCAATGCCCTTGCCGCCTCCGCCGCGACGCCGATCGGCGCATTGCCGCCGTTAGCCCTGATCGCCGCCGCTGCCTGGGCCCTTAAAGGTGTCTCCGCGCTCGCGGCCCCCGGCATCGTCATCATCTCAGGGGTGCTGGCCGTGGTGATCGCCCGCAACCCGCAAAAATCCCCGAAAAATGCCACTGGCCACCCACCGGAGGAACCCCTGATCGCCGTCGCGACCGTGAGCCTCGGTCTGTTCGGCCTCGGTCTCGGTATTCTCTGCCTGCCGATGCTCTCGCAGGGCCTGGCGATGAATGGCGACCTCGCTCAACACCCCTGGGCGACGCTCCTCCAGCCGGCACTGCGCCTGGGCCAAGTGCTCGCGCCCGCTGCCCCCCTTGATTCCGGGGTTCTCTCCGCACTCACAGCCCTGATCCTGCTCACCGCGTGGCTCGGTACTGCTGTCGGCCGGCGGATCCCCGCCCAGATGGCGCGCCGCAAACTCCCCGCCGCCCTCACAGACGCCCTCGGTACCCTCGCTGCCCTCGATCCCCTGTGGAGCACGATCCGAACCGCTCCGGGCGGGCTTATTCTGGGTCTTGAGGAGCTGCAAAGCCGCCTCCGTCGGCGGATCTACCTCCGACTGTGGCTCGCCCAGGGCCGCACCCGCCCACAGGTCCTGCTCGCGCTCATCATCGGCATCGCGGCGACCCTGGGCGTCATCTACTGCAACCCCTCCGTCGTCGTCATCGGCCCGACGGCGGTGCACCCCATCGATCTCGGCGGCATTAACCCGCTGATCAAGGCGCCCAAACGCAAACGCGGCGCCAACTTCACCACCGGAGAGAAATCCAGGTGAGCGTGCTCTGGCTCCTGATCCTCCTGCCTGCGGCCGCCGCGATCGCCTGCGCGCTCACCGGTGATGCGCTCGCGACGGCGATCGCCCGGGCGACCACCACCGTGACCGCACTGCTCGCCACACTCGTCGCCCTGAGCACACCGCTTGGCGCGAGCGCGGCCCTCCCGTGGTTGCCCCAGCGCGGCCTGAGCTTCGCCCTCGCCCTGGACGCCCTGGCGATCCCCGGAATCCTGACGGTTGCCTGGCTCAGCGCCCTCGCCTGCGCCCATGGTCGGGGACAAAAACTCGGCCTGCTGCTCGCGGCCCAGGCCTGCGCCCTGGTCACCTGGCTCGCCGACGATCTCGGCACGATGGTCGCGGCCTGGTCGCTCCTGCCGCTGCTCGCGGCACTCATGGTCGGCCGATCTCGGCAACGTATATTTTCTGTTTTTCTGCCGCTTTCGGCAGCCGCGGCCGCCCTGACGACCACCGCCTTGCTCCTGGCCCTCAGTCACCACGAGGCCACCGTCGGCACCTGGAACTTTGCCCTGCAAGAGACCCTCTCGGTGCTCTCGCCGGCACCCCAAGAGGGCTTGATCGCCGCCTTTTCGCTGCTCGCGGCATGGTTGATGGCCGGTATTTGGCCGCTGCACGGCTGGTGGCAGAGCGCCGCCGAAGGAGCTCCGGCCGCCTTTGGTGCGTGGTTACCGGCCGTGCTCCGTCCCCTGGGCATCGGCCTGCTGATCAGGGTGACTCTGCCGGCCGCGGCCGCGTCGATGGCCGCGATGGCGAGCACCCTCGGCATCATCGGCGGCCTGGTCCTGCTCCTCGGCCTGCTCGCCGCCAGCAGCGAGCCCATCGCCGGTCGCCGCCACCTCCATCTCGCCCACCTGCCGACTGCGATGGCCCTCATCGGCGTCGCGACCTTCACCGCCGAGGGCATCGGCGGCGCCCTGCTGCTCGGCCTCGCAGGCGGCCTGGCCTTCGCCCTGGTGCATCTCGCTGGCCCGCCGCGGCGCCCCTTTGGCGCTGTGCTCACCACCGTAGGCCTACTCGGCCTGCTCGGCGCCCCCGGCCTGCTCAGCTTCGCCGGTATCTTGCCGATCGCGCTGGCCCTGCTCGGACCCGGCACCTGGATGCTCTCCGGCGCCGCCGTCCTGGGCCTGCTCATGCTCTGCGGAGTGGCGATCGGCATTACCCCGCTCATCGCCAGCGCCCGCGAACTCCAGCTCGAGCCCGAAACCCCGTCGCCAAGAGGCTCTGTCCGCCGACGATCGGGGCTTCTTGCACTCACAGCTGGCTTGCTCTTACTCCTCGGCCTCGTGCCCTCGCTGATCCAGGATCGGGTGAACGCCGCAGCCCCCCCCTTGGTGCACAGAGCCACCGAACGCTGGTGTGAGGCGGAACTCTCCCCCCTCCTGCGAGCGCGAAAGGCCGGTGTAAAGCCCACCGAGGAGTGCGCGAGGGCGATAACAACCCTACGGGCGCTGCGGGGAGCCAACACACCATGAATACCGCGAGCCCAGCCTCGATCGAGGCCCTCCAAGCGGTCAAAATGCTCGCGCCGATGGCGATCCTCGGGCTCTGGTCGCTGCTCTTGGTCAGTATCGCCCGATGGCAAACCCAAAGCCCGAGGCTGCACCGCGGCATTGCCCTCGGCGGCGTGCTATTCGCACTCCTGGCGGCGCTCAGCCTCCTGGGGCAGAGCTCGCTCGACGCTGGTATACCCCTGCTTGGCGGCTCACTGGTGGTCGATCCGCTCGCCACGCTCTGCGACACAGCCCTGCTCTGCACGCTGCTCTTTGCGATCCTCTGTGACCGGCGGTTTTCCCTCGATCCACCCGCCCTTGCCAGCGCCGTAGTCGCGAGTGCCGGCCTAATGCTGACGATGCACGCCGCCGATCTGCTGCCGCTGGTGGCGGGGCTCGAGATCGGCGCCCTCAGCCTCCTGGTCCTGATCGCCCGCGACCCCAAAGACCGGCCCCAGGCGCTGCGATGGCTGGTCGGTCAGGGCATCCTGAGCGTCTCGCTGCTCTTTGGCATCGCCCTCATCGTCGCCGCCACCGGTACCACCTCGATCGCCTCGATCGGCGCCCGGGCGGCGATGATCTTCACCCGCTGGGGCGCCGGCCCGGCCCAGGTGGCCGTCGATCTGCTGACCAGCGGCGTGCCGATCCCCGATGCCCTCGAGGCGGAGGCCCGAAACCGAGCGGTCACCGCGATGGCACCGGCGGCGCTCTTTTTACCGGGCATGTTGCTGACCTTCGCCGCCCTCGCGCTCCGCTTTGGCGCCGCCTTTGGCCACCGCCTGCTCGCCGGTATCTACCAAAATGCCTCACCGGCGGCGATCCTGCTCTTTGAGGGTGGCCTGCGCCTCGCCACCCTGGTCGCCCTGCTCCGCCTCTTTGTCACCGGTCTGCACGTACCCCGCCAGCTCTTCGCCCCCTACGGCTGGTCGACGCCGGCAGTGCTGCTGATCGCCGCGACGTTGATCGTCGGCGGCCTTACAGCGCTGCGGGGCCGCGAACTTCGGGTCTGGCTCGCCGGCCAAGCGATTGTCAGCGGCGGCTGGCTGCTGCTCGGGGCCCTGGCGGCTGCGGATTTCTACGCCCACGCGGGCCTGCGCGGCGGCGCGATCACAGTGATCGACCACCACGAGTGGG
Organism: uncultured Nannocystis sp.; assembly: GCA_964474905.1. Lineage (GTDB taxonomy): Bacteria > Myxococcota_A > Polyangia > Nannocystales > Nannocystaceae > JADJRG01. The sequence goes on along the minus strand of CAYYUP010000130.1, from coordinate 2,022 downwards.
GCCTGCGAAGCGGTGACGCGACGATCGCCGCCCTGCTCGCGCTAGCCCTGACCCAGGCGTTCGCGAGTGCCGGATTGCTGGCGATGATCAGCGCACTCGGGCAAACACGGATCCGCGGACCGCTGATGCTCCGCGGCCTTCACAGCCGCCGCCCGCCGCTCGCCTGGGCGGCGACCCTGCTCTTCGCGACCCTCGCAGGTGCGCCGCCGACAGCGCTCTTCCTCGCCCGCTTCGAGCTGCTCGCGGCGGTCAGCGGCGATAGCAACCTGCCGCTGCGCATGCTGATCCTATTGGCACTGCTCGCCGCCGTCGCGGTCGCCGCCGCAGCCCTTCGTTTCCTTGTCGAGATCTTCTCACCGGCGGCTTCCGCGAGCCTGAACCCCGAGCCCGCCAGCAAGGGCGCCCTGGCCCCGACAGCGCTCGCCATCATCAGCGCCCTGCTGATCATGCTTGCCGGCGCAGCTCCCACCTTCGCCACACGCGGCCTTGAACTCGCAGCCTGCGGCATGGGCATCAACCCCGGGGCGCGCTCGCGGGGCCAACGACTACAGCTCCTCCGAGCGCGCTGGGCGGCCGAAGACGCCGGTCCCAAGGGGGCACCTGGCTCCAACATCGGCCCCGCATCTGAACCCAAAACAACCCCCCCGCGCACAGCAAAACCCGAGCGCTCGCCGAGCGGACAAAAATAAAAATACAGTAGAGAATCAGCCGATGCTCGAGGCCCTCCCCGCACAGACAGGCGCGCGATGATCCGCCAACGGCTCCGCGGGGCGCTGCAGAGGCTGCGGCCAGCCCTGCCCCTGGGTCGCGCCGGTGCGGCAGCGCTCTGGACCGCCGCCGAGCTCGCGGTTGTCGAAACCAGAATGCACCGCCGGGCCGCAGGTGCCCCACAAGAGGCTGTCTTCGAGATCGAGATGCGTCGCTGGTGTCGCGGCCTCCTGCGGATCACCGGCATGCACCTGCATGTCATCGGCCAGGTGCCAACCACTGCGCGCGCCCGCATGGTCGTCGCCAACCACTCAACAGCGGTCGACATCCCGATCCTGCTCTCGATCTTTGGCGGCTCTGTGCTGAGCCGCAGCGACATCGCCGACTGGCCGCTCCTCGGGTACGCAGCTAAACGCGCCCAAACCATTTTTGTCGATCGCGACTCCCCCCGCAGCGGACTCCAGGCGATCCGATCGATCCGCGAGCACCTGCAACGGGGGCGCACGGTCTCGGTCTTTCCCGAGGGCACCACCACCGCCGGCGATGAACTCCTGCCCTTCTCGGCGGGCGCCTTTGCTGCCACCCGCAATCTCGACATCGACATCGTGCCAGTGGGCATCGCCTACCCGCCCGGCACCGCATTCACCGAAGATACCTTCGCCGAGCACATTCAAAACGTCTGCAGCCACCGGCGCCTCGACATCTACCTCTGTATCGGCACTCCGATCAGCCCCAAAGGGCGAGTCAAAGCGATCTCGAGCGAGACCCAAACAGCGGTCCAAACCCTGGTCACACGGGCCCGCACCGCCTCCCGCTGATCCGCGCTTTCGCGATCTCTACCGGCGGCCCGAATCGCCAACGAGCCCGCCTTGCAGGTCCCGGGTCGCCGATCAAACACCCTGGAAGAACTGCAGCATGCTGTCGAACCAACCTGGCTTTCCGGTCAGCTGCTCGAGTTCGCCGTCATCGAGAAAAACGCCGCCGCAAGAGAAACACTTGTCGACCTTCACCTGCCGAAACTGGACCTCGCTCAGCTCTGTGCCGCACTTTGGGCAGCACATCCAATGGAGCTTCTTGCGTTCGTCGAGTTGTTCTTGCGTAAGCTGAGAATTGCGCTCGCGGGCGGCATCACGATGCCGTGAAATCTCTCTGATCTCTGCGGTCTCTGGTTCCTTGTTGCTCATCACCACTCCTCCCGTCTGACCACAGCCAAATATCGACTAACCGCCCACCGGCATTAGGGCACCATCCGGCTTTTTAGGCTTTTTAGGCTCCTCTGGCTTCTCTGTACCGGCGCCACCCGAGGCGCCTGCG
>CAYYUP010000129.1:2066-12774 GCA_964474905.1 uncultured Nannocystis sp. | reverse complement strand
CTACTCTACTGCTTCGAGCAGGAATAGCAGCTTCGTCGTCGCCGCTTTGATCCAGAACGCTCAGAGAAAGAAGTTTCATATTACGACGACTTATAGGAATGTGGCCCATGAGGAAGGAGTTCTCTCGCCCTCAAGGGCGCGGTCCGGCGACCCCCACGACGGCCACCTGCGCACCCACTTCTTCGGCAGCGCCGATGCTATCGACGCCGGCGGCTTAGACGGTGCTCCGACCTAGCCCGGTAATGCCAGGCGTTCACGGTCGCTTCAAGCTGATCTCCGGCGCCAGTGCTTGGGCCAAGACGGTGACGTTATCGTTGGAGTCCAGGTTACTTTCGTTGGGTCCAGATCACCCGGGGCGGGGCGTCGATTGTGGATCTTGCTCGACCGCTTGTCGCCGCAGGAGCGCCGCGCGAGCGCCCTCTAAGTCGACGACGCGATCTGCGAGGAGCTTTGAGAGCAGGGCATCGGTGAGGCAGGGTTCGAATTTTGAGAGGCGAGCCCTTGCGGCACTTTGTGCGTAGGTGCGGGCATCTTCGATAGTCGGGCGCCCTTGGCGAGCGAGGCGGTCGATGGCCTGAGATAGTGCGACTTCACTCTTTGCGGCCTCGTCTTTGCAGGTCAGTGAGAAGTCGCGGGCCGTCACCTTGCCACCTATCTCGTGCTCGACCAGCTTGGCGAGGAGGATATTGGCCTGGCCACCCGCATAGGTCCACCAGGTGAGCTTATCTTGCGCGCTCATGATGATAGGTGAGGGTTCGTCGCGGAGAAAGGCGTGCTCTTCGCGGGCTCGATGGATCACTTCACAGGCTCGCTTGGACCAGCTCGGATCCTCGTTATCATCGGTCAAGATGTGCCTGATCGCTTGGCTTAGCTCATGGCTGAGATAGCGCGGATTGCCGCTCCAGCGGGCAGAGCGGGCGTCCTCTGCGGGGATTACCTGGCAGGTGTTGCGCCGCCATTCGATGGCGGTCACCCGCCACGGTCGCCCCGCAAGAGAGAAGCTCGCGCCGCCCTCGTTCTCGCCGATTCCGAGGAGGAATGCGGCATCGACGGTGCCGATTTCTTTTGTGTTCCACAGGGCTGTGATCAAGCGCGGCGAATCAAATACTGCGTAGAGGGCTCCAAAATTTCTGCGGCCGTAGAGTCGCTCGCCGCGGGGGCCGAGCCAAAGTTTTCCGCCGTGGTCGGCGAGGATCTCTGCGTCGAGCATGTGCTGGACGAGAGATGCTCGGTCGTCGGGGTTGATTCCCTGAAATGCGGTCGAGCCGTCGAGCCAAGCCCACCAGTCGCTGCGGGGGACGCCACCGTGCTGAATCGCCAGGGCCATGAGTTGATGGGCGAGGATGTGGCTCGCCGCACGGTGTGGTCGGACGGGCTCGACGTAGCCGCGGGAGTTGAGGGCAACGAGAGCCGCTGCCTGTAGTGTTGCGCTCTCGCTTGTCGTTAAGAATGTGCAGTTTGCGACGCTTCCATCGCGGCGACCGGTGCGGCCCATTCGCTGAAGAAAGCTCGCGACGGTCGAGGGGGCGTCGATCTGGAGCACATGATCGAGATCGCCGACATCGATCCCGAGTTCGAGGGCGCTTGTGGAGACGATTACACAGTCTTGTCCCTCGGCGAAGGCGGACTCACCATCACGGCGGGCGCTGGCAGCGAGTGAGCCGTGGATCACGTATGCCTTCACGCCGCGCCGGATGAGCTCCTTGCCGAGGTCTTCGACCTTGCGGCGGGAGTCAGCGAAGACGAGCCGTTTTTTGCCGGGGTGGAGACGCTCTATAACTAGAGCAGCGTTTGCGAGCGTGCCGACGTAGTCGATCGTAACGACGGCATCTGAGGGCGGCCGAGGTGGAGCGACGACACGACTTGCGCGCTTGGAGCTGCCTTGGAGCCAAAGGAGGATTTCATCGGGGTTGCCGACCGTCGCGGAGAGGCCGATTCGTTGTAGGTCTCGGCCGCAGAAGCGACCCAGGCGCTCGAGGACTGCGGAAAGGTGAGCACCGCGATCGTCGTCGGCGAAGGCGTGAATCTCATCGATCACCACGGCTTGGAGGTTGGCGAAGAGCTGGGCTGCGGGGATTCGCGTGCTCATCATCATCGCCTCAAGCGATTCTGGTGTGGTCAGGAGGATATCTGTCGGATCGCGGAGAAAGGGCGCCCTGGCGCTCTGAGAGACGTCCCCGTGCCACTTGAAGACACGTCTGCCGACGAGCCCGGCGTAGCGAGCGACGCGTGTCTCTTGGTTGTTGAGCAGGGCGCGGATAGGTGAGAGGTAGAGGACCGATACGGGTCGCCAATCACAGGTGTCCATCGCCGAGAGCAGCGGAAAGAATGCAGCTTCGGTCTTTCCTCCGGCCGTGGGTGCGAGTACCACCGCGTTTTCTCCAGTGAGCACCGCGTCGATTGTCAGGTGTTGCACTGGCCGGAGGTCGCGAAACCCCAGGGTGTTGAGAATCTGGTATTGGAGTGCGGGCGACAGGCGATCAAAGGAACTTTGGCTCACGCGTTGCCTCCGCCGAGGTCGAGCGAGATATCGTCGACGCTGCGCTCGATGCCCGCGCAGGCCCGCTCCTCGGGGTTCATCTCGGCGGCATCCACCACGAGCTTGTAGTGGAGGCGAGGATCAAAATCGTCGAAGAGATCGACCTTATCGAGGAGGTCGAGAACCAGTTTGCGCAGGAAGATCCTCGGGGCGACGCCGACCTTGCCGCCAAGAGTGCCAGTGATTCCGACAGCGAGCGTGGTCAGCAGGTCATCGGTAATCAGCGCCTTGAGCCGGGCCTCAGAGGTGGGTGAACTCGCAGGATAGAGCGCGCGGACCCGGCGACCGACTTCGAGCAGGCGATCGTGGTCGAAGGGCAGGAGGCGGATCTGCGGTGCTCGCGGGTTGTCGTGTTTTGGTAGCCCTGAGAAGTCCGCGTGCAGGCGTTGCTCGAGCGGTGCGAGGCGTCGGATCCCCTGTGGGCCGTCGAAGAAGAGCGGGGTTCCCGTGATCACGACATAGAGCCCGGGATAGTGGCCGGCGTCGAGATCATCGATGAGTTGGCGGAGCGCGTTGAGGCTCTTTTCGCGGCTGTCGGCGCGGACGCGTTGGATTGTTTCGACTTCGTCGAGGACCAAAACGAGGCCCCTGCGGCCCGTTTGGCGGAGAACCGCGAGGAGCCCGCGGAGGAAGCCGCTCGCGCCAAAATGATCGAGGTCGCCCTTGATCCCAGCGGCGCGCTTGATGTCGGCGCCGACATTTGGCTGTCCCATAAGCCAGGAGAGGAGACCCTCGGCGATCGCGTGATTGCCAGCTAAGCGGGCACCGTGGATCGAGCGTAGGGCCGCCGCGAACTGCGGGTGTGTCGAACTCACGTCAGCGAGGCGCTTTTCTAGGAGTTCACCGACCGCTTGGGAGACGGCGGTTGCATCGCTGTCGTCGACGGAGCCGCCCTCGATCGCCTCCTCTTCGAGGTCGAAGAACCAGCGGTCGATGAGCGAGCGAAATGCGCCATCTCCCCACTCGCGGGTTTGGAGCGACTCGAGCGCACGGCGATAGATAGTTTCCATTCGGTAGAGCGGAGTCGCAGTCTCTGAGATCTGGACGAGCGATGTTGCTAGTCCACGGTCGCGCGCTCGGTGCTCCAGCCAGCGGGCGAAGAAGGTCTTGCCTGTGCCGTATTCGCCGCGGATAGCCTTAAACGCCCCGCGTCCGGCCGTCGCAGCGTCGAGGTCGAGATCGACCCCGGGCATGTAGCTGTCGATCCCGACAGCGAAGAGTTCGAGGCCGCGGCGGGGCACCGTGCCGCGCCGGAGGGCCTCGATGACCTCGCGACGCTTGAGGAGGTTTGGTTCGGCCATGGGGTGCGGTTGAGGCTACGGGACCTGGATGTCAAACACCATAGCGAGGCGTTCGCAATCGAGGCCGACCTGTCCGGCTTTGTGGTCGTAGTGGAGAACGGGCTCACCGTCGATGTTGAGGAATTCGGTGTAGCGAGTGATCGTTTGTTGGACTCGCCAGCGCTTGATGCCCAGGGCGTCTGCGAAGGCCTCGATGGGTGCGAGTCCTTGTCTCGAGAGCAGGTAGTCGACGGCGTGCAGGACTGGATCATGGTACTTGCTGCCGCTGGCGAGGGCCTTGAAATCAGCGCTCTTGGCCAGGGCCTTTGTGGTCGCGGAAAGCGGGGCGCTTGGGCTCTGTGGCGCGGTGGCTGCCGCCTGTGCGGTGGCGATCGGTGTCGTTTGATCGGAGGGTTGTGGCGAGGGGGTGGCGATCCCGGCCAATGTGACCTGATTCGTCGGCGTGCTCTGCGATCTCTTTGACCTCTTTGTCCTCGTTTTCGTCTTTGCGGTCTTGACGATGTCGAGGCGCCACCACGCGGGCACGACGCAACTGCGGAGGCTGTAGGTCTGTTCTGCGTCGTCGTCCTTGAGTTCGCGGTCCATGCCCTCCCAGCCGATCATGAGCAGCGGTGCGATGACCTCGGCGAGCGTCGCCCCGCCGTGGGCACCCCAGTCACGGCGAGAGCTATAGGAGTGTTGGTCGTCGGCGAGCAGCACGATGCCGTCATCTCCGCGTCCCTTCCACACATTCGGGCTGGACAGGGCGACCTCAAAGCTCGGGTCGAAACCGCTGGAGTCGAGTGGTCGCCAGCGACTGCCGCCGCTGCGTCGGGTCTTTTTGGGTTTCTCCAGCCGGTCGCTGACGACGTGCCCGTGATCGCTGGCGAGGAGCACGGCTCGGCCGCTCATCCGAGCTGCGTAGAGGAGGGCAGGCAGCGAACGGATGCTGTCGACCCGCCAGGTGTGCTCTTGTTGGGGATCGACCTTGAGGGATTCATCGATCACATTGAGCACCAGCGCAATCACCCGTTCGTCGCTGCGTTCGATCTGTTCGCGGAGCGCTGGTTTGAGGGTTCCGTCGGTCTGGTGGCTTTCTGCTCCGAGGTAGAGTCGTGGGACCTGCGCAGTGGGAAGGAGCCGGGCGAGGCCGGCGTGCATCTGCCAGCGCTTGGGATCATCACCGGTGCGGTGTTTTTTGCCCGGGGTCATCGGCTTGCCAGCAAAGAATGCGGAGCGGCTCACGTCGGTCAAACTCGGCGCCCCGGCGATGATCGGCGGGAAGGCTCCGCCGACCCTGTTGGTCATCCATGCGATCGGCGCCCAAGGGGTTGTTTGCTCGGCCAACGAGGCGAGCAGCTCGACCGTCTGGGCCCAGGCCATTCCGTCGAGGAGGAGCACCAGCAGGCGTCGTTCGTCCTTCTTGAGGAAGTCGACGACAAAGCGGTCCACCGCGCGGTCGATGGGTAACACCTCGGAGCCCGGGCGGCCGGCGCTGTACCACTCGACGAGGGCCCTGGCGAAGCGCAGGTCGAGAACGCGACGGGCCTCGTCGGCTCGCTCCAGCACTGTTTTTACCGCCTGGCCAAAGCCGGTTGGCTGCGTCGCGGCGGGTCGGGCTGCTCGCCGGGCGAGGTCGATGTAGCCGCCCTCTTCGGTGTACCAGCGGCCGAGGGATTCGACCGGTGCGTGGGCGCTTGGGCCCTCGGAGAGGCGCAGGTCTCTGCGGTCGATCAGCCAAGCGGCGAGGCGTGCGGCCATCTCCGCCTGGCGGGCGACGGCGAGCGCATCCTCCTTGGAGCAGCGTTTGTGACGCTTGACAGCCTGGAGCCGCTCGCGGAGCGCCTGTAGCGCCTGTAGCTTGTCCTCTGGTTTGCCGCTTTGGTCGAGGAGGTTGAGCATCGCCTCGCCGAGCCGGTCGAGGCGCAGTTGCCAGCTCGTCTCGAGACGTGGGCTGCCGTAGAGCAGGGGGCCGATGGTCTCGCGTTGGTTGTCGCTGATCAGGCGCTCTGCCTCGCGCAACACCATGAGAACAGTATTCGCGCCATCGACCTCGAGTGCGCTTAGGGCCAGGGCCACTCGGCCTCGAAGTTGCTCGCGGACCTCGGCGATGGTCGCGCTCTCCACCGTGCCGAGCGGTAGCTTGGCGATCTGGCCGATAAACATGGTCGCGATCGGTTTGTCGACGCCCTCCAAAGCCTCTACGAGCACCGCGAAGGCGAGTAGGGTGCCACCTACACCGCGCTCCCAGGCGCTCCAGAGGAGCGGGCCCAGGGTCCCTAGGCGGCGTTCTAGGAGGGCGCGCAGTTCCTCTCGGACGCCGGCCGCGTCGGGCGTATCGAGAGCCGCTGTGAAACTCGCTCCGTGGCGGTCGCTCGCCGCCCAGGCCAGCATTCCGGGCAGGTTGAGATCCCGCGGTGTGCCCCACGTGGTCTCGAGCCATGCCAGCCAGAGGTCGTCGGTTGTGGCCCGTCCGACGAGCCCGAGAGGTCGGTGTGGCGTTTTGAGGAGGAAGTCGGCGAGTTTGCTCTCGCTGATCTGCGGGTCGGCTTCGGCGATGTTGAGGCGGGTGCGGAGCAGGCTAATGCGCGGCAGCGTCTGCACTCGGCCGCGACCCGCGAAGCGTCCGCTGATGTCGAGCGGCAGCGTGTCCCAGGGCACCAAGAAGACCCGCCGAACAGTGTCCTTGCCCCCTTCGATGGGGGGTAATGCCTGCCGGAGTTCGATCTCCGAGCGCACGGGCACGACCTGGAATTCGCCGGCCTTGGTCGCCAGCAGTGTTGCCTCGCCGGTGCCGAGTACGGCGAAGAGGTGACTGCGTCGCTGGCTGTCGCGTGAGTAGAGGCTGTCGATCAGCTGGGTGAGGTCTTTTGGGCTGAGCGGTGGTTGCTCACGCATCACCGCCTCTCTTCCCGCGGAGTTCGATGTGTCCCCGGAGCTCGAACTCGTCGATGTTTTGCTCGTTGAGTGCGTCGCGGAGTTCGCCAAAGAGGTCCTCGAGATCCCTCAAAATCGCCGCGCGTCCCTTGGTCTCGAATTCGCGGGTGATCAGCACGGACACGTCTGGAGGTGGGGGCGGAGATATGAGCGGCGGCGGAGGCGGAGGCGTTTGTCGGCCGCGTGCCAGGATCTCCTGTCCGGATTCCGCGAGCTGTCGTACTCGCCTGGCGAGGGCGCCGTGGAGTTCGTCCTTGCGGAGAATCGCCTGCAAATCCTGGAGTACGAGCGTTGCCTCGTCCAGATTTTGCAGGTTGAGGAGTTGATTGAAGACGCCGAGGATCAGCGGGTTGTCGAGCACCAAGAGGTTTTCGCGGCTGGTGGCGAGCGACTTGCCGATCGCGCTCGGGCTGCTTTGTAGGGCTTCTGCGTCAAAACCTGCGAGCACTCGGGCCTGTTCGGCCGGGGACTGGTCTTGCAGGGATTCGATCAGCTTGGATGCCGCCTCTGCTGTCGCCAGGCGGTCGCTCGCTTCGGTGAGGTGTAGCTCCTGTCGCCAGCGGACGAGCGCGAGCGGTAAGCGCAGTGCGGACTCTCCCTGGGCGCTGATCTTGGCACTGACCGCCTCGCTGAAGCGGCGGAGGTTGTCGCCGCTGAGGGCCTTGCGCGGCACCGAGACGCCAAAGGTGTGACCGGCCATCTCGATCGCCTGTAGCCACTCCTGTTTGCTCGGCAGTTCGGGTAATTCGAGGAGCACATCGCCGGGGATCTCCCTGTGTTTGTGCACCTCGAAGGGGTGGCCGTCGTGGATCAGCGTTCGTGATTCGGAGAGCGCGTAGGCCCGGACGAGCACCGCCTGGGCGTCGGCTTGGAGCCCCATCTGCTCATTGGAGTCGGCCCAGTGGAGGACCTCGTCGGCGCGGGGGTGCTCGACGCCCTTTTGGAGGCGGCGGCTTTCGATGGTCTGCAGGAGGCCATCGCTGCGGATGTGGGCGGTGCTCTCGGTGACTGTGATGAGGCCGAGTTCGCAGAGGGTGCCGCGGAGCTCCTTGAGTTCTCTGCCATCGATGTTGATCTTCTTGTCGGGCGCCTCGGTCATCGCCTGGTAGTGCTCGAGGATTCGCTCGATTCTGGGGCTGGTCAGGGGGTCGCGAAAGCGGGGGTGTCGGGGGTAGCGGGCGTCGAGCAGCGCCGTGACATAGACACGAAAGGCCTCGCCCAGGTGCCCCGGCAGGCTTGCCCCCAGCGATGCGCCGTGCTTGAGGAGAATGAGGTGGCGGTCGACGCTGCGGGCCGGATCGAGATCGGCGTCGTCTTCGGCGACATCGCGGACCAGGCCGTAGGCCTTGGCGAGCACGCGGCGCAGGTGCTGTCGCTTTTGGCTCTGCAGGTTGTGGAGAGTGAGCTTGGCACTCTCCTGTTGCTCGACGCTGAGGTGGCCGACAAAGCGGTCGAAGTTGGCGGTCGTGCCGAGGATATGGTCGATTTTGACCAACTCGCCCAGGGTTCGGTTGCTCGCCGCGGAGAAGAAGCTTGGGAGCCAGACCAGGGTCCAGGTGCCCCCTCCTTCGTCGAGGAACGACTCGAGCACGCGTTCGTCGTCGTGGGGACCAAAGCCCGCCTCGTCGAAGGGGTAATCGATGATCAGCCGCCAGTCTAGGTGCTCGGGGCAGCGAAGCTGCTCGGGGCTCAGCCGGCGCACGTTGTCAAAGCGCAGGGTGCCCGGCCGCCGGGTCCCTCGCCACTCGTGTTTTTGTGACAGATCGCCGGAGAGTTCGTCGCTCTTTGATTCGAGATCTAATGCTGCGAAGAGCAGCTCGTAAAGTGTCTTGCGCCTGCGCTGGTCGGTATCAACGCTGCGGGCCTGCTCTAACAGGGGTCGCACGTCGACGCCTTCGAGCTGGATCGATACGAGCGGATCGTTTTGCTCGTCGACCCGGAGTTGGCCGATGTTGCTCGCCCATTTGCGCAGCTTGCCAACCAGCACCGCGGTCTCGCGGCCGGGGATTTTGGAGGTCAAAAATCCGTGATTGAGTTCGACGAGTCGCCGCGCTGTCAGGTCGCGGAAGGCCTTGACGCCGGGTACGAGAGCGGCGGTGAGCAGGGTTTTGATCACCCGATTATCGTTGCGGCAGGCCTTCTCGGGGCAGTTGGCGCAGCCGAGATCCGGCGGGTGTTCGGGGCGCTCGCGCTGACAGCGATCTTTGTGTTCGGTGCCGTTGGTCTCTTGGATCAGCGGCAGCAGGTCGAATTTGTAGAGCTTGCGTGCGGCATCAAAGCGGGCGCCCAGGACCCCTTCGGTCGACTTTTCGCCCTCGGCCATCACGTCAAAAAGATCGCCGATGCCGACCAGTTGCCCCAGGCGCAGGTCTTCGATGTGGCGCATCAACAGCTCGGTGAGCAGCTTGATCGCGGTGCGTTGGCGCTGGAGCGCATTGGAGAGGGCGACCAGAGCGTCGATGAGCACCGGTGAGAAGGGATAGAGCTTGCGAAAGGACTTGGCGTCGTGGCCAGTGCCGAGCAGCGTTGTCCACGAGCCCTTGTGTTGCGACTCGGAGCGCAGGCGGTCAAAGGTCGCGGAGAGGGCATCCTTGGCGCTCTTGTCGCGGGGGATCAGCACTCGCTTGTCGACGATCGCCGGCAGGTTGTTGTCGCCGAGTGAGATCGTGCCAAAGCGCCCGCGGGCGTGGTCAAGGACCTCGCCTAGGTGGGCATCATCGGGGCCTGCGAGTTCTTCGCCGACCATCTCGCGCAGCGCTCGCTGGCGGGCGACAAAGGAGCAAAAGGGCGCCGGTCGGTCGTTGTCGGTGGCCTCTACCAGCTTGACCATGCGCTGCACCGACTGCCCGAGGCGCACGGGATCGCGGCCCATGTAGCTCAGCCAGAGGATCAGCTCGTCGAGCAGCAGTACGATTACGTCGTAACCGAGGGCCTTCGCGTGGCGGCTGAGGATCCCCAGGCCGCGGTCGATGTCGATAAAGGGCGAGCTGTCGACGTAGGAGGTGAAGTGAGTCTTGGTGAGCGCTGTGAGCAGCTTGGCTCGCTCTTCGACCTTGAACGACTGGCGGGCTGCGTCGAAGCGGGCTCGGTCCCAGATGCCGGTGTGGGACCGGGCTTTGGTCTTGCCCATGCGCTCGCGCCGGCTACTGGTCTTGGCTTTGGCCGTGGCCTTGGCTTTGGCTTTGGCCTCGTTCATCGGCGCAAAGAATTTCTCTTCGCCGAGTCGTGTGAGCAGCGACTGGGCGTCCTCAAAGAGGCGCTCATCGGCGAAAAGCGCGGGCAGGTCGGCCTCGGGATGGTGCTCACGGACGTGGTTGAGATAGGCGCGGAAGATCGGCGTCTCGACGTTTGGCTGATTGAGCATGTGCACGTGCAGCTCGAGGATCGTTGCCTCGCCGATCCAGGGAAAATCGACCCGGAGCGCGTGCAGCTCGGGGCGCCGCCAGGCCCCCTCGTGGTCCGCAAGCAGGAGGCTGAGAATCGCCATAAAGTGCGATTTGCCGCTGCCAAAGGAGCCGTGCAGGTAGGTCGCCTGGCTCTGACACTTGTGCTGGGCCTGGTCGATAAGCCCCAGCGCCTCCCGGAACGACTGGACGATCTGCGGGGTCAGGACATAGGTCTTGACGGTCTCGTCAGCGCGGCTGATCCCGTCGGCCAGGGCGACGGTGAAGTCCATCCTGCCGATCTGTTCGGGGATCTGGAAGAGGTCACGAACCCGGGTTTTGCTGGTCGGCGGCATCGTTTGTTCTCGCTGCTGTGGCTCAAGCTGCAGGTGGTTCCCGGAGGATCCGACGATTCGGGGGGCGCCTCGCCCGTGCCCATCCGGTCACGCTATTCGGTCGCAAAAAGGGAGAGCGCGGCATCCGAAGGTTTTTTCTTTGTGGCCTTTTTCTTTGCGGCCTTTTTCTTTGCGGCCTTTTTCTTTGCGGCCTTTTTCTTTGCGGCCTTTTTC
>CAYYUP010000129.1:0-1966 GCA_964474905.1 uncultured Nannocystis sp. | reverse complement strand
TTGGCAGTTTTGTCAGGCGTGGCTTTGGGCGCTGCCTCTTGTGGGCTCTTTGTTGCGGTCTTTTTCTTTGTGGCTTTCTTCCGACCGCGACCGCGACCGCGGCTGGCAGGGCGCCACGCTAGGAGTTTGTCACGGGTCAGACCGAGGGCGCGCAGCTCCTCGTCGAGCACGGTTTCGTACTGGTCGCCCATGCGCTCGCCGTCCTCATCGGGCTCGTTGTGCCACTGCTTGAGCCAGGGCAAGAGTTCGAGCAAACCAGCGAGCATCGGCGTCAAGCGCTCGGCATCCCAGCCATCATTCTTGCGCCGGGCGATGAGGTCCATCAGGGCATGAGCCTGCTGAAGGTGATCCCAGCCAGCCCAGCCAAACACAGGCTCGCCATCCTCGTCGGACTCGCATCCCGGGTAGGCGATAAACCGCTCCTTGGGAACGTCGAGCTTGCCCCGGAGACGGTAAAAGTTGGCATTGCGGAAGTCCTTGGTCGTGTACTTCGGCGGCACCAGAATCGCATCGACACTCTCGCCCGCATCCTCCAGACGCTGCAGCTCCCATGTGCGCAACCAGGCGGCGTGTTTTTCGAGGCCTGTGGTTGAGTAGCGGTGAGCGGCTAGGTAGGGGACGGATTCTCGATGTAGCAGGGGGGCGAGCTTCGACGTCTGTCCTGTGCCGCTACACGCATATTCGCGGACACTCGAGAAACTAGTGTTTGCGTCTCTCGCACGATCCGAAAGCATTGATCCGGTGAGTGTTGTTGCGCTTGTCGCAGAGCAGGCTTCGAGCCGAGCAAGGACCCACTCAGCTGCGTCCTTGCGCGTATCAGAGGGTCGAAACCCTTCGCGGAACGTTCGTTTGTACTTGGGGGTTTCGAGCAGAGAAAGCGACTTGGTCCTCTCGATTGCATCATTTCTGAGCTGCAACAGAGGTGAGAGGGGCATGTTCGCGAGCGTATGCGCCGGCGGGTGCCTGCACATTTCGAAATATCGCTGAGTCCTACCGGTTGCGATGACTTCTTGTGCGTAGCGAATATCGGATATGCGTAGGCTTTGATCTTGATCAGAGTTTCCGAGGGTCGCGGTCTTTGCGAGGTCAAAGATGGAGTAAAAGAGCCAGTCGAGGCTCTCCTGGAGTGAGCGTATTCGATCCTCCTGCGCTCTTGCCGCCTGTTGCTTTGTTGAGATCAAAGCAGCGAGGTCTGTAGAACTACTTGCCGTACTGAAGACCGACTCGAGGTCGAGCGTAGCTTGGCGTGTGGCTGCGGCAGACTCGATTTCCCTAGCCAACTCAATGGCAGACGCGCGCTCCGCTTCACTCCAGGGTGGCAAAGGGAGAGAGAGGAGCTTTGTGCTGTCGTGCTCATAGAATTTCTCCCACTCCTCCGCTGCAAATCCCCCCCCAATACCCCCATTGCCGCGATCGAAGAACATCATTTTCATCCAAAAGCATGCCGTAGAGCTGTTGAGATAGGCAAGCAGGGCGAGGTGGTCGTCCTCGGAGGCGCTTGCGGGCAGCTTGATGATCGGGGCTGTCTGCTTGAAGACCTTGCCGCCGCGGTCGAGTACGAAGTGGTTGTGCGTGGCGACAAAGGCGAAGGTGATGCGGTAAGGAGCAAGGTAGCGTTCGCGTTGCCAGCGGTACCACTCCCACCAATTTTGTCCTTCTTCTTGCCGGGTCTTTCCGCCAAAGCTTGTAATCATCTCGGCGCATGTTCGATATGGCCACATCGCGGATGCAAATCGCACACACTCGCCAAGCTTGCGTGGCTCATGTGTTATTTTGTTATAGGGACAGAGGGCGTCGCTTGAGGTCGGTGTTGACCAGTCTCGGACAGACTCTCCAGCAATCAACGGCCGAACCCAGTCGCGGGGTATATTTAGTCGAGTTGCGACTCCATGCGGTAGAATAAAAACGTCATCAAGACCCGTGAATGATGCAAATCCGATGTCTGTAACAAACGTTGCAAGAGTCT
>CAYYUP010000128.1:3632-13091 GCA_964474905.1 uncultured Nannocystis sp. | reverse complement strand
AACCCCCAAAGTACGCGGCTCGCAAGCGATACGCGAAGAGCAAGCGAATAAGCTCTACAACGCACGCCGTGTTGCCGAGGCGGCCCGGGAGTTTGAGGCCCTGTGGACCGATTTTGCGGACCCTCGCGCCCTCTACAACGCCGCCGCGAGCCGATTCGCAATCGGTCATTTTGCCCACGCCGCGGACTACCTCGCCCGCTACCTCGGGACTCCAAATCTCGCAGCCGATGAGCGTGGCGATGCCAGCGGCCAGCTCGCGGTTGCCCGCGGACATTTGGTCGAGATCCAGTTCAACGTCACGGGCCCGGCCGAGGGGGCCGCGCTCAGCGTCGAGCACATACCCGAGCTGGCATCGGACATCCGCCCCCCACTCAAAGTACGCACCCACTTTGATGACAAGGGGGGGAGCGGCAAAGTCTCGCTTGATCCCGGACGCTGGCGCCTCCACTTACGGGCCGTAGACGGTCGCGAGGCCATCGCAGAGGTCGTGGTATCCGCGGGGTCTCCGGTCCAGGTCTCCCTCGATCTCCCGCAGGCGAGCGCCCCCGAAAATCCCCCAAAGCCCTCCAATCTGCGACCCCATCTGCTCGGCTTTGGCGTTGGCGGAGGCGGAGTGGCGCTCGTCGGGCTCGGCCTCACGATCGGCAGTGCCATCCGAGCGGATCGTCTGCTGGAGAGCAACGAGACCTGCACCCAAGATCTACCGGGTTGTCGCGGCCGCATCACCCGAAGCCTCAACGCTCGTACGTGGGGCTCGGGACTCGTTGGTCTCGGTCTTGGCGCTGCTGCGGGGGGCCTCACGGGTCTGATTCAAGATCGCCGACGCCGACGCTTCGCCTGGATCGCCGAGGCAGCGACGGGCGGTGTTCTGTTGGTTGCCGGCACCACCAGCGTGATCCTGGGGGCCCGCCGTGCCGGTGCACTCACAGCCCCGAGCGACACCACGTGGAGCAGCTTTGGGGCCTGGTCTAGCGCCTTCGCAGCCGAGGGCGCGGGCAGTACGAGCCTGCATTCCGTCGGCGGCTTGTTGCTCGGGCTTGGCGGTGGTCTCGGTACCAGCGCACTGACGGCGCTCCTCCTCCAGCGCCGCAACCCAGCTCAAGGGACCACGGCCCACATCGACGTCGGCGCTTCGCCCCAGGGGCTCGTGCTCCGCGGGTCATTCTAGCTTTGGCTTGGCTTGGCTTTGGCCTCAGGGCTTTAGGCCCGGCAAACAGGACTCGCGATCGCCAGCGCCCAAGCGACACTCAAACGAGCCGAGGCAGCCGCAATCGAGGCAACAGGATTGCGAGTCTTCACCCCCTCCAGGATCGCAAAGACCATCTCCACAACGCGAAGCAACAACTCGCTCGGCTGGAATCGGGCTGGTCGCGTCGGGGCGTATCGCTTTTCGTAGTTTAGGCACGCACTCGCCATTCGCAGAGCGGACCCAGGAGGGCGGGCAGGGGGGATGTGTTGCGTCCGCCGCTGCGGGGAGGGCTGCTGCGGGCACAGGTACGGGCACAGGCAGGACTTCGACCGCTCGCGGTGGCCTCGCGATGTAGTCGCCGCAGTCCTCGACACAGTGGTTTTTGGCGACCCCCTCGCCGTCCTCGCAGCGGCCATTCCCGCACCAAACCTGGCGACAGTGGGCATCCGCTCCCTCCTCTAAAAGCTCCGCCCGCAGGGTATCGACATGGCGCTCGAGATCGCGGATATCGCCGTCGACGAGACGCTCAAACTTTGCCCAACGCACGCGTCGATTGCAGTCCAGCACCAGAGTAACCGGGAGTTTGTCGAAGAAGAGGGGCTGCCTCCCTTGGGCGCCGCGTAATGCCTGAAGAAAGGGCGCACCTTTGCCGCGATCGCTGAGTCGAAGGGGGTTCGCGGGCATACTCGAAGCCCAGGACGCGTAGGCGTGCTTTGGGGCGCTGAGGTCGTTGACCTGGACTGCCACAAAACGAACGCTCTCTCCCCAGTCGGAGCTGCGTTCGGCGAAGAGACGCTGGAAATCAGGCATCTCCTCTTTGCACGCGCCGCACCAAACGGCCCACAGATTAACGACGTGGATCGTCGAGGGCGGCAAGAGCTGCGGATCGCCAACGCGAGAACTCTGCAGCTCGGACGCCTCGTCGAGATATTCGAGACGGACCCGCATCGCCGGCGAGATATCGACCCCCTCGTGCCCCAGGTAGGGGCGCTCGCGTTGGACCCGATCCTGCGGCGGAGCCGGGCGAGCCCTGGTTTTGGGAGCTTTTCTCGGTGCCACACATGCGTTGGCGATCCTTTGGATCTTCGCGATTTCCTCCTCCGTATGCCCTAACTGCCGCCAGAGTAGGAGGGCGAGCACAACAGAGACTCCGGTGAGAAGCAGACAGAGAAACGTGCTGAGGAGCAGCGGCCGTGCCTCAGGGCGCGCCATCGATAGCCCCCAGAGCTTGCCCAGAGCCGGGCCCACAGCAGGTGCACTCGGCTGTCGCCACCCTCATCCGCTCGCGAGCATCGAGCAGACGCCAGGCCAGGAGCATCGCCAAGAGCACACTGCAACCAGCGATCAGCGCCGCAGCGATCGCTGTGCCGCGAACGATCTGGAGGTCATCGTGCTCTGCAGGGCGTTGTCTCCGGGGTGATGGCGTCATCGCTTGTCCCCTTGGAAACTCGACATCTCCGCGGGATCCCACTCGGTGCCGTCGCAAGGGATCGGGATCACCAACACGACTCGGTTGATCGTCCCGTAAAGCCAACGCCAATCGTCGAGATGCCGAGGATCGAGCTCGCGACTCAGGAGCGAGGCGAGGCGTTGGTCGTCGCGATCGGTCGCTGTAATCGATGCTTGCGCGTAGAAATTTCGGTAACGCGAAGGGGTCAGCGGGCTCTCGCTAGCCAGGCTCCAGGCCCGCAGGGGCACCTCGTCCTGCACCTGCGCGCCGATCACCTCTCGGACCAACTCCGTGACCACGTCGATCCTGCGGAGCGCCAAGATGTAGTTGGCCTCGGGGTTGCCATCGGGGCTTGAACGACCGATCACCAGCACCTGCTTCGCCGAGACAAGCGCCGCACGGTGCTCGCGGAGCACTGCCAGGTAGTGCGCTCGCTCGCTCGCCCCCAGGGGAGCGCTGCCCCGCGGCATGCCGCTCGCGAAGTGAAACGAGAGGCGATCTGGGAAGGCCGCAAGGATCGTATCCAGCTTGTCGGGATCGATCGCGAGCTTCTTCCAATCGTCCGCCGAACACGAGAGCGTCGACAGAATCGCATCGCGGTCATCATCGACACGGCTGCATTCGCGGGCCAAGTAGGTCATCGACTCGTGGACCATCGGCTGCAGGCAGACATCGCTGGGCGGTGGCGGCTCTAGGCGACAGCGATGGAGATAGCAGACGAGCTCGCCCGAGCACTTGCAGTCGTCGCAGAGTTCCCCCTCGCCACAGATCCGCGGGGGCTCGTCGACCTCGCAACGAGCCCCGACACAGACCTGTCCCGGAGGACATTGATCGAGGGCGAAGGAGAGCGGGTCACAGGCCTGAGTCGAGAAGCTTCGGCCTGCATCGAGCTCGCTCGGCGACAACTCGCTCGGCATGTCGACGATCGCGCTGATAGGGGCTGGCCCCGGAGCACCTGGGCTAAAAACCACAATTGCGACGAAAAGCACGAGTAAACCCATGAGGGCCGTCAGGCCGAGCAACACTCGAACGGTGATGTCGTTGCGATCGCCCATTACCTGGCACTCCCACCAGCAAGGGCCGAACGCGATATTTGACTGACGCTGGTGATTTTTCGTGCACGGATCGCCGGCGAGAGCACGCCCCGGAAGGCCTCGACATGCTCCGGATCTAGCCGACCGTCGCGAACACCGACAAAGTACCCGTGCGGTGTTTCGTCGACGCCGTGACGCCGGGCAAAATTGATATGCGAGAGAACCCGTTCGTGAACCGCCCAATTGCCCATAATACAACGAGAGAGGCTATTTGAGGGGTTCTTGGTGTCGATCTGGAGACCGATCGCGGAGGCCGACTCGAGCACGGCCTCGGTGGTAATTGCGGGGTTTGGCTGGCGCTGGAAATCGAAGACTTCGCCGGCCATTCGGATCCCTAAACCGGGCGCGAGCAACTCGACGCACTCGACCGCCGCAGCTCCGAGGCAGGCACCTTCGTCGATCCGAAGCTGCGCCCGCCCTTCGCCCTGAGCCGCACAACCGCCATTGACCCGCGGGTAGTGATAAAAGCGGAGCTGCAGGCTCTCGGAGAGCGGGAACTCGCGGAGCGCCGAGGTGATCCGTCGGAACTCGCTGCGGCAATCGTCACAGCTGAGATCGAGGAAATACGCGGCAACAACAGTTGGCTCAGCGGCGCCAAAGAGCACGCTCGCCGCCGGTAGATCGAGGATCGCCGGCCGCTCGACGACTTCGTTGCCGCCCCCACCTCGGGAGGCTTGGTGGAGCAGCGCAGATGCCCCCCCAAGGCCGATCGCGAGTACAGCCGCGGCGAAGATAGCGTTGGCCCAGGAGGCTGGGAAGCGAGCCCGGAGGGCCCTCCAGCGGCCGCGTCGGATCCCGGGAGAGACGAAGAGGAGCGCCGCGCCGGCCTGCCCGAGACCCAAGATCGTAACGGCGGGCCCGCTTGCGCAGGGGGTGAGCCCGACGAGGTCCGCCACTGCGACGAGCCCGCCAAGGATTGAGAGTCCGAGAACCGCGAGCGGCGCGAGACCGCCAAAGATACTCGCTCGGCGGAGCGTCACGATCGCCAAGAGGCACGCGGCACCGGCAAGACCGGTCATCAAAATCGCCGAGGGAAGCCCAAAATAGGGCTCGATCGCCAAGATCCCGAGGAGGTCGCGCAACGAGGCAATAAAGATGACAGCGCTGAGCAGGACAACGAGCAAGCCAGCGAGGCTGTGGCGAAGCGCGGCTACGGCGGTGCCGATGGCGCGGCTCATTTGGACCCCCCAAGCGGCAGAAAGGCGGGCAGCTCGACCGAGAAATCAAAGGATCCTCCGGCTTCGCTGGGGGCGTAGGTCACCTTTGAGAGGGCCGTGTGCAGGCAGGCCGTGAGCGCTTTGGAGGCACGCGAGGGGGTCTTTACGGAGATCTCGAGGAGCTGCCCCTCGGGAGTAATTTTTCCTCTGAACTTTAGGACACCCGCAACCTTGTGACGCTCGGCGCATCGACGAAGCGCCGAGGTCTTTCTGCGGGAGCGCCGTGTCGCATCACGCCGGCTGAAGGGGGAGAGGGCCTCATCAAGGGGGGGAGGCGCCGGCTCGGAAGCTGAAGGAATCACTTCGGCAGCTATTGCCCGGTCCTCTTGGACAGTGCCACCGGGCTTCACCTCGGTCGGCACCCCTGGGTCGCTTGGGTCGCTTGGGTCGCTCGGAGTGAGCTCTGGAGTCGCCGCGACCACCTTTGGTAACACGGGTTTATCTGCGCTCGTGCTTGGCAGATTGAGGGCAACCCGGCCCGGCAACGGCCGCAGCGGAGCGGGCGCGCTGACCCAGATCCCTTCGGCCACAAGAGTGGGCTTGATCGAGGCGCTTGGCAACGGAGCAAGAAGCCCCCACGCGATCCAAAAGAAGCCCAGCATCGCCGCCAGTAGGACCCCCCGAAGCAGGAGCACAGCCAGAGGCAACGGCGTCTCCCGTTCCTTGTGCACGGCCGGTGCCGCTCCGGACATGCCGGGTGTCACCGCCGTCATTGTTGTCGCAAAGGGCATCGGCGTGCCGTCGTGAAGATCGCTGTGCCCGGGGGTCTCATCGCCGTCGCCTGCACGCCTTAATGAGCTCCGTTCTCGGGTCTCGGAGTCGCCTCGAGACCGGCGCGCCGAGGTGAGGGTCTCGATGTCGGCTGCCGACGCTGGCTTGCTCGAGTCGGCAAGCGGCGATAGGCACACGTCCGCCCCCTCGCTCGACCGCAGGCGGGCCTCCAGTGGAGGTGGACGCTCGCTGGTAGGCATCAACGCGTCGAGCACCGTGATCATCGCCGCCATCGAGGGGAAGCGCTCCGAGGGCTCCTTTGCCATCGACCGGAGGACCAGTGCCTCGAGCTCACTCGGCAAGTTGACCGCTCCGCGTTGGCTCGGCGGGATCAACGGGGTGTAACTGTGGTGGTAGTAGAAGTCGACGAGCGTCTCGCCAGCGAAGGGCAGGGTGCCGGTGAGCAGCTGGTAAAGGGTCACGCCAAAGCTGTAGATATCGCTGGTGATCTCGGGCTGTCCGGTGGCTGTAAGCTCGGGCGCCATGTAGGCAGGCGTGCCGAGCACTGCGCCCTCGGTCGTGAGGGTTGGAAATCGAGCATCGACATTCTTTGAGATCCCGAAGTCGAGGAGCTTGATGAAATCGGGATCGCCGTCGCGCTCGATTCGCATGCAATTGCTCGGCTTAATGTCGCGGTGGATGATGCCCTCGGCATGGGTCGCAGCGACGGCCTCGGCGATCTGCCGGGCAACCCGAACCGCCCGCGCCCAGGGCAGGGCACCGTCGCGCTCGATCATCGCCGAGAGACTCTCGCCGGCGAGGAACTCCATGACGATGTAGACATTGCGCGAGGGCAAGATCCCGTGGGCGAACGCTTCGACGACATGCGGGTTGGAGACACGGGCCATCGCCTCGGCCTCGCGCAGACAACGCTTGGCGACCTCCTCACGCGCGGCGTGCAGGATTTTGACAGCACACAGACTGCCGTCGTGGGTGTCCGAGGCTCGATACACCACAGAGATATCAGTGGTCGCGATCCTCAGATCCAACCTGTAACGGCCGGCGATTACGCTGGCCAGCAGGGGATCCGTAGGCGGCTCCATCATCGCAGTTGACGAAGGATACAACAGCGCAAGCCCAGTTGACGTCTTCGTCGACGTTGGACCGTCCTGCAATCGCAGGTGTCCTGTTTTTAGAGCATGCCCTTGGGCTGCGAAGAGGACCCTGTGAAGGTCCAGCTGTGGAAGAATCCCCGGTAGCTGCTGTGACATCGAACCCCAGCCTCCATGTCTGGAAACCCAAGGTCGGCCCAAGCCGCTGCCCGTTGCGTGTCTCGACAGGAAAGCTGGAGAAAAATGCCCACAGCAGGAATCGAACCTGCGACCTACGGTTTAGGAAACCGTCGCTCTATCCGACTGAGCTATGCGAGCGCGGCCGCGGTTGTACTGCTGACCCAAGCCGCGGCGCAAGTCGGACCCGGGCCCGCAGCGGCCATGACAGAGCCCGCCAAGCGCGGAGTTCCAAATAAAAGTGCGTTCACGCTCTTTTTATTCTTGACTATCGTGCGATTACGCTCAGAGTAGTCGTTCATGAAGTCTCATCAGGAGTTTTCTGTTGCGGTGCTGCTGACGCTCGTCGTCAGTTGCGACCCCGCGGTCGCGGCCCCAGAGTCTGAGCCGGCTAAACCAGTTGCGATCGCCGGCCAGGGCGAAATCAGACCCGAGCCCCTTCAACGAGGTGAACTGCGCGGGGGCGAACCGGTTCCGAGGGTGCCCGATTGGCCAGGGGCGAGCACAACAACTGTCGACCCCTCGGATCTCAGCGCCGAACTCCAGCGCGCGCTCGAGGCGATACCGGTGCCCGTCTTGATCCCGCCCACAGGACCCTGGCGCGACGCTCTCCGGCTGCTCCCGCTTGCACCGCGGGGCTACTCGCTACACACACGCAAAGACCGAAGCAAGCTGATCCTCCAGGCATCGGGGGTCGCCAAGCTGCATCCCGGGTTAACCGGCGAGCGCGGGACCCTGCCGATCCGCGGCGGTCTCGGCCACCTCACACAAAACGAGGGCATCCGCAGCGCCTCGTGGATCGAGCGTGGTGTCGCCTACACGGCGGATCTCGAGTGCAGTGACGCCCAGGCGCCCGAGTGCAGCTCCGACGGAGAATATCTGCGGCTCCTCGACAGCCTCGTATTTGTCGCCACCGAGAACGGAGATGCCCGATGAGACATGTTACTTGGAAACTCAGCGCTTGCGCGTCGATGATGCTCCTGTCGCCGGCTCTCGCGGATGCAGGCGAGCCATTCTACGAGCCACCGGGCGCACTGCACCCCGGATCGGGCATGGGCAGGGTCGACGAGAAAGTCTACGAGCCCGGCATGCGCTTCCCGCTGGAGGCCGGACCCGCGTACCCAAATTCGCAGGTCTACGGCGTCGGCGGCTACAAGGGTCCATCTGGATCCGAGTGCGATCCAAAGAACTACGTCTACCCGTGGCGCGACAATTACTGCGAAAAACGCAGCTGGGACATGCCGCTCTGTCCAGCCGGCAGTGGCCACCAAGGACAGGATATCCGCGCTGCGACCTGCGAAGGCGAGGTCCACTGGACGGTCGCAGCTGGGGCAGGGACCGTCACCAACATCCCCGAGGGTCCAGGCGAGTACGCGACGTACATCGCCGGCAACAGCGGCACTCGCTACGACTATCTGCACGGCATGGGGACGCCGCTAAAGGTCGGCCAATCGATCGCCCGCGCCGACAAGGTCGACCGTGTGTCGGATGTCTTTGGCGACACCTCGACGACCTTCCACACCCACTTCAACCTCAAGCAGGATGTCGCCGGCTACGGCTTTGTATATGTCCCTCCGTACATGTCGTTGGTCGAGTCCTACAAGGTGTTGATGGGCCTGGGCGGCGACCCCCCGATCGGCGCCTTTGAGCAGGCTAACTGCGAAGCGCTGGTCGGCTGGGCTCAGGATCCCGATGCCCCCGAACTCTCGATCCAAGCGACGCTCTACTTCGACGGAGAGGCGGGCGATCCAAACAGCATCGGCATCGAAGTCACGGCTGATCGCTACCGCGAAGATCTTTGCGAGAGCCTGGGCTCCTGCGCCCACGGCTTTGCCGTCGAGATCCCCCGGAGCCTCCGCGATGACCAGGTGCACCCGATTTTTGTCTACGCCGAGGATGACAGCGACGGTCCGGCGGTCGAGATCGAGGCCTCGCCATTGAGCTTTACCTGTGCACCTCCACCGATCCCCGCGGGCATTCGCAGGTGGATACGCGACCCCGAGACTCTGGCAACTTGGCAGCTCTCTCCGTTTTGGGACATGGCCGTGATCAGCGACGCCTTCCTGGCGACGATCCCCGTCGGCGAGCTACTCAGCGACGAGCCACAGCTGGTCCGGGCGGACGGTGAGATCGATGTCTTCCTGGTCGACCACGGCTACAGGCGCCTGGTCTTGGGCCCTGATATCGCAACTCGCTGGGGCCTCGATCTTGCGGACTCTGAGACCTGGCCCATGGAGCAGGTTTATGCCCTCGACCTGGGCCCGCCACTGCGGAGCGAACCATTTATGGTCAAGGGCGTAGGACCCTGGATCTACTTGATCGACGATCCGCTCGAGTCGCCTGGGGTCTCCGAGACTGGATCGGGTTCGGCCGGCGACGACGGAACAGATTCGGGCTCAGGTTCGAATTCGAGCACGGCGAGTTCAGGGAGCGAGAGCACCGGTGCCGGCGGACTTGATGACGACGAAGGCTGCGGTTGCTCCACGGATTTGCACGACAGGTCACCTGG
>CAYYUP010000128.1:0-3532 GCA_964474905.1 uncultured Nannocystis sp. | reverse complement strand
CCCAGGAGCATCTCGCTACGGCCGGATCGGTAACCAAAAGCGTCGAAACGGCAGCCAAATGCGATCTGCACGCCCTTTGACGTTGCCTCTGGGCACGTACGGGCTCGGTCGCTCGGCTGCAGGGTCGATGAAGTTGGACGTATCGAGGGCCTTCTCGAGCATCCTGCGAGCGAGTGCCACGGCCTCTTCGCGGGTTTTGCAGAGACCCCGCCGACACTCGATCTGGATAGCGACATCGGATCCAGGAACGCCAAAGATCATCACGTGGGCGCTGTTGGTCAGCGCGTAATAGCCCCCGGTCGTGATCGTATCGTCGGGCTGCGCGTCTTCGTAGGCCGCGGCGAGCTCGGCGATCGCCGTCGTGAGGCCCTGTGCGGGCCGCAGCCAGGCCCAGATCGCAGCGCTGTACTCCGCGGTCCGAGTTGTGCCCTCGAGGCGGATTCGATCGTATTCGTAGCGTGATCGAGGCGGCGGCGGATCGAGTGCCTGCCAGGCATCGCCGACATCGCTGTCTGTGATCATCTCGGTGAGCGCCCGGCGATCTCGAGCTGCCGTCGGCACCCGATCGACGATCGCCTTCGCGAGCAGCAACGCGTCTGTATCTTGGCGACACCGCGAGCGACCGCACTCGAGGGCAAAGACCACACCGGTCGGATCGACGTAGACCACCCCCGGACCCGAATCACTGCGGGTCAGCCAGGCGTCACTGCCGAGATCTGGCACGACCGCGGCAAACTCGACATCGCCCGCGAGCGCTCGGATCGCCGCGTCCCGGACCAGCGCTTCGCCTTCGTCCGGTTGACGCCAGGCTCGCAAGCGGATCCTATTTTTAGGATCCTCGGCGTCGCCCTTGGTACGCACGTACGTCCGCTCGAAGAAACGCTCGGGACTCCGGCTCGTCCAGTGCTGGGAGTAGCGAAGCGCCCGATCCCCCTCGAGCAGCTGCCGCGCATCCTGCTCGCGGTTGTGGGCGAAGGCGTCGAGGACTCGCGCCAATCGCTCGACGACGTCGATCTCCTGGCGACAGGCAGCCGCACCGCAACGCAGCCGCAGGACCGCATCCGCCTCTGCGAGCCAGACCACCGCCGTCATCGCGGCGTCATCCTGGGCCAAGATCATCGACGTCACCGACTCACCAGAACGCAGCAAGCGCTCGCGCGGCTCGCCGCGATTTTTCTCTTTTTGGTAGCGCTTTGATCCCCCGACAATTTTAGCGAAGGAGCGCTCCTGAGTGCTGTCTGCCATGGCTGCTGCCGCGCCCAAATAGATCGCCTTGGAGCCGAGCGCTGGTTGGCGCCAAACCTCGAGTTGGAGGTCCAGTCCCGGCGATCGATGATCAGCTTTGTAGACGACGTGGTCGTAGCTCGGATCCTCGAGCGCGCTGCTCTCGGGTCGCACAAGCGTAAAGAGGCGCTCGCTGGTCAGGTCGCGCAGATCCTTGATCGTCAGCAAGCCATCGACGTTGAGCGCCTCGACGATGCGAGTCCAGGCCAGGCTGTCGCGGCTGAGGTTGCGGTTGTCGCCCATCACCAAGAGATGGCCCTCGGGCACTTTCCACTCGCCCTTGCGCCGCTGGATCCCGAGGCGCGCGCTGCCTGTCAGGTAGCGGACGACGTGTTTGCGACCGTCCAGGGACTCCTCGATAAGCTCACAATTTGGCACGACTCGAACGCCGCCCTCGTCGGTGCAAGGCGTCGACAGCTTGGTGTGCTCCAAGACTTCGAAGTCGTTTTCCCCTGCCCGCTTGATCGAGATCTTGTTGCCGTTGACCGCGACGGTATCGCCGGGCAATCCCATCACCCGCTTGATGAAGTCTTGGCTCTCGTCGAGGGGGAAACGAAACACCATCACATCGCCGCGGCGGATATCGCCGTAGCTCTCGCCGATGACGGTATTGGTGAAGGGGATCTGGATCCCGTAGGCGAACTTGTTGACGAAGATATGATCCCCAGCGCGAAGCGTCGGCATCATCGATCCGCTGGGGATCTTGAAGGGCTCGTAGACGCAGGAGCGCAGGCCCAAGGCGACCAAAACAGCGACCGCGATGTTCTCAAAGGTCTCGCGCAGGGCGCTTTTACGGGCGAAGGATGCGTGGGTGTGCAGGAGTTCGTCGAGCTCCTCGGTCGCGGCCTCGAGCGGCCCCCACTCCTTGGCACTGCGAAGGCGCTCGACCTCGGCCAGCGACTCGCGGATCGCCTGTGCAGGTGCGCTAGCGATCCGCGCGGCCTGTTTTTTACTCTTGAGGATCCGCGTCGCCTCTTTGATCAGGATCGCCGCCGCGGCGCGGACCCGGCGTTGGTGGCTGGGCTTTGCCGGGGGTGGCTTTGCCGAGGGCGGCGTCTGCTCTTGGTCGACCACTAGCTGCTACCTACCCCGAGTTGCCATGGCACTCGCACATCAATCGAGCTTGAGGATCGCATGGAAGGCACCCTGCGGGATCTCGACGTTACCAATGGCCTTGAGACGCTTCTTGCCCCGCTTTTGTTTCTCGAGGAGCTTGCGTTTGCGGGAAATATCACCGCCGTAGCACTTGGCGAGCACGTTCTTGCGTAACGCTTTGACGGTGGTGCGAGCGATGATTTTGGCCCCGATCGCCGCCTGGATGGCGACCTCAAACTGCTGCTGTGGGATCTCCTCTTTCATCTTGATGCAGAGATCGCGGCCGCGCGAGAAGGAGTTGACTCGGTGAGTGATGAGCGAGAGCGCGTCGACACGTTCGCCGTTGACGAGCAGGTCGACACGCACGAGGTCCGCGCGCTCGAGCTCGGCCATCTCGTAATCAAGGCTGGCGTAGCCGCGTGAGATGCTCTTGAGCTGATCGTAAAAACCAAAGACGATCTCGCCGAGCGGCATCTTGTAGGTGATGTAGACCCGCTTGGGGCTCGGGTATTTGAGGTCCGTCTGCATCCCCCGGCGATCCTGACAGAGCTTCATCACCACCCCCAGGTGCTCCTCGGGGAGCTGGATCCGCGCCGACACGGTGGGCTCTTCGATGTAGTCGATCGCGCCCGGGTCGGGCATCCTCGCCGGGTTGTCGATGATCAGCACCTGACCGTCTTTAGTGTGGACCTGGTACTTGACGCTCGGCGCCGTGGTGATGATGTCGAGGTCGTACTCCCGCTCGATACGCTCTTGGATGATCTCCATGTGCAGCAGGCCGAGGAAACCCAGGCGAAAACCAAAGCCGAGGGCGATCGACGACTCTGGCTCCCAGGTCAGGCTGGCATCGCTGAGCGAGAGCTTGATCAGCGCCTCGCGAAGCGCCGGATAGTCGCCGTTGTCCGAGGAGAAAACCCCAGCGAAGACCATCGGCTGCACCTCTTTAAAGCCGGGCAAGCGTTCGACCTGGATCACTGCCGGGGCCACCGTATCGCCGACCTTGGAGTCGCCAACCTCCTTGATATTGGCGGTCAGGTAGCCGACCTCCCCGGCCGCGAGTTCGGGAAACGAAACCGCATCCGGGGCGAAGGCTCCGACGTCGAGCACCTCGTAGGTCTTGCTGCCCTCGAGGTTGATGTCCCTGCCGATGACC
>CAYYUP010000127.1:0-13220 GCA_964474905.1 uncultured Nannocystis sp. | reverse complement strand
TGACAAACGCCCACAAGACCTCTTAATCTTGCGAGGCCAACCCCACCCCGGCGAGATGGGCGTACGACGAGCCCTGCGAATAGCCCAAGCTGAGCAGGCCGAAGGGCGCTTCGCTGCTGGCCACATGGGAGCCCTCGGCGAGTTCGATCTCGGCTAGCTCGTAGCCGCCGACGGTGACCTCAAAGTCGTCGATGAACGCACCGTCGATCTGCACAGGTGCCCCGCCAATGGGGCGCACGATCTGCACCGCATGCCCGTCAAAATCGATACCGGTGGAAAAGGCGTAACGCCGCTGGTACTGCTCGACAGGCGCCATCTGGACCATTGACGGATCGCCGAGATCACCCGCATCACCGCCGCTGCTCAGGTAGTACACCGGCATAAAGGGGCCGTCCCCCGTAAACGAAACCGCTGCGCCGTCGACCTTGACCTCGGCAAAGTCTCCGCGGGCTTGGAGCACGACAGGTGGCACCACGACGCTGCTCTCGACCTGCACCGTGACCCCGTCGTCGCCGGCGTAGACCCGCCAAACGCCCGGACCCTGCTGCCACGAGGGCGCCGGAGCGCCGATGTAATGCCGCCCCCAGGTGGCGAGCGGCATCATCGGCTCGTAGAGATGATCACACTGCGCGATATTGGCCGTCGGAGCACCACCGCCGACCTGAGCACAGCGACTGGAGCCGACCACGGCGATCGGCTTGTCGGCCCAGACGATCGTGCCCGAGAGATCGCGAAGCAGTGGGTCCGGCTGCATGAGCGCAGAGGCGCCGATCCGTAGGCTATCACCCCGCAGCATCAGAACCTCGCCCGTCTCACCGGCGGCGACAAAGGGGATCGGCAGGCCATTGCCGGCGCTGTCCACCGGCGGGGTCCAGCGCAGCCGGGTCCTGTCCTCGAGGGCGACCACCGTGAAATAACTCGGCTCAAAAACCGCGGGATAGGAGGCGATGACGTACTCCAAACCGAGGGCATGATCGGGCACAAGCAGCCCCGAATCGCTGCTCCAGGGGCTGAATAGCGGCGCCTGCTGCTGGACGATCACCGGCTGGTCGCTGAGCAAGCGAAACGAACCCCCCGTAATAAACACCGAGTGCTCACCGACAGCCTGCCCCGGGATCGAAAAGAGATGCCCCTGCCCGGGAGCGAGAACCACGACATCGCCGAGCATCTGCTCGTCGTGGGTGCCTTTGGCCATCGCCATCAGGTGCACACTTGCGTCGACGTCGCTGATGTTGGTGACCATCAGCCCGTCGGGCTCGGCGTCGTTGTGTGCGGAGGCCATGGTTGTGAAGGCGCAGCCCGCAGAACTCGGCTCGAGAGCGGCGAGTTCGCAGGGCCCGAGGCACAAACCCTCGATGCAGCTCTCGTCGGCTCCGCAGGACAGATCTTGGTAGCCCTGCCCGTCGTCATCGCAGATCTCCGCGGCCAGGCCGTCGTCGGAGCAGCGCCGAGCCCCAGGATCGCAGAGCTGCCCCGCAACGCCCGAAGACTCGCTCTCCGAGCTGGACTCGCCGCTCTCACCTGTGGACCCGGAGGACTCTGTGGCCGAGCCCAGACCCCCGCCCTCAAAGGTGCAGGCACCCCCGAGAAAGAGGGGCAACAGAGCTACCCGCGCGCAGGCGCCGAGGCGAGTGGAGGCGACGGAGGAGGGGAGTGAAAAGATGCACATATCCCCGAGTTCGACCTCCACCCTGGGGCGTTGCGCGGTCCGTGGATTTTTTTTTCGAATGCCCCAACAAGCGACGCCGCGACCCCCGGGGCCACCCCGAACGCCACTGCGCCAACTGCCACGACTGGCCTACGTTGCGGCCATCAGGGCCGCGACATAGGGCGCCGCCTCCTCGAGAACCCGGGCGACGCTCGGACGCTCCTTGACCCGGCCCAAGTACGCCTCGAGCTTGGGCAAATCCTTCAAGAGCCCCATGCCCTGGAGATACACCAGCGGCGGCGCGAGGGCGCAGTCGGCGATCGAGAAGGTCTCTCCGAGCAGCCAAGGCCCCCCCGTGAGTTCCTGCTCAAAACGACCGAGCACGGTCTGCAGAGCCTTGAGCGCCGCCGCGACTCGCACGGGCTCACGCGCAGCCTCGGGCTTGCGACCGTCAAAGAAGATCGTCTGGAAGGTGTTGTTGACGTAGCCGTCCGCCAAGCGATCCAGCAGCCGAGCGCGGAGGGCAAGAGCAGGATCACTGGGGATGAGGGGTGCGCCGTCGGCGTACGCGTCGAGGTACTCGACGATGATCGACGACTCCGGGATTTGGTCCTGCCCGTCGACCAAAAGCGGGATCTTGCCAAGCGGATTGAGCTCGCGAAAGGCGGCCCACGACGCCGAATCGCTGAACTGAACGATCGCCGAGTCAAAGGCAATACCCCGCTCGTAGAGCGCGATGAGAACCTTTTGGGAGTAGGTCGAGAGCGGGTTGTAGTGAAGCGTGAGGGTCTTGGACTGCATGGATAGTTCGTCTCTTTGAGAGGCGCCGCTCGGCAGCGCGATTGTTTTTATAAATCTGTTAGTTTATTTTTTCAACTATCAACTTCAAAAAAACAACTACGGTATCTCGGGTGATATCGTGAACCCGTGTCACGCCGCTCCTACGACCAATTCTGCGCGGTCGCGCAGGCCCTCGACCAAATCGGCGAGCGCTGGACGCTGCTGCTTATCCGTGACCTGCTGCCCGGACCCGCTCGCTTTGGCGATCTCATGAAGTCGCTGCCGGGCCTCGCCAGCAACCTCCTGACCCAGCGACTGCGCAGCCTCGAGGAGCACGGCTTGGTCGTGCAGGACACCCTGCCGCCGCCGGCCGGGGTGCGTGTCTACCGGCTGACCGCGCAAGGTCGCGCGCTCACGCCGACGATCGAGGCGCTGGCGAGTTGGGGCATGGGCCTGATGCAGGGGGCCGAGTACCGCGATCCAGGCAACGTGCGCTCCCTGGCCTGCGCCCTCGGCGTCATCCTGCGACCGCGGGCGATGACCGGCGACAACCTGCGGCTCACCCTGCGGATCGCCGAGCAGGACGTGAGCTGCACGATCCGCGACGGCGACGCCGACATCCACCTAGGCCCTGCGATCGAGCCCCAGGCGACGGTCAGCTGCGACTACAGCCTCGCTTTTCGATTTGTCGGCGGTATCGACAGCATCGGCGCCGCGATCCGCCGCAACGAGGCCGCCCTCATCGGCGACGCCGCGGCGGTCGACCTCCTCGATCTCATCCGCGAGCGTCCTGCCACCTGACCGATCAACTCTCTAGGCGCCGCTGCGGCCTTGCTCCGCGCTCAGCAGGCGTGTTTCCATGCGCAGGTCCCTTCGCCGAGGAGCCCCTCTATGAAAAGCCCCCGTCTCCCCCTCGCAAGCCTCCCCCTCGCCCTCCTCTTTGTCAGCGTCGGCTGTCCCGGCGGCAGCACTACGACCGGCGAATCCGGCACCGAGACCAGCACCACCACCGAGACCGGCGGCACCATGACCACCACCACCACCGGCGGTGAAACAGAGACCACCGAGAGCACCGGCATGACGACAAACGGCCTGCCACCGGCCGTGATCCCGGCGGGCTGCAACCCCATCGCCTACAAAAACGACTGTCTGCTGCCCTACCCCAGCGACTTCTTCGCGGTCGCCGATGCCGACATGCCAAACGGCATGCGCATCGAACTCACCAAGGCCGCCACACCGACCACGCTCGACGGCGAGTCCTTTAATTTTCTTGAAGCGCAGGCGAGCGACGGGGCCTCGCACCACATGCCGATCCTGGCGCTCTTCCCCGAGGGCATCGATACCAGCAACCTCAATTTTCACCTCGACGGCGGCGAAGCCAGCGTTTTAAACACCAGCCCGACGGTGCTGCTCAATACCCAGACCGGCGAGTTTGAGCCCCACTGGGTCGAGCTCGACGTGATGGCCGAGGGCACCAGCGATCAGGCGCTGATCCTCCGCCCCTTCGCCCCCCTCGATCCGAGCACCCGCTACATCGTCGCCTTCCAGGGCTTGGTCTCGGTGATGGGCACCGACATCGAAGCGCCTGCGGGATTCGCGCACTTGCTCGCTGGCGAAGTCGCCGGCCACGCCGTCCTAGAGCCGCTCTTAGACCACTACAAAGAGGCGATCTTCGGGCCCCTCGAGGCTGCCGGTGTCGCCCAAGAGCACCTCCAGCTCGCCTGGGACTTCACCACCGCCAGCGAAGAGCGCAATACCGGCGACATGCTCGCGATCCGCGACGACGTGCTCGCGACCTTCGCCAACAACGGGCCCGCGGTGATGATCGACGCGGCCTTGGACAGCCCCAACGAAGACATCGCCCTGCGCATCGAGGGTCGCATCGAGGTGCCGCTGTATCTCGAGAGCGACAAGCCGATGGCTCGCCTACACCGCAATGCCAAGGGCGAGGTCGTCGCCAACGGCACCCATTGGGTCGAATTTACCCTGCAGATCCCGACCACGGTATTTCCCCTCGATCCCAACTACGAGCCCGCCCGGATCGTTCAATTTGGCCACGGCTTCTTCGGCGAGCGCGAGGAGATCAACTGGAGCGCAATGCGCAACTTCTCGACCGAGCGCGGCATGATCATGATCGCCACCGATTGGGTCGGCATGGCCTTCGAGGATCTGGCATCGCTCGTCGAGTACATCGACAAGCGGCCGACTGAGACCTTTGTACTCACCGACCGCCTGCACCAGGCCTTCGCCAACCAGCTCGCGCTCAGCTTTGCGGTCAAGACAACGCTCACCCAGGTCCCCGAGCTGCAAGTCCTCGGCCAGACGATCTACGACCCCGACCAGCTCTTTTGGTACGGCATCAGCCAGGGCTCGATCTTTGGCGTCGTCTTGATGGCCCTCACGCCGACGATCCAGCACGGCGTTCTCAACGTCGGCGGCGGCCCCTACTCGCTAATGATGACCCGCTCGGGCAGCTTTCGCGACCTCTTCACCCTGATCAAACTCAAGATCGGCGACAACCCGCTGACCCTGCAAAAATACGTGGCTCTCAGCCAGCACGCCTTTGACCGCGTCGATCCCTCGACCTACGCGCCGCATATGCTGCTAGAGCCCTACCCGCAGAGCCCCGAAAAGCAGGTCATTTTCCAGTACGGGATCGGCGATCACCTGGTCAACAACCTCGCCAGCCACGTGCTTCTGCGGGCCGCCGGCATCGACATGCTCGAGCCGAGCGCCGAGACCCCCTACGGCATCGGCACCGTCAACTCCCCGCTCACAGAGTCCGCCGCGGTCGCCGTCGACTACAAACTCGCCGAGCTGCCGGGCATCTACGCCGAGATACCCGACGATCCCGCCGACGAAGACGACGTGCACGAGCTGGTCCGCCGCAACCCCAAGATCCGCGATCAGATCGACGTCTTTTTCTCGATCGAACCGGTGATCGCCAACTTCTGCGAAGGACCCTGCGACCCCGAGTAAATACAAATACCCGGGGGCACCAAGCCCGCTCTAGCGGGCGACGAGCACCGAGCAATGGGCGTGATTGACGACCTTGGCGGCGTTGGTGCCGAGCAGGTGATCGACGGCATCAAAGCCGTGGGAGCCGGTGACGATGAGATCCGCGCCGAGCTCCTTGGCGACCGTGCAGACCACCTCCCAGGGCTTGCCGAGTCGGCAGTGGATCTCGGTGACCGAGCCCTCCGGGGTGTGGTGCGCGACCTGACGGAGTTCGTCGATGCCGTGGTTTATCAAAAAGGTGCCGAGATCCTCGCCGCGCAGCGCCCAGGTCAGCACTGGCAGGTCTAGGGGCACGGTCATCGCCCGCACCAGGTGGAGTTCGGCGCCAGAGCCCTTGGCAAGCGCCACCGCTTTGGCGAGAACCATGGGTGCACGGGTGGAGCCATCGAGAGCTGCGACGATCTTCGCGTACATGCCGGCGAAGCTATCACGATGCCGATGCCCGCACCCCGCACCCAAGGGGCTTGCGCACTACTTGCGCCGTGACTTGATGAGATCAGAATTCGGCCGCACGTAGGTGTCGACCTCGTCCTCTAATGTGACCAACCAACAACCATCATCTGCAGCGACCAGATGAAAGAGCGTGCCGGCGGTCAGCTTGCCGTCGGGCTTACGATCCTGATTGCAACCGCTGTCGTAAAAGGGCAGCTCGCCCGCGATCAGGGTGTACTTGGCGCCGACGCTGGGCTCGGGCACCTGGCTCGCGGTATCCCGATCACAGGCGCTGCCGACGGCCGTAACAACGGTCGCAACGAGCAACAGCCGTCGGAATTCGCCGCGCATCAGTCGCGGATAATAACAGCTTTGAACCCCAAGTCCCCCGCACGAAAGCGCGTCCGCGAGGCACCGTTTGGATCAGGTTGACCCATCGTCAACCCCGGCCTCCGCAGGACCGCTCTTGCCCTTCTCGCTGTCGA
This sequence comes from uncultured Nannocystis sp., assembly GCA_964474905.1. GTDB lineage: Bacteria > Myxococcota_A > Polyangia > Nannocystales > Nannocystaceae > JADJRG01. The sequence goes on along the minus strand of CAYYUP010000127.1, from coordinate 6,857 downwards.
TGAGCGAGCGCCGGCGCTTGTAGGCAGCAACCTCGTCGTCGCTCGGCATCAACGCGAGGATCGACTCTTGGGCCTCGGACTGCGCGTCGCCGATCAGACGCGAGAGCACCTTGACCTCCTCGACCTCGATCGCCACGCCGTCGATAAAGCGCTGCGCGAGCAGCAGATCGATGTGCTGCAGACGACGCTGGAAACCGGTGAAGATCGCCAGGCGCCCTGCCGCACGCGCGCCCGCGGTCTCGACCAACTTGCCGCTAAACCCGAGCTTGCCGAGCAGCGAAAAAAGACCGCCACCGCCGGCGAGTGCCCAGCCCGAGTAGGCCTCGACGCCCTCGCTGTAGAGCTGGATCATGCCGAGAATGATCGCGATGAGCCCCGTGAGAAAGACGAGCACCCACATGCCGACGGCGATCCAGGTGGCCGCGCCATCGCCCACGGCGATGAGCTTGACGTGCTCGCGCTGGCGGGCATCGAGCTCGGCGACAGCCTTGCGCCGGCTCTCGAGATCCTGACGCAGCGCCTGCACCCGATCGATCGCCACCGAGCCGCCGAGTTCGATAAAGAGGAGACGGGCCGCCTCCTCACGCTTGGCAACACCGCAGCGCAGATTGCCGTCCAAGGCATCGATGACCGCCTTGCGCCGCATGCAACGCAGGGCATCCGCGAGCTTGGCCTCTTGGCCGGGCTCATCGATCGAGACATCGATCAGGCGCCCGACCGCTTTTTGTGTGCCGAGCACCCGCTCTAGTGCCTTGGATGCCTCGACAAACACGCCGGCCGCTGGCGATTCGAGCTCCGCGAGCAGTAGATCCGTCTGCGGGATCCCGAGCGCTCCGATCGCCCGCAAAGCGACGCCGACCATCTCGTAGTACTCGCGCGAGCGCCTGTGCTTGACGACAAAACCGGCGAGGGTCTGGGCCGCCTCTGCCGCCCGAGCGGCGCCGCCGTACTTGCCGATCACCCAGATCGCATCCCAGGTCAGTGTCGCAAAGGGCGCGTCGTCGACGATGCGCTGGACCAGAGAAAAGGCCTCGGGCAGCTGCAGTACCCGCAAAGCCCGCAGCGCGGCCCCCTTGGCGGCTGCGTCGTGCACAAGTGCCTCTGTACCCGGAAATGTGTCGGCACTTGGAAAGGGCTCATCGCCCTCTCCCAGGCACCAGAGCAGGGCGGCGCGGGCGGCCTCGTCATCGTCGAGCTCTGCCAAGATCAGCCAGGCGAGCGCCCTGATGAGGATCACTTCGCCGCTGTCCGCAGCCAGCGCACGGGCCTGCTCGATCGACCAAGCGCGGTGCATCGATTGGGTGACCGCCCCGGCGAGCGCCCAATAGCGGACCCAGCGGTTGGCCTCGACGTTTTTGTCGACAAAGCCTGCCAGCAGCTCTAACGCCGCCGAATCGTCGCCCGCACAAAATACCAACGCCGAGACCTGCCACGCCCGGCTCCAGGAGCCCGGCAAGCCCTCGTCATCGATGGGACGCCGCGAACTGGCGCCCAAGACCTCCACCAGGCGCTGACGCAGACCCTTGAGCGCCTGAGCGCCCGCTCCCTCGATCTCGTGCAACAAGCGCCTTCGGCTTTGCTCACCGCCATCGGCGAGGATCTCCATCGCCGACTCGATTCCAATTCCCTGAGTCGATGTCACTGAGCTCGTGTCGCGCTCCGCATGCTTCACACCCAGAAGCTTAGCCCGAGCCCAGCCCCTCCGGCCACTGAGTGCATTGCGCCACACAGTGCGTATTCGCGCCTCATTCGGTCCCTAACGCACTCCAAGAGCCGATACGATCGCGTCTTGAGGAGATTCCTATATTCGCTCCGAGCCCCACGCACCCCCGCCCTGGGCCCCTTCGCAGCGCTCCCCGCCGCTGCGCTCGCGACTGCCTGCTCCCTCTCGAACCCAAATTTTAACTACAGCGCAAGCGACAGCGGCGGCTCGGCAACCGGCGCCACGATCTCGGCCTCAACCTCAACCTCAACCTCGGGAGCGAGCGAGACCCTCACGACGGCCGAGTCGACCGGCGAGAATACCGAGAGCGGCCCCTCCATGGCCGAGCTCAAGCATTACGAAGAGGATGACTGCCAACACAATTACCCGTGTATGGGTAGCCCCTCCACAATCACTCTGAATGTCGAGTGTTTTGAGTCTGAGATCGCCGCACCCTTTATCCTCGACCATGTAGGCTTCAACGTCCGGCAGCTCAAAAGCAGCCCTCCAGCCGAACTCAAGATCTACGAATACGACGAGGATAAAGCGATGCCCGAAGAGCAACCCTTCGCGACGCGTCCCCTCGGCGATATCCAGCAAACAGGCCCGATCGACGCCCCGATCATGCCGGTGGAGATCACGAACTCGCACTTCTGCGTCGGCATCGCCGCCGGCGATGAAAACAGTATCTTCGGCCTCGGCCACACCGGTACGGTGCAGCAGAGCGGTATCTCGTTCCTCACCCGCACGACCGACGCCTGCCCTGTTGGCCAGCATACCGATGTCAAGGATCTCGACGGCGTCGGCAATTGGTGCATCAGCGCGTTTATCCACAACTAGAACTAGAACTAGATCCGACCGTCGGCCAGATCGCGCTCGTGACGAGCAATGCCGACCCACACTACGGGGCCCAGACCACGTCGATCTCCTCTGCGAACCGCGCTACAGTGACGCCTCTCGCGATTGGATCACGACGATGGCCACGATAATCTACAGGGTAGCTTTTATCTCTACATTCGCGCTCGCGCTCGGCGCCTGCGGTGATGACAGCAGCGGCGACAGTGACAGCGGCGCCAGTGCATCGTTCACCGCCTCGGCCTCCGAAACAGCCTCTGCCAGCGACTCCGACACAAGCAGCGCCACCGCTACAGCCAGCGCCACCGGCACGACCTCGGGCAGCGCTGGCGAAAGCGAAGGCACAAGCAGCACCGATCCGACCGAGAGCACCGACTCCGCGAGCACCGACTCCGCGAGCACTGGCTCGACAGGCGAGACCTCCAGCACCGGCTCAACTAGCGAAGGCGGCAATTCGCCACCGCTCTTCGTCTCCGAGCCCAACCTGGAGGTCGTGCTCAGCGAGGTCTTCAAGAGCAAATTCAACCCCGGCGAGGTCTTTATCGCCTCCTCACGAACCGACGAAATAAGGGTGTTCGACGGCGAGACCCTGGCGTATATCACCTCCTTCACCCACCCTGCATTCTCAAAAATCGCCTCAGAGTCCTACAAATACGGGCCCAATGGCATGGCTTTTAACGAGCGCGGCAACCTGGTCGTCGCCGCCTACGAGGATTTTGTCGAGTTCAGCGACTACGGGGTCGAGTACGCGGTGTACCCCAAGGCCGCCGCCGAGGCCACCGAAAACGTGATTTTTGACGCCCTCGGAAATCTTTATACCACGACCGCGACTGGCGGCACCGACAAACTCAATCAATACCGCGCCGAGGACTACGCATTTGAGATGACCATCGGCATCCCCCAGGGGGCCGGCAGCCTCACCGGGATCACCTTCGACGGCTACGGTCGCCTCTACCTCGCCAGCCAATCCGACAATACCATCCATATCACCAGTTTTAACAACGATTTCAAGACCTTTGAGTGGGTCGATACGCTGAGTGGTGCCGGCAATCCAGGCTCCTTTGAGGGCCTGCAATTCAACGCCAATGGGCAGCTCGTCGCCGCCGCCGGCGACCTCATCCTCTACGACCTCTTCATGATGGCCAAGGTCGGCACCTTTGATGCGCCCAACGACCTTTTCCCGGTACCGCTGCGGGTCGACAATGCGGGCAATATCTACACCTCAGATTACGAAAACGGCTCGGGCACAGCGGCCGCCGACATCTTCCGCTTCACGCCCGACGGCAAAGACTACATCACGGTCAACGATCCGGGGCTCTTTGGGCCCTTTGGCCTCGTAATTTCGGGCACCGTTCTCGCCGGCGATCCACCCGTACTCTGGCAATATCTCCTAGAGGCCACCGACGCCGACGGTGACAGCCTCACCTACACGCTGGTCGACGGCCCCCTAGGCATGACCCTCAACAAGCAAACCCACCCCCTGACCTGGGCGATCACCAGCGAGGATATCGGCGAGTACACGGTCGTCGTGATGGTCGAAGATGGCCAGGGTGGCGAGGATACCCAGGAGTTTGTGCTCGTGATCAAATCCGAGTAACGGGGCCGGCCGCAAAGCTCGGGCGCTAGCGCGAGCACCTGACTGCTACACTGCCCCGGTGGCAGACCCACGCAATACCCGATGGTCCAGATGGCGCCACCTCCTGCTCCCAACTCTCGTCGCCCTCGCTCTAACTGCGGCCGGCTCCGCAATGCACCTCGCCTTCGACGTGCTACCAGGGCCGGGTCAGCGCCCGCCGCCCTGGCTCGACAGACTGCCCTACCAGCTCGGCGCCCTCAGTCTTCTGACGATCCCGGGGTTTGCATGGCTCGGCATCAAATACCGCAAGCGCGCCCGCGGATGGCCGGTACTCGCTCTCGCATGCCTGCACATTGCGGTGATCGCCGGCGGGCTCCTGGGGCTCCTCTACTCCGACCCTGAGTTCCTCTTTGGCCACAAGCACCGCAGCTCCCTCACACTCGCCGACGGTCGCGAGGCCTACCTCTACAGCACCGGCCTATTCTGCAGCTACGAGGTCTACATCGCCCCCCCCGGCCAGCTTTGGATCGAGCGGGTCGCAACCCTCCAACGCCAATGCGAAACAGAGATCTCCCTCGCCTGGTCCGAAGAAAGCGGCTTCAAAATCCTCGACCGCAACGGCAACGAAGTGCCCTACCAAAGCACCAATCTCGCCGGGCTCTATTGGGGACCGCACTGAGATTGATCTCCAGCGCGATGATCTTGGGGCTGGGTCGCTTAGCCCGTACCTTGGGCGCCAGTAAGATCTAGGGCTGGGTCAGCCATCGCTTCGCTCGACCGCGAGTTGAAAAGCTACAGGTGCCCCTTCGTGTCGGGCAAAGAGTAGGTAGTATTGCCCAGGATGCAGCTCGGCTGTCATCGAATCTCCTCCGGCAATACGGAGGTAGAGACCTTGGCCGCAGCCTCCCCCACATCTGCCGAGCACAACCTCAGCGAATTCCGGTGGTATTGCCTGGAGAGAAAACTCGAATGTTCCGGCGGTCTCGATATCCAGCGTTCGTGGAGTCCACTGGGCCCCTTCGCTGCTGCCGTAAGTATCGGCATCTGAGCAGTTAAGCTCGATATCCTCACTCCAGCTGTCCTCTCCGAGTCTCGTTCGGATCGGCGGGGATTGGCATTCTACAGAGGCAAATCGCGCTTCTACAAGCGGGCAGAGCGGAGCATTTTTATATGCAGAGAGCACCTCGCTGAGTGGTTCACCCAATGAATCCTCGAAAAAACCGGAATTCGCCATGAGGTCGACTTCGCGGAGCGATACTCTGACGAGGCGCGCCACACGATCGAAGCCATATTGGTCGATCAGGAACCGAACAAAATGTGCGCCCCGTCCGCGGTAATCGACCGGATAGTCGACATCTTTTCCGCTATAGGCAAGCACATCTTCAATCGCCACAGATGGATCAGGCTCATGAGTCGAGGGAGTCGGCTCTTCAAAGAGATTTGCGAGTCCCTCATTCAGGGCCGGATGGATCTCCCAGCGAGCGAATACCGCATGGATGATCTCATGGCCCGCCGGCAAGAATGAACTGTAGATGGCTCCTTCCTCGGGCCGAAAGCATGCCGGCCCCTTACTTACGCAGGCTGAGTGTTCTGAAAATTGGTCGCCCGGCAACCAGTAGAAGACAAAGTGAGGACTCTCGACATTAAAGAGTTCTTCAACTTTATCGATGAGATCACCCATGCCCACGAGGTTGCCTCCGCATACTTCATCCGGCAAATCGGTCGCAAAGTCAAAATGTGCTTCTTCGGAAACAACCGGAGGTGGCTGCTTGCACGCTATCAGGAGCGCAGCTGCAAGAGGTAGAGCCCAACCCCTTCGCTGGCTGGTGAAGTGCGTCGTGCGGTACGCGGTCGATCGTCTAGGCATGATCGGGCCTCACAATGTGTCCCCAGCTGTTGTCGAGCCCGTCGAGCCCGTCGAATCTGACGTTCCGCCTGAGCCAGTTGTCTCTAGCCCTGGATCTCTCCCCCACGTTACCGATGTTGAAATGGGAACCTCAGGGTCATCCCCACAGCCCAAGAGGCCAAGAGGCCAAGAGGCCAAGAGGCCAAAAAAAATCAGAATAAATAAACTGTGCATAGCGGGCAGGCATACCTGCAATACATGCCGTGACTGCTGTGCCGGTTGTATGTCGATTGCGCGGGTAGCCGTACAATCCCTGTACACCTGGGCTTGCACGCTGTCAAGGCCACGCAGACACGAAGAGAACGATCATTTGGTGTGCTGAATTACAAATGTGGAGAGAACCGCAATGACTCATCAAGAGCGACAGGGACAAGAGGGTGAGTCCGCAAGAAACCGTCGCGGTAACCCCCCCAAAAAACGTTCTGGGCAAAGGATCCGTGCAAAGCTGATAACCTTGAAGTCCTTGCGGCTGTACGTCCATACGTCCATACGGGCTCGGAACCACCAGGCGGTGCGCGTGAATGGAAATGATGTGCTTGGTGGCATCCCTGACATCGGAGGCGATGACGACGTCGTTCGCCGGAGGCCTGCGGACACCAGCAGCGAAAACTCCGAGCGCAGCCCGATGACCGCGACCTCGACGCCCCGCCGCTCGGCCCCCAACGACCGTTGGGCCAAGCTGACTTGGTCTTCCAACCTGCGCACAACGCACTGACGCCAAGAAAATCCGGGAGATCTCCTCGCAGGCCGGACCTCCTAAATGGAGCTTTTTCGCTCTTGAAGCGGGGGCCGGGCTCGTCTAGCGTCGACAGGTGCCG
>CAYYUP010000126.1:0-13788 GCA_964474905.1 uncultured Nannocystis sp. | reverse complement strand
TATCCAAACGACGAGAACAGGTTGACCAGGCTATCCACGCCCTGGTCCTCGAAGCGCTCGGCTATGTCCGCGAGCCGACGCGAGCGCTCCTCGGCGACGGACTCGAGGTGCCTCTGACCGCCACCCTCGACCGCCACGGCCGCCCCTATCTGTGGATCGGCGAGGCCGCGCTGCCGCGCTCCGACGACGAGGCCGATCCCTTGAGCGCCACGCCGCTCGACCTCGAGGTACCCGACAACGACAGGCCCTCCGGCTCCGCGAGTGTGGACGGGGACGCCCCCGAGACTCGATCCTGGCGGGCGCTCCTTGACGGCCCCCTCCTCCGGCAGGAGCACGCCCCGCGCTGGGTGCTCCTGCTCGCCGGCCCTGACCTCTTCCTCATCGACCGCGACAAGTGGCCGCTTGGACAGTATCTCCACTTCGAACTCGGGGCGATGCTCGGTCACCGCAAGCCCTCGGCGTTGCGGGCCCTTGTCGGTCTTCTCCATCGCGAGGTCCTCCTTCCCGACGACGGCCAGAGCCTCCTCGACAGGATCGACGAGCGCTCGCACAAGCACGCCTTTGCGGTCTCGACCGATCTCAAGTGGGGCGTCCAGCAATCGATCGAGCTGATCGGCAACGAAGCGGTCTGGCATGTCCGTAACGTCGCCAAGACCGGGCTCTTCGACCGACCCGAGCTCGCCGCCCAGCTCAGCCGCGAGTGCATCACCTACCTCTACCGCCTGCTCTTCCTCTTCTTCGCCGAGGCCCGGGGCGGCGAGGCCGGGGCGGTGCCGATGAAGGCCGATGCCTACCGGCTAGGTCTCAGCCTCGAGTCGCTGCGCGATCTCGAGTTGGTGCCGCTGACCACCGAGCGCGCCCGCAACGGCTATTTTATCCACCACAGCCTCAACAAGCTCTTCTCTGTGGTGCACCTAGGCTGGCCACAGGCGAGCCAGCGGTCAATCGCGACCGAGTACCTCGACGCGGTCGACCTGGTGATCCAACCGCAGCGCAGCCCTCTTTTTGACCGGGCTCGGACGCCGCTCCTCTCCGCGGCGAAGCTCCGTAATCATGTCCTGCAGGAGGTGCTCCAGCTCCTCTCGCTCTCTCGCGAGGGTCGGCGCGGCGGCGGGCTTCGCCAGCGCGGCCGGATCTCCTACGCGACCCTCGGGATCAACCAGCTCGGCGCGGTCTACGAGGGCTTGCTCTCGAACACTGGCTTTTTCGCTGACGAGACGACCTACGAACTCCAGGATCCGGCGGCCAAGGACGACGATGCTCGGGTCTTTTTTGTCCCGGCCTCGCGGGCGGGCGAGTACGAGGAGGACGAGTTTCGGCGCGATCCCAAGGGGGCGAAGATCACCCACCCAAAGGGCAGCTTTCTCTTCCGTTTGGCGGGCCGTGACCGCGAGAAGAGCGCCTCCTATTACACCCCCGAGGTGCTGACCCGGTGCCTGACCAAGTACACCCTGCGCGAGCGCTTGGGGGTCGCAGGCGAGGAGGGGGCGCTGAGTGCCGACGCGATCCTCGACCTGACGATCTGCGAGCCGGCGATGGGCTCTGGCGCCTTCCTGAACGAGGCGGTGGACCAGCTCGCCCACGCCTATCTCGAGCGCAAGCAGGCGGAGCGCGGGCAGCTTCTCCCGGCCGAGGACTACCAGCGCGAGCTTCTGCGCGTGAAGTACCACTTCGTCCACTGCCGCTGCTACGGCGTCGACCTCAACCCGCTGGCGGCGGAGCTGGGCAAGGTCTCGCTGTGGCTGGGGGTGCTCCAACCCGAGGTGCAGGTGCCCTTTCTCGATCTCCGGCTGCGGGTTGGCAACAGCCTGATCGGCGCCCGCCGAGAGGTCTACGCGATCGCCGATCTGCTGCGTAGGCCGAACAAAAAAGCCGGTGTGGTCAACTGGCTGAGCCTGGCGCCGACCCGGCTCGCCGCCGGCCAGGCCCGCCCCAAGGGCTCGATCTACCACTTCCTGGTGCCCGACAAGGGAATGGCCCCCTACGAGAAGGACAAGGTGGTCAAGAAGCTCTGCCCGAAGGCGATCGAGCATCTCAAACGCTGGCGCAAGGAGGCCGTCCTGCCCTTCACGACGATCGACGCCGCCCGCCTGGAGGGGCTCTGCGAAGGTATTGACGCGCTTTGGGCGGAGCACGCGCGAATACGCTCCAGCCTATTGAAGGCCATCGAGCAGCCGGTCCCGCTGTGGGGACAGGCGCCACCCGCCAAGACGGACCGCTGGCGCACGGCCGAGGAGTCTGAACTCGCCGCCCGCGAACTCTACAAACCCGGGAGCCCGGGAGCCCGGCTGCGGGCAGTGATGGATCTGTGGTGCTCGCTGTGGTCGTGGCCGATCGAGCAGATCGAGGCGTTGCCGAGCCGCGAGCAGTGGTTGGCGAAGGTCGAGGAACTGCTGACCAAGGGGCCGAGCACCGAGGCGAGCAAGGCCGACGCGGGGCGCTTTTTTCATTGGGAGCTGGAGTTCCCAGAGGTGTTGTGTGCTGTCGGCGGCGGGTTTGATGTGATCGTCGGGAACCCGCCTTGGATCAAGCTCTCGTGGAATGAGTCGGGGATCCTGAGCGACCTTGAGCCTCTTTTGGCCGTGCGGAAGCTAAGCGCAAAAAAGGTCGCGGATTGGCGGGTCAAGGTGCTCGGCGAGAGCCATGCACGCTCGCGATATCTTCGGGAATTTTGTGGGGATATCGGCACGCAAGCGTTTCTGAATGCACCCTCAAATTATCCCCTGCTCGAAGGCGTGCAGACGAATCTGTACAAGTGCTTTATTGAAGCAGGGATCCGTCTCAGCCACCAGGGCTCGGGCTTGGGGTTCTTGCATCAAAAAGGGCTCTACGATGATCCTAGGGGCGGAGACCTGCGAAGCGCACTCAGCGTTCGCTTGCGCTATCATTTTCACTTCATCAATAAGCTAACTCTGTTTACGGAGATCAAAGACGAGAAACACTATGAGGTCTCTATTTACACCGGGGGGATTCATGCTCCGTCCTACACGAGTGCATCAAATATCCTGCACCCGGCGACGCTCGATGGGTCCTATGAGCATGATGGCATCGGGCCAGTCCCAGGGATCAAGGACAACAACGGCCACTGGGACCTCCGTCCGCATCGCTCGCGTCTTGTTGAGGTCAATGCGGATACGCTAGAGCTCTTCGCCCGGCTCTACGATCCTCCTGGCACGCCTGCGAGCGAGGCGCGCCTGCCCGTGGTCCACAGCCAGGAGATTCTCTCGGTGCTCCAACGCTTTGCCGATGCCCCGAGGAAGCTCGCGGATCTCAGGGGGGAGTACTTCTGCACGGTTTGCTTTGACGAGACTGGTCGGCAACGAGACGGGACGATCCGCCGCGAGACCCGCTTTCCAAGGACCCCGGAGGAGTGGGTTGTCTCGGGTCCCCACTTTTTTGTCGGCACGCCCTTCAATAAGACACCGAACGAAGGCTGTCGGAATAATCAAGACTACAGCGTCATCGACCTGACACAGATCCCGGACGACTACCTGCCGCGAACAAACTACGTACCCGGTTGCCCGCTCAAGGAGTTTCGCGAGCGAACTCCGCAGTGGCGCGGACAGAGTACTGCCACGTTCTATCGACATGCCCACCGCGAGATGGCTGCACCAACGGGAGAGCGCACTCTTGCGTCCGCAATTTACCCACCCGGTCTCACCCATATTAACACTGTCTTTTCCATTGCATTTGAGAGCGAGGCCGTCCTCCTCGACTTTTCCGGCTTCTCTCACTCGCTCATCGCAGACTTCTTGGTCAAATCGACCGGAATGGGCCATATCAACCGAACCCTCTCCGAGCAGCTCCCTGTCGCGACAGGCCCTGCAGCGAAGCCGATTCGTGATAGAACACTCCGCCTCAACTGCCTAACCACCCACTACGCCGACCTCTGGAATCGCAACCTCCCGGCGACAAAACACCTGCTGCCCTCGGCCAAGGCCGCCGATCCGCGCTGTGCCGGCTGGGAAAAAGCTCCGCGCACATGGACCTGGAGCGCCCCGCTGCGTACGCCCTACGCCCGTCGGCAGGCGCTGATCGAGCTCGATGCCCTCGCCGCGCTCTCCCTGGGCATGACCCTCGAGGAGCTTTTACTGATCTACCGGGTCCAGTTTCCGGTGCTTCAGCAGTACGAGCGCGAGACCTTCTACGATCGCCGGGGCAAGATCGTCTTCACAGTCAACCGAGGCCTGAGCGGCGTCGGTCTCAGCCGCAAGGAATGGCAACAGGTCAAGGATGCGAGGGCCGGCGACTCCCTGCCGGAATGGGCGATCGACGGGGGCGGGCCCTTTGAGCCGCCCTTCGACGCCTGTGATCGCGAGGAGGACATGGCGCAGGCCTACGCCTATTTCAAGGAGCGCCTGCCGAAGTCAACACCAGAGCCGCATGCCAGGGTGGCGAGGCGGCGCAAAGGGGCTGCGATAAGCATTTCGAGCGAGACCGCCGTCCAGGTCTCGCTTCTGGAGAACTCGCCCCTGAAGGCCAAGGCCAAAACAAAAACAAAAACCCAAAAGACACGGAGAGCAGCCCGCTCGAAGGCCGCCGCCACGGCAGCTAGTTCAGCTAGTTCAGCTAGTTCAGCTAGGTCGGCGAAGTCGGCCACCAAGAAGCGCAAGGGAGCCAGCCCGTCATGATCCCGAGCATCGTCACAACCCAGCTCCAGGAGACGATCCGCGACTACCTGCGGACCACCTTTTCCTTGCGCGATCGGAGCTACGAGGCGGCGCTTTTGGAGTTCCTCGCCGACCCGGTGCGGGGGCTCTTCCGCGGGCCCTTTGTCGACCTTCGCTTGCCCTTCCGCGAGGGCCCACGGGGGGCGGCAGAGCGCCTTCTCAAGGTGCTGCCGGCCTTCGCACCGCACGCCCACCAGCTGCGCGCCTGGGAGCGCCTGGCGAGCGCCGAACAACCGCCGCGATCGACCCTCGTCGCCACGGGCACCGGCTCTGGCAAGACCGAGTGTTTCCTCTTTCCGCTCCTCGATCATTGCTTGCGGCACCGGGCGAGGGCGGGCAACAACGGGATCAAGGCGATCATCCTCTACCCGATGAACGCCCTCGCCGCCGACCAGGCCGAGCGCTTTGCCCGAGAGATCCACAATTGGCCCGCCGGCGCGTCGCCGGAGCTGCGGGGCAAGATCCGCGCGGGGATCTACATCGGCGGCAAGGGCACCCATCCCGTCGCCACCGAGTCTCATCTAGAGGACATGCGCGAGCACCTGCGGCAAAACCCGCCAGATATCCTCCTGACCAACTACCGGATGCTCGACTTTCTCCTCCTGCGACCGGCAGACGGGTCGCTGTGGCGGCGAAACCACGAGCGCACCCTGCAGTATTTGGTGCTCGACGAGCTCCACACGTATGACGGCGCCCAGGGGACCGACGTCGCCTTCTTGATCCGCCGGCTCAAGCGGCGACTGGCGATCCCCGAGGGGCATCTGTGCTGCGTCGGCACCTCGGCGACGATCGGCGACGGCGAAGGCGACGGCCGCAAACGCCTGCTGGACTTCGCATCAGAGGTCTTTGGTGAGCCCTTTGCCGATGACTCGGTGATCACCGAGGACCGCCAGGAGATCCGCGAGTGGTTGCCAAAGCCGACCGCCACCGAGGGCGATTCGGGGGATGAAGCGGACGCCGCCGACCGGGATGACGAGGATGACGAGGATGACGAGCCCGGACCGAGCCCAGCGACCGCGAGCACGGCCGAGCTGACAGCCAACACCTACGACTCCGCGGCCGATTACCTCAACGCCCAAGCTCTGCTCTGGCTCGGTCCGCCGCCGAAGGGCCGCGAGCGCTGGGTCCGGGCGAGCGCGGCCGATCCCGAACTCGCAGATGCCGACGATGACGACGGCCGGGTCGCCCTCGGCGAGGCCCTGCGCGGGCATACCTTTCTCCGCGACGTGCTGACAGCCCAGCGCGCACGTGGACACCGGGGTCCCCGCCACTGGGCCGAGATCATCGATGCTCTCCCCGTGGACACCGACGTCGCCCAGCGCCGCGGTGGCGACCGATGGTTGGCACTCGCCTCCTTCCTGGCGCTGGTCGCCTGGGCCCGTCGTCGGGAGGGTGCGCGCGTCATCCCTTTTCTCAGCCTCCAGGTCCAGCTCTGGCTGCGGGAACTCCGTCGATTGCTGCGCAAAGTCCCCCGCGACGAGCACGAGGCGCCCACATTCGAGTGGTTCGACGAACGCAGCGACGAGGAGCACACCCGCTACGCGACCCAGGTCTACTGCCGCGAGTGCGGTGAGGCCGGTTTTGGCATGCTCAAGGTCGAGGGCAAGGACGAACTCATCGACGCCCCCGCGCGGGTCGGCGAGGCGTTCCTCAAGGGCACAGACACGGCACGCTTTGTCCGGGTCGGCGACGATCCCTTCGCCGACGCCCAGGGCAAACTGCTCGAGCACTACCTCTGCCCGTCAAGCCTTCACCTCAGCCACGAGGACAAGCCGCTCTGCCACGAGGACGGCGAGGACGGCGAACTCCACCCGATCCCGCGACTGCGGGTCAACATCGACACGGGCAGTGGCACGGGCAGCGTCAAGAGCGGCCGCTTTCAGAGCATCTGTCCGGCGTGCGGCGCCGAGGATGGCCTGACGATCCTCGGCTCACGGGCGGCGAGTCTCTCCAGTGTCGCCCTCTCTCACCTCTTCATCTCCCCCTACAACAACGACCGCAAGCTCCTCGCCTTCACAGACTCGGTCCAGGACGCCTCCCACCGCGCCGCCTTCTTCGCCGGTCGCACCTTCCGCTTTGTCCTCCGCACGGCGATCCAAGCGGTGCTCGAGCACACCCCCGAGGGCACATCGATGAGCCGCTTTGTCGACAGGCTCCTCGAGCACTGGGGGGGCCGCCTCGAGGTGGATCGGGCGAGCGTCGGTCGCCTCGCCGCAACCCTACTTCCGCCGGATCTCCGCGATGACCCGGATTACCGCGACTACATCGAGGCGATCGCGGACCCCAAGCGGCGGGTCACCGCCAAGCTCCGCCGGAGGGCCGACCGACTCCTGCGAATGCGCCTCTCCTGGGAGGTCGCCCGCGAGTTTGGCCTGGGCGTGGTCGTCGGCCGCAGCCTCGATCGCACAGCCTGCGCGACCGCGGCCCCCGACCCCGAGGCCCTGACCCGAGCGGCGACGGCCCTCCAGGCCTGGCTCATCGAGACTCGGCCGGTGGCGATGGCCGGCAGCGCACGCTCGGTCACCGAGGTCCGCCACTTTCTATCCGGGGTGATCGAGCGCCTGCGCTCGCGCGGGGCGATCCACGACCGCCTCCTCGACGAATACGTCAAACAGGGCAATCGCTTCTTCCTGTCGCGCCGGAAAAACCCGCGGATCGCCCGCTTCGGCCCCCACTCGCGCTATCCCCTCTTCGCCTTCCACGGGCGTGAGCACAAGCTCTTCGAGCCACTTGTAGCCCCACCATCACGGCTGACCTGGTACCGCGACTGGACCGCCCGCTCGCTCCGCCTCGAGGCCCGTGACGGCGGCATCGCCGAGGTCTTGCTCCAGGCGCTGCGCCGCCTCGCCATGGCCGAGCTGATCGACACACGGGCGACCAAGGGGGCCGCCAAAAGAGACCCCCAGGCGAGCGGACTGCGTCCAGAGAAACTGCTCATCACGCGCGATGTCGCCCTTGTCGGTTGCCCTGATTGCGGTCGCTCGCGAACGATCGCTGCGGCCTCACAGGGCGCCTGGGTGGGCGCCCGCTGTCTGACCTACCGGTGCGGCGGCCAACTCCAACCGGCGACCCTCGACGGCGCCCACGCCTACTACCGGCGGCTCTTCCGGGCCGGGCGGATCGAGCGGGTCTTCGCTGCCGAGCACACGGGCCTGCTCGAGCGGACTGCCCGCGAGGCACTCGAGCAGAGTTTTAAGCACGGCCAGCGCCCCGACGCTCCCAACCTCCTGACCTGCACGCCGACCCTCGAGATGGGGATCGACATCGGCGACCTGTCGGCGGTGATGCTCTGCTCAGTGCCGCCGCTGCCGGCAAACTACATGCAGCGGGTCGGCCGCGCCGGTCGCAGCACCGGCAACGCGCTGATCCTGACGATCGCCAACGCCCGCCCCCACGATCGCTACTTCTTCGAGGCCCCGGAGCAGATGATGAGTGGGCATATCGACCCACCGGCGTGCTTTCTCGATGCACCCGACATGTTGAGCCGTCAGCTCGTCGCCTTCTCGATGGACGCCTGGGCCCAGCGGGCCGAGGGCGAGAGGATCCAGCGACGCATGGGCGACCTCCTGAGCAAGGCGAACACCGAGGCGTTTCCCCACTCCTTCTATGAGTACTACGAGGTCCACAAACACACGATCCTCGGCGACTTCATCCGCTGGTTCGGCCGAGATCCGAGCGAACACCCGGCATGGAAGGGGATCCGCGACGACCTCCAGGCGCAGGTGCTCGACGATCGGATCCCGGCAAAGATCCGTGCCGCCTTCGACGGCGTCGAGGTCGAGCGAAAACGGCTACGAAGCCTACGTGAGGCGATCAAGCAGCGTCGTGCAGAGATCACGGCCGACCCGAGCAAGGCCTATCCCCACGCGGTCGAGCCGGAGCGCTCTGCAGAACACGAGTTGACCGACCTCGAAGATGCCGAGCGAGCCTACCAAGGCCAGCTCTTTGCTCTCAGCGAGAAATACCCGCTCAATGTTCTCACCGACGCCGGAGTGCTGCCGAACTACGCCTTTCCTGAGCCCGGCGTCACCCTCCGGGCGACGATCCTCGGGATCGACCCAGGCGTGCTCTCGGGGGTGAAGAAGAACGACAAAGACAGGGACAACTCTGGCAACAAGACGGCGAAGAAGAGCTCGAAAAAGCCGGCCTCACGGGCTCGCACCGAATACATCCGACCGGCGAGCACGGCGATCCGCGAACTCGCCCCTTTCAATTCGTTTTACGCGGAGGGCCGCAAGATCGAGATCACGCAGCTCGACCTCGGCTCGAAAAAGGCGCCGACCGTCGAACGCTGGCGCCTCTGTCCGAATTGCCAACACTCAGAGCGGATCTACCCCGAGAGCGCCCCTGCGGGGACTTGCCCCCGCTGCGACGATCACGGCTGGCTCGACCAGGGCCAGGAGCACTCGCTCATCGAATTTCGCAAGGTGTGGTCGACGACAACCGTTTCCGAGGCCAGCACCGCCGATGAGAGTGATGAACGCGATCAGGAGTCCTATCGTTTGGTCGATCTGATCGAGGCCGTCGACGGCGCCCCCCCAGGTGGTGCCCGGCTGATCGAGACTGCGACGATGATCTTCGGCTATGAGCTGATGCCGCGGACTCAGCTTCGCGAGATCAACTTCGGTCGGAGAGAGGACCGCGGCCTGGCGACGCCGATCGCCGGCGAGATGATCGAGCAGCAGGGTTTTGTCGTCTGCAGGATGTGCGGTCGTGTACAGAAGCCGGCCCCCCCAGGGAAGCACGCCCGAGCCGAGCACCTTCCGTGGTGCAAGGTCCGCACTGCCGGTGCCGCCGAGGACTTAATCCTGGTCGGCCTCTATCGCCACAACACCTCCGAGGCGATCCGCGTGCTCCTGCCGGTCGCGAATCACGAGGTCACGGAGGTCGTCAACTCCTTCCGCGCTGCCCTCGATCTCGGTTTTCGCCGCAAGTTCGGCGGCCAGCCGATGCACCTGCGAGTGACGACGATGTCCGAGCCCTCCGGCGCGAGCAGGCAGCGCTTCCTCGTCATCTACGACACGGTTCCAGGTGGCACTGGCTACCTCGCGGCGCTCTGGCGCGATCGCACGCTCTTCGAGGTGATGGAACTCGCCCTCGAGGCGATGAAACTCTGTCGCTGCGCCAAAATCGAGGGCCGTGACGGCTGCTACCGCTGCGTCTACGCCCACCAGCATCAGCGGGAACTCGCTTCGATCTCGCGGCGCCGGGCAGTCGCCCTCTTCGACGCGATTCTGAGAGAGCAGAAGCACGTCAAAGAGGTCGCGTCACTCTCGGGTGTCAACCTCGACTCGCTGCTCGAGAGCGAGCTCGAGCGGCGCTTTATCACCGCTCTGCGGATGGCGGCGGAGAAGGCCCGCTGGCGCTGGTCCGAGACTGCCTTCGGCGGGCGTCAGGGTTTCAAGATCGTCATCGACGACAGCCTTGCCTGGGAGATCCGGCCGCAGGTCGACCTCGGCCCGTCGCAGGGCGTCGCCCGCCGCTGCCGACCCGACTTTGTCTTTATTCCGGTCGGCCGCGAGACCCGACGGATCGCGATCTTCACCGATGGCTTCGGCTTCCATGCCGAGCCGGACAAGGCGCAGGCGCGGATCGAGGACGACATCGCCAAGCGAACGTCGATCCTCAACGCCTCTGAGTCGACGCCCCCGAGCGAGCATCACTGGGTCTGGTCGTTGACCTGGACTGACGTCCAGACCGGCCTCGGCGAGGGCGACAAGGGCGGCGTCCGCGGGCTTCTTGCGGACGTCGAACCCCGCTCCTTCGCGATGCTCGCCAAGGCCCTCGTCGGTGGCACACCTGATGAGGCGAAGCCCCTCGAGCGAGCACTCGGCGGTGCGGAGAGCTTTGACCTGCTGCTCCGGTGGTTGGCCGATCCCGACGAGGTGCAGATGAAGCGGGTCGCGATCACCCTCGGGCTCGCGGCGACCGACCTCACCAAGCCCTGCCACGACAGCACCGCCGAGGGCGTGCGCGCAGCGCTCATGGGTGAAATCCCTGCGATCACGCAGACGCTCACAGCGGACTCCCAAGGCACTCTGCACGCCGGTCTGCGTTCGTTCTCGTCGATGCTCGCGTTCTACGCCGCGATTCCGCGTAAACGACTCGCTACACGTGATTTTGGCGCGCTTAGGCTCTACCTCCGCCTCTACGACCGTCACGATGAGCGGCAATCCGAAGGCTTCGAGTCCGCGTGGCGAGCGTTCCTCCAGGCCTGGAACCTGCTCCAGTTCCACCGCGTCGAGGTGATCAGCAGTGAGCGTCTCCTCGCGCTCGGCGAAGAGGAGCCAGTCGTCGCACCAGCCCGCGCGAGGACGCCTGAGACCCCCGCCCAGCCGGCCGCGCCCCTGCGGGCTGATCTCGCGGTTCTCCTCGATGACTTCGCGGACTGCGAGGTTCTTCTCCGTCTCCTCAATGATCGAGGCCTCCCCGCGCCCGAAGAGCCCAGGGAGAACCTCATGATCGGCCGTTCTCCCCAGGATGTCGACCTCCTCTGGGTGGACCTCGAGATCGCTCTACGCTACGGCGCGGATGACATCGACCGTGAGTTCTTCGAGGCCGGCGGCTGGATCCTCTTTGATCCGAGCGACGACGACCCAACGAAGATCACCAACAAGATCGCTTCCAGCATCAGCCCTCAAGGATCACCATGCACTCTGTCCACGTAGCCATGTCGGCCGACTTCCTCAGCGCCTTCTCACGGCTCGGCAAGCAACAACAGAAGAAGGTCCGCGCTTGGATCGACAAGTTCCGCGCCAACCCGACCTCGAAGTCGATCAATTATAAATCCCTCGAGGGCATGCGTGACGACAAGGTACGCAGCGTCAGGATCGACCAAAAGTACCGAGCGATTGTCATCCACCCGCCAAAGGGCGACGTCTACCTCCTCGTCTGGGTCGATAACCACGACGAGGCCGTCGATTGGGCCCGCAACAAGGTCTTTGAGGTCAACCGCTTCACCGGAACATTTCAGGTTTACGAGGCCGTCGAGGCAACTCCGGCTGCGTCCGTCGCTCCAGCGCCAGCAACGATCGAGCAGGTCGCCGGCAGCGGCACGGTCCCCGCCAGTTTCCTCCTCGCTGACCACAAGATCGAGGATCTGCTGCTCCTCGGCGTTCCTGAGCCCCTCCTGCCCGCGGTGGTCACCCTCCGCACCGAACTCGACCTCGACCAACTCGTCAAGTACCTCCCGGCTGAGGCCGCTGACGCTGTCTACCTCCTGGCCTCCGGCCATAGCGTCGACGAGACCCTCGACGAACTCGATCGCCGCAGCACCGTCGATGAGCCGCTCCCCGAGGTCGTCGATACCGAGGACTTCGTCGCCTCACTCGCCAGGCCGGAGTCGCAGCGAATCTTCAAGCTTCTCGTCGACGACGCAGAACTCGCGGCGATTCTCGCGGCGCCCCTCGAGCAGTGGCGGGTTTTCCTTCACCCGAGCCAAGCGAAACTCGTCGTCATGAAGAGCAAGGGCTCCGCCCGAGTCCTTGGGGGCGCAGGCACGGGCAAGACAGTCGTCGCAATGCATCGCGCGCGGCATCTCGCCCGCAACGTCTTCAAGAACCCGGGGGAGCGAATTCTCCTCACGACCTTCACCACCAACCTCGCCGCAGACATCCGTCACAACCTCCAGCAGATGTGCGGCCTGGAATTCGATCGGATCGAGGTGAAGCATCTCCAGGAGGTCGCCCGTGACACCCTCAACAGCCATGGAATCAAGCTCCAGCCGCTCGCCCGACCAGGCCAGCAGCGAAAGGCGTGGGCGCAGGCCCTCGACGCCAACGCTCTCGACTTCCACCCGGTCTTCTACCAAGAAGAGTGGTCGAAGGTGATCCAAGCCCAAGACGTCACCGACCTCGACGGCTACCTCAAGGCCCGTCGCGCGGGCCGTGGAAAGCGTCTAAGCCGGCGCCAACGCAAGCACGTCTGGGCTGTGCTCGCCGACTATCGTCAGCAACTCGATCTCATGGGAGTGCGAGAGCACGCCGACGCGATTCGCGAGGCTCGCCTGGTTCTCGCGCGAAGCTCCTCGCGGGACTACAGCGCTGTCGTCGCCGATGAAATCCAGGACTTCCGCACTGCGGACCTCCTGTTTCTCCGCGCACTCGTCGATCCCGGGCCAAATGACATCTTCGCGGTGGGCGATCCTCACCAGCGGATCTACGGCCATAAGGCCTCGCTCTCTCGCTGTGGAATCAGCATCCGTGGCCAGCGCTCGCGCAGGCTCCGGGTCAACTACCGGACCACCAACGAGATCCGCAACTGGGCTGTCGCTCGCCTCCAGGGTCTCGACATCGACGACCTCGATGAGGGGATCGATACCCTCGCCGGAGAGCGCTCTCTCCGCTCCGGCGGCCCCCCAGAGGTCAAAATTTTCGACGACCTCGATGCCGAGATAGGCCACATCGTCGAGCATCTCAATTCCTGGATCGACGAAGGCGTGCCGCCCGAGCACATCTGCGTTGTTGCCCGGACCAACTCGCTCATCGCCGAGACCTACGGGGCCGCTCTCGCAGGGCGGGGGATCGAGACTGTGCCGATTAAGACCAAGTCCGGCGATCGTCTCGGCCCTGGCGTACGCGTGGCCAGCATGCACCGAGTCAAGGGGCTCGAGTTCCCGCGAATGCTCCTCGTCGGCGTTCAGCGCGGGACCATGCCCTACGAGGACGCCGCCTACTCGACCCGAGATGACACCGCCCGAGCGCTCTACGATGAAAGCGAACGCAAGCTCCTCTACGTTGCGGCGACCCGCGCACGCGATGTTCTGATAGTTACCGGGCATGGCGAGCCCTCGAACCTGCTGTAGCGGGGAGTTCGGGAACTCGGCAACCTAAAACACTGAGGTACCCGCTTTGATCAGTCGCCAACCGGAACCAAGAACTCAGGAAGTCTATTTGAGTGTGCCCCGGCATCGAGGTGAGGGGGCACGCCTCGCACACTGCTGAGGCCGTCGACCCGCGCCTCGCCCGAATCGAGAGCAGACAAAACCTTCGCCCACACGCCCCGCTCCTGCCAGCGCTTTGCCCAACGCCAGCAGGTCGTCGGCTTGCCGAAATCCGGGGGCAGATCCGACCAGCGGGCGTCCTCCTGGTATTCGATCCAGCGGATCGCATCCACCACA
>CAYYUP010000125.1:0-14213 GCA_964474905.1 uncultured Nannocystis sp. | reverse complement strand
ATGGCATTCACTTCCGACATGAAAATCCTCTATCATATGCTGGTTAAACCAGTTCGAGGCGAGGATCACGCACAGCGCATGGAGAGTTTTTACGGCGGGCAAGCCTCCGGGTACGATGACTTTCGTCGCCGACTACTCCAGGGGCGCGAACAACTCTATACCAAAATTCCAAAACCCGCTGGCGCCGTATGGGTCGATATGGGCGGGGGCACTGGTTCCAATATCGAAAGCCTTGCGGACGAAATTGGAGAACTTGGACAAGTCTACGTCGTCGACCTTTCTGAGTCGCTGCTCAAGGTCGCCACCGATCGCTTTCAGGCCCGTGGGTGGAGCAATGTCACCGCGATTGCTGCCGATGCCACGACGTTTCGCCCTCCTGGGGGAATGGCCGATATCGTGACGTTTTCCTATTCTCTGACGATGATCCCCGATTGGTTTTCGGCACTTGAAAATGCAGTTGCGATGCTGAAACCGGGTGGATATATCGGCGTTGTCGATTTTTATGTCGGGAGAAAATACGCCCCCGAAGGCCTCAAACAACAACGATGGCTTTCGCGAACTCTTTGGCAGCCATGGTTCTCGACGGACAGCGTTTTCCTCTCCCCCGACCATTTGCCGTGGCTAAGACGACATGTTGACGAACTACACCTCCAAGAAGGACGCAGTAAGATCCCCTATGTGCCGTTTCTTCGAGCGCCCTACTATCAATTCATTGGCCAGAAGCGGTCCGATTAAAGCGCAAGCAACGGCTTCCCCCAAAATAGTGGACGTGTGTGGGGGAGGGCAGGCGGTGGCGAGGCGCGGACGGTGGGGCGGAGAAGCGTCGGACATCGACGCAGGGCTGTGCTAAATGGTCTGTATCGCTCGCTCATGGACACGTCGTCGGATCCTGCATGGCCTCTCGCTCGGTGGCTTTGTGCTCGCCAGCGCCTGCGGTCCGCGCTCCAAACTAGTCGCGCCGGGTACATCCGCGGGCCCTGAGCAGGGCACGAAAACCCCTGATGAACCAGATTTTAGCGGGCTCCAAGGCTTTTGCGACGCGGTACCAGGGATCGGCTCCGACGAGTACGCAGATCGCCGCCGCCGTGTCCGTGAGCGCATGGCCGAGGCTGGCATCGACGCTCTGCTCCTCGAGGCAGGTCCGAGCCTCTTCTACTTCACCGGCATCCGTTGGCGGCAGAGCGAGCGGCCGCTCCTCTATCTGCTGCCGCTCGCCGATGAGGCGAGTTGGATTGGTCCCGCATTTGAGGCCGGAAGTCTCCAGGAGCAGGTCTCCGGCGCTGGTGCGATCCATCTCTGGGAGGAGCATGAGGGCCCCAATCGTGCATTGGCGGCCCGCGTAGGTGCATTTAAAAGGATTGCGATCGATCCCGTGATGCGCCTCTTTGTCGTCGACGGCCTGCGGAGAGCTGCGCCAAGCGTCGACGTTGCGATCGATCCCGGTGTCATTCGACACACGCGCATGATCAAGAGCCCCGCGGAGATCGCCCTCCTGCAGCGCGCCAACGAGGCGACCAAAGCTGCGCTTCGCGAGGTCGCGACTCGAGTTGTTCCGGGCATGCGAGAGTCGGCGATCGCGGCGATGGTCCGGGGGGCTCAGGCGGCCGCCGGCCTCAGCGAAATTTGGGTACTGGCCTTGGCGGGCTCAAACGCAGCCTTTCCGCACGGCACTCAGCACGAGCGCGAGCTCATGCCGGGCGAGGGCATACTCGTCGATACAGGGGGGTCTCTGCAGGGGTACCGCTCGGATATCAGCCGAACTTGGTTTGTCGGCAGACCGCCGCCAGAGCTCGCAAAGGCCTGGGCGACGGTGCGTGAGGCCCAATCCAAGTCCTTCGAGGCGATGCGTCCGGGGGTCAGTTGCGCCTCGATCGATGCGATCGCCCGGGCCGTCATCGACGGTGCAGGGCATGGTCCTGCGTACCGCCGCTTCACCCATCGACTTGGTCATGGCATCGGCCTTCAGGTTCACGAAGATCCCTACCTCGTCGGCGGCGAAGAAACTCTGCTCAGGCCCGGCATGGTCATGTCCAATGAGCCAGGTCTCTATGTCGCCGGTGAGTGGGGGATCCGCATCGAGGACATCGTCGTGATCACCGACAAGGGTGCCGAGATCTTCGGGCCGCGCATCGCCTCGCTCGAAGACCCCTTCGCGCTCTCTAGCTGATCGCGAGCAGCTTGGAGGCTCTGCGGTGCCCTGTGGGCCCGAATTGAGCACTTGCGCACTCGCGCGATCCCGCGCGATAGTGTGCGCGAGGCATCAACATGCAGATTTTATCTAAGCGTTCGCTCTTCGCCGCCGCCCTCCTCCTGAGCGCGGCCTCCATCGCCTGCGCCAAGCCGCTGGAGTCGACGTCGACGTCCTTCAGTGGTTCGAGCCTGAGTTCACCGACAACTGTCTCTTCAGACAGTGATACGGACGGCGACAGCAGCGATGATGATACGGACAGCAGCACCGGGTCGTCGTCGGGCACCTCTGGGTCGTCGGGTACCTCCGGGTCATCGGGGTCGAGTTCATCCGGATCGGGCGTCACCGATCCCAACCCCGACGGCCTGCCAAATGGTGCGGAGTGTACGAGCCCCGAGGAGTGCCAGACTGGCAATTGCTACGTGATCCCGCTGCCCCTTGGGGACCTGCCGAGTGGTGTCTGTGGGATCTGTGACGAGGATCAGGACTGCGTCGACGCGGGCTTAGGTATCGCCTGTGCGATCGATGTTGAGGGCGAGCAGACCAAGTGCACCGACGGCGGGCTCGGCTCATTTTGTCAGTCCGACGCTGCGTGCAAAGAGCCGCTTTTTTGCACCGAGATGATCGACGGTGTCGGTGAGCTGTTGCCGATGACTTGCGGCACCTGTCGCACAGACGACGATTGTCTCGGCAGCGCCCGCTGCACCCCCTCCGTCGACGTCGTTGCCTACAGCGGCAACAAATACTGCGCTGAGCTCGGCTCGGTCGCGAACGACGGCCTCTGCCCGTCGGGGGGCGATGCGACCTGTGTCTCGGGACATTGCACCCTCCTCGATCTCAACTTCCTCACGGTCGGGGTCTGCGGCGAGTGTAGCTCCGACGACGATTGTCCGGGGACCTGCAAGCCCGCCGAGTACAGCGATGACTTTCTTGGCTCGATCTGTGAGTGAGCGCTCGAAGAGTCCTCATCCTGGCCTGATGGGCCACCGAGTACCTGCCCGACTTGCAGTTACTCGTGTGCTTCGCGATGATCGTCGGCGATGAACTCGGTGCCAGAGGCGAAACTCAACTTACTTCTCCTGTGCGCGTGTGCGGCCCTCGCCTGTGGTGATGACAGCGCTGGTGACAGCTCGGCCACGGTCGGAACGGCGACAGCGACCGCGACGGAGACCGCGGGCTCGAGCGTGGGCTCGACGGCCACGAGCACCGGTACCGGCAGCTCCTCCTCGGCGACGAGTGGCAGTGCCAGCGAAACCTCGATGAGTTCGTCGAGCAGCGAGACCACGGGCGCATTGTTTTGCGAGCCCGCCTGCGAGACTGGGTTTGTCTGCATCGACGGCGCCTGCTGTGATCCGATCCAGGTCTGCGGGCAGAGTTGTTGCGGAGACGGGCAGGTGTGCTCGTTTGGGGCCTGCGTCGCCCCGGGTGCCGACTGCATCGATGCCGGCGACTGTGCAGATGAGGAGTACTGTGATTACGCGCTCGGCGATCCGCTGCCAGAGCCCGCTCCTGGGTGTGATGGCGGCACGATCGACAAGCAGGGCAAGTGCCTGCCCAACCCCCCGGAGTGTGGGCCTGGCGAAGTCCCCGATCCGCAAGAGGAGATCACGTGCATCCCCGCATGTGAGTATATTCCCGAGGCTGGTCTCTTCGAAATCGAACTACGACACCATTTTGACGGTCTGGAGAGCGCTTCTCCGCCGGTCGTCGTGCAGCTCGACGACGACGATTGCGACGGCAAGGTCACCGAAAATGACATTCCCGAGATCCTGATCGCCCACTTTGATTACGTTGGCGGTTTGCAAAATGGTGGCCCTGGATCACTCTACGCATTTTCGGTGATCGACGGCGAATTGCAGCAAAAGTGGGTCGTCGAGGATAAAATTGCACCCATCGCGATCCTCGCAGCTGGTGATCTCGACGGAGATGGCGTCGCCGAGATCGTCACCTGTGCGGCGCCGAGCGGCGGTGACGCGCGCAATACCGGGGTGATCGCCTTTAGGGCGGACGGCAGCGAATTCTGGACGCAGGCCGACAAAACACGCGTGCACTGTGGCTATGATGCGCCGGCGATCGCCGATCCTCTGCAGACCGGCAAGCCGATGATCCTCGTCGGCTCGACCCTGCTCGACGGTGCCACCGGCGATATCATCGAAGAGCTGGATCCCGCGATGCCGCCTGGCGTCTATATCAATGGCTTCGCCGATGTCGACGGTGATGGATTTCTCGATGTGCTCACCGGGCAAAAGGCCTTTTCTGTCGACGGTGTGAAACTCTGGGATCTGAGCGTCGGCGAGGATGCCATCCCTGCCGGTTATCACGGGATCGCCGATTTTGACCTCGATGGAGTGCCCGAAATCGTCGTCGTTTCGCCGAGTGTGCCCTATGTCGAGCCGATCTCTGGATCACCGCATACGCTGTCGATATACCGGCCAGATCCCAACAAAGCGAGTGGTGTCGAAATTATCCGCAAAGAGATCAATCTCAATACCTGGGAACCGCCGCTCTCGCCCTTTGGTGGCGGACCGCCGATCATCGCCGACTTCGACGGTGACGGCATCCCCGATGTCGGCACCGCGACCTCCTCCGCGTATGTCGTTCTCAACGGCGCGAAGCTCCTAGACCCCGACGTCGAGGACAGCGAAGTCGTGCTTTGGTCGAGCAAGACTCGCGATAAATCCTCGGCGATCACTGGCTCTTCGGTCTTTGACTTTGAGGGGGATGGATCGGCCGAGGTGCTCTACTCTGACGAGGTCAATTTCTGGATCTACGCCGGCAATGACGGCTCCGAGCTGCTGCCCAAGACCTGCAATACGACCGGTACGCTCTGGGAGTACCCGGTGGTTGCAGACGTCGACAATGACGGCCAGGCCGACGTTTTGGTGGTTTCTAATGACTACTATAAGGCGAATCTAGGGATCGTCTGTCCTGGGGATGAAACCGTGCGCGGTCTGCGGATCTTTGGCAGTCCAAAGAAATCGTGGGTGCGAACCCGGCGAGTGTGGAATCAGCATACTTATCATATTACAAACGTCAACGAAGACGGTACCATCCCGGTCGTAGAGGCGCCGAATTGGAGCGAGCCCGACCTCAATAACTACCGGCAAAATAAGCAGCCCGAGTCGGTGTTTGCGGCTCCTGATGCGATCGTCGCGCTGCTCTATCCTGAGTGTGTCGACGATTTTAAGCTGGTGGCATTGGTGCGAAATCTCGGGACTGCGGTCCTCCCGGCCGGGGCGATCGTCACCTTTTACAAAGGGCCAGCCCCTGATGGGGTGGAGATCGCCCAGGCAACCACCAAGATCCCGCTCTTTCCGGCCCAGGCCGAGCAGGTCGCGATCGATCTCGGCGATATGCATCCAGATATCAAGAAGGGCGAAGTGCCGGTCTACGCCGTGGTCGAAAGCCAGAGCATCGAATGTCGCACAGACAACAACAGCTCAGGCGATCAATCCGGGGCTTGCATCACGCCGGGGTAGGGCCCGGCGGCGAGCTCCCGGGAGCACGCTCGGGTTAGACTGCGCGCGTGCCAACGCCCATCGATCTCGAAGAATGGCCGCGCAGGGCTGCCTACGAATTTTTTAAGGGCTTTGACGATCCCTTTTTTAATATTTGCTCGGAGGTCGAAGCCGGGCCCATGCGGGCTTACTGCGAGGCGACTGGTACGAGTTTTTTTCTGGCGTGTCTGCATGCGGGGTTGCGTGCTGTGCATTGCGTTCCGGCACTACGCCTGCGAATGCGCGGCGACGAGGTGGTGCTCTGCGAGCAGGTTGCGGGCGGCTCGACTGTTCTGAACGCAGATGAGAGCTTTGGTTTCGTCTATGTCGACTATCACCCAGAGATCGCGGTCTTTACCCAGGCGGCCCGGGCGGTGCTCAGTGCCCACCGTAGCGCCGGCCCGAGCTTCCGCCTGGGGGTCAGCGACGAGGTCATCCATTTTTCAGTGATCCCCTGGATTCACTTTAGCTCGGTGAGCCACGCCCGAAATCATCGGACGACCGAGTCTGTGCCGAAGATCGTCTTTGGGCGTTTTGTCGAGAGCGGCGATCGTTGCTCGCTTCCGGTGTCGATCGAGGTACACCATGCGCTCGTCGACGGCTTGCACGTAGGGCGCTTCTTCGAGGCCCTGCAGGGGGCCTTTCATGCGCCTGAGGGCTGAATGGCCCGACCCGCGGGTATCGGATCTGGGCGTGCGCGTAGGGCGATCCGGTCTTGGGCGACTTCGGCGGACTCCTGCTGTGTGAAATTGCGATCTCGCTGCCAGGGCAGGCAGGCCCTGTAGAAGCCGGCAGAACGCGATATTCTCGGATCCGAGCGGGCCTCCTGGCATGTATCAAGGAATGCACAGCTGAGCCACTCCGAAGTCAACGCGATTGGTACACTTTGGCAGGTCGAAGCCGATGCCGCCGCGTGACACTCCGAATTCTCAGCAAGAGCGATCAACCCATGTAAAGGGATCCTCGGATGATCCTGTTGGTCCCGTAGACGCGGCTGGAATCTATATCAAAGGTGCGAGCAATGAGGCCATCTTTGCTGCGCTTGGCGCCTACTGGGCGGTCAGTCGCGGGTTTCCGCAGGATGATCCGCCCGAGCTTCTGGCGCCCTTTGATCTCCAGAGTCGCGGTCGAATTGGCTATACTCTGCTTGAAAACCCCTGCAGGACCCTCTTACTCGACTCTGAGCGTGTCACCGCGGATCCCGAGCTCGCCGCCTTCTTGCACGCGAAATTGCGCGTCGAAGTCGTGGCTTTTTGTCTCTCGGAGTCGATCGGCCGGGCATGGTGGGTTCAGCACAGCGAGGGCACGATCGACATCTGTGACGACCTGGTCGTGATCAAGCAGCGAGTGCTGTCGATGCCTCATGCATTTTCGTGCATAGGTGGCCGCGATGACGAGCCGCGAGCGTCTATTCGGCTCTGTTTTGATGGTATTATCGAGCGCGCTGCGGTCTACTCAGGGCCGAACGTCGACAGCAAGGCGGCGCGTCGATGTCATGGTCGACGCGGGCGTTGGCTGATCAAGAGTTTGCAATTGGAGTCCTTCGAGCGTTGGCTTGACGAGACCCCTAATTGGGAATCTGCGATTGGAGATCTGGGTAGGGCCAGCCTGTGCACTGAGGTCGGGCAACGTTTTGTTCTGGCGCTGGAGCAGCGCATCTATCGCGTCGAGAACAACGCCTACTCAACACGAGCCCGACGGGCATTGGCCGAGGCCGCCTTTCGTGCGGACGAGCAAGCAGCATTCGCCCGTGTCCACGATACGTTAACAGATTCACAAAAAGCTTGGGACTGGGCCCGTCTCATGCCCAAACTCGCCAATGAAAAGCGCTTTTCTCGGGCCTTGAAGGCATTTGAGTTGCTCTTAACAGCGACAGAGATCGACGAAGTGGAGCTGTGGGTCTGGAATAATCTGTGCCATATCCTCTGCCATCTCGAGAAGGATGCGGCTGGCGCGAAGCTGCCCCTGTACGTGCAGTGGGCGAAGCGACGTGCCCCCGAGAATCCGGCGATCTATCACAACTTGGCCTGTCTGCTCCTGCGGCAAGGCGATAGGGAGGGGGCGCTGGATGCTGTCGAGGGCGCGATCTCGTTCAACTATCAGAGCCTCGAGGATGTTCGTCAAGACGATGATCTCGCGGGGTTGCGCGACGAACCGCGGTGGGCGGAGGTATGGTCTAAATATGATCATCGAGAGGTCGATGAACCAAGCGAGGTCGTCGATACGCTCCCCGCTTGTGTATTAACTCCGCATCATGGAGTTCGCTTCGAGGGGCGCCCTGAGCTGCTGCTGACTACGGATACCGACGAGCACGAGGCGATCCTAGGTGAGCCTCACGCCTTTCACGCGGCGCACGGCGTGTACCGATACGACGAGGTCGGGCTCACCATGCAGCCGATCGGGCAGGGCATGATCATCCACAGGCGCGGGGCGTCGGCCTCTTTGGCGGGTGTGCAGTTGTTTACTTCTCCTGTGGCGGAGGTCATCGAAGCGCTGGTATTGCTCCTCGGGCGGGTTCGAGAGGTGCCAGGGGGCCGCGATACGATCGAGTATTGCTTTGAGGATGCCGATGTAACAGCGTATTCTCGGAACGATCGGCCGCATCTCGTCAGCGTGATCCTCTCCCCGAAAGGGGCCCTAAAGCGGGAGAGGAGACGCAATCGGGCGGCTGAACTCAAGAGGGAGCGGGACGCCCAGGAGCGGAGGAGGGTTGAGCGATGCGCCCAACTTGCGGGCATTGAGCGTCATTTTGCGGCGGTCTCGCGGTTTGCCGACGGCGGTGATAATGATAGCACCCATGTCGGCACCGACGGTCACTAGAGACTCGGAGTTTGAACACCTACTCTGGCAGATGCGGGCTTGCACTTCCGCTCTGCGAGGTATTTTTCCGTCCTGGAGACCTCGCGCGCAGCCTCGCGTGCATCGATCTTCAGCAGCATCTCGTCGTAGATGTCGATACGATTGAAGAACCTCGCCGCCAGTTCATCTAGTTCGGAGAACTCTCGCACGAAGAGGCTCGGTGCGTCGTCTGCTCGTGGAGGTGCTCGCAGCGACTCGATGACCTGCTCGCGAGTCTTTGCTGCGAATGCTCGTTCAAAACGCTCGCCCATCACGGCATGCACGTAAAGGCGCTCTCTGACCTTATCGAAAGAGAGTGCGGTTACGACGCGTTCGAAGTCGCCTTCTGCGAGGAAAGTCGGCGCTGTTGTGTGCTCAATGTGCCATTGTTCTCTTCTGAGCATGTCGCGGGCGAGGATCGGGAGTACCATCTCATCGCTCAATCGCGCCTCGTGGAGGATGGCCGGGCAGGGCCAACCCCGCTCCTCGACGGTCTTGAGGGCTTTATTAAGGAGGGCCAGACTGATGAGACCGGCGATCGCTCCGCCTCGATCGCGGATCGCGACGGCCGCCCTGATCGCGGCGATAAAGCGAGGATCGGAGGGGCCGTCTGCTGTCTGGAGGGCGACCATGTTGAGAGTGAGCAGGTTGAAGATCGGTCGCAGTCGGGAATCGATGTCTTCGCCTTCGCCAACGCCCCGGCCGCTCTCGCTCCACTGCTCTAATAATTCGATCGAGCGACGGGCTGCTGGATTGAGGTTTGAGCGGTCCTCGATGTCCAGGATGTCGTCGGGGGATGTCTCGATCAGAGCTGCTGCGGCGACGAGCTCTCCGGGGTTTCCCGCCGGGAGTTGTGGTTGTGCGAGCATCTCGACTGTCGCCCAGCGGCTCTCTCGCTCGGCGCGAGATTCTGGGGCTTCTCCATACCAGGGCGCAAAGGCGAGGACGCCGGCGGTCGCCAGAAAACAGACCTCGAGGAGCACGATCCTGCGTACGAGACGGTGCCCTCTCCACGATGAACTACATTGATTTGATTTTGTTTGCCTTCGCTTCATCTCATGCCTCCGACCTTCGCCGATTAGAGAGTGCAGGGGACGTGCCAAGACCGATCGCCCGGGATTTTCGGTTCGGCATGCGATGCCGCGCTCGGTTATCGACAGGGCGACGAATTCTCGGAGGACTCATGACATTTTGTCATGAATGGAGGCAGTGAGGTGTCTGCGGGGCGATAACCACCAGAAAGATATATAGAGGCGCTGGCGCGGATCGATTCACGGATCCGATTGGCCTGGGAACGCCTCGCGCAGTGCGCGTTTAAAGTAGATAGGTGGACCAAACCTCCTGATCGCTTGAACTCACCCATTGAGTCCCTATTCCGCGAACCCTGCGCGGGGGTGAACCGATTTTTGCCGCAGCTTCCATTGACTTCAGAGAATCCGTGTAGTATCGGGTGTTGTAGCTTCGTCGGGCCTTGTAGCTTCGTCGGGCTTTGCGGCTTCGCCATCGGGCGAACTCTCTCTAAGGAGAGAGTAGATCATCGGAGGATAGATGTCTGACACACGCACAACGAATTTAACGTTTTGGGCCACTCAAGAGTACCGCTATCCGGGCTTTGAATCGACTGTCGAGGTACCTGATGGATTGGGCGGCACCATTGGTGTGACTTACCATCAGCGCGACTATAATGATCGCGCTTGGAAGAGAAAGCCTGACGGTGAGCATCCATTTCCGGTGAACCGCCTGCTCTCAGGACAGCTCGACAAGCGCTTTAGCGTTGCCGGGACCGTCAACAGCATCACGTGCATCATGCCAATGCTCCGGAGGCGAGGCAGCGAGAATAACTACTCTGTTACCCTTGATTTTCGCAGTTTCAAGGCATCTGCGGCCAGTTCGCAAGCGAGCGACGGGGCGACCAGTGGAGACACCTACCTGGCGGTGTCGCGGTTTTTTAATGGTAGCACTGCCGGGTATACGACGATCAAGATTACCGCCCAGACCCTGGACGGGAGTGCATTAGACCTGTCGAATTGGACGTTGCTCAACAGCGGTTCTCTGCCCTCAAAGGGACGGATGGGCGGTCATAATGCCCGAATCTTCTTCGACAAAGAATCTCAGGTGATTTCTGGACGAAATGAATCAGGCACTCAGGAATTCTGCCCGACGCCCCCTGATCCCGGGAGGAAATTCGGCTCTGACACGGGCCTCGCGTTGCTCCACTTGCCGGACAGTCAGCGCTATGTCTCAATTACGCTTTCGGTTCGACAAGAGAAGATCAGAGGCGCAAACCCTAATGACTTGCACGATATCTTCGTAGCCAGCAATACCAGTCCAAAAGCCCCGGTCGCTGTGGAGCCAGAGTCCGCGCCAGAGCCAGAGCCCGCGCCGGAGCCAGAGCCCGCGCCGGAGCCAGAGCCCGCGTCGGAGCCGATGCAGTCGACGACATATACCTTTGAGGTGCTCAACAAAGACGGGACGGTCTTCGGCAAGGGGTGCTTCACCTACGCTGGCGATGAACAACCAGTCGACATTGCCCATATTATGGGTAGTCGAGGCCGAGGGACGGAGCTGACGTCGTTCTGGTATCACGATCCGCTGGTCGGGACGATGAGCATCGACCAGCTCCTCTCCATGAACTTCATGAACGGCGTCGACGACAAACCGTCGAGGTTCTCGATCACTATCGCTAATGTCCCAGAGGACACGCACGTCCTCGCCGGTGGCGTCGCGACGCCGGAAGAGCACGGCGGGGTGTCGACGCACCGCGGGACGGAGAATATGAGCTGCGCTGGTCGGATCATCACGTTCCCCCAGCCGTGTCATTGCCCAGCAGGCAAGGCCGCGCAGAGCGAGTCCGAAATCCCGCCGGTTGATCTCGTCGTCGTTATCGATTCAAGCGTCTCGATGAGACCCGATGCGGTGAGCTTGAGCGAGTCGGTGAGCGCCGCGATCGAGTCGGCGAAGGAGACGTGTCCCTCGGACCTCAAGGTGACCTATCTCGGCATTGAGGGGAGGTTCCGCGATACCCTGTTCGACACAACGATTCGCCAGCATCTTACCGAGCTCGGTGTCGAGGAGTCGGCGATGCGCGGACGCAAGCGAGGCACTGTAGCGTCCGGAGGAGCCCAGGAGGACGGAGCGCGGGCGATCGAGGACATCTCGCGGCATCACAGCTGGCGCCCGAATGCCCAGCGCGCGATGTTGTTCCTCGGTGACGAGGGCCTCGATGGAGGAAATCCTCCCGGTGATGAGGACATTGCCGCCGCCACGCAAGCCATCAATGTGGCGACCCAGGCCAAGGTGCGCGTGCACACCTATCTGGCGGAGAGCAAGGCCAAGGCCGCATTCCGCCGGCTCAACGAGAGCGAATACGCGCGAGTAGCGTCGACGACCGGTGGCCAAGGATTCACCCACAATGACGCCTTGGGCGGCTTCCAGGCCATGCTCGAGAAGGTCATCTGTGCCAGCAATGAATCCGTGGGTGCGACCGCCACCGGGCCGTGCCCCTGCAACGGCGAGACCGTCGAGTCTGCGGTCGCAGCCGCCGACTAGCCGTAATCGACAGTCAAGGGTGCGCACGCCCTTGACTGTCTTTGCAGAATTCGGTCCGCGAACGCATCCCGTTGAGGAAGTGCTTGCGACCGAGGTAACGACGACGGTGATGCGTCCCGTCGTCGTCCCTGCGCCCGCTGTGACTCTGTTCTCAGGGCGCGCAGTAATTAGGCTCGCAATAATCAGGGTAGAGATCGCAGTTGATCTGCAAGCAGTAGATATGCGCCTCTTTGTGGCAGCCCCGAGTGACAGGTTGGCCGCCGGACTTCCACTGCGACCAGTTTTTACCGCCGAGGTCGACTCGACCGACAGAACCGAAGAAGGCATCGCCTTCGAGCTTCCAGTAGTTGCAGCTGCGGGCGGCGGCGTTGCTGATCTTCGAGCCGTCGCCGTCGAGGGCGGTCCAGGCCTGGAGGACGTAGTCTTTGTTGATGACGATGCCGTACTCGTTCATGCTCGCATCGCCGGACTTGAGACCGTTCACAAAGTCATTCCAACCGTTGGCGATCACCTTGCCGTCGAGGCGCACGTAGGGCAGATCGCTGTGGGGAAAACGGTGCGTGACGGGGCATGTTGGATCGGCGATCCAGGCTCGAAAGATCGTGTTGTTGTCCATCGGCCAGGGCATCTTGATGCTGTACTTGCCGGCCAACCGGCAGATCTCATCGGCACCCGCGCGACCGCCGAGATCGCCGGTGAAGCGATCGATCGACGGGAAGAAGACGATCTCGTGTTTGCACTTTTCGGAGCAGCCGTCGCCGCCCCCTGAGAACTGAATGTCGACGTCGTCGCATTCTTCGACGCCCTCGTAGAGAAAGCCGTCGCCACAGAAATTCTCGGTGCAGGAGCCAGTGCAGGCGGCGTTGTCGGAGTTCGCCTCGCCTTCGTCGCACTCTTCGATCTCCTCGAGCAGGTAACCATCGCCGCAGACGTTGATCGTGCAGACGGAGGTGCAGGTCGAGTCGTCGGCGTTGTCTTCAGCCTCGTCGCATTCTTCGACGTCCTTGAGCAGGAGACCGTCGCCGCAGACATTGAGCACGCAGCTGGAGGTGCAGGCGGCCTTGTTGGAATTCGCCTCGCCTTCGTCGCACTGCTCGTCATCTTGGACGATGCCATCGCCACAGAAAGCTGAAGCGGTGGTGCCGGTCGTGCCGTTGCCAGTACTGGTCGTTGAGACAGATCCTGTCGAGCTCGTCGAGTCCGCGTCGGTTTCTCCCCCCGAGGAGCTGCCCTCGGTTGCAGTTGTGATCTCAGTTGGGGTCGTGGCCGTAGTCTCGGAGGTCGGAGAACATCCGGCGGAACTGAAGGCAAGACCCAGACCCAAAAGGACAAGCGAAGCGGTGTGCACGAGCGAACTATACGAGCATTTTCGCCCTGGTCAACTACCCATGCCGAATTCGCGCCGTTGTGGGCACGACCAAGAACGTGCTTTGCGGTATTTGCCGCGGGAGATATCTAACGGCCTTTGATCGTGAAAAAAAAATCACGAATAGGTGACAACACAGGTGACAACACGAGGCCCATGAGAACATAAAACGCCGCCTAGGGCTTCCTAGACGGCGTTCTGCGTATGGGCGCGACAGGTATCGAACCGCGGTCCGGGCTTTGGTGAATCAATAACGATGCCAGACACTTGCACAGCTAAGCCCGGACCATCAAACACGAAATCGCCCGCGCGTCCTCCCCAAGTTTCCCCAAATCAACCCAACAAACCCGAAGCCTCTGGGGGCTTAGGTGACAACACAGGTGACAACAGATCGGTGGCATGCGTGAACCGTACCGCCATCAAAGTTGGCACGGCGCTTGTTTCGGCCGGCTCGACGATCGAGCCGGAGGAGCGCCTCGTGGGCCTCCACACAAAGCTTCAATGGGGCCGGCTCGACGATCGAGCCGGAGGCGCCCCAGAGCTACGAATACCCGTCGGGAGCACAGCTTCAATGGGGCCGGCTCGACGATCGAGCCGGAGGCCCCCCCGGGGCGACGCTGACAGTGCACGTGCCGCGGCTTCAATGGGGCCGGCTCGACGATCGAGCCGGAGGGCGGCGGTGTGGCAGTTGCAGAAGTGGTTTGTCGCGCTTCAATGGGGCCTGATCGACGTCAATTAGAATTTCCGGTCAGCGACAATTACTTCTGCCGGTGCG
>CAYYUP010000124.1:0-14287 GCA_964474905.1 uncultured Nannocystis sp. | reverse complement strand
CGCTGCGGCGCCGCTGCTAGGCCAGCTCGGTGCTGCGGATTCTGCGGTCGGCACGGCATCGCCGTTGTTAGGGCGCAAAGACGGTGAAGTCGACAACCCCGTCCGCGTCGCTGATATCCGCCTGTTGTGGCGGCGAGCATGTCTGGCGGGCGTGTACGCAGGTGACCTCACGGAGTCCTGGTACCAGCCCGCGGAGGGCGTAGTAGCCGTGTGTATCGGTGGTGGTTGCCCTCGCGCCGGAGCGGAGAAGGGCACCCGCTGTGCCGGTATTGTTTTCGTCGACGACTCTGCCCCGAATTGTCTGTGTGCCCGGGCGGCTGGCGACGGCATCAAAGAGCCAGTCTTGGGCGGACGAGCGGGACTCTGCGTCGGTCGCCATCCACAGGTCCGTATGGCCGACGCCGGGGACCGCGAGGGTCGACAGGGGGTAGCCAAAGGAGCCGAGGAGGTCGACGCCCTTGAGACTGTTGCCCGCGCCGCCGTCACCCTTGGCGCCCCAGGAGAGCAGCGTAGTGCGCCCCCAGACCCGCTCCATCCGCATCGCCGAACCGGCGCCCTTGTCGGGGGTGAGGTTTGACGGGACATCCGCGTGGCTGTGCATGAGGAAGGCCAGCCAGAGATCGGCGATGTCCGGCTCGTGGAGGCCGATGTAGCTCGCGCCGATCGCCCCGCGCGAGAAGCCGCTGACGATCACTGCGCTCGGATCGCCGCCGAGCGCCTCGAGCATGCGCGGGACGTTTAATTTCCAGTAGGCGATGGTCGCGGGCACGTCGCCCCAGCCGAAGTCGAGGTTGCTCTGACCGCCGATGCTGACATAAGGTACGACGATCCAGATGTACGAGCGGCAGCCGGCGAGGTAGTAGCCGAGGGTAGCATCGTCGACCCGACCGGTGAAGGTGCCGTACTTGTTGAAGGGTGATTCGACGAGGACCGGATAGCGGCGGCCGGGCTCCCAGTCCGGCGGGAGGTAGACGCCGTGGTAGACGTTTGTGCCGGCGTACTCGGGGGCGATGACCTTGGTGAAGAGTCCGGGCCCCGGGGCTCCGTCGATCAGTGGGGGACGCGGGTCGGCGCAGCTCGGGTGGTCGCCGAGCTGCTCGATCGTCACCTCGGCGCTCATGCTTTGACCGTCTGCGCTCACCTCGACGAGCGCGACGCCTGCGGCGGTATTTCGCGCTTGCAAGGTCCCGCCCTTCGCCGTGATCTCGCCCAGGCCCGGGTCGTCGATGCTCCAGGTGGCGTCGACGGGGACTTCGATTCCCTCGGCGTCGATGCCGACGACCGAGAACGCGATCGGCTGCGACCAGCCGCTAGCGATCGAGATTTGGGCCTGCGCCGGCGTGATCTTCAGGCTGACGAGGCCGTCGCCAGCGCTTGTCGAACTCGAACTCTGGGTCGCCTCGGTCTCGGTCTCGGTCTCGGTCTCGGCGCGTGTCGTCGAAGTCGAAGTCGAAGTCGAAATTGGAGTGGAGGTTGCCGAGGTGCTCGAGGTGTCGGTCGTCGACGTAGTTTCGACATTTGTCGTCGATGTTATGCCGGAGCCGCTCGACGCCGACGATGCGGTGTCGACAGGTTCGTCGCCGTGTGTGCAGGCCAGGGTGGCGGCGAGCAGTGTCGCCAAGATATGTGCAGTCCGTCCTATCATCGACCCCGAGCCCGACGATCGATCGTAGTGCAGGCCCGTGAGCCGCGCCCACAATCGTTTTCGGTGCTTTGAGAGTGTTTCGTCGATCACCGGCTCGGTGGCTCAGGCGGCGGCGGTCAAGAGATCGCGAAACCATTTTTGTCCGGCGTCATCCGTGCTCCGGCGGTGCCAGCTGAGGACGAGCGAGAGGGGGGCGAGTTCGATGGGCGGGGTGAGGCGTCGGAGGTCGAGCGCCTGGACGAACAGCTCGACGGCGCTGTGAGGGGCGGTGAGCACGAGGTCGGAGTTCGCGACGATGATCGGCGCCATCAGGAAGGAAGGCGCCCGAAAGATCACGCGCCGTGCGAGGTCGCGTTCGGCCAAGGCCTGATCGACCCAGCCGGTGCCACTGCCGGTGGGGCTGATGAGCAGGTGGTCGAGCGCGACGTAGGTCTTGAGGTCGAGCTCAGTGCCGATGCCCGGATGGTCCGCTCGGACGACGCACACGAAGTCCTCCTCGCGCCAGGCTTCCTGCTCGACGGAGGCTCCAGGGGCAAATCGGGGGCCGATCACGGCATCGAGATCGCCGCATTCGAGGGACTCGATCAGGGAAGGAAAGGAGAGCGGGCGGACGGTCAGGCGAGCTTGCGGGGCGAGCTTGGCGAATGCAGGGAGTAGCTGTGTGGCCACGCGGGCGGCGATGAAGTCGACCGTCGCGAGGCGAAATTCTCGCTGTGTGGTGAGCGGATCAAAGGAGGGATCGCGCTCTAGGAGGAGTTCGAGATCCATCAAAGCTCGGCGCAGAGGTCCGCTGAGCTGCTCAGCCCGTGCCGACAGGACCATGCCCTCTCGGCCTCGGGTCAGCAGCGGATCGCCAAAGAGGTCGCGCAGCCCCGATAGGGTGTGGCTCAATGCGGACTGAGATACGCCGATCTGTTGCGCCGCTCGAGTCACGCTGCCCTCGGCGAGCAATGCGTCGAGAGCCACGAGTTGGTTGAGGTTCACCGACGAGAGTTTTCGCGACGCCATGGCCCATAGTACGCTCATGAGTCGTCGTTCAGGTCTCTCATGCGAATTCCTCATTGGTCGAGGTCGGCCTCCTGTGGCGCGATGATAGGCTCTTGGTGACCTCTATAGGTCTGTTTGCCGACTTTGAGGTGGGTGGCCCCCTGCACTGGTTGGATGTCGACAGCGGCGAACTCGAGGTGGTCCCGGATGTTCGTGGAAAATTTGATGGTCTTGTCAACGGCGACGGCGGCGTCTGGATGACCGACTTTCGTGGCCAGTTGATCTGGCTGCAAGACGGGGTGACAACTATGTATAGTTTTGGCGAGTACGGCATGATGAGCTCCGCAGATCTCGGCTACGACGGCGAAGAGTCCACCCTCGTGCTCCCCGACCTGCTCGGCGACCAGATCGCATTTGTCCGCCTGGAGCCCTGAGACAGGGCTCATGCGCGGTGCCTCTGTCGTCGCTTTCAAGACCGCAAGGTCGCCGGTTTGGGACACCCACAGGGGCCACGACGAGGAGATCGCGCAGGCCGGGTTTGAGCTTCCTGTCGAGGCGCTATGTCCAACGCTGCAGTAAAGCTGGTAGCGTTGGCGTTCACCGTGACTTGTTTGCCCACTGCACTGCTCTCACCTCTCCTCGTCGTCGGTACGGCTGCGCTCGCCTGCACGTCCTCCGCGACATCGGAGCCGGCAAAGGCACAGGTCGAGATCGATGCCAGGCGCACGCCGGCTGTCGAGCCCGCGGCGTCTGCCT
The DNA here is from genome assembly GCA_964474905.1 of uncultured Nannocystis sp. Classification (GTDB taxonomy): domain Bacteria; phylum Myxococcota_A; class Polyangia; order Nannocystales; family Nannocystaceae; genus JADJRG01. The sequence goes on along the minus strand of CAYYUP010000124.1, from coordinate 10,899 downwards.
TGGCGGGACAGCCGTCGCCATCGGGTTCAGAGTCCGCACCAGTTGGCAGCCGCGGCGCCGACGACCGCGGAGAGAGGCATCCGTCAGCAGAGGCGGTCACAGAGGAGGTTGTGGAGGGGTCTGAGGTCGAGGCGTCGACGGCTGTTGCCGCGGGTGCGAGCGATCCTCGGGGGCCCCGGGCCGCGACCAAGTGCGTCGATGAGGATACCCGCGCCGTGATCGTCCGCGGTGAGGAGGTCTTGGGTTTTGGCGGTATCGGTCCGGCGATCGCTGCGGTCAGGGACGGCGACTTGGTGTGGCTCTGCGCAGGGGGCCATACGAGCGAGGCAGCGCTGGCGATGGAGGCGCGATCGCGGGTCACCATCGCCGGCTCTGGGGCGATCTTGGTGGGCAACGGTTCGGAACCTGCACTCGAGATCCGGGGAGGCGCACAGATCCGTCTTCGCGGCCTCCGAATCGGCATTGAGTCCTACGAAGATGAGCCGATGGCGGCGCTTAAAATCGCCGATGTGCGCGGCCTTGTGATCGAGGAGTGTGGGTTTGAGAGTGAGTTTGGGAGCGCACTGGTGCTTCGCGATGTCCGAGAGGCGCAGGTCGTCAGCTCTCGATTTGTCGGCTCGGCGATCGGTGTCTCCGCGGTCGGCAGTGATGTCATCGTGCGTGACTCTCGTTTTGTCGGCAACGCGAAGAACCTCGGTGGCGATCTCGCAAAGCTCGAGGTCTCGGCGCTCGGCGAGGGCAATCGACGCTCGCGGGCGGGTCGTCGAGCGGCGAAGAGGGGGCGAACACGGCGGGCGCCGAAGCTCGGACTCGAGGAGGTTGTCGACCTCGCGGCGGTCTTTCCGGAGGGGCGCACATTCCCTGTGATCACCTGGAGGGATCACCAGACTTACGCCGTACTCAGCACGGTGCTCACGCCCGAGAAGCTGCCAAAAGATCCGAGCTGCACGGTCGACGAAGAGAACCACAGCTTCAACTGCCCCGAGGCGATTGCACTCGAGCGCGCGCTTCCCAAGGGTCTCTCGCGCTCGGCGTTTGCGACCTTAACAGCGATCACGGCGGCGGGCCCCTGCGCGCTCGAGGTCGGCGCGCCGGTGCTCCTGGATACCTCGGGCTGCGAGCCGAGCATGGCCTTCGCGGTTCCGTTGACCGGCTGCGATGCCTACGCGCCGCTGGTAACCTCGGGCACTCCGCCGGCGGAACTCCATTGGGCGCCTGTGACTGCGACTGTCGGGGATTTTGGCGTCCCGTCGTTGCCGGCCAAGCTGCGTCCATGGCTTGTCAAGCAGCTCCGGCCGACACTCGTCGATCTCGGTTTTCTCAGGACCCTTTTGGGGTCTGAGCCGAGGCATCGTTCCGCGGTCGCCGAGTGGGCGGTCGAGTTGGCCAAAGAGCGTTGGCAGAGTCGTGTCGCGGGCTTTCAGATCGTGCTCTCAGAGTGTGCGGTTTGGGCCCCGGTATTTGTCGAGAGCGCGCTTGTGCCGACTGGCGGCAAGAAGATGATCGTAGGTGTGCCGCAGGAGGTTGTCGTCTCCAGCCCCTGGGTCGGCGCGCTCGAAGTCGGCGGTCGGTTGGTGGCGTTCATCAGCCGCGGGGAGCTCGAGACTGGGCTCCTGGTTCGCGAGCTTCGGGGCAGTTTTACGATGCTGCGCCGGGTCGATCATGCGATCGACAACGAAGAGTGCCTCGTTGGCGGGGGACCGGTCGCTTTTGAGGTGCTCTGCGGGCCCTGATTTTCGCGCGCGATGAACATGCCGACATCGCGCTGGCATGAAGCCGCAGAAGTTTGTACTCATAGTGAGGTGATTGAGTTTCAGCCCTTGGCGGTCGAAATCGGTGCAGAGGTCACGGGGGTCGATCTTCGCGGCGGGCTGGAGGAGGCTGCTCTCGAAGTCCTGCGGCAGGGGCTCGGTCGCTACCTCGTTCTCTTTTTCCGCGACCAGCGGATCGAGCCCCAGGATCACCTGGCGCTGGCGAGGGCATTTGGCGAGCCCGTGCCCCATCCGGCCTATCCGAATGTCGAGGGTTTTCCGGCGATCACGGTTCTCGAGAGCACGCCCGAGCGGCCGACGAAGATCGACGCCTGGCATACCGACATGACCTTCCTCGAGCGGCCGCCCTTGGGCTCGATTTTGCGGGCGTGCGAGCTCCCGGAGGTCGGCGGCGACACGATGTGGGCGAGCCTCTACGCCGCCTACGAGGGGCTCTCTGGGCGGATGCAGCACTATTTAGAAGGACTCCGGGCGAGTCACTCGTTCGCCCACGGATTTCGCCACAGCTTGGCGGAGCCGGGCGGTTGGCAGCGACTGGCACCGGCGATCCGCCGGCATCCGCCGGTCGAGCATCCGGTCATTCGGACCCATCCGGTGAGCGGGCGCCGGCTTCTCTTTGTCAATCGTCTCTTCACCACCCACATCGTCGGTCTGGGCGAGGCCGAGAGCGCGGCGATCCTCGAGTTTCTCTTTGATCACCTCGAGACCCCAGAGTTCAGCTGTCGATTTCGTTGGCGTCGCGACTCTCTCGCCTTCTGGGACAACCGGGCGACTCTTCATCGGCCGATCAATGACTACCTGCCCGCGCCGCGGCGGATGCAGCGGGTGACGATCGCAGGGGAGCGCCCGCGATGAGCCCGAGGCTCCTGCTCATCGACGCCTACGACGAAGGCGGTCGGGCTGCTCTGATCGCCGCTGGGGTGACGACTGGAGGGGACCTCTACCGGCGTCTACTTGGGCGCCTCGCACCAAAGGCGACGGTTGAGCTTGTCGTGTTTCGCGGGGCCGGGGGCTTCGCGCCTTCGGCTGCGCTCTCCGACTACGACGGGGTCATCTGGAGCGGCTCAAATCTGACTGTGCACCGCGACAGCTCGGCGGTGAGAGAGCAACTCGCCTTTGCTCGGGCGGTTTTTGCTGCGGGCGTCCCTAGTTTTGGCAGCTGCTGGGCGCTCCAGATCGCGGTAACGGCAACAGGGGGGCGATGCGGCATCAACCCGCGCGGTCGCGAATTCGGGGTGGGTCGCACGATCACGCTCAATGAGCGCGGGCGTGGGCATGCGATGTTCGCGGGCAAGCCGGCGGCGTTCTCCGCCCTGACCTGTCACGAAGACCATGTCATTGAGCTCGGCGAGCACGCGGAGTTACTCGCGAGCAATGCTTTTAGCGAGGTACAGGCGGTGCATGTGAGCTTCGGAAGGGGGGAGTTTTGGGCGGTGCAGTACCACCCCGAGTACGAACTCGCCGATGTCGCTCAGGTCGGCGCGTTGCGGTCACCGCAGCTGATCGCGCAGGGATTTTTTGCCGGACCCGAGGATGCCCGCAGTTACCTCGGCGATCTCGAGGCCCTCGCGGCTGCGCCGGATCGCCGGGATCTGGCTTTTCGCCTCGCGGTCGACCGCGATGTGCTCGACCGGGACCTGCGGACGATCGAGGTCCAAAACTGGCTCCTCGCTCATGTCGTTGGGCGCGCTCAGTTGGGGTGAGTGCCGGGGCAGGGCGGGGGGTCGTTGGCGACTCTCGCCGTGTACAGAAGACCAAATGGACATGTTCGTGGGCAGGCGGGGCCGGGCCTGTACATGCCGATAGAACGCCGTTCGGAGACAAATGAGGATCGCCGTGGCCGAGCCATGAGCGGAGGCTCAGGTCGGTCATGCATTCATCTCATTGGTCAACCGTGGTCAAGGACGCTATCTCGTCCCAGGTGAACACGCAGTTCCGAGTTTACTTTGCATCGATGTCGGCGAGGGGTCAGTAAAATGGCGATGCGCGCACTTGTCTACGGGAGCTTTGGGGGCATCGAGGCCCTGCACATTGGCGAAGCTTCAGTCCCCGAGATCGCCGACGATGAAGTTCTGATACGGGTGTGTGCGGGCTCGATCAACCCGTTTGATTGGAAGCTGCGCAGGGGGTTGCTCCGCGACTTCTTTGCCGTGAAATTCCCGATCACCGCGGGGCGCGACGGCTGTGGCAGCATCGTTTCGCTCGGAACATCAGTGGTGCAGGAGGGCGGCGCTTCGCTGCGGCCCGGTCAGCGTGTCAGCTTTGTCTCGAGTCGCCTGCAACACGGTGCCTTGGCCGAGTTTGTCGCCGTAAAGGCGCGGGGATCTGTGGTGCCCGCAGCCGAAAACATGAGCGATGAGCAGTGCGCAGCGTTGCCCTTGGTCGGCGTGTCGGCGTGGAATGCAATTGTTGAGACCGCCGATGTGCAAGCGGGCATGAAAGTGCTGATTCACGGAGGTTCAGGCGGGGTCGGCGGGCTCGCGATCCAGCTCGCTCGGCATCTCGGCGCAGAGGTCTATGCGACCTGCAGTGCCGCCAAGACGGGAGCCGTCGAGGACCTGGGGGCGACCGCAATTCCCTACGACAAAGTAGACTTTACGGACGCGGTATCCGGCTGTGACGTTGTCCTGGATACGATCGGGGGCGAGGTCCACGAAAAGTCGTACACGGTCCTAAAAAAGGGCGGTCGCTTGGTCTACTTGATCGCCCGGCCCTTCAATGACAGATCCGGTGACTTCGACGTCCAGACCCGTCAGGTCATCGTCTCAGGTCGGACCGAGAGCCTGCACCAGGTGATGGCTCTTGCGGGCAAGGGGCGACTCGTTCCAACGATTAGTAAGATTCTCCCGCTGGCCGAATTTCGCGACGCATTTCGATCGGCGGAGTCGGGCAGCGCGGGCGGAAAGGTTGTCCTGGAGATCTCCGGGGGAGCCTCTGTAAACAGTTGAGTGGAGTCCATACAGGGCAAGGAGATGACAATGGAACACAAAGAACATCGTACGGTGACCGCGAGCTCGGGCGGTGGCGACATACCGGTTTGGACGACCGAATCCGGTGAGGGAGACAGGCCTGGGGTGCTGATCGTTCCGGCGATCTTCGGTGTCGATGAGGGGAGCAAAACCCTGGCTCGCGACCTGGCATCGGCGGGCGCACACGTCTGGATCGTCGACCCGTTTTGGCGTACCTCGCCCGGCGTCATCGCTCCGCGCGATGAGGAGGGCTTTGCCAAGGCGATGGCGCGGGCCCGCAAGGTCGACGAAGAACTCGCGACAGCTGACTTTGCCGATCTCATCCACGCGATGGGCCAAGAAAAGGGCTGCAACGGCAAGGTTGTGGTCCTCGGCATATGCTTTGCGGGCAAATTTTCGTTGCTGCTCACGAGCCAGGGCCACGCGGCCGCCGGAGCCAGCTTTCACGGCCCTGGCTTGACCCGATTGGCCGGATTGGCCGGGCAGATCAAGGCTCCGTTGTCGCTGCACTTTGGCGACGAAGATGTCGCGATCCCTGTCAAGGACGTGGCTGTGCTCCGGGAGGCGTTTAAGGGCCACGAGAACGTCGAGATCTCCCTGCACGAGGGAGGTGTGAAACACGGCTTTGCCGACCCTGGCAGCCCTAGCTTTGATGCCGCGGTCTACAAAAAGGCGCTCGCCTCGGTTACGCGGCTCGTGGATGGCTTGAGGTAGCGGCTTGCCCAGGCAACATAAGCGTGCCGACGGTGACTCACCGTCGGCTGCTAGCTCGAGGAGACAGGTGTCGTCAGGCGGCCGACGAAGATAAGCGCCCCGCTCTCGCGGTCTCGGATCGCAAAGACGAAGGGATGGTCTGCTTTGAAGAAGGCCGGCGCTGTGATCGAGGCCGAGCGGGTCATGACGACAGCGGTTGCTGCTGCGGCTTCGGTGCCCTCTTCGTTGACCTCGACGATCGCCTGGTGGATCACGTCGGAGATCTGCAGGCCCGGGTTGCCGCTCATTCCCGAGAAGTCGCCGCCGCCGAAGGCCTTGACGATGCCGAGCTTTTGCAGGGCCGCGCCTAAACTGAAGCTGCTCTCCACCCGGAAGCGAGGCAGGGTAACGATGACGTCGCGCTCGCTCGTGTTTGCCAGCCACGGAGCGAGCCCCTTGGCGCTCATCTTTGTTTCGATGGTCGCGAGATCGACGGAGGGCTGGGGCAGGACGATCACCATGCTCAGACGATCGCCCTCGTAGGGCAACTCGAGCACCTTGGCGTCGTCGGACTCGCCGTAGCGGAACTTCGCCTTTTGCGACATCATCGGCACCTGGACCGCGCCGCCGGTGGCGGCAAAATTCCCGTTTTGGGTGCGCTTGGGGTCGAACTTTTTCTCCCAGCGACCCTTGAAGTAAATCGCGTTGGTGAGCACAAGGATGGTGCTGCGGTCGATTACACCCTGGCCGAGAAGCTCGGGGATCATGCCCTGGGTGCGCTCGCCGACCCAGGAGTTGATCGACGCGCGCGAGCCCTCCGGGTCGCCGGTGAAGTCGAGCGTCTCTAGGGCCGCTCCGTAGTACGAGCGCGTGAGCTGGAGGTAGTCGCTGAGAAAGGGCTCGCCCTTGCTGCCCCAGAGTCGGTTAGCGATCACCAGCTGCTGCCCCTCGCCGGCGGCCGTCTCGAGCGACTCTTGCAGTGCTGCCATCGAGCCGTGGATCGTCGCGGGCTCACCTGTCAGCTGCAGGGCCTTTGCCATTTCGGTCGCGGTCTCTCCCTTCGCTCCGCCGTAGGTCATCGCCAGGGCGATACGCACACTCAGCGGGGACATGAACAGGTTGCCGTTGCCGTCGCTGACCGCGGTGTAGAGCGCGTCGCCGAAGCGGTTGCCGGAGGTCGCTGCAGCCTTAGCTGTGCCCCGGTCGGCGTCGCTCACCTTGTAGTCGACATCCTGCAGGGTCGCGTTTTGCGAGGTGCCAGGTGTCACCGCAGCGTCCTCCTGTTGCTCGGCCTGCTGGGCGCCACTGGGGCCCTCGGTGCCGACGCTCAGTTGACAGCCAGCGAGCAGTGGCAGTGCGAGCGCGGCCTGGGGGAGGCGGAGGCGGGATCGATCGGAACGAGCCATGGCCGAGAGCCTAGCAGGCCCGGCATCAGGCGAACATGAGCCCGCCTACGGTCACCTAGGGCCTTTCTAGAGCAGATTTGGGCGAGTGGCAGGCCCTGTGATCCAGGCCTCACTGGCAGGCGAGGTAGACGTCGATGATCTCGCCGCTGCGCACGGAGCCTGTGCTGTCGCGAAACTCAAAGGCCGAGCGCTCCCGGCCGCAGTTGCCCCGCTCGTCGCACTCGATGCGGCGATCAAAGTTGAGGTCGATGGCGACCAGATCGACTTGGCTGACGGGCACGAGCTCGCTGAGTTCGCCGCGGCGGTCGTCGTCGGTATCTGACCATAAGACCAGCTCGGCAAAGGCAGGATCGGCGGCGGTGATCTTGCCGTCCCCGTTGGCATCGAGCTCGGCGAGCGCCTCGAAACCGTGGCTCGCGCGGGCCCCCGAGGCGAGAATGCTGCCGCTGCCGAAGAGTTCGCGGCCGCTGGCGATGACGCCGTCGCCGTCGCGGTCGAGCGCTAGCCAGGGCAGTGTTGGCCAGTCGGTGCTCAGGCACTCGCCGATGCCGTTGATGTCGAAGGCCGCGGCGCCAGCTGTCTCAAAGCGCAGGGGCGCGGTCTCAAAATTGACCACCAGTGGTGTCGCACAATCGGGCTCCGACCAGCTGTAGAGGTCGAGTTTATTGCCGTCCCAGTAGCAGATCGAACCGATGCAGCCCGCGTCCCAGTTCTCGTCCGGAGTGCAGGTGTTTGCGTCGGTGCACTCGGTCCAGACATTCTCGCCGCCGAGTTCGATGCAGTAGGTCATGCCCTCGCCGCCGCCCTCGATCTGGCACTCCTTTTCGAGGACTTCTTCGTCCTGGCAATACACGGCCGTTTCGGGCTTCGGGCCAGCCTCTTTTTGCTTCTCCTGCTCCTCTTCGGTCAGCTCCTCGGGCTCGCCATCATCACCGCGGTCGTCGCAAGCGGGTGCGACCAGGAGGAGTGCAGGCATCAGGAGGGAGAGCAGCTGAGTCGGACGGGTGAGCATGGCGACCCGGACTAATGCAGGGACAGTGCCAACTCCGAGATTGGCCGAGAATGGCGCCTACGCCGGTATTTTGCGGTGTCGCAGGGGGATCACGACAGCGATGCCAGGCCTGTCTATGACAGCGTGTGCGGGGCCCTGGCATCGCGATCGCAGCGGCGGGCATGAAGGGCTCTCCTTCGGGCGTTAGTCCCTATAACGCCGATGCACTTCATGCCCTCGATGTCCGTCATGTCCGCAGTCGCGCGCCAAAGCTCCTCTCCTGCCCTGCGCGCGCGCCGGATGGGCGGTCGCGCAAGGCTCCTGCACCTCCTGATCGCGGCCGCTCGCGCAGGCCTCGGTCTCGGAGCGCTTGCCGCTGTGCTTCTTTACAGGACTCCCTTGCTGGTCTCGATCCGCACACCTGTCGCGCTTGTCGTCGGTGTCGGCATCGTTCTCGGCCTCGGCCTCGAGTTGCGATCGCTCCGTCGCAGCTCCGCCCGCCGCTGGCCGGAGCTGCTCAGGGTTTTACTTTGGGGTCTTTGCTTGGCGTCCGCTTTGGGCATCGAGGGCCGCTTTCGCCTGGTCAAGGCTCGGGTACTCGCGGCCTCTCCGGAGCAGCTAGAGGATCTAGGCGCTCATTTTGTCGTCGGCTTTCGCAGCCTCGACGAACTCTACCGGCTCACGGATCAGGGGACTGTCGCCGGTGTCTATGTCAGCCGCCGCAACTTGCAGACGATCGACGCCGCCGAACTCAGCCATGCCCTCGCTCGCATTCAGGAGGAGCGTCGCGCTCGGCATCAGCCGCCGCTCCTGGTCACTGCAGATCAGGAGGGCGGTGTGGTCTCGCATCTCTCGCCACCGCTGACGAGGTTGCCCAGCCTCGGTAGCCTTGTCGATCGCGAGGCTGCGACGCCGGCGGAGATCCGCGACTACGCCAGGGTGCACGGTCGCGAACTCGTCTCGCTCGGGGTCAATATTAACTTCGCGCCGGTGGTCGACCTGCGTGTGCATGTCGAGCGCGCCTTTGATCGCTACACCAAGATCGAGGCCCGTTCGATCGCCGAGGATCCGGCGCTCGTCGCCGCCGTGGCCGGGCCCTATTGCGAGGGACTCGGCAGCGAAGGCGTCGCCTGCACGCTCAAGCACTTCCCGGGTATCGGTCGCGTTCTCGAGGATACCCACTACTTTGCGGGGCACCTCCGGGTCTCTCGCCGGTCGCTCGAGGAGCAGGACTTCTGGCCCTTCAGACAGCTTGTGCGATCGGGTTCGCCGTCGACGCTGATGATGTTGAGTCACACCGTTGTCGACGCCATCGATGACCGGCTGCCAGCGTCGATGTCGGCGCCGGTGGTCGACGGTCTGTTGCGGCAGGCGTGGGGTTTTGATGGCGTGCTGATCACCGACGATTTGAGCATGTTTCCGATCTCACTCGGACCCGGTGTCGGCGAGGCCAGCGTGCGCGCGCTCGCCTCTGGTGTCGACCTGCTGCTCATCTCCTACGATCCTGACCTCTACTACGAGGCCGTTGACGAGCTTTTGAGTCGCTCGCAAGAAATCCCGCAGGAGCGTCTCGCGAGCTCTGACCGGCGCCTTCGGGGCCTCCAGCGCTGGCTCACGAGGCCCGGAGCGTGAGCTGATCGCGACGCGTTGTAAAGACCGCGCGACGCCTCACGGAACACCGCCGCGGCGGACTGCGGACTGCACCATTGCGGGCAACAAAGGCCCGCTGGGCCTCGCGTCAGTCGTTCGGCTTGCTCTCGAAGTCTTCGACCCGAGCGTTGGGCACGAAGGTCAACGCCTCGGAGACGTAGAGCCCAGTGTGGAGGATGAGGTGAGTCACTGTGCGGACGAGGCAGCCACCTGGCACCTCCGCAACATACGCCGCCCCGCGGTTCCCGTCGCCATCGTGCCTGACTTCAACCCAGTTCATCGTGCTTCCCTCTTGGTCGCAAATGCGCCAGTTCGGTGGACGCCAGTTCGAACCCGCGAGCGAGTCGAGCGAGCTAGGTGCGGAGTGTAGACGAGGAGAATCGCCAAGCCAAGGGGTTGCAGACCCCCCGTTTCCCAGGCTGCGCGCTCCAATGACCCGGGCGCGGATTCCTGGCACCCTTCGGGCGCGGGACAGGGGCAGACCTCGCCCCGGAGTCCCTCGCACGACATGCGTCACCCCGCACATCTGCTCATCGCCCTCGCGGGGCTAGGTATCGGCGCTTGGCAGCCGGTCGCACTGGCGGCGCCGCCCCTCGGTCGTGAGCCCGCCGTGAGCGTGCCGCAGGAGCCCGTCGCGGTGCCGCAGGAGACCGCTGCGGGCGTGCGCACGAAGTCCAGCTCGAAGCCGCCCAAAGAAGACGCCGCTGCAAACCTGTCCGTTGGTGGGGCGAGGCCGCCCGCAGATACGGCGGCGCCCACTCCGACGACCGCAAGCGTCGGGCAGGAGCCTGTCTCGGGGGAAGATCGCTCTGCCCAGCGCCGCCAACGGGATCGCGGATCTCGTCGCTTTGTCGAGCTTGTGCCCCGGCAGTTTGGCATGGCTCTCGGTTGGTCGAACATCGCCATCGACAATCTGCCGGACGCTTTGATCGCCGATCCGCGTCCGCATCCAAACGGTGTTGCGACCTTTGCCCACGTGCTCTGGCAGATCGCCGGTCTCAGTCGGCGCTGGCCGACCTGGCTTGGGCCTCAGTTAAGCCTCGACGTCTTCCCCGCGAGTCCGGTGTCGCGGCGGGTCATCGCTTTGGGCTACGGTTTCCAGATCAAGCATCATTTCGGCCGTCATCCGCGGGTCCGCCCCTTTCTCAGCTACGGGATCGGCGCGGTGCAGACCTGGGTGAAGACGATTCCCGGTCGCGAGGTCGGCCACCAGACCCGGGTTGAGATCGGTGTGGCGTTTCCGGTGAGCCAGGCGACCTCGCTCACGGTCTCGAGTCTCTATCGGCACCAGGGGCTCGCGACCTTTTTTTGGGACGACGCCGGGACGCTCTCGTACAGCTTTCACACGTTTGGTGCGCTCGTCGGCATCATCTTTGACGCCCGCGCACGCCGCAGCCGCGGTCGAAACGCGGGTCGAA
>CAYYUP010000123.1:1511-14378 GCA_964474905.1 uncultured Nannocystis sp. | reverse complement strand
CCATCGTCGCCACAGGCCAGAGTGAGGGCCATGGCCGGAGAGAAAAGGAGACAACAAACGCTTTTGTACTGCACGTAAGAATATCGTAGTGGCGGCTCTCGGGCCTGTATATGCCTCACACGTAGTGCTTCGGCACCCATATCCGCCCATCCGCGGGCCGGCCTCAAGCTAAACTCATGGGCCGACCCGCACCAGGTCCCTAACGAGGGAGCGGAAACCCCCGATCCCGCAGCAGCGCCGAAACATCGGCATCGCGCCCCCTGAAGGCCCGGTAGGCCTCGACCGGCGCTACAGAATTCCGCGGGGCGAAGAGGTGGCTCACGAGCGCCTTCGCGATCTCCTTGTCGTAGAAACCGCCGCTCGACTCAGCGAAAGCCTCCGCCGCATCTGCCGTGAGTACATCCGCCCACATATAACCATAATACCCAGCTGAATATCCCTCCCCCGAGAAGATATGCCCGAACTGCGGCGTCCGGTGACGCATGACGATCTCCGGCGGAGTGCCCATCTTGGTGAGGGTTTCGCGCTCGAACGCATCGACGTCAATAGCCGTCGGGTCGGTTGTATGTAGGTACAGATCCATCAGCGCAGAGGCGAGGTACTCGGCGGTCGCAAAACCCTGATTAAAGGTCGCAGCCCGTTCGATCTTCGCGACCAACGCGGCTGGCATCGGCGCTCCGGTCCGGTGATGCACGAGGTAGCGCTCGATCACCTTGTCGGTGAAAAGCCAGCGCTCGAGGAGCTGCGACTGAAACTCGGTATAGTCTCGAACGCCGCCGTTGAGCGTCGGATAGTCGACGTTCGAAGCGAGCGAGTGCAGCGCATGACCAAACTCGTGAAAAAAGGTGGTCGCATCGTCCCAAGAAACGAGCACAGCCTCGCCCGGTGCCCCTTTCATGAAATTTGAATTGTTCGAGGCGAGCACGAGTGTCTCGCCATCGATCGTCGTATGACCGCGATAGCTGTTCGCCCACGCGCCTGAGCGCTTGCCTGGGCGCGCAAAGGGATCCAGGTACCAGAGGCCGATGACCTTGCCCGAGCTCCGCTCCTTGACCTCCCAAACCCTGACATCCCCGTGGAACACCGGCACCCCGGCGTCCGCAGCGAGCGGTGTAAACTCGAAGCCAAAGAGTTCGCCTGCGACCATAAACATGGCCTCCCGGAGCTTGTCGAGCTGGAGGTATTGCTTGACCTCGTCCGAGTCCAGGTCGTACTTCGCCAGCCTGACCTTATCCGCATAGTAGCGATAGTCCCAAGCCGCGATCTTGAAGCGCTGCGATCTCTTCGTGCCCTTGTCCGCTAGCTTTTGCATGTCTCGGACCTCCTCTTTTACCCGAGCAACCGCCGCTGGCCACACGGTCATAAGCAGTTCCATCGCCCGCTCCGGAGTCTTGGCCATGCGATCCTCTAGACGCCACTGCGCATAGTTGGCGTAGCCGAGGAGCGCCACACGCTCCGCCCGCAGCTGTAGAATCCGGGCGATGATCGCGTTGTTATCGTGCTCATCACCGTTGTCGCCACGGCTGTAATACGTGCGCCAGACCTTCTCTCGCAGTCCGCGATCATCGGCATAGGTGAGAAAGGGATCGACCGAGGAGCGGGTATTGGTGACCGCAAATTCGCCCTTATGATCACGAGAGGCCGCAGCCCTGGCGGCCGTCGCCTTAAACGACTCGGGCAACCCACCGAGCTGGTCCTCCTTGAGAAAGAGCACATAACCCTCCTCGTCCGCGAGTACATTGTTGCCAAATCGAGTATAGAGTTCGGCCAGTTCCATCTGGATCTCGGCGTAGCGAGCCTTGGCTTCGCCCGCCAGCATCGCCCCCTGCCGCGCAAATCGATCGTAGCGCAGCCGAACCAAGCGTTGCTGATCGGGCCGCAATTCCTTGAGTGCGTCACTCTCGTGGACTTCCTTGATACGGGCGAAGAGCCGCTCATTCTGCGTGATCTTGGAGCTGTACTCGGAGAATCGCGGGGCCAGTCGTGTCTGAATTTCGCGGAATTCAGGAGTTGAGAGATTGCTCGACCAGATACCGTAGTAGGCATGAAAGCGATCAAGGGCCATACCGCTGCGCTCCATCGCGACAATGGTATTGTCAAAGGTTGGCGGCCGAGCATCCCCCGCGATCGTCTCTAGCTCGGCCAGATGCAGGCGCATCGCCTCTGCAGCGGCTGCCTCAAGGGAGGATAACACCATACGATCAAAGGCCGGTACGCCGCCGTAGGGACCCTCCCACTCGGCGAGCAACGGATTTGCAGGTTGAGGATCGATAGCAGGGGTCGTACTCGAAGTCACGGGAGGCGGTCGCGGGTCATTGGTGGGACGATCACAAGCGACGAGCGCTGTCACCAGTGCGAGGAGCATCGAGGCATGAAACGTTTTCTGCATGGGACTCGCGGCGGACTGTACCAAGGATCTACCTGGCTTGATTCATCTTCTTTGTCGCTGACCGTCTCTGTGTGTCGCCTCAGCGCGCGACATGCGCATACATAAAATGTCCACGATTCGTAGCTCTGCGCGGAGAGTCAGCCGCGAACATACTTGCACATCACCTCGCTCGCAGGCTTACGTCCAGGAGTGTCGCCGAAGGGCAGGCCGTGTACGCGGCCACCAGTGACGCAAGACCGCAGAACCCCGGGACCCGACCGAGCATCTCCCGTATTGCGACACGAACCCACGTCGATCCGATTCAAGTTGCCGCGAACTCGTCGCCGGCGTTCCGATGTATCGACACGCCGACACGCCGCGCGCCCTCACGCCTACGCACGGGCAGCTCCTACCGGCTGCTCGCCCGCGGCGGCGAATCGCCACGGTGAACACTGGCCTCGACCGTTGGTTCCCCACAAAACGGCGATAACCACATAAAGTCCTCGCAACCTCGCAACCTCGCCCGCGGCTCCGAGGCCGGTGAAACTACGGTGATATCGAGCCGCTATTTGCCCGAACGCAGGCCTTGACTTCCCGAGCATGAGAATCCGATCATCAAGCCGGGAGACATTTATGAAAATTCAATACCCCTGGAAGACGGCCGGACGTGCCCTCGTCGCCGCAACAGTGATCGCAGCCTGCTCAAGTGACGATGGGGCGAGTGGCACGACAGCAACCTCCTCGGCAACCATGACCGCATCGACGACCGCCGCGGAGACGTCCACGACCACAGGCACGACTTCTGATCCGACGACGACCAGCAGCGGCGGCAATAGCGATTCAGACTCGACGTCGACATCGACGACATCACCGGAGACCGGTAGTACAGGCCCCGCCCCCTACTGTGGAGATGGCACGGTCGACGACAATGAAGAGTGCGATGATGGGAATATGGAGAATACCGATAGCTGCACAGACGAGTGCCTAAATGCTGTCTGTGGCGACGGTTATGTCGGTCCCGGCGAAGGCTGCGATGATGCCAACCAGATCGACGACGACGAGTGCACCAATTTATGTGTGCTGACGAGCTGCGGCGATGGAGTCCTCCAGGGAGAGGAGGAGTGCGATGACGGCAATGATGTAGATACCGACGCATGTCTGAATGCCTGCAAAAACGCGAGCTGCGGCGATGGCACGGTCCAGGATGGTGTCGAAGACTGCGATGATGGAAATGACGATGAGACCGACAGCTGTACGTCGATGTGCAAGGCACCGGCCTGCGACGATATGGCGATGAACGGCGATGAGATCGACGTCGACTGCGGCGGCTCCTGCGGGCCCTGTGGCGAGGGCCTGGCCTGCACAGAGGGCAAGGGCTGTGAATCTGGCTATTGTGACATGGACTCCTGCGCGCTGCCGCCAAACTGCAAGGCATTGCTTGCCAACAACCCCGATGCGGGCAACGGGGTCTACTCGCTCGATCCAGACGGCGATGGCGGCAAGGCAGCCTTTGATGCCTATTGTGATATGGAAACCGATGGCGGCGGCTGGACCCTGGCGCTCAAGGCGGACGGCACCAAGCTCACCTTTAACTACAACTCGGGGTATTGGGGGAATGCATCGATCTTCAACAAAGACGAAGCCGATCTCGACCGCACTGAGGCCAAGCTCGAGACCTGGAATTCGGTGCCCTTCACCGAAGTCATGATGGGCATGGAGCAACCGATCGGCAATATGGGTAACCTCGACCTCAAATACGTGATGATCCCGATCGACAAACCCTCGCTCTTCTCGATTTTTAACGGCGGTAAGTTCGTCCCCTCAAACATCGGTCGGAACGCGTGGAAATCGCTGATCACAGGCTCGTCACTGCAACCAAATTGCAACCGAGAGGGTTTTAACAACGCCCCTCGAACCAGGATCGGCATCTTCAGCAATCAGGAGAACGACTGCAACTCCCCCGACTCCTACATCGGCATCGGCAACCTCGGCAATGGCTGCGGCGTGGCGGAGGCCCGGGTCGGCAATATGGCAAGCTGCAGCGCAGACAACGGTAATAAGAGCCTGGTCGGCTTTGGTGTGCTCTTTGTCCGCTGATTAGCCACGGCGACCTAGACCCCTCGGGAACCTCGTGGAGGCACCGCGCGCCCCCCGGGCAAGAGGCCGATCTCCACCAAGCGCTGGGTTAGAAAATCACCGGCGCGGATCGGATGTGGATAGCGGTTTGGGCGCTCCGGGCGGATACAGTCCGGCAGCGTCTCGATCAGACACTCAGGATTTAGGTGGTGGAAAAAAGGCATCGAGAAGCGCGGCTGCTCACATGTGGGCGGCGGTGGATTGACCACTCGATGGGTGGTCGAGCGCAATACGTCATTTGTCAGGCGCTGCAGCATGTCGCCGACATTGACAACGATCACCCCCTTTGCAGTTGCAACCGGAACCCACTCACCATCGCGATCTTGTACCTCGAGACCCGGAGCGCCGCTGGCAACTAAGAGGGTGATCAGATTGATGTCTTCGTGCTGTGCCGAACGCACACCGCCGGGGTCCGAGCCGGCGACGATCGGCGGGTAGTGGATCGGCCTAAGAATGCTATCGCCATGATCTACCTTGTCCTCGAAATACCCATCGGCGATGCCGAGGTGGCGAGAGATCGCCCGGAGCAACGCATTGCCGACCCGTTCAAGCACAGAGAAGAGCCCCAGGAGACGGGGCCGAAAGGCCGGCAGCTCGCGGGGCCAGACATTCGCGGGATAGAGGCCGAGGTGAGGACTGTCGACGCCGAGTTCGCGACCGACGTGCCAAAACTCCTTGAGATCGACCTGCGTTGAGTCCTTCGCGTGCTCGACCCCAAAACGAGTGTAGCCCCGAGCACCGCCCGCTCCGGGCAGCTCGTAGGCGACACGTGTCTCAAAGGGAAGGTCAAAGAACGCTCGAATCTCGGCGTAGGCGCCCTCGATCAATACCTCTGAGACCCCGTGATCGCGGATCGCTACGAAACCAAGGGTTCTCCAGGCATCACCTAAATCACGGGCAAAGCCGGCGAAATCGGAGCGGTAGCGGCGAAAATCGAGGACCGGGATCGTCATGGCAACTCCTGTTCGCGAGCCAATGGATCGAGGCGGCCCGACTACCCGGTTGTGTAGATCGAGGAAGCGGCCTTGGCGAGGGCAATCGCAGCTCTGAGACCCTGCGGTGGGTCGTTCTGAGGGCACGCGCTCGCGAGGGTCCTCACGATCTCAGGGCGCACCGAGTCGCCAACGGGTTCGGAGCCGGGCAGAGCGAGCTGCGCAGCTCGGGCGCATGATTTCGCTATCATGCGTGCCATGTCTCGCCTCGTTTCACTGCCCCTGGTCGCACTCATCGTGCTCGCATGCCAATCACCGACCTCGCCGACGCAAAAGGTCGGAGAGGCCGCAACTCCGACGCCCGCCGAGGCCGCGGTCGCAGCCAAGACCTCAATACCTGGGGGCTTCGGCGAGTCGGCACCGCGGGTCGGCGAGTCCGCCCCCGACTTTGAGCTTAAGTCGATCACCGGCGACGCGGTGCACCTCCAGGCAATCGCGGCCAAAGGACCTACGGTGCTGGTTTTTGGCTCCTATTCGTGACCACCTTTTCGCATGAAAACTCCTCGGTTCGAGGAGATGGCAAAACGGTGGACCGGCAAGGCCCAATTCTACGTCCTCTACTCGCGTGAGGCCCACCCCAAGGCCAAGGGCCTGGGACCCCTCAGCCAGGCGGGCGAAATGCTGATGAAGAAGGATCAAAACGGCGACAATCAGGTCACGTTCGAGGAATTCGGCGGACCCTCCGAGTGGTTCGCGCCCTTCGACATCAACAACGATGGCATCGTCAATAGCCACGAGCTGCTCGCTGCCACCAAGATCAGCCAGTTCGCGGATGTCTCGATCCCCGAGACCTACGAGGAGCGTCTGGCCCTCGCCCGCCGCTACCGCGAAGAGTGCCCTGGAGTGATCCCTGTGCTCGTCGACGGCCTCGACAACGCGACCTCCAAGGCCTACGGACGTCGGCCCAACAGCGCCTTCATCGTCGACGCCGACGGCAAGCTCACGCATAAGCTCGAGTGGGCCAACGAGCGCGACGTCGAACGGGCCCTTGTCGACCTCGTCGGCGGTGAAGCGCCGCCGATGCCCGAGATCAAAGAGACAGATTGGTCACCTGTCCGTGAGGCCATGCAGCGAGCCACGGCTGCGAACAAGCGACTGCTCGTCGAATTCACCTCCCCTGGCTGTGGCGCCTGCAAGGCGATGGAGGCGGAGATCCTCAGCAAACATGAGATCAAAGAGGCGATGGCCGCCTACGAGGTCACCAAGCTAGGCGTCGAACTCGACCCAGCATGGGCGCTCTTTGAGTCCTTAGAGCTCACTGCGACGCCCGCCTTTGTCATCATCGAGCCGGGGCCCAAGGCTGGTGCTCACATCCAAGGCTTCGCCGAAGCCGACGCCTTCGCAGCGTTTCTCGGCGGCAGCTGAGCCCGTTGAAAGATCAAAGAATTGAAGAGTTGAAAAAGGAAAAAAGGAAAAAAGGAGCCGGGCGCCTCCGCATGATCTGCGGCGGGGCTCGGCTCCTGTCTCTTCGGACATCGGCGAATTAAGGCATCAGCGCACCGGCGATGCAGGCCGATGAAAAATTCGCCAGGGTCGCAGCGATCAGCGCGTAAACCCCCATCCGGGCGATATCTGATTTGCGCTCCGGGACCAAAGCTCCGAGGCCGCCTATCTGGATACCGATCGACCCCAGGTTGGCGAAGCCGCAGATCGCGAAGGTCGCGATCGCCACCGAGCGTTCGCTGAGGATATCCTTCGCCTGCGCCAGTTGCTGGTAGGCGACGATTTCGTTGACCACTGTGCGGGTCCCGAGGATCGAGCCGACGGTCTGGGCCTCGGTCCAGGGGATGCCCATCAGCAATGCCAGCGGCGCAAAGAGCCAGCCGAGCATGCGCTCTAGGGTGAGCGGCGCACCGTCCATCGGGATCACCGAGAGCATCGCGTTGAGGAGCGACACCAGGGCGATGAACGCGATCAGCATCGCACCGACGTTGACCGCCAGCTTAAGCCCATCGATCGCCCCGCTCGAGGCCGCGTCGAGAACGTTGACGCTATTTTCGATCGGCGCCGCCGTGACCACGCCGGCGGTCTCTGGGACCTCTGTTTCGGGCACGATGATCTTGGAGATCGTCAACGAGATCGGTGCTGTCATCGCCACGACCGTCAGCAGGTGGGCCATCTCGACCCCGCCGATCATCACGTAAGCACCGAGGATTGCCCCCGACACCGACGCCATACCGGCGACCACCACACAGAAGAGCTCGGACTCGGTGAGCGATGCGAGATAGGGACGGATCGTCAGCGGCGCTTCGCTCTGGCCCATAAAGACGCTGGCCGCGACCGCCAGGGCCTCGGCGCCTGAGACCCCAAAGAGCCGCACCATCGCCTTGGCCATCACCTTGACGATCGCCTGCATCACGCCGAGGTAGTAGAGAACGCCAAAGAGCGTGGCGATGAAGACGATCGTCGGCAGCACCTGAAAAGCGAAGATGATGCCCGGGTTCGGCTGCTCGGAGACCTGCGAGAGCACCTCTCCGTAGGCGCCACCACCCATCTTGCCGAGCTCGCCGTAGACAAAGCCAGAGCCGACGAGCGCGTGATCGAGGATGCCTTGCACCGCACCGGCGACCGCCTGAAGCACCGCCGAGCCGCCTTCGACCCGCAGCAGCAGAACCGCGAGCAGCCACTGGCTGACGATGCCAGCGATCACCACCTTGGCCTTGATCGCCCGACGGTTGCGGCTGAGCGCAACGGCGATGCCCAACATCACAAAATATCCGACTATGCTGAGCACGAGTTCCATCCGTGGCCTCCCGAATCCTCTACGGCCGGTCGTATCACGGAGCGGTACGACGATCGAAGAGAGTTCTCGGAGATTTTTTCAGCCAATTTTCGCCTTGGACCCGCCGGAGATCTCGGCAACAGCTTGACTTGCCGGGCCTCGATCATCGACAACCCGAGCAGGTTGGAGGCGCCCATGGAACCCGCAGTGCACGTTCTCTCCCATCCCCTCGTCGCTCGCGATCTCTCGCAACTCCGGGCCAAGGACACTGGCTCAGAGGGTTTTCGTGCGCTGATCCGGCGGATCTCTCGGGCCCTCGCGGTGCACGCACTCGCCGACGTCGCCACCCGCGAGATCGAGATCGAAACCCCTTTAGAGTCGATGCCCGGCCAGGAGATCGCCGAGTCGGTCGTCCTGGTGCCGGTTCTCCGGGCGGGCCTCGGCCTGGTCGATGGTTTTCTCGACGCGCTGCCGGAGGCCCGCGTACTGCACCTCGGCCTGGTCCGCGACGAAGCGACCCTGACCCCGAGCTGCTACCTCTCCAAGCTTTCGTCGCTGCGCCCCGATGAGCGGGTCTACGTACTCGATCCGATGCTCGCGACCGGCGGCTCAGCGGTTGCGGCCCTCGACATGGTCCGCGCCAGTGGCCTCACAAGGCCGCCCAATTTTGTTTGCGTGGTCGCGGCGCCCGAGGGCATCGCCAAGATCCACCACCATCACCCCGACGTCCCAATCCTCACCGCCGCCCTCGATCGCGAGACCGATACCAACGGCTTCATCCGCCCCGGACTCGGCGACGCGGGCGACCGGCTCTTCGGCGGCTGAGTAAGCGACGACTCACCCGATCTCCCGATCTCCCGATCTTCCGACCACAAATTCACAAGATCTCCGGACGACGATGGCCAAGCTCTACTTCCGCCACGGGCCGATGGACTCAGCCAAGACCCTCAACCTGCTCGCGGTCGCTCACAACTACCGCTCGCAGGGCAAGAAGGTCATGCTGCTCAAGCCCCGCCTAGACGACCGCTTCGGCGACCGATCGATCGCCTCGCGAGCGGGTCTCGAGGCGCAGGCAGATCTCCTGCTTGATGACGCGAGCCCGCTCGACCCGGCCGACTTTGAGGGCGTCGACTGTTTGCTCGTTGACGAAGCCCAGTTTCTCAGCGCAGGCATCGTCGAAAAACTCCGAAAGCTGACCAAAGAGCCAGGTCTTCCGGTGATTTGCTACGGCCTTCGCACCGACTTCCGGACCCACCTCTTCGAGGGTTCACGCCGCCTTCTCGAACTCGCCGACAGCATCGAGGAGGTTAAGGTGACCTGCCAGTTCTGCAACCGGAAGGCGATCCTAAACCTCCGCCTCCAAAACGACGGCGCGCCCAGCCTCGAGGGCGCTCAGATCGAACTTGGCGGCAACGAGCGCTACGCCCCGGTCTGCTACAACTGTTACGACGCCCGCTTCCCGCTCGGCGAATCCGGCGACTGACATCGCCGAAGCTTGTTCGGTCGCTCCACATCACGATTCGCACACGCAGACCCCGCTGTTCATCGAATCCTTTGTACATCCAAGGGTGACAGCTCCACAGATCTCGAAGCAAGAGTGAACGACCCAGACGCCGTCCTCGCAGCTCGCGATCTCCTCAGTTGTCTTGAAGAAGGAATTACTCTCTTCCCCGGTGCAGAGCGGCATGTCGTCTTCTTTGCAGGGTGTGCCGGCGCCGAGACACCGACAGCGATCGCTGCTCACGTCCAGATCAAAACCGCAGCCCTGGACGATCTCAAAGCCCTGCTCCGCGCAGATGCTCGCACATGATCTCTTTACCTGCTCAGGGAAGACCCAGAGAAAATTACCCTCACACTGCGAGCCTGTACACTCGGGACCCTCTGGAACACACAAACACTCATCAGTCTCACTCTCAAACCCACTCAGGCAACCTAGGGAGCACATCGCGGGCATCAAGTCGCTACAGAGGTCTCGACAGGAATGTAGATTCCACACCTGTGATTCGCATACAAGCAGCTTGCTGCTCTGTGCACACTGTGGCTCATCCTGCTCACAGGCTGCACCCTCCTCCGGCATCGACTCGCCACCCGACGAAGAACCAGAGCTGCTCGACTCTGTCTCTGAGTCACCGGCCTCGCAAGCCAGCAACGAAACCGAGATGCCGAGCAGATTGGCACAAACGAGCACCTGCCCCCACAGAGACCGCGGCTTGCTCGGATCTCTATTCATATTAGTCCTCCCCACAGGCGGGACCGCCCTCCGCAAGGGGATCGCAGGATAGGCCCGCTCCGCACTCCTCGACCACCCATACGCCCCCCTCACAGCGAGCGACGTGGTCAAACCTCCAGCATGCCGGCCCATCAGCCCCTGGTTCGCACGCCGTGCCCTCAAAGGTGCACTCACAACGGTCCCTGTCCAGCTCACACTCCAGGGATCGCTGCGGAGGATCGAGCGCCATACAGTAGGCTTCGCAACTCTGCGCACTCCACAACAGCTCGCCCGCCGGCGTCATCTCGCAAACCGCGATGTCGTCGTACGAGATGCACTCTTGGTCGCCAAGATAGGCACAAGCGTCGCTCATGGCCGGCGCATTGCAGCGACACACAGCGCTCTCGTCTCCGATCGTGAGACAGCCGAGCAGGCCGCCCTGCGACGCGCAGGCCTGCTGACAATCGATTCGACTCCAGACGCGCTGCTCACACCGCCAGAGCACTCCAGCGCCCTCGCACTGCGAGCCTGGATCAATGCAGGGTTCGCCGTCAAAATAGCGCCCCGCCTCTGTGTCGACCCCGTCCGTGTCGACCCCATCGGTATCACCGCCGCCTCCGCCTGCACAGCCCACCAATAGAGCCACTATCAAGCCCTCACGCCATGCTCGCAGGTCTGCTCTTTGTCGCGGTCTTGAACCCATGTGGAGACTCTCGGCTGTGATTGTATCAGAACGCCCACGGCTCGACGGGGTCTCATTGCACCGCGACGCGGGTACACGGCTCAATCGCCGCGCTAGCGGTGAAGAGCCCGAGATCAAAAAAGACGTCATCCGAGCTGATCGTCACCGAGTCTCGCCAAAAATAGGCGGCCGCGGCGTTGTCGGCAACCATCGTGAGGGGCTCCGTCGGGGCTCCGTTCGCCCCGACAAGACTGCCTGTGATACGCATCTCGATCGAGCCCGCAGCGAAGGCCACCTCCTCGCCTTCGATGCTGCCAAGGGCGGGATGCGAGAGTTCCGCATGCACGTCCTGGAACGAGATCGGCCCAAGGTCAAAATCCTCGACCTTTACCGAGAACTCCTCGAGCACAAAGGCACAGGGCCCGACCTCACAGCTGTACTCTGCAGTGCGAATCGAGCCGCCCCAGAGCGCAACGTCCACCGAGTCATGACCCCTCAATTGCACACGCCCGCCGGTGAGCACAGCCTGACCTCGGTCGGGATCCGCGGTGATATGGTTTTGCGAGGACTCACATACCGACTCGATCGGGGCCGAGAGGTCGGCGACCGTAAGGGCACAGGAGACCAAGTTATCGTCGTCCGTGGCGCTGCCCAGGACGAGCCTCGCGTTAACCAGGCAACCGGTCGGTTTGAGCACCTTCTCGGCACAGCTGGGATCGTCCAAGGACATTACGTTGCCCGGAGGCAATTTCTCCGCAGCCATTAGACATGAATCCATGTGCGCTTGCAGGTAATTGCGGTAGTGTGTAAGCGACCCGATGACCTCGTCAACGCAGGCCTGCGTCAGGCACTTCATCGTCGTCTCAGGGTTGGCGATGCTGTACTCAAATAGGTCCAGCGAGAGCATGCAGGTCGCTCGGGCGCAATCGGCGACACACGCATTATCGGCAAATGTGGGCTCGTCCACAACGTTGCTTGTGCAACAGGTCGCGACATTGAGCCCCCCGAGGTTGTTTGGGAAGGGAATCGGCTCAATCTTGCCGTCGTCGTTGTCGTCCAGACCAATGGGTAAACTCTGGCGCGACTTGCAGGAGCCAAACACACACAAGTCAAACTCAAACGCACCGATTTCTTCGCCTACGCATTGATAAAGCTGAGGGTCCGTCGGCTCTTTTTTGAAGTCTGGTGACGCACACTCAATGGGATCATCCGTCCCGCCCGTCGAACCAACCGGGCCAATCGAAGTTGTGCCCATCGTCGCCGAGCCTCCGGTGTCATCACCCCCACAAGCAGGTCCGACGATCGTCAGCAGCGCCCACGTCGCGATGGCCCGCAAGCGCGGCGTGCGCGCATCCGCAAAGACCGAGGCGAACGAGAACGGAGTTGTCAGATGTCGCGGGAACCACATGATTTCACTCCCTAGCACCACGCGTTTGATAGTTCTGTATGGTTAGGCACTCAAAGGTCATGCTGCCCGACTTGCCATCATCACGGAATTGAGAGATATTAACCTGTGTTCTCTCGACAGCTGCTCGTGAGCCTCGTGATCGCGATGTGCCTCCCCAGTCTTGGCTGTGAGGCCGAGCCCGCCGACAACGACGAGCCGACCCAGCCAGAGCCGGGACCGGACGTCGAGTTCACCGTGCACACCCCCCACCTAGACATCGCCCCCGTTTACGAGGGCCTGCTCTGTGCGGGCACCGTCGCTCAGTGGGAAGCACATACCGCCTATCTCGTCGACCTCTGGGATATCGAGCT
>CAYYUP010000123.1:0-1411 GCA_964474905.1 uncultured Nannocystis sp. | reverse complement strand
AGAGCCCCTGGCCGTAGAGATCGTGGGCTTTCGCGTGCCTGGATTGTAACCCGCCTAGAGGAGCCCCGGCCCAGAACCTCCGCCTCGAGGGCGCTCAGATCGAACTTGGCGGCAACGAATGCTACGCCCCGGTCTGCTACAATTGCTACGACGCTCGCTTCCCGCTCGGCGAGTTCGACAACTGAGCGGGGCTCACCGAGCCGCATCAGTTCTCGGCATCGGCGGGGTCAACATGCCCCAATTGGGCCATAGATCCCCCTTTTTGCACGTTTGCATGTAGGGAGCACCGATGCTCGACGCCCTCTTGCGCACCTCGTACTACACATAATTATCGCCCGTCGACGGACGCACCATCTCGATACACATCTCCGAAGAGTAGCCGCAGAACGACCGCTAAACAGCAATCGCCAAACTATTGTGATTCGCAGACGCCTGCTCGAGACACGTCATGTCATGTATCCGCCGGCCGCACATACTGCGACCATGCTACCCGAGCCGCGAAGGCTCGCACATTTCCCCCAATCGAACCTCTACGTTAAACATGAGAGAGTTGCGGCTCCACCGCACTACCCACGAATGGACTCACCGATGCGACCTCTAGCCCTTGCCACCGCCCTCATCCTCACCTTGGTCGCCGACCCGTCGGCATTCGCCGATTGCATCGACGACATCTCGATGTTCTTGGATCTCGACCCGACAGTCGGCGAGAACCCCGAGGGCGTAGCTGTCGACGCCGCCGGCAACATCTTCGTCTCCATCGCCCCGACTGGAGAGCTGCTACGCATCGACACTGAGGGCAATGTGACCACCCACGCGTCATTCGACCCGGGCGCAGGTTTTCTGCTCGGTATGACCACTGATGCCCCTGGCAATGTCTACGTCGCGTTGGCCTCCTTCGACGAGAATACCGGGGTCTACCGGGTCACCCCCGGCGGCGCTGTCTCGAAGGTCGCAGCGATGGCCGCGGGCACCTTCCCCAACGACCTCGCATTCGACCACGAAGGCAACCTCTTTATCACTGAGAGCATCGCTGGCGCGGTCTACAAGTTGTCAGCGGGCGGTGAACTCGAACTCTGGCTACAGGATGACCTGCTCTTTGGCGACCCCGAAATTTCCCCCGTGCCCTTTCCTATCGGCGCCAATGGCATCGCTCTCGACGGCGACTCGCTGATCGTCTCCAACAGCCAACAACCTCGGCTGGTTCGCATCCCCTTTGATGGGTCCGGCGATGCCCTACCACCGATCGTACTGGTGGAGGATCCGCTGCTGCTCGGCGCTGATGGCATCGCCCTCGACGAGGAGGGCGATATCTACGTCGCCGTCAACGGCCAAAACCTGCTGCTGCGTGTCGAGCTCGACGACGATGACGACGATGACGACGATGACGACGATGACGACGATGACGACGACG
>CAYYUP010000122.1:13189-14383 GCA_964474905.1 uncultured Nannocystis sp. | reverse complement strand
AGTTGGTTGCGCGGGGGGAGAGAGCTGATGGTCAGTTTGGCACTCGTTGCTGGTCCGCTCGTTGCCAGGAGGTCTGCCGCCACTGGCGATTATTGCCAGATTGCGGACGCCGACCAAGATAAAGCCGCGAGAAGGCGATCGTCTGCTGGGCTCTGCGCGCACCCGACGGAGAATCTGCACGCGTGCTCCAGCAAGCCCACGCTGCGCCTTGCCGCGCGCAGGGCCCAACCCCTATGCTGCCCGCGGACTCGCGAGACCCATGCACACCGACACACTTGCTCCAGATCTGAAGGCGAGATACGACGAGCTGCACCAGCGCCTGACGCTTCTCGCTGCTAATCCCGACCTCAATGAGTCTCAGCGCGAGCTCGCTCGCTCGTGGTTGGAGGCGAGTAAACATGCACACGACGAGGCATGCAAGCCCTTGTCTGTGGCCTTCCTCGCGGGCGTTGGACGTGGCAAGAGTTCGCTGATCGCCGCCGCAAGCGGACTCCGTTTGCACACACCAGGTCTTCCGCACAAGTGGTCCGTGTTACCGGTGGGTCGCGGCCGGACGACTCTCGGTGAGACGCATGTGCATTTTGAAGAGCGCACGGATGTCAGGCTCCAGATTGAGCCCATTCCCGCGGAGGAGCTAGAGCTAGAGGTCCGACTCTACGCTCGTGATCAATGGGCAGCTCGGACGGATAGCCACGGCAAGAGCCCGAAATCCGGCGCGGGAGAGGAGCTGCACGACCTTCTACGAGAATGGCTTGCTCCCAACGCCGAGGATGCACGCAAGGTGATCAAGCAGGAGGTCAGCACAGCTGCCAGCGTCGAAGACCTGGAGGTGGAGTGGCTTGATCGCCTCAGGATCGATCAGCGAAGCGAGCCCCTAGATCGTACTTTTGCGGCAGATCAAGACGGCTACGATTCCCTGCGCAAGGATCTCAAGAAAATCATGAAGGGGCGTCTGGAAAATGCCCCTGCGCCGCGCATCACCCGTATCTATCTGCCGATGACGGACCTCGGGCGAGAGGTTGGGTCGATCGTCGATACCCAGGGCATCGATGCTGACGGCTCTGCCTGGCTTGCGGGGCGTGGCGATATCCGCGAGCGGATCTCCGCGAGCGAACTCTTTGTCGTCTGTTCGAGCTTCAATGATGCGCCAGACGGGGTGAGTGTGGGCTTGCTCGAGTCGTTGTCGTCGAAGCG
>CAYYUP010000122.1:0-13089 GCA_964474905.1 uncultured Nannocystis sp. | reverse complement strand
CGCCAAGAGGCGGAGCGTGCAGCGCTCGACCCTGGGCCTGTGGAGCCTATTTCGAGCTTCTTGCCCACACGGCCCAAGCTTTTCACTCTGCGCGAGGTTCGCTTGCAAAACTTCCGCTGTGTCGAGGAGCGCGCGATTTCTTTTGCCGAGACCACGGTGCTGATTGGCGATAACGGCACCGGTAAGACTTGCTGGCTCGAGGCGATCGCCACCGCGATTGGGACCTATCTGTCCGGGGTTGGAGCCGCCACCGAGCGGGAACTCCGGGATAGCGACATGCGCTATGGGCTTGTCGATCAAGGCGGAATCTTGAATCGAAATGTGCAATCGCCGACGGTGATCGAGGCCGTTGCGGAGATCAGCGGATACCCCCTGACATGGACGAGAACCATCGAAATCTCGCCTAACGAGCAAGCGAAAAGCGACGGTGACGGTCTCCAACTCTCTGCACGGAAGGCGGGCGAAGAGATCCGCGCTGGAATTCAGCGACAGCTTCCACTCCTCGCCTACTACGGTACCCAGCGCCTGTGGCCTACGGATATCAAGGCCGACGATTCGCGTCAGCCGGTTGGCAATCGCCTGGATGGCTACCGAGATTGTCTCAATGCGGCATCAACGCATAACCACATGCTCGATTGGATTCGCAAGTACACTTTTGTTGAACTCCAAAAAGGTGAGCCCGTGGTCCAGCTGCGGGCGATTCAGCGGGCGGTCGTCGCCTGCGTCGAGGAGGCCGAGCGCTTTTATTACGATGTGAAGTACGAGCAGCTGATCCTCGTGATCGATGGCGAGAATATCGCTTTTGACATGCTCTCGGATGGCTACCGAAATGTTGTCGCGATGGTCGCTGACATCGCCTGGCGAGCGGTTGTTCTAAATCCAGATCTGCGCGAGCTGGCCCCCGAACGGGCCGAAGGAGTAGTGCTGATCGACGAAATCGATTTACACCTGCATCCTCGCTGGCAGCGGCGGGTCCTTGCCGATCTGCGCCGGGCTTTTCCCTGTCTGCAATTCATCACAACCACGCATTCTCCGTTCATTATTCAGTCCCTGAAGCCTGGGCAGCTGCGCAATCTCGATGCCGATGTGGAGGACGCAGGAGCCTACGCCAACGAGAGTCCCGAAGACATTGTCGAGCGCCATATGGGCGTGGCTGTCCCCCAACGCAGCTGGCGACGCCAGAAGGAGTACGAGGTCGCCGTGCGTTATTTCAAGCTGCTCGAGCAGCTGCCCAGCGCTGATCAGGCGGAGGTCGCTCGACTCAAAACCGAACTCGATACGATCCTGGCTCCTTATTCGGATAATCAGGCTTTCGTCGCATTCTTGGAATTCAAGCGTGAGCTGGCCGAGGTGAAGGGCTCATGAGACCGATCGAGCGCGGTCCCTGTCCTCTGGACAGCAGCGGCAAAAAAGTCGTCTTTCAGGAGTACGCCCATGCGCGCCCCAAGCTGCTCGCGAACCTTGGCGAGTACTGCTCTTACTGCGAAATCCAGCTTTCCTACCTCGCCACAGAACATATCCGTCACAAAAACCACAACCCGAAGCTCGAGCGTGAGTGGAGCAACTTCCTGCTCGCCTGCCCGAGCTGCAACAGCACAAAGGGAACCAAGATAGACACCCAAGCCGATGTCGATGACCGTCTGTGGCCGCACCTGCATCGGACCTTCGATGCGTTTGACTATGGACCGGGCGGAGTCGTTCGCGTGCGTACGACCGGAGATCCTCGGTTTGTCGCACGAGCGAAGGCCACCGCGGCGATGGTCGGCCTCTGCAAGAGACCTGGTAGTGGTCTGACTGCGGAGCAGGTTCTTCGAGGTAGTGATCCGCGGTGGAAAAAGCGCTGGGATGTATGGAAGACCGCTACGGACATGCGCGAAGATCTTCGCGAGAGCGACTCCCTAAAGCTCCGTGAATTCGCGCTGAAGTGTGCCCGTTTGTCTGGATTCTGGTCGGTGTGGATGACCGTCTTTGGCGATGACGAGCAGATGCGCCTGGCACTCTGTAGACCCGATGTGTTCCCTGGGACAGCCCCGAAGCGTGTTTTTTCGGCGAGCGGCTCGGAGCCTATGGCTCGCCCGCTGACTTCAGGCTGAGACACGAGCCGCTCTTCGCGTGTCTCCGCTAGTTGTCGTCCCTGGGAGTCGGGGGGCCCTTAGATTCGCTGCGGGTCGCGGAGATTTGTGCAGCGTTGCGGACATCTTGGGCTCGCTCGAGCGGGCAGATCAGGAGCTTGCCGCCGCTGGCGATCACGGCTAGATCGCGGAGGCCGATGGCGATGAGTTCGATGCCTTCCGACCAGAGCAGGCTGCCGTCGCAGTCGATGGCGTCGACGCTGCCGCGCTCGTCCGAGAGCAATGCGTTGCCGCGGGAGTCAGGCGGGCAGATGCCGTGCATCGCCGCCCAAGAGCCGAGGTCGTTCCAGCCGAGGGCGACCGGCAGTACCCAAAGATCGTCGAGTTTTTCCATCAGGGCGATGTCGATCGGTGCGGCCGGTAGAACTGCGTAGGCGGCGAGGGTGGTCCGCTCTAGCGCGTTTGGATCGTCGGCGCGAAGGGCTGCGCTGACCGGCTTGAGGGCGCTCATGAGCGGGGCGGCGTGGGTCTTGAGGGCCGCGAGCGTGCGGGCGATGGGCAGGATAAAAATGCCCGCGTTCCAGAGGAATCGTCCGCTGGCGACGAAGCGTTTGGCGAGGGCTATGTCGGGCTTTTCGACGAAGCGACGCACGCGGTAGATAGGTGCTTCGGTCGTCTGCGCGGCCGGCTGGGCGTCGCGTTCGATGTAGCCGTAGCCGGTGTCGGGGCGACTAGGCTCGATGCCTAGGGTCACGATCTCTTGACGCTCGAGGGCGTGGATCGAGGCGCGCTCGAGGGCGCTTTCGAGGGCTTTGGGCGCGGAGATGTGGTGGTCTGCGGGCAGGGCGATGACGACGGCGCGCTCGGGCGAGAGGGCCCGTTGCTCGAGGTGCTCGCGGATGTGCAAGAGGGCGAGGGCGATCGCCGGAGCAGTGTTGCGTCCGCAGGGCTCGGCGATGATCTGAGCCGGTGGAATTTCGGGGTGAGCGGCGACGATCGTCGATCGTTGCTCTGCAGTTGTGATCACCCAGATGCGATCGTCGGCGAGCCAGGAACGGGCGCGATCCAAGGTCGCGGCGAGGAGTGTGGGAGCGCCAGGGCGTGGGCTGAGGAGGTGCTTGGGGCGCTCGGGGGTCGACGCCGGCCAGAGCCGGCTGCCGCTGCCCCCGGCCATCACCAGGACAAAGCGTTCGGACATCCGGGGGACGCTATCAGGTTGGGCGAGAGCGCTCTACCTGGGCGGGATGTGGCGGCGAGGAGCTGGCGAGCAGTGCTTGGAGCTGGTCAAAGCCGTGGGCGCGGGCGGCTGGGTCGGCGTGCAGGCGGTGACTGAGGGCTTGGGTCCACTCGGGAGTGGATCCGCAGCAGGAGCCGACCAACTGCAGTGAGGGGTGGGTCCGTAGCTCGGCGCAGATGTACTTGGCGAAACTTTTTGGGTCGCTCGTGTGGGTCTGCCAGCCGAGTTTGGGGTCGTTGTGACCGGTGTGCGGGAAGAGCCCGCAGGCGAGTGGGTTAGGGGCCTGGGCGACCGCGGCGAGCAGTGCAGGCATGACGACGGCCAGGTCGGTGAGCTGGGTGCAGTTGATGAGCAGCGCCTGCGCGGGCAGGCCGTGCAGCGCGTTGACCAGCGCTTCGAAGGACTCGCCGCCGAGCAGCCGGCCGTCGCTGCGGGCGACAACGCTGAGCCACAGGGGCAGGCCGGTGGTGGCCGCGGCTTCGATGGCGGCGCAGCACTCATCGATCCGCCCCATGGTCTCGATGAGCAGGAGGTCGACGCCGGCTTGGGCGAGGTCTTCGGCGATCTCGCGGTGCTCGGGTAGGGCGCGGGTGCGGACGGGCGAGCGCTCCGGTGCAAAGCAATCTTCGAGGGGGCTCATCGAGCCGGCGATCGCCGCTCGCTGCAGGTCCTCGCACTCGCTCGTGGCTTCGTCCCGGGCCTGCCTTGCGAGGTGTACGGCGAGCTGGGTCAGGCGCTTTGCCTCGGGGTCAAGGCCGGCCCCGCGGAGGTCGCGGGCGTGGGTGCGGAAGGAGTTGGTGGTGATGACCTGGGCGCCCGCGAGCAGGTAGTCGCGGTGGATCGACCGCACCAGCGCCGGATCGTCGAGAAGAGCCTGCGCGGACCAGAGTGGCAGCTCCATGCGGGCGCCCCGACGCTCGAGTTCGGTGCCCATCGCACCGTCTAGGAGTACGGTCACGAGCAGCCGGTCATCGACGGGTCGGCGACACAGGCCTTAGTGCATTGCGTCGCCATCAAACAGAACTTTGGGTCACCTTCGGAGCCGATTGTCGGCAGGGTTTGACAGGTGTAGCCGTCGCGCTGGCACTCGTCGTCGCTGGTGCACTCGGGGGCGCAGGTCTCAAAGAAGCCGTCCTGGCCCAGACAGGTGATGCCAGTGCCGCAGGTCGGGTCGTCCTTGACGTAAAGTTTGTCGGCCGGGAGTTCGCAGAGCTTGGAGCAGTAGCCCTGTTGCAGGATGTAGATGTCGAGGATGTCGTTGAGGCAGACCGCGCCCTCGCCGACGAGTGCCGTGCACTCGTCATCGCTAGAGCAGGGCGCTCCCCAGCTCTCCATCAGGTTGGTGCCGCTGCCCTCGGTCTTGTCGCCGGTGCCGCAGAGCTGAGTCTTGACATCGCCGCCGCCGCTGTCGCTGTCGGTGGTGTCGCTGTCGGTGGTGTCGCTCTCGCTGCTATTTGTTGTGTCGGTCTCGGAGGTGGTGCCGTTACAGGCGCCAGCCGAGAGGCTTGAGAGCACGAAGACGGAGGAGAGGGCGATGGTCGAGAGCGATCGCATTGCGGCCATTGTCAGCGATCGGATCTATCCGTCAAAGCGCCGAGAGAGCGGGGCTCTGTGCCTATGTGCTCTCGAGCACACAGGCGATCCCTTGGCCGACGCCGATGCACATCGTCGCTAGGCCCCAGGTGCCGTGGGCCTGCTGCAGACCGTGCACGAGAGTGCAGACGATCCGCGCACCGGAGCAGCCGAGTGGATGGCCGAGGGCGATCGCACCGCCGCCCAGGTTGACCTTTGCGGGGTCGAGGCTGAGTTCGCGGATCGAAGCCAAAGTTTGGCTGGCGAAGGCCTCGTTGAGTTCGGAGACGTCGAGTTTGCTGGCATCGATGCCCGCGCGCGCCAACGCCTTGCGGCTCGAGGGTACCGGGCCTATGCCCATGACGCTCGGATGAACACCGGCATGGCCCCAAGCG
The DNA here is from genome assembly GCA_964474905.1 of uncultured Nannocystis sp. Classification (GTDB taxonomy): domain Bacteria; phylum Myxococcota_A; class Polyangia; order Nannocystales; family Nannocystaceae; genus JADJRG01. The sequence continues at coordinate 7,813 of CAYYUP010000122.1, read as the reverse complement.
GCGATTCTCGCCATCGGTTGGAGGCCGAGTTTGTGGGCCTGGCGGAGGCTGGTGATCAGGAGCGCTGAGGCGCCGTCGTTGAGCGGCGAGCAGTTGCCAGCGGTGACACTGCCGCCGTCTCGAAATACCGGCCGCAGCTTGGCGAGTTTTTCCATCGAGGTGTCGCGGCGGACAGATTCGTCTTGGCTGACGCGGATGGGCTCGGCTCGGTGCTGGGGCACGTTGACCGGGATGATTTCGTTGTCGAACCAACCCTCGTCTTGGGCGCGGATCGCCTTCATGTGGCTCTCGTAGGCCCAGGCGTCCTGATCCTCGCGGGAGATGCGGTAGCGATCGGCGACGTTCTCGGCGGTCAGGCCCAGGCCTTCGATCGGGTAGAGGCGCTCCATTGCCGGGTTGACCATGCGCCAGCCGAGGGCGGTGTCGTGGAGCTCGGCGCCGCGATCAAAGGCGCGCGTGGCCTTTTGTAGGACGTAGGGGGCGCGGGTCATGCTCTCGACACCACCGGCGATATAGACCTCCCCCTCGCCGCTGATGACGGCCTTGGCCGCCTGGAGGACCGCCTCCATGCCCGAGCCGCAGAGGCGGTTGACGGTGACGCCGGGGGTCTCGACCGGGAGGCCAGCGAGCAGGGCCGCCATGCGGGCGACGTTGCGGTTGTCCTCGCCGGCTTGGTTGGCGGCGCCGAAGTACACATCCTCGAGCTGCTCCATCGCCGCGGGGTTGTGCTCGGCGATCGCGCGGACAACGTGGGCTGCGAGATCGTCGGGGCGCACACCGGAGAGCGCTCCGCGGAAGCGGCCGATCGGCGTGCGCACAGCAGCGACGATTACGGGCGTATGGGCCTCATCAAAACGCATGATTCCAGCCGTAACACGGCCCGGGGTACTCAGGAGAGGCGCGCAGAGGGCCTTGATTGTGCGATCTCACATGATTTGCAAGGTGTTCAGGCCATTCACCGCTCGGAGCTTTGCGAGCGTATAACGAACGGGCAGAGGTGAGCGGACGGAGCGACAGCGCGGGGTCGGCCTCGTTGACCTGGGTTCGAGACGGGGAGTCTTCGTCGCGGGGTTATGCGCGGACGATCACCGGGGAGGCAGACGCCAAGACCCCGGTGCACGGCGATAACCTCCAGTTCCTCGACTTCGCGAGCCACAAGCGTTTCAGCATCCGCCGTCGTCTCGGCGCTGGCGGTATGGGGGTTGTCTACGAAGCCCTCGATCGTGAGCGCGGCGAATGGCTGGCGCTCAAGACTCTGCTCGGCGTCTCGCCGCTGGCGCTCTACCGCTTCAAGCGGGAATTTCGGGCGCTCGCGGATGTGCACCACGAGAATCTGATCACCCTGCACGAGCTCTTCTCGGAGGGCGAACAGATCTTCTTTACGATGGAGTTTGTCGACGGCGTCGACTTCGTCGATTTTGTCCGCGGCCGCGCCCCCGACGATGCCGACCAACGGCCGTTGCTCTTCGAGCGCCTGCGCTCGGCGGTGCGCCAACTTGCGGGGGGGCTTGGGGCGATTCACGGCGCCGGCAAGCTGCATCGGGACATCAAGCCGTCGAACGTGCTGGTCAATACCGAGGGGCGAGTGGTGCTCCTCGACTTTGGCCTGGTCGCGGAGTCGGTGGTCGAGACCATGCGCTCGTCCAACGGCGACATGGTCGGCACGCCGGCTTACATTTCGCCGGAGCAGGCCGGTGGTGGCGAGGCCTCGGCAGCCAGTGATTGGTACGCGGTCGGTGTGATGGCCTACCTCGCGCTCACCGGTGTGCTGCCCTTTCGCGGCAAGGGCTTGGCCATGTTGATCGCCAAGCAAGAGCGCGATCCAAAGCCGCCTTCGGAGATCGTCGCGGATGCGCCGGCGGATCTCGAGCGACTCTGTCTTGATCTGCTCTCCCGCGACCCGAGCAAACGACCGGCGGCCGGCGAGATTCTCCGCCGGTTGGGGCTCGCGGGCGGCGACAAGAGTTCGCCGGTCGCGGTGGGCCCCGGCGATACGCTTTTTGTCGGTCGCGAGTACCACCTGCGTCTGCTGCAAGAGGCCTTTGATGTCACCCACCGCGGGCGGCCGGTGGCGATCCAGGTCTACGGCCGCTCCGGCATGGGCAAGACGGCGTTGGTCCGCCGTTTCCTCGCGACCCTGCGCCACTCCGACGGGGCGATCGTGCTGACCGGTCGCTGCTACGAGCGCGAGTCGGTCTCTTTTAAGGCGCTCGATAGTCTCATCGACTCGCTTTGCCATTACCTCCTGCGCTTGCCGGATACCCGCGCGGCCGAGCTGATGCCCCGTGACATCCTTGCGCTGGCGCGGGTCTTTCCGGTGCTCTCGCGGGTGCGAGCGGTCGCCGAGGCGCCGCGTCGGGCGACCGAAATCCCTGATCCCCGGGAGCTCCGTCGGCGGGCCTTTGCGACGCTCAAGGAGTTGCTCGCTCGGATCGCGGACCGCCGCTCGCTGGTCCTGCATATCGACGATCTGCAGTGGGGTGACCGCGACTCGGCGGTCGCGCTCGCCGATCTCCTGCGCCCCCCGGACGCGCCGGCGCTGCTTCTGATCCTCTCCTATCGCAGTGAATCCCTGGCCACCTCGACGCTCTTTCGTTCGCTGATCGAGCACTCGCGCAACGAGATCGACATCCGCGAACTCGAGGTCGGACCGCTGGCGATCGACGAGGCCGCCGAGCTTGCGCGGGCGTGGATCGGCCGGGCCGGGCCAGCGCAGGGGGACGCACGTGGTCGTGCGCTGAGGGGGCAAGCCCGGCAGATCGCCCGCGAGGCCGAGGGCTGCCCGCTCTTTGTCAATGAGCTGGTCCGTCACGCGGCGGCCGGTGGCGTCGCCCGCTCGAAGCGGGGCGGCGATGTGCTTTTAGAGCAGGTGATCGAGTCCCGGCTCGCGCGGGTGGGGGCCCCCGCCCGTCGGCTCCTCGAGACGATCGTGATCTTTGGCGGTCCCCTCGACCTTCGCCTCGCCCTCGAGGCGGCTGATATCGAAGATGAGGCCCGAGCGATGATCACCGCGCTGCGGGGCGAGCATCTGATCCAGACGCACAGCGACAACGGCGTGCCGATGGTCGAGACCTATCACGACCGGGTCCGCGAGATCGTGCGCTCACGCCTGAGCAGCGACGAACTCAAGCTCCGCCACCGACGCCTCGCTTTTGCGATGGAGAAGGCCGGCGAGTACGACTCCGATACGCTCGCGGTGCACTTTCGGGAGGCAGGGGAGTGGGAGCGGGCCGGTGATTACGCTCAGATCGCCGCCGACTCGGCCGCTCTTGCACTCGCGTTTGATCGTGCCGCGCGTCTCTACCGACTCGCCTTAGAGCTCAAGCCGCACAGTGACCCGCGGCGCAGCGAGCTGCTCTGTACCCTGGCCGACGCGCTCGCAAATGGCGGTCGGGGGGGTCGCGCGGCGAAGATCTATCTCGAAGCGGCCGAGATGGCCACAGAAGATCAGGCCCTAGAGCTGCGTCGGCGAGCGGCCGAGCAGTACCTGCGGGCCGGACTTGTGGTCGAAGGGCTGGGGGCATTGCGCGACGTTGTTGCGGCGGTCGGCACCAGCTTGCCCGCGAGCCAGGGCGCTGCGATCACCAGCCTCGCGCTCGAGCGCATGCGGGTGCGGCTGCGCGGGCTCGGCTTTCGCGAGCGCGGGCCTCTCGAGATCGCGAAAGCGGATCGCATCAAACTCAGCGTCTTTCGCTCGGTGGCCAGCGGCATGTCGACAGTCGATCCGGTGATCTCTGCGCTCTTTCACAGTCGTCATCTAAATCTTTCCTTTAAGACAGGTCATGCGTACGAGGCCGCCTGTGCGCTCGCGACCGAGGTCGGTTATGTCTCGCTCGGTGGGGTCAAAAATTCGGCCCGCACCGAGCGGCTTACGACGGCCGCCCAGGCGTTGGTGCAAAAGGTCGTAAATCCCTTCCCCCGAGGGTTACTGGCGATGTTTCGCGGGTGTGCGGCGTACAATATCGGCCGCTGGCAGGACAGTATCGGCCTCTTCGAGCGCGCCGAGGAGGTGTACCGAAACGAGTGTGTCGGTGTCAGCTACGAGATCACGCTGACCTCGGCCTTTCGTCTGGTCGCGCTCTTTTTTCTCGGTCGTCTGGCGGAACTCGGCGAGCATCTGAGCAGCGCGATGATCGAGGCCCGCGAGCGCGACGATACGGCGGCCGAGATAACCCTCTCGGCGGGCCCGCAAAACGTCTACTGGCTTGCTCTGGACGATCCCGATCGGGCTCGAATCGAGCTCATCAAGGCGAGTTCGCGCTGGTCCGACGGCGGTTTTGCGATGCAGCGCATCTGGACGTTCATCGCCCACGTGCACATCGACCTCTACTCCTTCGAGGGCCTGACCGCGTGGCACCGGCTCTCGCGACGCTGGGATGATCTGGTCCGCTCGCACACCTGGCGGATTCAGTGGTACCGGGTGATCTTCACCTTCCTGCGGGCGAGTTCGGCGTTAGCGGTGCTCCGCGGTGGCGAGGGGGTGATCGAACACGAGGGCTTGCACGCGTTGATCGCGGAGTGTCGCCACTCGCTGGTGGCCGAGCGGGCGCTCTGGGCCCGGCCGCTCGCGGATCTTATCGGCGCGAGCTTGGCCGCCGCACGAGGGGATACAAAGGGCACGATAGCCGCTCTACGATCGGCGGAGCAGGGCTTTCGTGCGGTCGACATGGCGCTCTACGCTGCGGTTGCTCGGCGCCTCTGCGGGTTTCTGTGTGGCGGCGTGCAGGGCGAAGAGATGGTCGCGAGCGCCAACGCCTACCTCGCTGAGGAGGGCGTCATGAACCCCGACGGCATCACACGCATGATCGCCCCGGGCATCCAAGCTGGCCCTGGGGACAGCAGGATTACAGGCTCAGCGGCGATGACTCGCATCGGCGGCGACATCCCGGAGTAGCGAGCTGTGCCCCGGGGATTTTTTGGGCTTGTCGGCGGCCGCTCGGACTAGCTGGCGAAGATGTCGATGCCGCGCTTGGCGAGCGCTGCGACGGCCTCGGCGAGCGGCAGCTTGGGGAGTTGGAGGTCCTCGGCGACGGTGACCGAGAGAGCGTCGAGATCCGGGATTGAACGCCGCTTTGTCTCGTTATGGTGGGTCGTCGAGAGCTTTGTGTCGCTCAGCGTGACTACCCGTGAGGCGGCGAATGCCCGGGTGATTTTGAGATGGCGAAGATGGGCGTGATCCGGGCTGTGACGTTGCAGAGCTGCCGGTGCGAAGTCTTCGATGGCGCGGGGCGTCGGCGGGAACACTGCGGTGGTGGTGGTCGCTCCGCAGAGGGCCGTTGTCAGCACAAAGGTGCCGTCGTCTCCGCGCTTCTCAAAGGTGTAGACCCAGTCGCCGGATTCGACCCGGAGGGGCAAGGTGTCGATGGCAATGGGCTCCTCTAGGGGCGCGCCCAGGCCGACATCGACGAGGTAGGTTTGCCCATCGTCGACCACCTTGATCAGCGCGTGCGCGAAGGAGTTGCCATCGATCTCGCCCGCGAGCAGCTCGACGTCGTAGTCGAGGTAGCGGAGCAGCTCGGCGAAGTAGCCGTTGTTGGTGAAGGCATCCCCGCCGAGATCACGGGTGCTGATGCCTTCGAGGAAGGTCTCGATCGATGGCAGCCCGGGCGCCTGGGCGAGTATGGCGGAGACATTTTCTACCGGGACCTTGATCAGGTGGGTGCGTACGAGCTCAAAGAGGCCCGGATCCCCGAGCCATCCGAGGGCCTGCATGTAGCGACGGAAGAGGCGGTCTGCGTCCTGGATCATCGTCATTCCCGGCCGCGGCGGTGCTCGCGCTCGCGGCCGCGCCATGGTAGCAGCTCTGGCGTCGCGGCTGATTGCGTAAGATGCCAGAAAAAGGGTGCGGAACTGTCGGCTGTGATCACTTTAGGGCGGGCTTCAGAGGCTGACGCGCAGATCGCTCAGAGCGATGAAGAACGGGCTCACTGGCCGCCAAACGCGTAAGCAGGCTTGCGACACTGGCTCAAAAAAATGTGCTAGCCACCCATAGTATGAGCGCCGATGGTTCTGCTGCTGTGCAATCTGAACTGCTGACCCCATCAGAGGAAGTGCGGGTGATCCGCAAGTGTAGCCCGGTCAGCGGTGAACCCCTCGGCGACTTCCCGATCTCAGATGAAGCTGCGGTGAATGAAGCGGTTGCGAGGGCCCGCGCGGCCCAGCCCGCGTGGGCTGCTCTGCCCTTAATGGAGCGGCTGCGCCGGCTCGATCGCCTGAAGGCGCTCTTCGACGAGCGGGGCGAAGAGTTCGCCAAGCGGATCAGCGAGGACACCGGCAAGCCGTGGGTCGAGGCGCTCGGCCACGAGATCATGATGGTGCCGGTCTTCCTCGACTATCACCGCAAATTTGCACCCAAGGTGTTGCGGCGGCAGAGGGCCCATACGCCGCTGTTTTTGGCGGGCAAGAGCAGTTACATCGAGCACTTCCCGCGCGGTGTCATCGGTGTGATCTCGCCGTGGAACTTTCCCTTCCAGCTGTCGGTCATCCCGATTCTCCAGGCATTGACCGCCGGTAACGCGGTCGTGCTCAAGCCCTCGGAGGTCACGCCGATCAGCGGCGAACTCATCCGTGAGGTCTTCGCTGCAATTGAGTTGCCGGAGGGGCTGGTCGAGGTTGTTCAGGGCGAGGGAGCGACCGGTGCTGCGCTCTGTCGGGCCGACGTGGACATGATCTTCTTCACCGGCTCGGTCGCCACCGGGCGCAAGGTCATGGCCGCCTGCGCCGCCCGGCCGATCCCCTGCGAGCTCGAGCTCGGAGGCAAGGATGCGATGATCGTCTGCGAAGATGCGCTCCTCGCTCGGGCCGTAAAGGGCGCTGTTTGGGGCGCTTTTGCCAACTGTGGTCAGGCCTGCGTCTCGGTCGAGCGGGTCTTTGTCGTCGACGCGATTTACGAGCGTTTTGTCGAAGGCGTGCGTCGCGAGGTCGAGGCGCTGCGGGTCGGCTCTCCCGACGAAGAGGCTGAAATCGGTCCGATGATCTTCAAGGGGCAGCTGCGAATCGTCGAGCGGCACATCCGTGAGGCGAGCGCCGCAGGTGCGAAGATCCTGACGGGGGGCTCGGCGATCGACCGGCCGGGGCAATTTTTTGCGCCGACCGTGCTCACCGATATCACGCCTGAGATGTCGATCTACCGCGAGGAGACCTTTGGGCCGGTTTTGCCGGTGATCCGAGTCCGCGACGAAGAAGAGGCCATCCGTCTGGCCAATGATCATATCTTCGGTCTCAATGCCAGCGTCTGGACCGGCGATACCAAGCGCGGCCTGGCGATCGCCTCCCGCCTCGAGTGCGGGCAGGTATCGATCAACGACGTCTTCAGCAGCGTCGCCAACCCGGGCTTGCCCTTTGGCGGCGTTAAGTCGAGCGGGATCGGTCGCTACCACGGCACGGACGGGCTTTTGGGCTTTACCCATGCGCGCGCGATCATGGTCGACCGGGCGTTCTTCGAGGCCGAGCCCACCTGGTATCCCTACCGAGGAAAGCTCCAGGGCATTGTCGAGCTGATGCGGGGCCTTATCCGCAAAAATCCGATTCGGATCACCCGTGGCTTCCTGCGGCTGCGCAAGGGCGACCGCGACTCGTAGGATGTTCGACCTGTCCAATTGGGCAGATTCGTGGGGCAGGGTTCGGGGGTTCGCAAAAACGCTCGCCGACAAAAATCAGGGTCGCTGGAACCTGCAGGCTTCATCGCTGTCTTGGCTTACGTAGACCCCGACGGAGGAGCCGCCATGAGTACGAAGACCCTAGCGATCAAGATTTTTCACGGCGACCAGCTCGTCGACACCAAGACCCTCGACCAAGACGTCATCAAGATCGG
>CAYYUP010000121.1:0-14716 GCA_964474905.1 uncultured Nannocystis sp. | reverse complement strand
GGAGATGAAGAAGACAAAGAAGAAAAAGGCCACGACGAAGACGACCAAGAAGAAGGAGGAGAAGAAGAAGACCAAGAAGAAGGCCGCGAAGAAGGCGACCAAGAAAAAGGCGACCAAGAAGAAGGCCGTGAAGAAGGCGCCCAAGAAGAAGGCCGCAAAGAAGGCGACCAAGAAGAAGGCCGCAAAGAAGGCGACCAAGAAGAAGGCCGCAAAGAAGGCGCCCAAGAAGAAGGCGACCAAGAAGGCCGCAAAGAAGGCGACCAAGAAGAAGGCCGCGAAGAAGGCGACCAAGAAGGCCGTGAAGAAGGCGCCCAAGAAGAAGGCCGCGAAAAAGGCGACCAAGAAAAAGGCGACCAAGAAGGCCGTGAAGAAGGCGCCCAAGAAGGCCGCGAAGAAGGCGACCAAGAAGGCGACCAAGAAGGCGCCCAAGAAGTCGCCCAAAAAGGCACCGAAAAAGGCCGCAAAGAAGGCGCCCAAGAAGGCACCCAAGAAAAAGAAGACCACGCGGACGAAGAAGGCCTCCTAAGCCTCTACAACGACCGCGCAACAGGGACTCCGCCGTAGGTAATCACCACGGCGGTTCCTTTTTAAGGGGGGTCGATGAGGAGCCGCTCGCTAAAAATTGTCGATGGCGCGGGCGAAGGCTCTGAGGTTCGCGTAGCCACGGGGACCCCCGAAGAGCAGCGTCGTCTGGGTGTCGCTCTCGTCGAGGGCTAGGAGCAGGGCGTCCGAGAGCGCCGGGCGCAGATGTGTTGTTGGGCCGGCGCCGTCGATTCGCAGCCAACGTCGGTCGAGAGTGCCCTTAAAGGGCCGGCCGGTGCCGTCGAAGGCGGGCACGATTGTCGTGATGCCGAGTTCGCGGGCCATCGCCAGAGTGGCCGGCGGCTCCCAGAGGCCCTCGGCCTCCCAGACGATCTCGAGGCCCTCGGCGGAGCGCTCCTCGGTGAAGCGTCGGAGGCGTTGGCGGTAGATGCCGCCGGGGGTGAAGCTCGCCGGTGTGCGGAGGACTACGACGTTGCTCTCGAGGGCGTCAGCGCAGCGCTTGGTGGACTCCCAGGCGGCTCGAACCTCTGCACTATCTTGGAGGAGGCCGAAGGATCGGGCATCGCCTGGCAGGGTCCGTGAGCCGAGCCCGCGGAGGCCATCCTTGGGGCCGTGGCTGACCAGGTGCCAGATGTACGGGTGAACTGCGGCCTCTGGGTGGAGGCTGCGGAAGCGGGCGCGGAGCTTGGAGGCGCCGGCGGCTCGCGGGGGATTGACCAGCGCGGACCGGAGGACCACGAGATCGACCGGATCCTCGGGGCGGGCGGCCCGGAGTGCCTTCTCGTCGGAGATGATGATCCCGAGTCTTGGTGCTGCCATAGGAGCCCGCAAGCTAGTGCGCGTGCCCGGCGTTGACAAGTTCGCAGTGCGGCGTGGTAAGAGCGCGGCGATGGAGCTCTTCATTGACACCGCTGACGTTCAGGAGATCCGAGAGGCCGCCGAGCTCGGCGTTCTCGACGGCGTCACCACCAACCCGACCCTGATCGCCGCGACCGGGAGGCCGCTTCGGGCCTGTCTCGAGGAGATCTGCGGCATCGTCCCGGGGCCTGTGAGTGGCGAAGTGCTGTCGACCACCTTCGACGAGATGCTGAGCGAGGCGCGCAAGCTCGCGGAGATCGCCCCAAATATCGTCGTCAAGATCCCGCTGATCCGTGACGGCCTGCGCGTGGTCAAGATCCTCACAGGGGAGGGCATCAAGACCAATGTCACGCTCTGCTTCTCACCTCTCCAAGCGATGCTCGCGGCCAAAGCCGGGGCGACGTACATCTCACCTTTTGTCGGTCGTCTCGATGATGTCGGCCATGAGGGCATGGAGGTCGTCGAGCAAATCCTCGAGATCTACGGCAACTACGGTTACGAGACCAAGGTCCTGGTCGCCTCCGTTCGTTCGCCCCTGCACGTGCTGAACGCGCTGCGCATGGGTGCTGACGTCGCGACGATCCCCTTCAAGGTTATCGGTCAGCTGATCAAGCATCCGCTCACTGATATCGGCCTCGCTCGTTTCATCGCCGATGCGGCGAAGATCCCGAGCGCCAAGTCGGCCTCTTAGTTCGCGATCGTTCGCGCGATGCGTGGCATTCGCCAGCACGTGAATCCCCTCGGGATTTCCTTTATGGAGCCGCGGGCGTCGCCCCTGCCGCGGCCTCCTGGGCTCCGGCAGGGGGCATCTCTCGAGGTGGAACTCGGCTGCGCAGACGCTGATTTCTCCTTTGAGTTGGCGGCCAAGCATCCCGACTTGTGGGTGATCGGTCTCGAGATCCGCGAGCAGGTGCTGGGTCGCAACCGCCTCCGCGCTGACAAAGATGGCCTAAAGAACCTGTCCTTTGGGTACGTCAACATGAACGTCGACATCGATCGGGTTTTTGTCGACGGCGCGGTCGATCGTTTCCATCTACTTTTTCCGGATCCCTGGTTTAAGCAGCGCCATCGAAAGCGGCGGGTGATCGAGCCCTGGCTCCTGGCGGTACTCGGTCGGCAGCTGCGTTCTGGCGGTGAGCTGCATTTTGCCAGCGACATCTTCGACGTCGCCCTGGCGGCGATGGCAGAGATCGAAGATCCCAGCAACCAACACCTCGGCTATCGCAACTTGGCGGGGCCCTGGGCCTTTTGGCGGGGCAATCCCTTTGATGCCGCGAGCCGTCGCGAACGCATCACTCTGCGCCGGCGGCAGCGGGTGTGGCGGATGCGCTACGTGGTGCCGTGAGGCTCTCTACGGGGGGCACTGCGAAGGCATCGTCGAGGGCGAGGCAGTTGTCGAACTTGAGCAGCTCGGGGTGGATCGCCGCGACGATGGGATCGTTTGCGGGGTCGGTCGGCTTGCTGCCGGGATCGAGGCCCGCCGCAGCAGTGGCCTCGGCAGTGGTCGCGCTGACCCGCTCGGCGACGACGTCGACGCAGCTGCAGTAGCTCAGCGACTGTGCCCGCGCGGATTCGTCTGTACAGGTCTCGTGGGCGCGTTCGAGACGCCAGCGACGAAAACGATGTTGGCAATCGAGGGCGGGAAATTCCGCGACCCAAACGCAGCCGCAGAGCGCTTCGTCGCGCCTAATGTCAAAGATCTCTCCGCAGACGGCCTGCATGTACGCATCCTCCCTGCGGAGTCGCTCGTCGAAGTCTTCGGCGCCCCCTAAGACCGCGCCCATCAAGGGCGGTAGGACGACCCAAGCGATCACCGCGACCACCGGTAAACCGAGCAGTGCACCGATGGCAAAGCCCGAGAGGCGCGAGCGCGGCGGGTCGTCGATATCTGCGAGCATCGGCATGGCGGCGAGAGGAGCATAGCGCGGGTGCGCTGCGGGATCGCCGCTATGAGGGCATTGTGCGCGGGCCTGGCCAAGAGATTCGCGGTATGCAGGGCATGTGGGGCGAAAGAGGGCTTGTGAAGCAGCGATGCCCGTTAGATACTGCGCTCTCGAACGTCTTCCCGCCTACCGAAAGCGCTCTGCATGCCGGCCATGCTGACTCCCTATCGGATCATTTCCCCAATCCTCGCCACGGTCATGGTGGTGCTCCCTGTTTCTCAAGCTCAGGCGGCCGCCTTTGCGCCGGCTGTCCAGCCCGCAGAGGGTGCTGACGCTGCTGACCCGGGCGTCGATGCCCCGAGCGCTGATGCCCCTGTCGACGCAGCACCTGTGGAGGCTGCAGATGGCGCTCCTGCGGAGGGTGCAGAAGATGGCGCTCCTGTGGAGGGCGCGGAAGGTGCTCCTGTGGAGGGTGCCGAAGGTGCTCCCGCGGAGGGTGCCGACGCCCCCTTGGAGCCCATGCCACCTGCGGAGCCTGAGCCCGTTGCCGAGCCTGAGCCTGAGCCGCTTCCAGTGATCGCGCCGCCGATTGACTCGGATCGGCCAAAGGAGCCGACGATTGCCGGTAAGCCCGCAAAGGGCAAAGGCATGCTGATCGCGGGGGGTGTTCTCTTAGGGGGGGGCGTCGTAGGCACGGTCGCAACGATCCTGTTGACGCGTTGTCCTGAGCCGGCGAACACAGTCGGCTGCAAGTACCAGGAGCACCGGTTCTTTGCGGTGCCGGTCGCTACCTCGGGCACCCTTGTCGGCGTGCTTCTGCTTGGAGTTGGCCTCGGCTTCAACATCCGCTACAAAAAGTGGAAGAACTGGAAAGCCGAGGACAAGAAGGTGCTCAAGGAGAGCGCGCTGGTTCCGACGTTTAGTCCAGGTGGAGCTGGCCTCGGCTACATCGGGCGTTTTTAGCTCGAGCTCTAGCCGTCGGCCTGGGCCTGCGAGCTAGAAGATAGCGAGCTAGAAGATAGCGAGCTAGAAGACAGCGATCGCGACTTGGACGCAGAGCAGCATCACCAGGCTGCCGAGGATCCACCGCGGGAGTCGATCCTCGAGGCTACCGGCCGGTTCGCGGATGCTCCGCCCGAGCGGTTGTAGCCGTCGTACGCGTCGGGAGCGTGTGTGTTCTCCGACAAGTTGCATGCTTCGATCGTGGATCGCTGCAACGCCACTGACCACGGGCGTTGGCGGAGGGCAAGTTCGCTCTTGAGGGTCGCGCGGCCGCTAGCATTGGGGCCGGAAGAGGAGCGTGCGTGAGATGACGCCTAGGCCTGATCTGTCGCGAAGAGCAGGTCTGATAGGGCAAGTACGCGGGCACGGATCTGGGCGATCCTCGGCCTTCGCAGGGCGCTGATCAGGGCGACTATATCGGCTCCCGATCTTCGTGCGGCGATGGCGCTTTGGTCATCGAGGCCTCCGATCGCGACCAAGGGTCGATCACAGAGTTCGCTCGCGCGACGGAGTTTGGCGAGCCCGACGGACGGCTCAGCACCGGTTTTGCTCTGGGTTGGGAAGATCGGGCCAAAGGCGAGATAGTCCACCGGCAACTCGCTCGCCTCGCGCACTTGTTCGAGGTTGTGCGTCGACAGGCCGAGTAAGAGTTCGCGTCCTTGATCCGCAGCGCGCTGGCGGATCGCGTGCAGAACTTGAGCGCGCTGACGGAGCGATCCGCGGCCGAGATCTTCCTGGCCGATGTGCAGCCCGTCGACGCCGGAGATCGCTAGCGCAGCCGCGATGTCGTCGTTGACGATCAGGAGAACCCCCGCCTGGGCTGTGCGGGGTGCGAGATCCTGCAGGATCTCGCAGCGCTTGCGGTGGCTCATGGTCTTTGCCCTGAGTTGGAGCATGCACGGGCCCGAGCCCTCGGGGAGGGCTCCGAGCAGCGCGGAGGCGTAGTCAAGAGCCGAGATGCCAGCGGGCGCGGGCAGATCGGCGATCGGGTAGAGCCCGGCAAGACGAGTGCCCGTGGCGGTGGTTTCGACCATGGCTTCATCCTATCTTCTCGGGCGATGGCGCGCGCCCTTGACCCCTCATCTTTGGAGAACGATCGGCCTTTTCGTCTGGTCACGACGATGACCCCGGCGGGCGGCCAACCGCAGGCGATCGAGGAACTCGTCGCCGGACTCCGTCGCGGTGACGAGCAGCAAGCACTGCTCGGCATCACCGGCAGCGGCAAGACCTTCACGATCGCCAACGTGATCGAGCAGGTGCAGCGACCGGCGCTGCTCCTCGCGCACAACAAAACCCTGGCGGCGCAGCTTTACGGTGAGATCAAGACTCTCTTCCCCGACAACGCGGTCGAGTACTTCGTCTCGTACTACGACTACTACCAACCGGAGGCTTACATCCCGTCGACGGATACCTTCATCGAGAAGGACTCCAACATCAACGAGCAGATCGATCGCATGCGCCATGCCGCGACCTATGCGTTGCTCAGTCGCCGGGATGTGATCATCGTTGCGAGCGTCTCGTGCATCTACGGAATCGGTGCTTCAGAGGCTTACGCGGGCATGGTGGCTCGGGTGGCGGTCGGTCAAGAGCTCGATCGAGATGACTTCCTGCGGCGGCTCGTCGACATGCAGTACAAGCGCAACGATGTCGACTTTCATCGCGGCACGTTTCGGGTTCGCGGCGATGTGGTGGAGGTTTTTCCGGCATACGAGGACGACACCGCGGTTCGGATCGAATTTTTTGGCGATGAGGTCGAGGCGATCCGCGAGATCGACGCGTTGCGTGGGGCTGTGCGCGGCGAGATGCAGCAGCTGACGATTTTTCCGGCGAGCCACTTTGTCACCCCCGAAGCCGAGATGCGGCGGGCGATCGGTACAATTCGCGACGAGCTCCAGCAGCGGCTGCCGGCGCTCAAGGAGGGGCTCAAACTGGTCGAGGCTCAGCGCCTCGAGCAGCGCACGATGTTTGATCTCGAGATGCTTGAAGAGATGGGTTTTTGCTCGGGCATCGAGAACTATTCACGCCATCTGACTGGTCGCAAGCAGGGCGAGCCGCCGCCGACGCTCATCGACTACTTCCCCGAGGACTTCCTGATGATCGTCGACGAGTCGCATCAGATGATCCCGCAGCTCGGGGCGATGTATAAGGGCGATCGCTCGCGCAAGACGACGCTTGTCGAGCACGGCTTTCGTCTGCCCTCGGCGCTCGACAATCGGCCGCTGCAGTTCGCTGAGTGGGAGGCTCGGGTCGGTCAGACGATCTTCATGAGCGCGACGCCGGGCGAGTACGAGCTACGGAGAACGCAGGGGGTGGTGGTCGAGCAGGTGATCCGGCCGACAGGTCTTTTAGATCCTGAGATCGAGGTGCGACCGATCGGCGGACAGGTCGACGATCTTCTCGATGAGATCAAGCGACGGGTCGCGAAGGGGGACCGCATTTTGGTGACCACTCTGACCAAGCGTATGGCGGAGGACCTCACCGAGTACTACGCGGATCTCGGGATCGGTGTGCGCTACCTGCACTCCGACGTCGATACTCTGGAGCGCATCGCTTTGCTGCGAGATCTCCGTCGCGGGGAGTTTGATGTGCTGGTCGGCATCAACCTGCTGCGGGAGGGTCTCGACCTGCCGGAGGTGAGCCTGGTGGCCATCCTCGATGCCGACAAGGAGGGCTTTCTTCGCGAGAAGCGCAGCCTCATCCAGACATGCGGCCGGGCGGCTCGCAACCTCCACGGTCGCGTGATCATGTACGCCGACCGGATCACAAAGAGCATGAAGATCTGCATCGACGAGACTGAACGTCGACGCGGGATTCAGCGGGCGTACAACGAGGAGCACGGCATCGTGCCGCGCTCGACACGTGCTGCGCTCAACCCCTTAGAGGCTGATGAAAAAGTCGAGGCGAGGGCCACTGGGAGGAAGAGGGGCGCCTTACCGCCAGGGGAGATGCCGGTGGGGCTCGGCGAGATCCCCGATGGTGAGTTGCTCCCTGCGGAGCTGGCTGCGCGCATAGGGGAGCTACGGCAGCAGATGATTGCTCTTGCGAATGAGCTGCGTTACGAGGACGCCGCCCGCGTTCGTGATCGGGTGCGCGTGCTCGAAGCCCGGGCTCTCGAACTCGTAGGTTGAGGCTCGGGGGCGGGCGCGAGCGCAGGGCCTGATTTGCTTTTGCCGCGCGTGTTTGTACATGTGTGAAGTCGGCGAGCGACTGTCCACTCTACAGGACATGTGCGTATGCGTTGTCTATGGCATGGTGGGCCATGGCATTAGATGGCGAGTGCTCGGTGAGATACGATCCTCGCGCCGGGCCAAAGAGTGCGTATGCCGGATCCTACGCGCCTCGCGAGGATGATGAGC
Source organism: uncultured Nannocystis sp. (assembly GCA_964474905.1). Classification (GTDB taxonomy): domain Bacteria; phylum Myxococcota_A; class Polyangia; order Nannocystales; family Nannocystaceae; genus JADJRG01. The sequence continues at coordinate 7,074 of CAYYUP010000121.1, read as the reverse complement.
GCCGCTACATGATCGAGCTTGGCGTTCGGCTTAAGCGCATGCGTGAGGAGCGGGGCTTCACTCAGATCGCACTCGCTCAGATCTCGGCGGTCGCGACCGACATGATCTCGCGCCTCGAGAATGGACACTACCAATCACCGGGCCTTCGCACCTTGCTGCGCCTTGCGGACGGCTTGGGCGTGGAGGTTAGCGAGCTGCTGCCGGCGGCGACGCCCGACCAACGCCAGGGGCGCGAGACTTCGCAGAGGATCCGCCTGCTGGCGTTGCTCAAGCGAGTGGGCTCCGATGATCTCGCGATGCTCGCGGATATCGTCGAGATCATCGCTCAGCGCTCGCGTTAGCAGACACAACGAGGGCCCGAGCCGGTTGGCGCGGACCCTCGACTGGGCCTGTTTGCGACCTAGGCGCGCTCGATCAGGAGGGCGATGCCCTGACCGCCGCCAATACAGGCGGAGCCGGCTGCATAGCGACCCTCGCGACGGCGAAGCTCGTGCACCAGGTGCGCCATGATGCGGGCGCCGGTGGCTGCGAGGGGGTGGCCGAGGGCGATCGCGCCGCCGTTGACGTTGACCTTGGAGCGATCGAGGCCGAGCTCTTTTTCGCAGGCGAGGTACTGGGGTGCGAAGGCCTCGTTGATCTCGATCAGGTCGATCGCATCGAGGCCGATGCCAGTGCGCTCGACGATGCCGCGCAGGGCCGGCACTGGGCCGATGCCCATGATGCTCGGGTCGACGCCGGCCACGTGATAGGCGACCAGGCGGGCGAGCGGTGTGAGGTTGTGCCTTTTGACAGCCTCTTCGGAGGCGAGGATCAGCGCGCCGGCTCCGTCGCAGATGCCAGAGGCATTTCCGGCGGTAACAACTCCGCCCTTTTTAAAGGCGGTCTTGAGCTTGGCCATGCCCTCGAGAGTGGCGTCGGCGCGCGGGTGCTCGTCGGTATCAAAGCTCGTGATGCCCTTTCGGGTTTTGATCTCGATCGCTGCGATCTCGGCCTGGAAGCGCCCTGCCCCGTGGGCTGCGCCCCAGGCCTGCTGGCTGCGGAGACCGTAGGCGTCGCACTCTTCGCGGCTGATCTTGTACTTCTCGGCGAGGTTCTCTGCGGTGAGTGCCATCGGCAGGTCGCAGTAGGGGTCGCTGAGCGACGACCAGAGCGTATCCTCGAGCTTGATGTCGCTGCCGAGACGGGTGCCCCAACGGACACCTCGGGCGGCGTAGGGCGCCTGGCTCATGCTCTCGGCGCCGCCGGTGAGTACCACTTCGGACTCGCCCAGGAGGATGTCTTGGGCGCCGTTGATCATCGACTGGAAGCCGGACCCGCAGAGACGGTTGACGGTGAGCGCGGGCGAGGCGATCGGCACGCCTGCCTTGAGACCGACGTGGCGGGCGAGATAGATGGCGTCGGCGGAGGTCTGGGCGACGTTGCCGATGCAGACCGAGTCGACGATCGCGGGATCGATGCTGCCGGCCTCGAGGGCCGCCTTTGCGGCGAGCACACCCAGGTCGGTGGCGCTGTGCTTTTTGAGCGTCCCGCCGAAGGCGCCGAAGGGCGTGCGCTTGGCGGCGACGATGTAGATGGCGCGTGAGAGGGGCTTTTTCGTCATCGTGGCTCTGGGCTCGTTTTCCCGCGTTGGCTGTCGGCGCTCACGGTCGTTTTGTGGGCACTGCGCGCTCGCGGCGTTGGCCTGCAGTATGCGAGGGCTCCTGTGTTGCGGGGGCAGAGGGGGCTCCAGTGATGGATTGCGCTTCCTCACGGTTTGGGCTTCAATCGTGCCCAGTTGCCCGTGCTCCTCCAATTCTTGGTGCTGACGGCTGGACTTGCGGCGGCTCCTGCTTCGAGCGGTGAGCAGGTCGCGACCGAGCCAGCCGCGAGTGCGGAAGAGCCGGCCGTGGAGCCCAGACACCGCGCAGGTCGCGGCTATCTCAGTCGTGAGGTGGCGCGTTCGTATCACCTCCTTGATCACGGTGTGCTCGCCCCAGAAATCGCGGTCGGCACACCGCATGTCTACCGCGTTGGTCTCCGCCTTGGCCTCTTTGATCACCTGACCCTTGGGGCAACGATCCATTGGCTGCCGGGGGCGAAGATTCCCGCGTGGTCCCCCCAAATCGCGGTCGCATTTTATCGCGGTCGCATTCTCGAAGTTGGCGCTCACTACTCGCGAATCCTCTATCCGCCGCCGGTTGCCGATCTCGACCCGGCGACGATTTCGTTTCAGCGGCGAGCGGATCTTTTGGTCGGCTCGCTTTCCCTGTCGCAGGCTTGGTTCACCGGTGGTTTTGATCTCGGATGGGCGCGCGGTCTTGAGGTCGATCCGCTGCCCGATTCCGGTGATGAGTTCAACCAAACTCCGGTCCTTCGCGATCGCCTGGCGGTCGGCTTGCATCTCCGGGTTGGCAATCGTCGCTGGGGAGTGAAGACCGAGGTGACCTATCCATTTTTGAGCGCAGAGCTGGCGATCGATCTGCGTTTCGGTCTCTTTGAGCGACGCACTGCGGGCCATTGGTGGCCGCTCTGAGCCTACCCCGGAGGTTTTTTTGGTTTTGGGGGTAGACGGGCGAGGGCGTCGCGAAGGCGGCGGGTGAGGGGCTGCTGGGGCGCGGAGAGCAGCTCATCAGGGCTCGCACGCTCGATGATTCTGCCTCGGTCGAGGACCAGCGCCTCGTCGATCCAGCCGGGCAAGAGCGAGAGGTCGTGGGTGATCAGCAGTAGGCCGAGCTGGTCGCCGACGCGGGTGGCGAGGCGGCCCATGATGTCGACCACGAGAGGTCGATCCAGGGCGCTCGTGATCTCATCGGCGATCAGCAAGGTGGGGCGGCAGGCGAGGGCCCGGGCCAGCGCGACCCGCTGACGTTGGCCGCCGCTCAGGGCTGCGGGCCGTCGCCCTAGCAGCTTGTGATCGAGGCCGAGTTCGTCGCAGAGGGCCATGATCTGCGACGAATCATCTGTCCATGGAGACAGACCAGCTAGGATCCGAGACTCATTGATCGAGGCCCGCGCCGTGAGTCGAGGGTCGAGTGCCCGCAGCGGATCTTGCCAGCAAAGCTGGACCTGCCGTCGTAGCGGGCTCCAGTGGTCACGAGAGGCGCCGCAGAGTTCCTTGCCGCGGTAGCGCAGGGAGCCGCGCATGCCCGTCTCAAGGCCGACCAGGGCGCGGGCGAGCGTCGATTTGCCGGCCCCAGAGAGACCGATGAGTGCGATTGCTCGACCCGGCGAAAGGGTCATGTTGATGTCGGAGACCACAGGCTTGCCTGCGATCTCGACGCAGAGATCCTTGCAGACGAGGGACCCGTCGGAGCGCCGAGTCCTGTTGTTGTCGCTCGTATCTGGCGTTGTCATTGTGCCTGCCGATCGAGGATCGCCGAGAGCCCGCGCTCACGTGCACGGGCGGCCGCGACCAGGCGGCGGGCGGCTGTTGAGTGCGGTGTTTGGATGATCGTCGCGCTGGCTCCGGCCTCGACGACTCGTCCGCCTTCAAGCACGACGATTCGCGGGCAGCGGGTGGCGACCTCGGCGAGGTCATGGCTGACAAGCATCAGCGAGGGCGCCGAGTCTGTTGCGGCAGTGTCGAGAGCGTGCAGCACTTGGGCACCGCTGACGGTGTCGAGGTTTGAGGTGGGTTCGTCGGCGAGCAGCACCTGGGGCCGGGCGGCGAGGGCTAAACAGAGAGCGACTCGCTGCGCCTCACCGCCGCTGAGCTGGTGGGCGTAGGCCCGGCCGATCGACGCCTCGAGGCCGACGTGTGCCAGGGCTGCGATTCGGCTGGAAGGCGTTGAGGTGATGCCCCTTTGGCGCTCGACCTCGCGGAGTTGGGAGTCGACTCTGCGGGTTGGATCGAGGCTGCTGGCGGCGGATTGGTTGAGGAGCGCGAGCCCTCGTCCGCGGACCTTTGCCAAGCCTGTCGGGTCGCCCAGGTCGAAGCGCATCGCCCCTAGGCGCAGCTCCCCTTCGGCCCTCAGTGCACGCGGCAAAAGACCAACAAGTGCCCGCAGAAGCAGCGATTTACCCGATCCCGACGGACCGACGATGCCGAGACATTCGCTCGGCCCGAGTTCTAGTGAGACTGCCTCGAGGAGGACACAGTCGTCGCGGGTCCGCCGGATGGCTCGGATGTCGATCGTCAGGCGAGCCATCACTCTGTCCCGAGGGCCATCATCGCGAAAGAAGAGGTTTTGACGTCGCTGAGGCCCGCTAGACAATGTCACACACTTGGAACATTGGTGCCACCGAGTTGAAATGAACTCCGACCATTCTTCGCCTGTCCGATGTTCACTGGTTTTGAACCCGCGAATCGCGACCCGGTCTTTGAGCGCCGTCGCGGCGTCTCCTACCTTCTAGCGGTCGCGATCTACCTCGCAGCTGGGGGGTACGGTCTCTTTCTCCACTACGAGAAGGGTCGGCAGGTCGACGTGCTCTTCGAGCCTGAGATCAAGGACTTCGTCAGCGAAGAGGTCGACGAGCCAGAGCCCGAAATCGAAGAAGAAGAGGCCCCTCCGCCCCCTCCAGAGGCCCCTCCGCCCAAAGCCAAGAAGCGGAAAAAATCCCCGCCAAAGCCGACGCCTAAGCTCCCCAAAGCGATCCCAGAGGGCCCGCCGCCCGAGCAGGATGCCGCTCGCGGGGACAAGGCCTACGGCGATGGCCAGGGCGGCACGGGCAGCGCCAAAAAACCGGCAAAAAAAACCGCGAAGGCGAAGCCTAAGGCCGACAAGCCGAGGCCAAAACCAAAACCAAAGCCCAAGGCGTCGGCAAAAAAGATCGATCCGACCAAGCCGATCGACCGTCCAGAGCGCTCGACGCCGCCCAAGCCCAACGCCAGCAACAAGACCCCGGAGTACCCGAAAGAGCTCCGAGATCAGGGCATCGAGGGGCAAATCGTCATCAAGCTGCACATCTCGAATGACGGCAGCGTTAAGGGCATGAAGATCCTGCGCAAGAAGACCACCGCGACCGGCGAAGACGGCCAAAAGCGGGCGAGCAAGCTCTTCCTCAAGGCGGTCGTCGCTGCCGTCAAGACCTGGAAATACACCCCCTGCAAGTACCAAGGGCAGGCGATCTCGGTGTGGATTCCGGTCACCATCCCCTTCAAGCTCAAAGCCGGCTAAGCCGCATTAGGAAGCAAAGAACATGGAATTATCGCTGATTGAAATCTGGCAGAGCATGGGGCTGATGGCCCGCTTCGTGGCGATCTCCCTGGTGGTGATGGGCCTCGCGAGCCTGGCTGTGAGCATCGAGCGTTTCTTGGTGCTCGGGCGTATCGATCGCGAGTCCAACATCTTTGCCGGCAAGGCCCGGGCGCTGATCGATGCCAACGAGCTTGACGCGCTGATTGACCTCGGCAAGACGATGCCCCGAAACCCGCTCGCGCGCCTGACTGTCGTCGGTCTCACGACCTTCGAGAACAACCGGCGAAACCCGGGCATGAACGCCGCCGAGGCGACCCGCCGCGAACTCGGCCGCAAGCTCGAGGAATACAGCCAGGAGGCGCGACGGGGCATGAGCCTGCTCGCCTCGGTCGGCTCAACCGCGCCCTTTATCGGCCTGTTTGGTACGGTTATGGGCATTATTACGGCTTTCCAAGGCATCGCGGCCTCGGGCGGCGGCGGCATCGGGGCGGTCTCTGCGGGCATCGCCGAGGCGCTGATCGTCACTGCGGTCGGCCTCGCTGTTGCGATCGCGGCGGTCCTCGTTTTCAACTACCTAAGCGGTCGTTTTGACCGCCTCGACATGAGCATGCAGCACTCCGCGGGTGAGCTGCTCGACTACCTCGAAGGGGGCGCTCATGGGAGCGGCGATTGACACTGGCAAGCCTGGAAAAGGCCCCAAACCGTCGATCAACGTCACCCCGCTCGTCGACGTTGTTTTGGTGTTGCTGATCATCTTTATGGTGATCATCCCGAACATGCAGGAGGGCAAGCCGATCGAACTGGTCGACGTGTTCAACCCGGACAAAGACGCCGACGATAAGCTCGAGCCGCTGGCCGTAACCATCGATGTCAACGAGGTGCTGACGGTCGGCGATAGCGACATGTCTCGGGAGGGGGCGATCGCAGAGCTGAGGAGTGTGTACGCAGCAACGCCCAGGCGGCGCATGATCCTCCGCGGCGACGCACGGCTGCGATTTGCGGTGCTTCGCGGGCTCTTTAAAGACATCCAAGACATCGGTTTTAAGGGCGTCTCCTTAGAGGTCGCCGGCAAGCGTAAGTGGAACCCAGAGGAGGGCTAGCATGGGCATGGAGATCTCATCAGGCTTCGGTAAGAAGTCCCGGGTCAAACCCGAGATGAACGTGACCCCGCTGGTCGACGTTGTCCTGGTGCTCTTGATCATCTTTATGGTCCTGGCGCCGGTGCTCTCAAAGAGCTTTTGGGTCCGCCTTCCGCCCAAGGACACGATCGAGGAGCGTCTGGATGTGACCAACGATCCCGACAGGCCCTTGGTGCTGTCGATCGCGGCCGACGGCGGCGCGGCGATCAACAAGATCGATGTGCCCCGCGAGGAGCTCACGCGAAAGTTGATCCGCATGTTTAACGCCCGTCCGGACAACGCGCTTTACCTCGATGCCGCCGATGATGCCCCCTACGGCGATGTGCTCTCGGCGATCGATCTCTCCAAGGCAGCTCAGGCCTATCCGATCGTCATTTTGACGAAGAAGATGGATCTCTGAGGGTGTTCCTTTGTTCTCTTGTTCTCTTGTTCAATCTAAATCTGTCCCGAGGGACAGTGCTCTCTGAACCACAAGAGGCGACGACTAGACATGTCACGTGACAATCGAAACGGTCTCCTATCGGGAGACCGAGAGGCCTCGTCTACCCTCGTGCTGCTCGCGATCTTCGCCCTGGCCCTGCCGGCGACGGCCTCAGCGGACGACGAGGTCGGCCCGCGCGGTTACGAAGGTCCGGCGGAGATCGGCGGCGAGTCACCTCCTGCAGTCGGCGATGGCGGTGTCGACAGCGGCAGCGGCAACGCAGAAGGTGCCTTCGAGATCGAAGATGAATCCGATGCTGCGGAGGCCCCGGGCGAGCAAGCGGCCGAAGAAGAAGAAGAAGAAGAAGAAGAAGAAGAAGAAGAAGAAGAAGAAGAAG
>CAYYUP010000120.1:13020-14730 GCA_964474905.1 uncultured Nannocystis sp. | reverse complement strand
CTTCGCGCGGCGCGATCGAGCAGTGTCGCGGCCGCGCGCGAGAACTCGCTGTCCGGGAGCGAGCCGATACGCTCCCGTTTGGTTGTCGAAGCGGGCCCTGGAGGCGGGCCGCGCTCTCAGTCGGTAGGCTTTACAAAGCGCAGTACAAAGCGGTCTGTATTAAAGCCGATGGTCCAGACCTCGGTGTCTCGGAGGTCGTCCGGTGTGCGGAGAAAATCAGCGCTTGCATCGAGTTTGAAACCCGCAGCCTCGACCTGTTGAATGACGCTGGCTTCGTCGATTCGGTGGAGTTTTTCGGTGTCTCGGGTGCCCGAATTGGGTACCGCACTGTGATCTGCGATGACGTAGAAACCGCCCGGTTTGAGGGCTGCGAAGACGGCTTTGTTGACGGGTGCGATGTCCTCTTTGAAGGCGATGATATCGTGATAGCTGAAGATGAGGCTCACCATATCGAGGTCGCTTGCCGCTTCGGGCAGGGGGGCCGACCACTCCGCGTCGATGCGAACGACGCTCGCATTTACCTCGCGCGCGAGGCGAGCGGGCCAGGCCTCGGAGACGTACTTCTCGATGACCATCGCCGTATTGTGGGCAAATACGGCGCCCTCGGGGCCGACCGCTCGCACGAGCAACTCGGTTGTATAGCCACCGCCGGCAGCGAGATCTGCGATTCGCCAGCCCGGCTGTACCCCCATAAATGTGAGCAGCTCGCCTGGGTGCCGCCGGGCGTCGGTCTCGCGATCCTCGGCGGTGCGATCCTCGGCGTCGACGATGGCCTGAGCGGCGGGCGTGACCTCGCCCTTGGTGTGGGCCACCGGCTCAAAGTGTTCTGCGATCGCGCCCTGGCAGTCGGGCGATCCGCTGTCATCGCATTGCGTCGGTTGGGGGTCCTGTGGGGGCTCGGTGCTCTGCTCGCTCGACTTGCAGGCGAGCAGCAACATCGTGCCGAAGAGAAATGCGAGGGGGCGTGGGCGTCGCGTCATAGGGAACTCCGCGCAGACTATACGCCGGCTCGGGGGTTCGCTGGGCATGTTTAGTTTTGCGGCAGTTTGCGGTGTAGTGCCTCACTTGTACGTCATGGGTCGCTCGTCGACGAAACCGGTAAAGTAGATCGGCGGCAGCCCCCGAGCCTTGCGCGCGCGACTTACGGCTGCGGTCGAGACACCCAGGTGCCGCGCCAGGGCGGCGTCGGCGACCTCCCCAAGTGGTTGGCTGTTCCAGTCGGGCCTAGGCGGCAGATACCTCGGGATGTTGCGCAGCCTGCGGGCGTGGGAGACAGTTGTCCGCGACACGTGCATCTTTCTTGCGATCGCGATGTCGGGCAACAGGCCTAGGGGTTGCAGGTCCCAGTTGATGCCGACATTGATGCAGGAGCCACGCCTCTTAAAGTCGTGGGCGAGGATGCCCCGGCGCTTGCGCTCAGCTCGTACGAGCCAAATAGCCACGCTCAGATGCTCGGCGATTTGGCGATCAGGGACCTGGCCAAAGGGCATATTGTCCCATTCTGTGCGCGGAGGCGGCACATAGGTGGGGATACCTCGGGATACGCGTGCGAGACGGACTGTGCTTTGGGCGACATCGAGTTCGCGGGCGATCTCTGCGTCGGGGTACTCCCCGAGCGGGAGTGTGTCCCAAGGCATGCTGTGACTCTTAAGCGGGTGATTCATCGATCCTCTGGGTTGCAGTTGTTGAGGGATAAAAGAGGAGAGGGGC
>CAYYUP010000120.1:0-12920 GCA_964474905.1 uncultured Nannocystis sp. | reverse complement strand
GATTGCGGCGATGATTGCGGCGATGATCGCGACGACGAAGATCCGGCTTGAGGGAGGTACTGTGTGAGCTCCGCGATGTGCACTTGGAGTGTGCAGCGTGGCTCTGCGGGGTCTTGTGAGTTGCTGTGGATGGGCACTGCTCGCCTGCCGCGCTCGTGCGAGGACTCTGGCAGAATCCTCGAGCGTGTAGGGGTGCGGCAGGTTGAGGCTGCTGCTCACTCCACAGTTGCTGTCGGGAATGACGAAGTCGGCGCAGCCGAGAGGTTCTTTGTTGCGGGGGCTCGGGTCTTGGGCTTGTCCCTCGTTATCGTGGGGGCTCGGCAGGTTTGGCGATGCGGGCCACGGCGGGCCTGTTGCCAGCTCGTCAAGTTGGAGCTGGTGAGCGAGCATTTGGCCGCATTGGGGGCAACGCTGCGGCAATGGGGCCTCGTCGATCGTCGTGCAGCATCGTCTACAGCGGGCGCTCTCGCGGGCGGCAGAGACGATGAATGCCCGAGTGTGCTTTGTCACCGCGGTGGTGCTCGACCCGCGGTGTATCGGAGGAGGTTGTGTCATCATGTCTGAGAGTCGACAATGTACGCTACTTCAGCGGGACGATGACTGCAAGAGCGTAAATGCTCTGGAGGTGTTTTCCGCGTTTGTCGACATGGGGCCGTGTAGGCATGCGCACACATTGTATAGTCCAATGTGTATGCTGGGATACATACTGAGCAGTCCGTTGTGATCGCGTTTTGTACGCTGCGTCAACTCAGACAAAGTTGTTGGCTACATTACAGAATGCTCATGCTCTTGAAAAAATACCTTGACCGCGCCAGCGAAGATCGATCCTCGAAATCCCGAATAGATGCAGAGGTTGCTGGCATGGGGAGCGGCCTCCAGGTGTCGGGGGTCTTGCCGGCTGCGGGGCTGTTGCCAAGAAACCCGGCGGGGTCGGTGTCTCGCGGGCTGCGCGGGTCTGTTGTATGCCCCTCAAGGATGCCCCTCTTGTGGGCAGTTTTGGCGATTTGGCCGGTCTCGGTGGAGGGCGGCTGCGATCGACGGATTGAAGGTCGATACGCTGACACTCACCGAGATCGCTCGCTACCGGACCGGCCCGAACGGCGGTAGCGAGAGCGGATCGCGCACCGCAGTCTCGGCGGATGGCCGCTTCGTCGTCATCAACGCTCGCGGTACCGGCCGCACGACGATGATCGCCGCCAACATCGGGGACTGCATTGATGCCAACAACGACAATGTGATCACGACGTCGCAAAACAAAAATGATGTGCTCGCCTGGGGGCAAGACGAGTGTGTCCGTTGGTCCCTCGTGCACCCCGAGTGGGGCGGTTCGTGGGCAAACGGTCCGCGCGGCATCACCTGGACTGTGGGTACCTGGAATGACGACCCCGATGTCTGCGCGTGGGAAGATCCCAAGGTCTGGGTCGGCTACCGCTCAAAGACCCAGAACACCGCACACCTCGTCGAACTCGACGGCGCAACCGGTACCGTCGACGAGATCGTTCCGGTGAGTAACTGGATCGGGCAGAGCTCCTTCTCGCCCTACGGTGGCGCCCTAGACCCACTGCAGCGCCCCTGGTTCTCTGCGCTCCGCGGCGAACTCGTTCGCGTCAATACCGATCAAGATCCGATCACGCTCAGCCGCTGGACAGCTCCGAATTGGGTGCAGTCCTACGGATTTACCGTCGATAAGGACGGCAACCCGTGGATGGGCGGATGCAGCGGACCCGTGTCGACCTTCGATGTCGACAGCGAGCAGTGGATCAAAATCGAGGGCACCCAAGCCTGTCACCGCGGCGTCGCGATCGATCAAGACTTCCACGTCTGGGTCGCCTCCAATGGTCCCTGCGAGCTGGTCGAGATCGACGGCGCAACCCGGACGCTGATCAAAAAGCACAAGCTGCCAAAATGCGCGACGGCGATCGGCCCGAGCGTCGATGTCGAGGGCCACCTCTGGATCGTCGATCAGGGCGGCTGGGCCTTTAAAATCATCGACAAGGACGTGCCAAATGCACAGCTGGTGACGATCCCCGGCTCGCATTACGTGTACTCGGATATGACCGGCGGCCAACTGCTCAGCGTCGTACCGATGTAATCACGAACGGATAAGACCCCTTAGAATAGGCCGTAGCAGCAGCTGCGGCCTATTTTTCTATTTTTCTATGTTTCTATTTTTTCGGTTCTTGTGGCGTCGGGTTTGGACTCTTCGCCAGCCTCACAGATCTCGTGGGCGTATCGCCGATTCCAGGGGGTGTCATCGCGACTCTGCGAGCAGGCTCTCGCTCATTGATGTTGCGGGCACCGGCCGCAGGCACTCGCGGTGTTCGCCAAAAACGTACTCTTCAGCCGTGAGGCGGATGCTCATCGCGCAGTCGCGAGAGCGGCGATTTCGTGCCCTCCGAGCGGGCGAGGTTGCGCTGACGGTCGGGAGTGCACGGTCCCACGGGTCGAGGGCGCGCTCTGGACGGATCTGCACGGCCGATCGGCGCTCTGGCGAGGCACTCTGGGCTTGCTGGTGAACGCGGGTTCTGGCAGCGTACGATGCCGTTTCGGCGGCAAAAACACCGAAATAATAGGAATCACGATGAAGATCGATCTCGGAAAATTTCTAGCGCTTGCGACTGTGATGAGCCAGGGCATCTCGACCGCTGGCTGCACCATTATCGTTGGCGACAGCGACAGCGACAGCGCAGCGACGGCGACGTCGACGACAGGCAGCAGCACCGACACGGACAGCGGCACCGACACGGATAGCGGCACCGACACGGACAGCGGCACCGACACGGATAGCGGCACCGACAGCGAGGGGTCGACAGGCTCGACGGGCTCAACAACCGATGGTTCGACGGGCTCGACAGGCTCGACAGGCTCGACAGGCTCGACAGGCTCGACGACCGACGGCGAGACCAGCAGCACCAGCAGTGGCGATGTTTTTGTCTGCAGTGACGGCACCGAGATCGCCTTGGATCTCGCCTGTGATCGGAACTTTGATTGTCCTGACGATTCAGATGAGGTCACGGGCTGCGACCTGCCGGCCTTCACCTGTGAGAACGGCAAGGAAATCCCTGATTCCTTTGTCTGTGATGAGAGTGCGGAGTGCCTGGACGGCTCAGATGAGGTCCAGGGCTGTGATCTCGTCGCCTGGAGCTGTTCGAATGGCCAGCAAATCCCAGAGACCTGGGTATGTGACGAATTCGAAGATTGCGACGATAGCTCGGATGAGGTCAGCGGTTGCGGCATCGAGGCGTATATCTGCGATGACGGCCAGGAGATCCCACTGCTGCTCGCTTGCGACATGTTGCCGGACTGCAACGACGGCTCGGACGAGGTCGACTGCTGAGCTGCTGAGCTGCTGAGCGCAGCAGGGCAGCTACTCCGCAGATCGCAGGGGGCAGCTGCTCTGCTCTGCTCTGCTCTGCTCTGCTCTGCACCATCGCGGCTGTAGACGCACGCCGCTGTCGCGATGAGTTGATGAGTTGATAAGTTGATAAGTTGATAAATCGATGAGTCGATAAATTATAGATCCGAGGCCGTGGATCCAGAGAGGCCGAGGCAGGAGCGGGCGGTCTCTCGATCGCAAAATGGGAGCTTGCGGCCGGCGATTGTTTGGCCTTGCTCGTGGCCCTTGCCGGCGATGATCACGACGTCGCTGGCCGAGGCCTGGGCGATCGCTGCGGCGATCGCCGATCTTCGGTCGTGCTCGATGATGTAATGGGCCCGAGCGCCCTGCTGGACGCCTTGGGCGAGTGCGCGGGCGATCTGCGAGGGGTCTTCGTCGCGGGCGTTGTCATCGGTGATGAGGGCGAGATCGGCAGCACGGCCGACCGCTTCACCCATCGGTCCTCGCTTGCTTGGCGTCGCCCCACCGCCGGCGCCGAAGACCACGATCACCCGACCCCGCGGGCCAGCGAGCAGCCGAGCGCTGCGGCAAGTGTGGGTCAGGGCGTCGGCTGTGTGCGCGTAGTCGACGGCGACCAGCGGCCGTCCGGGCCCGTGATCGATCACCTCAAAGCGCCCAGGTACCGGGGCACATGCGGCGATTCCCGCGGCGACGGCGGGTCCCGGTAAACCCGCACAAAGGGCCGCAAGAGCCGCTGCGAGGGCGTTTTCTGCGAACACCTCGCCGATCAGTTGGGTCTGAAGAACGCCGCCCAGGGCCGCCGCGTAGGGCGAGGGAGTGAGCGTGATCTGGGTGCCGCTGGCGGTGAGCGTGATCGAGGCTGCAGCCAAGTCGCTCGCGCGCAGTTCTTCGCCTCGGCTCGGCGCGTAGAACCAGCGGCGCTGGATGTCGGCGGGCATCGCTTGATCGAGGAAGAGCGCGTGGGCGTCGGCGGCATTGAGCACCGCGGAGCAGCCCGGGCCCAGATGTGTGAAGAGTTGGGCTTTTGCGGCGAGGTAGTGCTCGAAGCTGCCGTGGGTGCTCAGATGATCGGGCGAGAGGTTGGTGAAGACCCCGAGATCAAAGCGCCAAGAGCGGGCGTATCCGCGGGCGAGGCCGTGGCTGGTCGCCTCGAGAACCGCGTATCGGGCCCCCCGATCGGCTGCCCTTCGCATGGCGTCGAGGAAGTCGGCGAAGCGTTTTCCACGGGGCAGGGGTTCGTCGTCTAAGCGCACGCCCAGGGTAGTAATTTCGATGACGGGTCCCAGGGATTGGGCGTGTCGCAGGGCCGATGCGAGCAGGCGACAGGTCGACGTTTTGCCGTTGGTCCCGGTGACGCCGAAGGTGAAGAGCGGCGCGGCCCAGGGCGCGGCGGGGGCGACCGGACGCGTGTGGGCGGTCGGCATGGTCACGGTCTGCAGGCTATCGCGAGGGGGTTTGAGGCGGGCTCAGCCAACCATGGAGGTGGGCCGGGGGCGGCCGTGGATCCGCTCGTGCTGGAGCGTCTCTTGGAGGCGACAGAGCTCGGCTTGGAGGCGTTCGCGCTCGGCGATTTCCTCTTCGAGTCGACGGAGTGCGGTTGTGTAGGAGCGCTCGGGGTAGCCCGGCTGGGAGCCGAGCACGAGCGCCAGCATGCCCGCGGAGCCGATGAGGATGACCGCGAGCAGAGCATCGCCGAGCCCCGCAGTGCCCTTGGCGAGGAGGATGCCGCCGGCGCCAGCCGAGGCCGCTCCGGCGATCGCGAGCACGGTGCGGGGACCGTAGCCGAGCGCGTGCGGCAGGGCGAAGACCAGCGGCAGAGCGAGGATCCAAGCCGGTGCATCGGCGCCGATGAGCAGCGGCATCGTCAGCAACAGGGCTGCGTCTGCGATCAGTCGCAGGAACTCGCGCAGGGTGTGACGTTGCAGGTTACGGACCCGCAGCGGCAGGGCGCTGATCACCTGGAGGAGCGTATGCACCCCGCAGAACAGGAGGGCCAAGAGCGGCGCCGTGGCAAGGGCGATGAGCACCGCGGAGAGCAGTGCATTGGCCAGCAAAAGCGCGCGCTCGAGAGATCGCGGGATGACCCCGACCATCGTCAGCTCGACCGAGAGCCCGGGCAGCGAGGCGGATTGTGTCGGCAGTGGCTCCGAGGTGCGCATTGGCAGAAGCCGGGAGCATACACTGCCTCGCGCGGATCGGCCTATTCGGAGAGCGATTTGATCAGGTCTGTCACAAAGCCCCGCGGCTCACGGGGTCTTATGGATCTGATGGGACACGTCGGTCGTTCGTGTCCTAAGTGCCTGAATTCGAGGTGTATTGCGGGTTTTAGGGAGTTGCGAGAGAAAATGTACCCGCTTGGGCGGGATCTCCTAACGCGCAGATGCGGGACTTTCTTGGCCAGAGGTCGAGGGCTTGCCTCTGCGATGAGCGACCGAACCCAGACTGTACCCCGCGGCTCTCGGGCCGTCGGCGAGTGCGGGGTTGACGGGCATGAGCTGGGGCTGCGAGCGGGGAGCGATTCATCAACTTCGAAAAGTCGCGAGTCCGTCATGGGGTCGCGGGGTCTTTGGGGAACTCCAGGGGCGATTCGTCGAGACAGATCTGGAACATCAGCGAGAAGGGGTACTCTTGCTCCGTGAACCTGAGCAGCAGGGCCCGCTCGTCATCGTTGAGCTGTGGTCTTTTTCTTACGCTCAGGATTTCGGTCAGCGTTTCGTAAAATCGGTTTAGCTCGCGGCTCCGGGCAAGATCGAGAGCATCGCGGTTAAGCTGGTACTTGGCGATTGTATCGCGCCCGCGCTCAGAACCTCTCCGAGGCAAGATACACTCGCGCTCAAAGGTCAGATGCTCGGCCGGTTTGACCTTGGGATCGCAAGGATCCAGGCATTGCTCCACCGGCAGCTTGGTGTTTGCCTTTTTTGCAAGGTTGCAACCTTTGCAGCAGAGGTAGAGGTTTTTCCAGGAATAGGCACGGTCTGGATATTCTGCAACTTCGAAATAGTGATCAATTGTCGCGTTTTGCTCGCCTTTGACGCTTTGTTCGCAGTAGAAGCACTTGTAGTGACTCATTTGGCTGAGCTTCGCGCGGATCTGAGGATGTCCGTATTTGCTCGAGTCTGGACGCGCACTGGGGGTACTTTTGCGTTTGGCGACGAGTTTCTCTGTCCACGTGCTCCTTTTTTGGGCCAGTATTTCGGGCTCGGCGGGTCGCTCTAAGGCTCTCACTGGACGCCTCCTGCGAGCAGGCGGAGTTGCTCATCGATCCTAAAGTAGGCGAAGTAGTCGGGGTTTTCTTCGAGCAACAGTGCCTCGATGCGATTTTGCTCGTCTCTGTTACCGTTTTCGATCGCCGTTTTGCGGTCCTCGATTAGCGAGGTAATTGGGGCACTAAAGGGTTGGGTATGATCGAGAGCTGGAGAGATTAAAATTTGATCGACAGGTTGCGATGCGAAATTCGCGCTCGCGTCCTCAATTATACACGTACGCTCTTCTTTTCTGTAGCTACAGACGTATACACGTGCATTCGCGACCGAGGAGAGAATGAACGGAGAGTGGGTTGTTGCGATGATTTGGAGGTTGGGGAAGATCCCGAGGATTTCGGGTAGCAGGCGCTTTTGCCAGCGTGGGTGGAGGTGGTTCTCTGCCTCGTCGATCAGTAGCAGCCCCGGGGTCTCACAGAGCGTCTCGGCAGGCGTGCCCCGCAGGGTATGTACCGCGTACATTTTGACGAGAAGGCCGAGGAGGCGCTGGATCAGGTAGGCATTGCCGCTGCTCAGATTTCTCAGCGGTACACGGTGTCCGCTCTGCTCTACGTAGGGGGTGAGCGTCCGACGATCGATGTGGATGAAGCGGCCATCGAGGAGGCTGAGTTCGATAATCCTCCGGGTTGCCTCAAATAGCGCTTCGCCGGTCTCTTTTTCCTGGGGATCGCTGCTGCCGCGGAGGTAATCGAAGAAGCAGAGCGACTCCGTGGCTGCTGCGTTGCGGACGACGCCAGAGAGTGCGCCCGAGAGATAGGTGCGCGGATTGGGTGTGATGAGGGACCGGATCTCGTAGGGATCGCTGGGTAGGCCTGAGCGCCAGTAGTCGAGGATCCAATTGGGGCAGCTTGTTCCTTGGGAAACTGCGGCAAGGCGGGACACGAGCAGTTGATAGAGGTCTTGTTTATGAGGGATGAGCCCGAACCCTGGGTTAGGCGGGCCAAATGAGATCTTCGCATTCGCAGCAAAATCCAGGACTGGCCCACCACCCTCTTGGCTCCTGAGCGAGACAGCGAATGGAATACCCTCGCGCCAGATTGGGCGCTCGATTGGGCCGATTGTCACGCCAAATGACGCACGAATGGCGTCGAGTACGATCGACTTTCCGGTGCCATTTTCTCCGGTGATGAACGTGACCGCGGGCCCTTGTCCTTGGGTCGGGAAAGTGAGGTGAGCCTCGTCAAAGGGGCCGATGTTTGTGAGATCGAGGGAGTGTACCCGCATCGCTGGTCGAGCTTGCTGGAAGACCCGTTCGGAGGCAAGTCGTATCGGCCTCGTGTGCCGGGAGGCGATGTGCATGTGGCGCAAATGGCGGAGCTGACTCATGTCCGCAAGTTCGGCTCGCTGCGACCGCACGTGATTCTTCTGCAACGCAATGTCGCCGTCGCAGGAGACGATATGACTTCGGAGGTGCCAGCGTGGCGAGATTTCCTAGCGCCTCGATGGCGGGCGACCGAAATGGGATGTGCCCTTGGTTCCCAGGTTGTCCGCGAGCCGGATCTCGGGCTGAGTGACCGGCGAGTCGTGACATCGCCGGCTCATCGGGCGAGTTTTCGCAGCAGCCACTCGGCCCCGTAGCGGTAGTCGATGCGCTGCCAGGCACGGCCGGCAAAGGTGCAGAGCAGTGTCCACAGGCCGATCACGGCGAGGGCGCTCGGGGCATCGAGGTTCCGCCAGAGCTCGACGGGGCGGCTGAGTTCGCGAAAGACGACGACGTGTACCAGCAGCAGCGTCAGGGAGATCCGGCCGAGGCTGACCATCGACGAATTTTTCGCTAAGGGGACCTGTCTCTCAAACCATGTTGCGATGACGATGAGCCAGAGCACCACCGACTGCAGCAGGAGGATGATCGCCGCGGTCGCCGGAAAAAAGCTGAGTGGAGTGCCGAAGAGGCGGCGCCAGGGCTCGTCGAGGGCAAAGCTCAGCACCGGTATCTGAGGGCTGAGTTGGCCGACGAGCGCGAGTGTGAGGCCGAGGGCGAGCACTCCGAGGGCGAGCTTTCGCAGCGCCTCTTGGTCGTCTTTGGCGAGCAGACGGCCGACCGCCATGCCGACGAGAAACATGCTCAGCCAGGGAAAAATCGGGAACTGGCCCTCGACAAAAGCGACCCGCAGGTGACCGCCGGCGAGCGCCTCAAAGGGCTCTTTGAGGGCCATGCGATCGTTGATGAGGTAGCGGGGGGTGTCGAGCCAGCGCTGCAGCGGCGTGGTCGCGGCGATCACTAGGGCGGCGGTGCCGAAGAGGCCGCGGGTGCTGAGCCGTCGCCAGAGCGGGGCGCTGGCGATCGCTACGCCCATCATGTGAAGCACAAACCACGAGCGCAGCGTGAACCAGCTCGGGGTCAGTGCGCTCAGCAGGTAGCCAAATCCCAGCACAACCAGGCCGCGACGCACGAGGAGGCTGTCACCGCGCCCCTGCCTCTGCAGCGAGAGCGAGGTGCCGACGCCGGCGAGGGTGATAAAGAGCGGCGCGGCGGCGCCTCCGAGCGCATTAAAAGCGATCAGGTACCAGGGTGTGCGCACGCCCGCGGTCGAGTGATAGAGCCACACTCCCATGTGCTGCTCCATCATCAAGAAGACCGCGAGGCCGCGGAGGGCGTCGAGGCTGAGCAGGCGGGCGCCAGCGGGGCGGGACATCGGCGTGACGCTACCCGGCCATCGCCTGCGCTGGCAAACTGCGCAGGCGGGGTCGCGGGCGGACGTCGGCAGCGGGATCGCAGGGCTGGCGTCGGGCCTGAAATCCCTGCAAAATCGCCGCTCTGATGTCTGACGAGCCCAAGAGCGATAGCAGCGAGCATCTCCTCGGCGAGGGCCGCTTCCTCCGGTTGGTGCGTCGTGGCACCTGGGAGTTGGTCGAGCGGGTGGGCGCCAGCGGTGCGGCGGCCCTGGTTGCGCTCACAGATGATCGACGGTTGGTGCTGATCTCGCAGCCGCGACCGGCACTTGGTGTCGAGGTGATCGAGCTACCTGCCGGCTTGGTCGGCGATGAGCCCGGTTGCGAGGGCGAGGGGCCCGAGATCGCGGCGGCCCGCGAACTCACCGAGGAGACAGGCTACGAGGCGGCCCATGTCGAGCGCCTATGTGCAGGCCCGACCTCTCCGGGGCTGACGAGCGAGCAGATCACGCTCTATTGGGCCAGCGGTCTCCGCCGCGTAGGTCCCGGCGGCGGCCTCGAATCAGAGTCGATCACCGTGCACGAGATCCCACTCGCCGAGGTCAAGACCTGGCTCGAGGCACGGGAGAGGGCCGGTGATCTCATCGATCTCAAGGTCTACGCGGGGCTCTACTTCGCCCATGCGCGTGCCGGCGATGAGGGTCCCAAATGAGCGACTCGGTCACAGTTTTTTTGATCTCGGTCGCCAGCCTGCTGATGGTCGGCGCCATCGGTGAGATGGTTTTTTCCAGGACCCGAATTCCGGCACCGCTCTGGTTGATCCTGATCGGCGCGAGCCTGCGGATCTCCGGTGTTGTCGACGGCAGCGCCCTCGCTGAGCTCACGCCCTATTTCGCGGCGCTCACCCTGATCATCGTCCTCTTCGACGGTGGCAGTCGTCTCCGTCTCGGCCGCGTGGCACCCGCAGCGGGGCGCTCTGCCCTGCTCGCGACTGCGACCTTTTTCACGACGATGCTGCTGGTGGCGCTCTTTAGCGTCGGCATTGCGGCCCTCGGCATCCTCTCCGAGTGGAGCTTTGTGCACGGCCTGATGCTGGGGGCGATCGTCGGCGGCACCAGCTCGTTGCTGACCGCGCCCTCGCTCGGCCTCGCCGGTATCGAGGGTCGCATCCGCGGCATCCTGTCCTTTGAGGCAGCGATCACCGACGCGCTCTGTGCGGTCTTCACGATCGCCTTTGTCGACGTGCTCAGCAGCGGCTCAGCTGAGACAGGCGGCACGCTCTGGCTGCTGACAAAGAGCTTTGGGATCGCGGCCGGCTTAGGTGCTCTGATCGGCTGGGCTTGGATCCCGGCGCTTCGTTTACTCCGGGGTTCGAGCTACGGCTATCCCTGCACACTGGCGGCGCTGATGCTGCTCTACGTGCTTGTCGACGTCGCTGGAGGTTCGCCGGCGATGGGGGTGCTCGCCTTTTCCATCGTCGTCGGCAACGCCCGCTCCTTCACGCTCTGGCTCCACGATGTGCGCACCGAAGAGGCGGGGCAGGGGCTCCAACTCGACCGCGAAGCGCGGGCCGTGCACTCGCAGATCCGCTTCATCGTCAAGTCACTCTTCTTCGCCTTTTTGGGGCTGATGATGAGCCCGCCTTGGTCGCTTTTGGTGATGGGTGCGGTGCTCGGCGTGATCCTTTTGCTGGCTCGAATCCCGGCGGTGTTTGTCGGTCTCCGCGGCGCCGGCCTGAGCGAGCACGAGCAGGGCCTCGCCTATATCAGCATGCCGCGGGGCATGGCCGCCGGTGCCCTGGCGACGTTGCCGATCCTCGCCGGTGTGCCCGGTAGCGCCGAGCTGCCGACCCTCGTATTTGCGGCGGTGACGATGAGCATTGTTGTGTTCACGATCGGCTTTGCCCGGGTGAACAGCGGCGCTCGGCCAGCGACAGGTGGGAGCGAAGATGCAAACGCGGTCCGCGAGGGTGCAGCCGAGGAGCAAGTCGCTCAAGGCCCAACACGCAATGCAGGTTTTGCGAGTGCCGTAAAAACCCCCGAGGGCGCGGCCGTGGGCACTGCGTTAGCGAGCGATGTCGAAGCTGTGGAGAATGCGCCCGCGGTTGAATCCGATGCTGGGTAAAAGGACAGGTTACGGTCATCCACGCCGGCATCCCGGCCGTCGACGAGGACGGCGTGAGCCGTTGCTAGAACCCGCTGTAGACCCCCACAGGGCACCAATGCTCGCCGCGGAGGCCTGTCAAATCGAGCGTCTTGGGGGGCTGTGCGATCGGCTAGAGTGTGACCCGTGACAGATGATGTTGAGCTGCTCAACGCATGGAAATCCGGCGATAAGCAGGCGGGCGCGGTGCTCTTTGAGCGGCACTACCGGAGTGTGCTCCGCTTCTTTCACAACAAGTGTGGCGATCAGGCTCGAGATCTGATCCAGCGGACGTTTCTCCGCTGTCTCGAGGCCCGCGATCGCATCCACGAGGGTTCTAATTTTAGGGCGTATCTCTTTGGTGTCGCCCGCAACGTGTTGCTCGAGCACTTTCGTAGTGTGCGCCGCCAGGGCGATCTCTTTGACGTCATGAAGACGACGGCCGCCGATATCTCACCGCAGCCGACGCCGAGCACGGTGCTGGCAAAAAAGCGCGAGGTGGGGCTGCTGATGCGAGCGCTTCGGCGGATCCCGATCGAGCTTCAGATCACCCTCGAACTCTACTACTGGGAGCATATGCAGGGTCGCGAAATCGCGCTTGTTTTTGGTGTCCCCGAGGGCACTGTGCGGACCAGGTTACGCCGGGCGAGGCAGCTGTTGGTCCGTGAGATCGAGGTTCTCGCTGCGTCCGCGACGGAGTTTCAGAGCACTGTCAGTGGCCTCGATGGTTGGGCCGACAGGCTCCGCGATGCGCTGGTACGGGACGGTTTGCCGGCGCGACGCTGCTGATCGGCGCTCGCCTGCGGAGCGAAACATCGGCAGCTAGAGGATCTGCATGCGGGCTCGAGATCGTTGATCGCGGGTCACGAATGATGTCCCTTGAGCCATGTTTTGATCTCGTCGGCATCGACCGCGAAGGCGTCGCCTCGATCGTTGTAGACCTCGAGCGCAGCCTCGGCGTGTTCGATAGCCTCCGCGGGGGCTCGGTCGTCGGCGACCTCGGCTAGGGCCTGCGCGAGCTGGAAGCGGATCACGGCGCGCTCGGGGGCATCGTCGTCAAAGGTCGCCGACCCGGTAAAGGCAGCTTGCAAGGCGTTTTCGGCGGCCACAAACTCGCCGCGTGCCCGCTGGATCTCGCCGAGCGTTGCGTAAGCATGGGTGAGATAGGGGCCCTTGGGAGCCTTTTTTAGGAGGGTTTCGACGGCGCTGTGGATCGCGGCCAGGGCCTCGTCGTAGTCCTCGCGGGCGAGCAGCGTGCGCGCGAGATGGGATCGGATGATCGCGACCTCAGTAGCCTGCTCTCCGAGGCCTTCAATGGCGCTAGAGAGGGCCTCGTGATGGCGTTGGAGAGCTTCGTCGAACTCCCCGGCGAGGGTCAAAGTGTCGCCGAGATAGGAGAGCTGCACGACCCGCCAACCCTCATCGTCACCCGTGCGCTCGATCGCGGCCCGGGCGTGTTGAAGGGCCTCTTCGCGGCGACCTAGGCCGAGTAAAGCGACACCTAGAAGGTGTTCGGACTCTGCGGCTGGGCCTGGATCGGTCGCGCT
>CAYYUP010000119.1:10493-14735 GCA_964474905.1 uncultured Nannocystis sp. | reverse complement strand
GCCACTGTCCCCCATGCCCTCGGTCGGAGCATAGGGGTCCCTGCCCCCACCTGCCCCCGGCGTTTCAGTATTTTCGTTCATCGCTCTCACTAAGTGCAGCAGCAGTGGGGATCGATCCTCACCGACCCAAGTTTTGGCATGCGTTGGCGAACGCCCCGGCGCAGCGACAGCGCTCACTCATGCGTAGCTCTCGCCCTCGCCGGGGTCCTCCTCGTCGCTTGTATCGATCTCTGGTAGGGAGGCCTCCCAAAGGTCGATCTGCTCGCGGAGGCGAGCAAAATCCTCACCGCTCGCCTCGAGATGCACGATCACCTCGCGGATCCGGGTGAGAGCCCGGCGGAGGCGGTTGCGGAGCGCAGGTAGCGAAATCCCTAGGAGCAGAGCCGTTTCGGGTCCCGTTTTGCCCTCGCGATAGTAGGTCTCGATCGCGTTCAGAGAATCAACAGGGATCCGCCGGAGAGCTTCGGCGAGCAGCCCCATCTCGTCGCGCTTGCCCATCATATAGGTGACCGAGGGCCCGAGGTCGAAGAGCGAAGAGACGGCCGGATCAAAATCGGCCCTCTTGCTGCGCTTTTTGTACTCCTTCAGAAGTTTATAGCGCGCGATTCCAAAGACGTACGCCTTATAGGAGCTCTCTCCGCGAAAGTTGCCCCCCAAGGTCGCCGCCTGCAACGTTTCGGTAACCACGTCCTGAACGTCGTTACCTAGACGCTTGCGAAAGTAACCCATGACCGGATCAAAATACCGCTGGAATAGCTGTCCTCCGGCCCTCTTGCCCTCCGAAGTCGTACGATTGTCGGTCCAGAACTTGTAGAGTTCCTCGTCGCTCCGCTTCTTTGCACCTGGCATCCGCCATGAGGTACCACACAACTTGTCCTCTATCCAGGACGAATCATCGAAGCCACAAACCCCAGGATCAGATGTCCTCTAAATTGGACACGCTATTTTTCACATTCTTGAGGATCGATCGTTCGATGGCGGGAACCTCCCTAATGAACCGACTCTAAGGAGACCCATCATGTCAGCCGCCGCCAAGCCCCGCATCCTCTCCCTACACAGGGAGTGGTTCATCCCGCCGCTCCTGAGCGAGACCTGCGCAACGTCTGGCAGCACGGTCGGGGCATCATTCGAGGATACACAGCCGCACATTCACGTGCTTAGTCCCGCCGATCGATGGCAAGCCGGCGACGAGTTTGGCTACCACGAGGTGATCCGTCATGCGGTGTCGGGCGAGCGTTGCGAGCTCTTCCTGGTCCTCGACCAGGTGTGTGGTATCCACAGAATCGCGAGGATTGCCCGCCGCGCGACCCTTAACAGGGACGCGCAATTCGCCGACGATATGCAGGCGAGCGCCAATTTCCTCCGCGATCTGCACAGTTCTCACCTCGTCAAAATCATCGCCAATGGCATGACAAACGAGGATCGGCCCCGTCCCTACGTGATCACCGAGCGCCTGGCGGGGCGTAACCTCGCGGTCTACCTGCGTCGTCACGGTGCCCTGGATCCCTCCCTCGCTATCGAGGTCGGCGTGCAAGTCGCCAAAGCGCTCTCGGTTCTCCACCGCACAGGATTGACCCATCCGGATCTCCACCCTGGGGCGCTCATGCTCACCCATATCGCTGGGGACCACTTTGCTATTAAGCTCACCGGGCTCGACCGAGTGCGACGAATGTCGCCTGTGCAGGGCGATGGCTCCCAGCCAGAGGTGCAAAGCGACCTCCGCGGATTTGGGGCCCTCCTGCGCCACCTCCTGCTCGGCGGACCGGAGGGCATTCAGACCGATGTATCGCGCTCGCTCGGCGAATCGGAAAGCGATCTCGATCCCGCGCTCGCTCAACTGCTGCACCGGCTGGCCAGCCCAGACAAGCGCATCCAACCCAACAGTATCGACGAAGTCCTAAAAACACTGCGATCGATTCAAGCGTCGATCGCCGAGGCCTCCTGTGTGTCGATGCTCCGCCGACGGGTCCAGCCCGTACCAGCACTACGCACAGACCCCCAGACGCGGGTCTCCTCTTCTGTACCCAAAATCGACGCCCAGTCGAGCTTTGGCGACCTCTCGCTCTTGATGCCAAAGCTCCGACCGAGCTCGCAAATCTCGCTCAACGCAATTCCCGGCGGGATCCTATGGCTGGCCTCGTTTCTGCTCCTGTGCTTAGCGAGCGTCTTTGCCCTCAGAGCGAGCTGCACACCCATGACCCCCGTACGCGACGAAATCGAGACCGCACAGGCTCCGCACGATGCCCTTGCGCCCTTGTCCCGGGCCGCGCCCCTCTCTCGCACGCGGGCAACCCCGGGGTAAATAAAGACAGGTCTGTACAATCGACAAATAAGAGAGGCCCCTCAATGGGGCCTCTCTTATTACAAATCTACATATCCGAGCCGTCGAGGCTACTCATAGGTGACGATGTCATCGCCGATACCATCGCAGCCATTGCCGCCGTCCTGAGCCTGCGGATTGGCGTTTGAGTCCCCCTCGTAGCCACCCGCTCCGCCCTCGCCGCCCAGGCCTCCGCTGCCGGTCTGGATGCTGACATCCTGTTGGCTGACGATCGAACCGCCGACCTCGGCGATGCCCACCGAGGCCCCGCCACAGCCACCTGCCGCCCCGGCTCCGCCTCCGCCGTCGCCTCCGCCAGCACCGTCGGCACCGTCGCCGCCCTCGTCCTGATCGCCGCCAAGGGCCTTGCCACCGCCGGCCTTGCCGACGCCACCGTTGCCACCCCCGCCGCCGACTCCACCGTCGCCGCCCAGACCCGCGCTGATCTCAACGCCCATAAGCTGAATGCCCGAAGCGATCGCGACCAGGCCAAACGAGCCGCCTCCGGCCCCGCCAGCGCTGCCCTCGTTGCCGCCACAGCCAGCACCTCCGCCTCCGCCTCCGCCTCCGCCGAGCTCCTTGCCGTTCCAGAAGACGCAGAACCACGGATCGATATCAAAGCCGCCCGCTCCACCTCCGCCGCCGCCGCGACCGTGATCGCCACGCGTCGCGCCGCCACCGGCATCACCTGTCCACAGGCCCTCCGCCGACCAGGAGCCGAGCTCGTTCGCTGGCACATCACCGGCAGTGCCGGGCTTGCCCGTATCACCGAGCATGCCCGGCGATCCCTTAAGGCCGCTGTCGTTACAGCCGTTGCAGGAACTCTTGCCCGAAACCCCGCCGGCACCGCCCGCCGTGTTGTCGCCGCCAGACTTGCCGTCCGCGCCGTCGTCGGAGCCGCAATCAAAGGAGTTGCCGCCCACTCCACCGCTGGCCCCGCAGGTCGAGGCCCCAGCCGCTCCGCCGCCGCCCAGCATCGCCTTGCCACCGAGCCCGCCGTCGTCACCCTTACCGCCCTTTTGGCCGGCGGAGCCCTCTCCGGCATCGCCGGCGAGCAGCCGTGTTCTCTCGATCGCGAGCAGATCGTCGGCGACATCCTTGACCCAAAATGCGTAGGTCGAGGCGCCGCCACCGGCATAGCTCTTGCTCTTGACGGTGAAGCCGTAGAAGCGGGTCTTGATGTCGAGACCTTCGGCGATCACCGAACGCTCCTCGTCGCCCTCGATCGTCACCTCGTAGGGGACGACGCCGTGCTTCCAGGTCATCGGCTCGTAACCGCCAAAGAGATCGACACCCGCGGCGAGGCTCACGGTCTTCGGGTAGGTGCCAGCGCTAACGACAACGTCGCAAAGCGGATCGCAGATCAAGGCGATCTCGATCGCCTTTGCCAGGGTCGCGACCGGTGTATCCGGGCTCATGCCCTCATTCGCATCCGAGCCGCCGTTCACCGGAGTCGCAACGTAGACGAGGTTGTCAGGCTCACCGCAGTACGGATCGGGTGCGTTGACGTCGTCGGGCACACAACCTTCGCCGCCGCCGGTCGTCGTCGTGCCGTCGGTATCGCCGGTCGTGCCCGTGGTGGTGCCGGTCGTCGTGCCGTCAGTTTCGCTGCCGCTGACACCGGTCGTTGTTGTTGTTGTTGTTGTTGTTGTGCCGGTGGACGTCGTGCCGCTGGCACTGGCGCTCGAGCTAGACGTCGGAGTGAAAGCCGTGGTCGAGGTCGACTCGCCCTCGGTGGTCGCCTCGGTCGTGCCGCTCGAGCTGCCGGTCGCCGAGTTTGTCGCAGTGCCGACCGCATCGTCACCGCAGGCGCCGAGGATCAAAGCGAAGGCCGAGAGGCCCCCAACAAGCATCGTATTCCTGGAGATCATTGTCGCTCGACTATCCACGAGGAGATCATCAGCCGTCAATCGAATCCGCGC
>CAYYUP010000119.1:0-10393 GCA_964474905.1 uncultured Nannocystis sp. | reverse complement strand
TACCCCCGACAAACTCACTCTTCGGCGCAACTGCACATGAGGGCCCCAGCCGGGCGATATTGGTCGACTCGGAGGCTCTGCGCCGATCCGCGAGCTGTCTCTGGCCTCACCAAGTGATACACATATGGCCGTGTACGCCCCGCTCGCCCGGCTCGATGCGGCCATCGCCCCACATCACTCGGTCCTGGCGACCCCGGCTCTGGTGATCGATCTCGACGCGGTGGATCACAACATCGCAGCTCTCGTGCGCCGCTGCGGCGGCAACACCAAGCGCTGGCGGCCGCACGTCAAGACGGTGAAGCAGGCCGTGATCCTCCGCCATCTCTTTGCCCAGGGCGTGCTCTCCTGCAAGTGTGCGACGCTCGATGAGCTCGAGCTGGTACTCACAACCGCCGCTGCTGCGGCCGTCCAGGTCGATGTGCTGATCGCCTATGCCCTGCACGAAGGGGCCTTCCGGGCAGCTGTTGGCCTCGCCAAGGCCCACCCTACCTCGCGGGTCGCCTTCCTCGCCGATAGCCCAGCGCACGCCCGCAACATGCAGAGCTGGCTGGGTGACAACAGCCAACGCTGGCCCCTCTTCCTCGACGTGGACGTCGGCATGCACCGCACCGGTACCTTTGCGGCGCGCTGGCGGGTCCACGCGGCGGCCCTGGCAGAGCAACTCTCGGGCTTTGAGATCGCCGGACTGCACGGCTACGACGGGCACCTGCGGGCCGATCAAGCGACAGAGGCCAACGCCGCGTACGACGAACTTTGCGCCCTTGCCCAGGCCATCATCGCCGCTGGCGTGCCGATCCCCGAGGTCCTGACTTCGGGCTCCAACACCTACGCGATCGCCCTCGACCACGCGGGCCTGGGCGACGGTACCTGGCACCATTCGATCTGTCCCGGCACGATCGTTCTCAACGATCTGCGCTGCGCTGCCGCGACCACCGACCTGGACCTCCAGCAGGCGGCCTTTGTCGCCACCCGTGTGATCAGCCGCGACGGTGTCCGCCGAATTACCGTCGACGCCGGCTCCAAGGCACTCTCCCCCGATCGTCCGCCGCCCGCTTGCCGGGTCCTCGGTTGGCCCGAGCTGATGCCGCAGGGCGCGAGCGAAGAACATCTGCCCATGGAGGTCGGCGGCCTCACGACACCTGCCCTCGGGCAACTCCTCTGGCTGGTGCCCGATCACGTCTGTACCACCGTCAACCTCTACAACGTCGCCCTCTTGGTCAGCGGACAGGACATCGTCGGCGAGAGCCCGATCGCCAGTGGTCGCTGCCTCTGGCTCGGCCCGCCGCCCCAGCTCTCCGTCAGCTGATCGCTCGCCAGGGCCGGCCCACGGAAGGAAGGCCATGACCCACCCATCGAGCCCAACGATCGTCCGCGCCGGTCCCGGCGACGCCATCGATATCGACGTGCAAGTGGTGCCCCGGGCGTCGCGATCGCGGGTCGTCGGAGTGCACGGTGATCGACTCAAGATCCAGCTAGCGGCGCCCCCCGTCGACGGTGCCGCCAACCAGACGCTCATCGAACTCGTCGCCAAAACCGTCGGCATCGCCCGTCGCCAGGTCTCGATCATCCGCGGCCAAACCGGCAAGCGCAAGACCCTGCGCCTCCTCGGCACCTCGCTCGACGAAGTCCGCCGCGCCCTCGATCTCGACGGCGGCAGCACCCCCAAAAACAACTCGAGTGTCCGTCACCGTCGGCAGCAACCGGGCCTTCTGAGCCGCGGCGGGGCCTTCGGAATCTGTGCCCTTGCACTCCTCGCAAGCGCCTGCGAAGGCTCCCAGGGGCCGCACCTGCGGTTGATCCTGCCCGAAGGAGACGTCTCGCTCGAAAGTGCCGACAACGTCTCACTGGTGCTCGATCCGGGGGGTCCAACGGTCACCTACAACATCGACAATCCCGACTTTACGCTGGAATTAGAGCTCGAGCAGGACGAGGTCCAGCGCAGTGCGAGCCTCTACCTCGCCCGCGGATCGGAGCTCCTGGCCTGGGGTCGCAGCGCCCCCTTTGTGCTCGCCGATGCCACCGACGAGTTGGCGATCTTTGTCGGTCGTCCGGGCGCCCTCTCGACCTTCCCGGGGGAGGTCACGGGCACGCTCGGCATGGTCGCCGCCCGGGCCATCGGTCGCGGTCTGCTGCTTGTCGCCGACGACGGCGGCACCTACCTCCTAAGCGAACGCAACCTCGAGATCAGCGCCGGCGAGAGCTTTCCAGCACCGACGCCCGAGGCCGCAACCAGCCTCATGGTGGGCGAGCGCAGCGGCGGAGTGCTCCGAGTCAGCTGGACCGATGGCCTCGAGGCCTGGCGCTTCGATCCCGGCGCCGACAGTTGGACGTCGATCGAATTCGCGGGGGATCTCGATCTCGGCCCGCGAGAGGGCGCGACCTGGTTGGTCGACGGCAGTGCCGAACACCTCCTGCTCTTTGGCGGCGGCGAGGCCAGCGACATCCTCGAAATTTCGCTCCAGCCAACAGACGAGCGCACGCCCTATCAGGTCCGCCGCAGCGACGTCGCGCTCGATGGGCCCCGCCAGCGCGCGACGCCCACCTGGGTGACCCGTGAGGGCACCGACAAGGGCGAAGGCGTACTGCTCTTTGGCGGCGACCAAGATGATCTTGCGCTGGTCTATTTCACGGGGCGCGCGCCAGTCGGCGATCCGCGCCGATGGACAGGCGCGTCTTGCGAGGTGATCGAGCGCGGAGAGGACGCCAACGCCGATGCAAACCTCCGAGTGCTCTGCTTTGGCGGCCTTGTAAGTGGCGTTCCCACCCGCGACGCAGCCCTGGTGCACGTGCCCCCCGAGGGCCCGCTAAGCGTCGATCTCCTGCCAGGATGGCTGCCAGCTGAGTTTACCGAGGCGCAGCTCTTCCGCGATGCGAGCGCTTTGTACGCTCAAGCGGACGGCTCATGGCTCCGAATCGACCGCCGCGATCTTAGCGCGGAGCTGCAGCCGACAGCGGCTCAGCGCACGAGCGGCGGGCATTCCGTTAACCTAGGCACAGGTGTTACCTTCCTCGTCGGCGGCGTAACCGCAGAGGGCCAACCAGTGGATCGCTGGCAGGTCTTCACGCCGACGCCACCCGCATCCTGAGGGCCCGATGCCGATCGCGCGATCTATCTCGCCGGCTCGCCCCTCTCCAGCTCCCCATAACCCCACGCATGACACTGGAGCCCCAGATGGCCGACACGCTGACGATCACCGATAACCGCACGGGTACGAAGTACGAGCTTCCGATCAAAGACGGAACGATCTCCGCCATGGATCTCCGCCAGATCAAGACAGACAAGGAGGACTTTGGCCTCCTCAGCTACGATCCCGCCTACAAGAACACCGCCTCCTGCCGCTCTGCGATCACCATGATCGACGGCGACAAGGGCATTCTTCGTTACCGCGGCTACCCGATCGAGCAACTCGCCGAGAACTCCACCTTCTTAGAGGTCGCCTACCTCTTGCTCAAGGGTGAGCTGCCCACCAAGACCGAGTACGAGGTCTGGCAAAACGAGATCACCCACCACACGTTCGTGCACGAGTACGTGATCCGGGCGATGGACGGCTTCCTGCACGACGCCCACATGATGGGCAAGCTGGTCACCTTCATTGCCACGCTCTCGACCTTCTACCCGAAGTCAAAAGCGGTCCGCGACGCCGCGACCCGCGAAGAGCACATCATCAAGATCATCGCCAAGATGCCGACCCTGGCCTCTTGGTGCTTCCGCCACTCGACCGGTCGTCCCTACCTCTACCCGGACAACTCGCTCTCGTACTGCGGCAACTTCCTCAACATGCTCTTCCGCATGGGCGAGCCCACCTACAAGCCCAACCCGATCCTCGAGCGGGCGCTCAATGTGCTCTTTATCCTGCACGCGGATCACGAGCAAAACTGTTCGGCGAGCGCGGCTCGGGCGGTCGGCTCCTCCGAGGCCGATCCCTACGTTTCGCTCTCGGCCGCTGCGTCGGCGCTCTACGGCCCGCTGCACGGCGGCGCCAACGAGGCCGTGCTCCGCATGCTCCGCGGCATCGGCGACATCAAGAACATCCCCAAGTTCATCGAGGGCTGCAAAAACGGCGAGCAGCGGCTGATGGGCTTTGGTCACCGGGTCTACAAAAATTACGACCCACGGGCGATGATCATCAAGAAGCTCGCCCACGAGGTCTTCGAGGTCACCGGCAAAAATCCGCTCTTGGACATCGCCCTGGAGCTCGAGAAGATCGCGCTAAACGACGAGTACTTCGTCAAGCGCAAGCTCTATCCCAACGTCGACTTCTACTCGGGCCTGATCTACCAGGCGATGGGTTTCCCGGTCGAGATGTTCCCCGTGCTCTTCGCGATCCCCCGTTCGGTCGGCTGGCTCGCACAGTGGCAGGAGATGCTCACCGACCCCGAGCAGAAAATCGCCCGACCGCGCCAGGTGTACATCGGTGCCGGCGAGCGCAACTACGTGCCAATGGACAAGCGCGGCTAGCCCGACCCATCCTTCGCACCATCAAGCCGCCCCGCGTACGCGCAGGGCGGCTTTTTTGTCGTCTTGGTGCGCCGACAAAGCGCATGAAAACGAACTCTAATTATAATTACATTCGGTACTTCGACAATCCAATCGCGGCAGTGGCAAAATAGCCCGCCACTCAAAGCCAAGACGCGCGTTCGCACGAACCTCGCTCCGGATCGCTCAAGGCTCGCCAAACACGCCCAGATCGCTGGAGTAAGCGCTCGACCGCTCGACCTCCTACCGGTGATGGCCGCGGGCAGTGACGCCCGTGTATCATGCCACAATGACAACGGGTAAACGACTGTGGCCCCTCGCCTCCCTCCTAGTCTGCGCAACGGCCTGTAGCGCCGAACTAAACGCCGACCTGAAGGTCGACGGAAGTGCATTCACACCGACCTCCTGCCGCTCTGGCCAAGTAAACGGCTTCTCAGGGGTCGACCTGGTCGATGACAAGGGACAACGACTGCGCCTCGTGCAAACGCCGGCAAACAAACCACTTGTGCTCTTTTTTGAGGGCGAACAGCCGATCGAATTCGGAGAATGCGGAACAATGAGCCTCGACCGACAAAATTCGACGATCAACGATGTTACCAACGTAATGGGTAAATCTGCCCTCGACTGCAAATTGGGCGATCACTCGGTCTCGGGCACCATATCCTTTAAAAACTGCCACTGACCTTTGGCCTGGGTGCAGACCAAACTCGGTCCTCAGCGATCTTCGTTTATCTCCACCGCTCCGTCGTCAGCACCAGTTTGCCCACGGTCTGGGCCGACTCCAGGGCCCGGTGGGCATCGGCGACCGCGGCTAGCTCGTAGGTCGTCACCTTGGGACAGACGATTTCACCGCTCTCTGCAAAGCCCAGGATCCTGCTCATACCCTCGCCTAGGATATCTGCGCGATCAAAGAGGTACGATAAATTAAACCCCATCACCGAGCGGTTCTTCTGGGTCAGCTCCAATGGGTTAAAACGCGGCGTTCGCAGGTAGGCGATCGCTAATTTCAACCATTTCGCACGACCGCCCTGCCGCGGCAACATGGTATGAAATCCGTAGATCAAGAGCTTGCCAGTCGGCGCTAAATGATCATAGCTCTTGCCGAGGGTCTCGACCCCGTTGGCGTCGCAGATGACATCGTAGCCCCCGGGAGAGAAGCGCTCTGCGGCTGGCCACAGGGGCTCGCTGGACTTGTCGATGATGCCATCCGCGCCGAGCTCGGTGACCGCAGCGACCTTATGTGCAGCACCGACCACGCCGATCACCCGGCAACCGGCAATTTTGCCGAGCTGCACCAGCGACGAGCCGACGCCGCCGGCCGCCGAGTGCACCAGCAGGCTCGAGCCCGGACGCGGATGCGCGAGTTCAAAGAGCGCAAAGTAGGCGGTTAAAAAAATCGAGGGCAGCGCTGCCGCCTGGACAAGCGAGAGCTTCGGCGGGATCGCAAAGACCTGATGCACGGGCACCACCAGCGCACTCGCGTAGCCGCCAAAGCGGGTCAGCGCCACAACCTCATCACCGAGCTGCACCGAGTCAACGCCCTCGCCGAGCGCATCGATGACACCGCTGGCCTCAAAACCCGGAGTGATCGGCCAACCGACGTACTCCTTGGCGGAGGCGTAGAGGCCCATGCGGACGATGCAATCCGCGTAGTTGACACCGATCGCCGCAACCCGAACGCGCACCTCTCCGGGACCCGGCTTCGGATCCGGGGCTGTGACCAGGCGCAGCTGCTCGTAGGATCCAGGCCGGTCGACGACGATCTTCTGCATCGCCCGCACAGTAGGGCCTGCAGGCGTCTACCGCAGGTCCCGTGCATCGCGCGAACGCCGCGCGAACACCGCACAAATGCGGCACACAGCAACTCTGCTACCCTCGCGCCGCCCGAGCCGATGCCGCCCACGCCCGCCAGCAGCCCGCACTCGACCGAGATCGACGCCGTGCAAGCGCCGACACTCGGGCTGACGATCGTCGTGCCGGTCTACAACGAGGTCGGCTCGATCCCCGAGCTTCACCGCCAGCTCACGGCCGGCTGCAGCGCGTGCCAGCGCAGCTACGAGATCATCTTCATCGACGACGGCAGTGATGATGGATCGGATGATCTGCTCGACGAACTGGCGGCCACCGATCCGCAGCTGGTGGTCCTCCACTTCCGCCGCAACTTCGGCAAGTCGCCCGCCCTCGCCGCTGGCTTCACCCGCGCCCGCGGCGAGATCGTCATCACCCTCGACGGCGACCTCCAAGACGACCCCGCGCTGATCCCCAACTTCGTCGCCAAGATCGACGCCGGTGCAGATCTAGTGTCCGGCTACAAAGAGCGCCGCCACGATCCGCTCGGCAAAACCCTGCCCTCAAAATTCTTCAATTCGGTCGTACGCTGGGTTAGCGGCATCCCTCTGCGCGATTTCAACTGCGGCTTTAAGGCCTATCGCGCCGAGTGTGTGCAGGAGCTCAGCGTCTACGGCGGCTTTCACCGCTTTTTGCCGGTGCTCGCCGGTGCTCGCGGTTTTCGCATCGAAGAGTTGGTGGTCAACCACCGACCGCGCCAGCACGGAACCTCTAAATACGGCCTCCGTCGCCTTATCGACGGCTTTCTCGACCTTTTGACGGTGCTCCTGGTCACTCGTTTCCGGACTCGGCCGCTGCATTTTTTCTCACTGCCGGCGGCGCTGCTCGGGCTGCCCGGCTTCGCGATCCTCTGCTACCTCAGCGTGCTCTGGGCGCTCGGCGAGGCGATCGGTACCCGGCCTCTACTGACCCTGGGCGTGCTCCTGGTGATCACCAGCGTGCAACTCCTGGGCCTGGGCCTGCTCGGCGAACTCCTGGTCAGAACCACCGTGCAAGCCTCTGAGGTCTATTCGATCCGCGGTCCCAAGAGACATGTTTCTAAACACATGTCACATGCGCCGGTTTCGGTGAGCGCCGATCCCAGCAGCGAAGATGCGCCGGTGATCCGATGATCGAAGAGCGCGGCAACAAGCAAAAGCACGAGAGCAAGAACCCGATCCAGCGGGCGCTGATCAGCAATTTTACCCGGGCGATGTTGCAGCTGATCGAGACCGTCAAACCGCGGTCGATCCTCGATGTCGGCTGCGGTGAGGGCTATATGCTGGCGGCAATCGCCGACGCTGGGTTCGACGCTGAGCTCTCCGGTCTAGACCTCAACCCCGCGGCGATCGCCGACGCGCGCACCCGTCTGGGCAAACGCGCACGTCTAGAGGTCCGCGACGCCCGCGAACTCGCAGACCTGGGCGAGAAGTTTGATCTCGTGATGATGCTCGAGGTCCTAGAGCACCTGGATGAGCCGGCCGCGATGCTTCCCCTACTCGGCCGCCTCTCGAGCGCTCACGTGCTGCTAAGCGTGCCCTGGGAGCCCTACTTCCGCGGGCTCAACCTGCTTCGCGGCAAGAATATACGCGCCCTCGGCAACGACCCCGAGCATGTACAACACTGGAGTCGGCGCAGCTTTACACGCTTCGTCGAGCCTAGCTTTCGACCGATCGCCCGCCCCCAGGTTTTTCCTTGGGTGATGGTGCTGGCGGCGAATGACCACAGCGCATAGATCGAGCGACCCGGCTCAATGCAGGTCACGAAGAGCGTCTACGAGCCCTCACAGAACGGCGCAGCCTCACCTTCGTCACACCAGACAATCTCGAAGTATTCGCAGTTGTCAACGATCACCACACGGCCTCGCGAACGAAAACTGCTCCGCACTCCGATGGTGCCGACTTGCTGAGATCTAGTGGAGTCGGTGGTCTCTAAAGAGGCGGTTGGCGCCGTCAATGAGTTCGCCGCCAGTGAACACCCGCGGCCGGCCGTCGTCGGACTGATTTGGGCGCTGAGATCCCTTGCGCAGGGTGTAGCGGGTCATGCCCGTGCTTGTAGCACGGGTTTTTGCTGAGCGAGGGAGCCTGTGGACAGTATCAACCCGGCCTGGCATCGTGGCGGTGGGCACAGTCGCGAGGATATGTACCTCGAACGACTACACCGGCCCACCGTAGACGCTACGGAGCAAGATCCGCCCGCCCACGCTCAGGCGTCGGCGGGCTTAAGTGGTGTGACCAGCGAGATCCGACACCGTGTCATGAGCGTCAACAAGTGCCAGGAGCAGGTCGTGCTCAGGCTCAAGACCGCCACGATCAGAAAGTCGACAAATCTCGAGGTTGGCGACCGCGTTTTCCTGGTCAACAAACTCATGGGTCGCAAGGCCGGTGAGCCCTATATGATCATCGCGGATGTCGAGATCACTTCGGTGAGATCGAGAAAAGTCGGCGAACTCTCCACCGATGATGCAAAACTAGATGGTTTTCCGCTCATGAGTGCCGAGAAGTTTCAGGACACCGTGTCCCGCTTGTACAAACTGGGCCCCGACGATGTGATCGTCCAAGTCGCGTGGACGTTTATAGAGCACGACGGTCCCCGAGTGAGCCCGAGCGGCTGGGTCGAATCTTGGCCCTGTCGCAAGGTCGCCACCTTCGAGCCGCCCAAGACACGAGCGAGTTGGAAGCCGGAAAACCCTCCCACTTCGAGCCCGTGGCGGTGATCGTCGTCGCGACGACGCGAAGACTCAGTTTTAGGCACCCCGAGACGCACCAAGAATCCCCCTACGGTCGCAGTCGCCTCTTTACAGCCTGTTGCTACAGGACCTCACAACATGCCTCCTACGCCGTGTGGTGTGCCCGCTGCGCTGCGCGACCAGCCGAGAAGACCGGCTCCATGCATTGTGAGTAGAAGTCCTAAAACCTCATATGAGCAGCACGACCGCACGAACGCGGTTAAGAGGTTTTAGCTGGGAAGTCCGGCGAGAGACGCAATCGCTGCGGCCCAGAAGGAGGAGGGTTTTCGGCGGGCTTGTTAACACAGCCGGAGAGCAGCTGTAGCGGCGAGCTGTGCCCGAGTCGCTGTTGCCCTGGCGCCGATTGAAGATTTTACTCGCTCAGGTAGGCGATATGGCCGGAGGCAGCGCCGATCGCGACGGTGCAATTGTCATCAGCGGTGAGGACCGGGATGATCGTGAATTCCCCACCAAGGCCGACGCTATGCAGAAGTTCTCCGTCTGAGCTGAATTGCAGAAGTTCACCGATTCCGTCCTTCCGAATGGAGACAATCGCTTGCTCTTTGGTTGTTGCGACTTGGAGGCCATCGCCCGAAAGAGAGGACTCCCAGAGAAGTGCTCCATCTGGGCTGAACTTGGAGAGTACTTGATCTTGGACGGCATAAAGATCCCCGGATGAAGTGGCTGAGACCGAGTATGCATGGCCTTGGTCGACATCAAGATCGTGTGCCCAGAGCAACATTCCTTCAGGGGAGACTCTGCGGACAAAATCTTGATAGTCGGTATCCCAACCAACGATGAGGATGTCTCCGTTAGGGGTGAGGGCCATGTTTAGCCCAAGGTAGGAATCTGTGTCGGCTCCAGGGATTCCTGCGAAGGAGGCCTCAATGGAGCCTTCGGAATTCATCACATACGTGTAGAGCATGTCGGTGGTCGTGTCGCGGGTTTGCACATAGATGCGTCCGTCTGTGTGAAGGCCAAGCCCCACAGCAAACATTGTGTTGGGGGATGGAAGGTCGTGCTCCCAAAGAAGCGCTTCTTCGCCCGTCCATGCCGATACTCGGGGGCCCAAGCTGGGGAGAGAGAGAATGTTTAGTCGATCTTCTGAGCCCGGCGCAATGAACAATTGGCGAATCTCGGCTTCGCCTGCTGAGCCCGGGATTGAGAATGCCGAGAGCTTGGTTCCCTCTTGGTCAAGTTTGGTAATTACGTTTTGTTCGGATGCCTCAGCGAAGTAGCCTGCAATGAGTTGTCCGCCGGGAAGAATGCTGACCGCCTCAACTCGGTCCCACTGTTGGGCTCCAGGGGAAAGCTGACTCCATTGCAAGGAGAGAGCCTTGCATTCACCTTCGAAGTCACCG
>CAYYUP010000118.1:0-14839 GCA_964474905.1 uncultured Nannocystis sp. | reverse complement strand
CCTTGAACTCGCCGGTCTGCGCGCACGATCAGGCTGGCTGGAGGCCGAGTACGGCAGGGCACGGAGGAGTGAGCCAAGGTCTTCGGAGCGCCGCTCATTGAGTCTCCTATAGATTCTCGCGTAGCCACAGCTCGTGCTGTGTGCAATTCAGACGTCCTGAGTCGGGTCCGGCGATAGGGGAGTTCACGCCCTGGCGACTGTCTGCTCGCTCGAATGATCAGTGCGACGATTAGCGGTCCTCTGCGAGTTCGGCGGCGAGTTCGGTGGCGAGTTCGGCGGCGCATTCGGGGCCGAGTACCTGGCTTGAATCATCGGTGCTGGCGACGCTGCCCTTGGCGTCACGCATCGGGCATTTGGCTTCGTCGCAGTGGGCGAGCCCGAGGCTGTGGCCGACTTCGTGAATTGCCGTATTGGTGACGCGGAAGGCGAAGTGCTCGGGGCTTTTGGCGCTCTTTTTGAGGCGATAATTTGAGATCACGGCGCCGCTGCCGGGACTGAATGCGAGGCCAAAGATGCCCCAGTCGCGATGGCCGTCCTTAGTCGTCGAGATGTCGACGGAGGTCAGGCCGAGGTAGCGCACGTCGCTTTGTGTGTCCTTTTGCGCCGCCTCACTCAGGAGATCGATGAGGGTATCGGCACGGTAGCGACGGCGCGGCGGGTAGTAGGCAGACTTGGGTAAATCCCAGGTCGGTCCAGCGCGGACCTCCACCGGCAGCGACTCACGCAGGCCGGTCTCGACCGCTTCGCGGAGCTCCGGCGGAAAGGTGCCGATCACGATCGTCACGATCACAGGTTTTTTTTGGACGGGCTCTGTACCCTCTGCAGGGTCAGCGTTTACCGCGGCTGTGTGGTCAGCGTGCGCACCGTCGCGTGCGGCACCAGGAGACCCTCCTGATGGGTCTAGGGGGTGTTTTTCGGGTATTACACTGGCGACCACGGGCTCGGTCGGGGTCTCTCCTGAGCGTCCGCAGGCTGCCAGCGCGAGTGCGAGCGAGAGGCAGACGACCCTGCCGAAGACCCCGGACACCGCTTGACTGCGCACGTTCACACCCGAGAAGATCGTCGATGATGGCTGCGAAGTCGACCAAAAATCCGAGTTGCAGCCGACGTTCGATGCCGACGCTCGCCGAGTGTGTGGTTGGATTGGCCCGAAGCAGCCGCGGCAAGCCGGGCCTGCGAGGTGGTGGCACGATCCCGAGGATCGAGGCTTACGCCACTGTCAGTCCCTGTCCGCGGCGCCTTGCGGCCTTTCGCGATCTCTGCAGGATCGCACCTGGGCATGCGCTGCCGCTCACCTGGCCCTACGCACTGGTCACGCCGCTGCACATTCAAGTGGTCAGCAGTCGCGAGTTTCCCCTCTCGGCCCTGGGGCTCGTGCATCTGCGTGAGGTGATCATTCAGACCCGGCCGATCGCCGACGACGTCGATCTTTGTTTTCATTGCCGGGTCGAGGGGCATCGCGAGCATCGTCGAGGTATTGAGTTTGATCTGATCACAGAGGTCAGCCTTCACCCCGGCGCGCCGGTGATCTGGCGAAGCACGACGACCGCGCTGTCTCTGGGCGCAAAATCTAGTGGGCAGAGGCAAGGGCCGAGCCGCGCGACCGGTCGACCTAAGGGGGAGCGCTGGCGGATCCCCGAGGCGACGGGCCGCCGCTACGCCCGTATCTCTCGTAACTTTGACCCGATCCACCTGCACGCGCTCACCTCGCGTTGGTTTGGTTTTCGCAGACCGATTGTGCACGGTATGTGGACCGTCGCCCGCTCTGTCGCCGCCCTGGGCCCGGCTTTTGCGACGCCTCCGGTGCGCCTGGAGGTCCGCTTTCGATCGCCGATCTTCCTGCCCGGAGAGGTGCTCTTCTGCGCCCGTGGTGGGGCTGAAAAACGTTGCTTTACGGTTTATTCGGCCTGGGGAGGTCGGTCGCATCTCGAGGGCGAGCTGCATCGGCTTTAGTCGATGAGCGGAGAGACGCGGCGGCGACTGTGCAGTCTCTCCGACTTACTATGAATCAGAGTTGCGCTCATGAACCGCGTGATGAATGCACGATTCGCCGAAGCTCGAGCAGACTGGCAGAGATCGAGAGCTAGCCTGATCCGCTATCGCAGCAGCAGGCCCAAAAATGCGCCGATCTGCGGCACGGGGGCTTTTTCAAGGCTGGCGGCATTCCAGCCCAGGCGAGCCATGCCGCCGACGACCCCGGCGAGGCGTCGTCGGTGGCGACGGGGACCAAAGATGTAGCCGAGACGGCCCTCAAATTCAGCGACAGAGGGACGCCAAGCCCCGGGGGGCAGAGGCCGGGGGGTGCCGGCAAAGATCGCGATGCCGCCGCCGATGGTCACGTAGAGCCGAGGCCTGCGGACGCTATAGCCGACAGCCATCAGGTGGTGGCGATGGGTGAATGCTGATAGCGCGTAGCGATCGGCACCGCCGACAGAGACCGTGAGCTGGTAGCCGAGTGCCCATCGTCGATGTGCTCGGGTGGGCGCGAGCGCTGGCAGGGCGCGACCAAAGAAGAGGGCGATGTCGCCGGAGGGCACCTCCTCGAGGCCGAAAGTGAGTGAATAGTGATTGGCGAAGACGACGTGCGGGGCGAGCTTGACGGGGCGCACCTGGACACCAGAGTCGTTTGAGGTCGCGGCGGGCGTTGTCGAGGGGGCCATGACGAGCGCAGCGGCGAGCACTGAGGTGAGGGCGATCATCGGCCGTACCCCCTCTCTGCGCGTCGTTTGGCCCGTCGTCGGCTGAGGAGCAGGAAGCCGAAGGGAGCCAGGAGCCAGAGTGCGGAGCCGTTTAGGCGGCGGCCGAGGGCACAGTCGAAATCTGTGTAGATGAGCTCTTCGTCGATCGCGCTGGCTTCGATCTCGAAGGGGGATCCGCGGCTGCCGTCGGCGGCGACGGCCGTGAGCACGAGCCCGCGTTCGGTCATCGGCAAGGTGTCCTCCGCGCTGGTGATCCCCCACACGTCGCCCTCGTGCAGCACCTCGATGAGGCCGCCATTGCGAGTGAACAATTTGAAGTCGTCGGTCTCGGGGACGGAGATCTCGAGATAAAGGGGATCGCGAGCGCAGCAGGTATCGTCGCGTCGCCGGAGTGTGGCCTGTGTACCGGTGAGGTCGATCGGCGACAGTGACGGAGCTGTGGATGCCTTGGTCGCGAGCGGCAAATTGTTGACCGGGCCAGTGATGGTATCGGAGTAGCCGGAGAGCCAGCCGGCGTAGAGCGGGGTCGAGGCGCAGCGCAGTGTGTAGCGCCGGGCGGGCAGGAGCTGGCGCTCGGGGACAAATCGCACGAGCTGTGGCCGCACAAAGGAGTCGTCGCAGGTGGGGCCCAAACCTTCGGCCTGCACTTGGACGATGTCATCCGAGTTGTCGCTGACCAGCTCGCAGTCGAGTGCTGTCTCCGGCTCGATGCAGCTGGCAAAGACCCAGGGATGCGCGTCGATCGGCACCGGTAGCGCTGTGCGGTTGGTGCCCGCAAAGAAGGGAGAGTTAAAATTGGCGAGGCTCTGGAGCTCGGGCAGGGCGCACTCGATCTCTCGCGCCTGGGCGAGCGCCGGTCCGATCAGGACTTCGATCGCGAGCGCGAGTGCGGCCCCGAGACCGATGCGGAGGTGATAGGTCGATCGCCGGCAGCTCATCGCCACAGATGATGGCAGCACGAGCGGCCATCTGTCGACACCTAGATGTCACGGGCTCAGGCGGCGTAGAGTCGTACGTTCTTGATGGCCTGCCACATCATCGATTGGCAGGTTTCTAGGTCTTGGTGGCGGAGGATGATGAATCCGTCGCCGATCAGTGTATTGAGCCAATCCCTGCGGAGTTGGCCGGGCGGTGTCAGGTCCATCGCCAGCAGGCCCGGGCCGCAGCGCTCGCGCAGGGCCTGGGTGCCGATGATCCGCTGGATCCGTCCCTTGCCGAGGGCTCGTTTAAAGATCGCCGCGACGTTGTAGCTTTTGCTCGGTTTGCCCTCGTAGCTATGCCAGCAGGCGGCTCGCGCCCACTCACGAAAGACGTCAAAATCGTTGGCGTAGTTCATGCCGTCGACGAGTTTGCCACCGGGTGCCCGGGCGGCGATTTCACCAAAGACGATCTCGCCGTCGGGCTTGCGAAACCACTCCATATGGGTGAACCCTGTGCCCATTCCGAGCGCCTTTAAGACCTCGCGACCCTGGGCGATGCCGCCGTGCAGCTCGGGGTGGGCAAATGGATCGGCGTAGGTCAGCTGGGCCGGCGAGATCCACTCGTTGTGGCGGCCGTCCATCGGCTTTGGATAATACTTGGTGACGCTTTCGAAGTGCGGGACGCCGTCGATGCAGACCGTATCGTAGGTGAACTCGTCGCCGTCGATGAACTCCTCTAGGTTGGCCTCTTTTAAGTGGCCGAGCTGGGTGAGTACTTGCTTTAGCTGCTCGGCGTTGGTGACTGCGAAGGTATCTGCAGAACCGGCGCCGTCGATCGGCTTGATCACCACGGGGTAGCCGATCTCGGTGGCGGCCTCGTAACACTCGGCAGCTGAGCTGACCCGCGCGAATCGGGGAACACGGATACCGGCGGCGACCAGGCGGCGCTTCATCAGGGTTTTGTCGCGAAAGCCGAGCACGGTGT
Organism: uncultured Nannocystis sp.; assembly: GCA_964474905.1. GTDB lineage: Bacteria > Myxococcota_A > Polyangia > Nannocystales > Nannocystaceae > JADJRG01. The sequence continues at coordinate 10,235 of CAYYUP010000118.1, read as the reverse complement.
CACGCGACATGCCGGCGATGCCCAAGCGCTCACGCAGCGACGCTGCCAAAAGAACACAGGGCTCCCACAGGCATTCGATGCGATCGACACCTAGGCGCTCGGCGAGGGGCGCGAGCTGGGCTAGGGCTGCGCCTTCGCTCTTTAGCAGCTCGGGGACCTGGACATAGCCGCGGAGGTTTTGGCGGACGTGCGCCGGCAGCTGGGCCTCGGGCACATCACCGGCGCCGTAGACCTCGGCTCCGACCTCGCGAAGACCGCGGGTGAAGCTCTGCATCTCTTCGGGGTAATGGGGGGAGATAAAGAGGACCTTCATCGATCGTATCTTCTTGGAAACGGGGCGGGAGTTCTTCGATTAAGCGGCGCGGACTTTTAAGGTTTGACCGACAAGGTCGAGCATCTCGCGGAGGGTATCGTAATTCGGATGGCGCATGCGGACCCACGCATTGGCCATATAACCGGCTTCGATCGGCTGAGTGTGGGTGCCTGCGGGCGGCAAGTGGGCATCGATCACCCATTCGCCGAATTTTTCTTGGAGGAGATCGACGCCCTCGTAACCGGCGATGTGGCCGTCTTGATCGGGGCGCAGGGCGATGATCCCGGAGGAGAAGCGGCGCGAGGCTTGGCGCAGCGGTCGGCCGTGCACCAACGCGTGTGCCCATTCGATATAGAGGTCCAGGTCGTTGCCGGCGCAGTAGAGATCCCATTGACCGACGCCGGGCGGGCGGGCGCCGATCTCCGAAAATTTTAGGCCCTTGGGACTGGCGAACCACTCCATGTGGGTTGCCGCGGTGCCGATGCCCATCGTCTGGATTACCCGCCGACCGAGTTTCTTGACCTCGTCGTAGCCGGGCGCGTCGATCCGGTTGGTGCTGATGATCTGAGGGGCCACGGAGCGGTCGCGCATCGCCTCGAGCACGCCAGGATAGTAGTGAGAGATGAACTCGTGCACGACCTCGCCGTCGACGGCGAGGGTGTCGTGGAAGCCTTCGTGGCCCTCGATGAATTCTTCGATCGCAGCCGAGTTGCCGCGATCGACCCCGAGATCTGCGAGTGCTCGGGCGAGGCCTGCGTCGTCGTCGGCGCGCCAGGTCCCAGAGGCGCCGGCGGCCGCCCGTGGCTTGAGGATCACCGGATAGCCGACGGCCTCGACAAAACGCTTCGCCTCTTCGGGGCTCTCGACCGCGTCGGAGAGGGCACAGGGCACGCCAGCGCCCCGCAGGAAGGCTTTCATCTCGGGCTTGTCGCGGCAGAGGATCGCGGTCTTCACTCGCAGGCCGGGGATCTTGGCGGCCTCGCGGACCCGGGCGATCGGCAGGATGTGCGATTCGATGGTCGCCTCTAGGCGGTCGACCCAGCCGCGTCGTTGGACCCGGCGTACGGCCTCTAATACCGCCTCCTCGTCGCAGACCGAGCGCACCTGCTCGTAGCCGTCGAGCCAGCCTTTGAGATCATCGGAGAGGTAGGCCGCGGGGGCTTCGCCTATGCCTGTGACCGCGGCACCGACCGACTTGAGCGCGCGCACGAACTGTTTTTGGTAGGCCGGAAACTCAGGTGCGACGAAGAGAACATGCATTGTAACGATCCGAACCCCTTGCGTCCGCGCTAGCTCAGGCGCTAATGGTTCGCGGGCGAAACGGCCCAGCTTGTACACCGAATCACAAAAGCCTGCCACTGGCGTCCTTCTCGGTCCCCAACGTCTCGCGGTCACCGTCGACCGCGAGATCGAAGCGCTCGCGATCCAGGGACGCATCGCCGTGATCACCTGTGGTTGGCAGGAGCGCGAGGCGGAGGACTCTGAGCTGCAAGAGGCGCTCGGTCAGCGGGTGATCAACCTTCGGCTGCACGCCCGCAGCGATGCGGTCTTCCTCGACGACCGGGAGCTCCGCGAAGCCCACAGGACCAAGCAGGATCGCCTGCGCAAGTTGCAAACGCTCTATCGCGGGCGTTTAGAGCACGGTGTCGCGGCGGTGAGGGATCTCCAGCAGGCCCGTGGGCCCGAGGACTTGATCGCCGCTGAGATCACCGCCGCGATCGAGGCGATTCGCCTGGTAGATCGCCAACACCTGGCCCGTGTGATCCTCCTCAACCGCGACTACGAAGACGGCGTGCGCCCGGGCTCGAGGCCGGTGGTTGTCGCCCATCGCCAGGAGATCGCGGGCATGCTCGAGGACTGTGGTGCGGTCGCGATCGCCGGCGGCAATGTGGCGACGATCCTCAATCGGCTGCGCCTCTTTGGCCTGGGCGAGCTTCTGGTGGGTCGCACGATCCTCGCCTGGTCGGCGGGCGCGATGGCCCTCACGGATCGGGTGATTCTCTTCCACGATTCGCCGCCGCAGGGGCGGGGCAACGCCGAGGTTCTCGACGCTGGTCTGGGCCTTTTTCCGGGGCTGGTTGCGCTGCCCCATGCACGCCGCCGTCTCCTCCTAGACGATGCGCGGCGGGTCTCTCTCTTTGCCCGTCGTTTTGCGCCGGCCCGCTGCATCACCCTCGATCCTGGCTCTCGTCTCGCCCGCGAGGGCGACCGCTACCGTGCCGGTCCCAATACACGGGCGCTCGGCGATGGTGGTGAGCTTTGGGCCCCCGAACCCTGGAGTCTGTGAATGTCCCTGGCGATCGCCGATCTCCTCCGCAGCGTGCCCCTGGATGACGCCGCGCTCTCCCGTTTCCTCCGCGATCACGAGTTTCCTCTGGTCGAGGGGACCTCTGCGACCTTCGCCTTTGTCGGTGATGTCGACGCTGTTTACCTCCGTCATTGGGTCTTTGGTTTGGGCTCGCAGCAGCCCTTCAATCGCATCGAGGGCACCGATTTTTGGCACCTGACGATCGAGCTGCCGGCGCGTTCGCGGGTCGAGTACAAGTTCGAGATCCAGCAGGGCGAGCACAGCCGTTGGATCCGAGATCCGCTCAATGATCAGCTCGCGCACGATCCCTTCGGCGCCAACTCGGTCTGCGCGGGCGAGGGCTACGAGACCCCGGAGTGGACCGCCTACGATCCCGAGGCACGCTCAGGCACGATCGAGGAGATCGTTCTACCGCGCACGCCCTTTGGCGAGCCCCGGCGGCTGACCATCTACTTGCCTGCGCGCTTTCGTGTGAGCCGTCGCTATCGCCTCTTGGTGGTCCACGATGGCGGCGACTATCTGCGCTATTCGGCGCTCAAGTCGGTGCTCGACAACCTCATCGATCGCCTGGAGGTAGCGCCTTTGATCGTCGCGATGACGCACCCCGAGGATCGATTGGTCGAATACGCCGACGATCCGCGACATGCCGATTTCATCGTCAATACGGTCGTACCCTACATGGAGGAGCGTTTTCCGCTTTACGATGCGGTAAGCGCGCGCTGCTTGATGGGCGCGAGTTTTGGCGGTGTCGCTTCGCTCTCGACCGCCTGGCGCTATCCCGGCACCTTTGGTCGGCTGCTCCTGCAATCGGGTTCCTTCGCCTTTACCGACATCGGTGAAAACCGCCGAGGTCCGCTCTTTGATCGCGTTGTGAGCTTCGTCAATGCCTTCCGCGAGGCGCCCGGGCGGCCCGCCGAGAAGGTCTTTGTGAGCTGTGGCACCTACGAATCCCTGATCTACGAGAACCGCTCCATGGTACCGCTGCTCCAGACCACTGGTATGGACATCCGCTACGAAGAGGCGCGCGACGGTCACAACTGGGAGAACTGGCGCGACCGTCTGCGGACGGCGCTCAGCTGGCTCTTCCCGGGGCCGCTGTGGATGGTCTACGAGTGAGCGACGAAGGGCTCTTTAGATGGCTGACATCACCCGAAACATTGGACTTCTGCTCGGTGCTGACCTCTGCTGGCCGGCTTGTTACGAAGAGATCGTACGCCGCCTAAAGCTCGAGATCCCACTGGGCGACGACACGATGCGTTTTGCTGTCGATCGCCTGACCTTTGAGCCCTTTGACCTGCAGCAGCCCTGCAAATACGACGTCGTTCTCGACCGGCTCACTCACTGGTTTCATACCAGCCGCGAGTGGATCAAGAAGGCCGTGATCCTCGACAGCCTCTACGTGCTCAACAATCCTTGGTCGCTGCAGTCGATGGAGAAACACACCTCCTATTGCGCGATGATGCGGCTCGGCATGCCGGTGCCGGAGACTTTTTTGGTGCCGCCCAAGGAGCACCATCCGAGCGCCGATCTCGAGCCGACGCTTAGCCGTTACGCGCGGCTTTTTGACATCGGCAAGGTCGGCGAGCGTATGGGCTATCCGCTTTACATGAAGCCCTACGACGGCGGCGCCTGGGTTGGGGTCTCAAAAATCCGCAACGGAGACGAGCTTCGCGAGGCCTACGAAAAAAGCGGCACCTACGTGATGCACTTGCAAAAGGCGGTCGAGCCCTCCGACCTCTTTGTTCGGGCGATCGGTATCGGCCCACAGGTGCACATCGTCAAATACGACCCCGGGGCGCCGCTGCACGATCGCTATCAGGTCGACTTTTTCTTCGCGGATGGCGATGAGTGGTCGCTGCTTCAGGATACAACCCTGACGATCAACGCCTTCTTCGGCTGGGATTTTAACTCCTGCGAGGCACTGCGGCGTGACGGTGTGTTTCATCCGATCGACTTTGCGAATGCTTGCCCTGATTTTCAGGTGACCTCGCTGCACTATCACTTCCCGGAGATGGTCAAGAACATGATCCGGTGGTCGATCTTCTGTGCGGCGACCGGCCATAAAAAGCCGGAAAACCTCGATTGGGAGCCCTTCTTCAAGATCGCGGCCAAGGACTTGCCCTACCGCGAACGCCTCCGCGAGTACGCGAAGATCGCCAATGTTCGCATGGAGACCGACCGCTTTATAGAGTTTTGCCACGAGCATCTGGGGCACTTAAACGAGGTCGTCTGGGAGTTTTTTGGCACCGAGATGGCGCGTTCGATCGTGCACGCAAAGGTCGAAGCGCTTTTTCCTGAGCACGAAGTCGATCGATTTACCGAGCATTTTTGGGGCATGATCCAGTTCTGGCGCAAGACCGAAGCCGACCGCATGGGTCATGGCGCGGCCGAGCCTGGGCCGAGCGAGCCGATGCCTGGGGCCGCCCAGGAGGGGAAGTAATCATGGTCGCCAACGTCACCTCAAAGTGGTTCTCTAGTCGTCTGCACACAGATGTGCTCATTGCCCGCTACGGGCATGCTGGTACCCCTGTGCTCCTCTTTCCGACTGCCGGCGGTGACGCCGAGGAGTGCGAGCGTTTCCTGATGATCCGGGTATTAACGCCGCTCATCGAGGCCGGTCGAATCAAGGTATTCTCCTGCGATAGCGTCGCTGGCCGGGCCTGGATCTCCGGTGATCATAGTGGTGCCTACAAGGCGCGGGTGCAAAACGTCTTTAACGATTTTCTCACCGAGGAATTACTGCCGGCGATCCGCAGTGATTGTGGAGGCGACGTCGAGGTGATCAGTGCAGGGGCCTCGATCGGGGCCTACAATGCGCTGATCGCCCTCCTCCGCAACCCTCAGCACTTTCGCATGGCCATCTGCATGAGCGGCACCTACGATCTTGGGCGCTGGATGAAGGGCGAACATACCTCCGATCTGCACCTGGTCTCGCCGCTGCATTTTGTGCCTTTCTTAGACGAAGACTCGGCTCAGCTCGCGCTCCTCCGCGAACGCATGGTGCTGCTGCCCACCGGTGAGGGCCGCTGGGAGGCACCGGATGAGAGCTGGAAGATCGCCAATGTACTCGGCGCCCGCGGCATCCCCAACCGCGTCGATCTATGGGGTCAAGATTTCGATCACGACTGGGTGACCTGGCGCGAGATGTTGCCCAAATACCTCGATCAGCACGCCTAGTCGCCTTTGCAGTCCATGTTGGTCTCTTCTCGGCCGGCATTGTAGAGTGCAAGGGTTTCGTCTCCGGTCAGCGCCCGGTCCCAGATCTGTACCGAGTCGATACAGCCGTCGAAGTCGGGTGCGATCTCGAGATCGCTGTTGAGCATGAGCGGATTCTTGAGGAACTCGTTGCCGAGGTACCTAGATTTGTCCGTAAAGGCAAAGATCTCCGCACAGCTGCCCTCAGTATCGGTCTTTGCGCAACCGCAGCCGACCAGATGCCACTTGCCGTCGATGTTCAGAGGAGGGCTGTCTGAGGTGACTGCGTTTTTGCCGATGCTGCAGAATAGCCGCCAAGAAAGGGCATCTGGGGGCACTGGGTGCTGCAGGCTCAACTTGAATTGCGTGCCCTTGATGAAGAGTGTAAAGTCCTCGGAGTCAGCAGCCCCGTCGCGGAGAGCGATCCACGAGCTGACAGTAAAACTCGGGAAGTCGGGCCATTTTCCGTCGGCGATGATCTCTGAATTGTCGGTGACTCGGATGCCCTGCGCGTGCGCGCCTGACACTGCGGATACACTAAGTATAGTGCCATTGTATCCACATTCAGTGTCATCGGTGAGTTCGTTTGGGTCCTCGAATTCATAACAGGCAATCGGTGACGGATCGAGGTAGTTACAGCGGTCGCTCGGGCAAGCTTCGCCCTCGGTTGTCGTTGTACTCGACGCGCTTGTCGAACTCCCGCTGGTCGAGGAGCCGCTGCTGGTGCTGCTGTAGGAGGGATTTTGCAGCGAGCAGGCGAGCGCCAGGATCGCGACGAGGCCGAACGAGCCTCTAGTTCCGTGATCGCTTCTCACTACAGATAGGGTCGCCGCAAAGGGCCGTCTGCGCAAGCAACAAGGCCCGAACAAGGATGCACGGAGTCGCTCGCGTGAGCGCAGGCGAGCACTCGGCGACCGTTCGCTCGTGATCCTGAGCTCGGTGTTGCGGATCTCCAAACCGCGAGCGAGTTCCCGGGTTTCGACGCGCTCGCGCCTCGAAGATCTGATGCCGGCGGCCGGGCTTGCGCGGCACAAAGGGGGACCTGTGTGCATATGTGGGATACGTCTGGAGGGATGCGGGGCAGTGTGGGTCGAGATGGCCGGCAGCGCATGCTGGGCAGGGGACTGTACGAAAAATCGCGGTTTGGCGTGGCTTCTGAATTCTGTCCCACTGTGCGGCTAGGGCGCCAAATGAGGCGGCTTGTTGCCGGCGTCGCCTGCCTGTAGCATCGCCGCCCGCGCTCGGCGAGAATGCGAGATGGGGACCTCCGCGACCGAACGATTTTGAAGGACACGATTTGTTAAACGAGAGAGTCACGCAGACCGAGAAAATGCGCATCTTCCAGCGGCGAAACATTGATGAGATTCCTCAGCTGGCCTCACTGTCAGCCGCTGAGCGCGAGGCGATACGCATCGTCTCTGCGGTCCTGCCCTTTCGTGTCAACAATTATGTACTCGACGAACTGATCGACTGGGATCGAGCCCCCGACGATCCTATCTACCGGCTTACCTTCCCCCACCGCGACATGCTCGAGGAGAGCGACTTTCGCTGGATCGAGCGTCTGATCCACGAAGCAGCGCCGCCGGAGACGCTGCAGGCCGCGGCCCGCGAGATCCAGCGCCGATTAAACCCACATCCGGCCGGTCAAACAGATCTAAACGTGCCGAGGTTGGACGGCCGACCGATCGCGGGGATCCAGCACAAATACCGCGAGACTGTGCTCTTTTTCCCCACCCAGGGACAGACCTGTCACACGTACTGTTCGTACTGTTTTCGTTGGCCGCAGTTTGTCGGTCTCGACGGGCTTAAGTTCGCGAGCCGTGAGTCGCAGGAGCTTGTTCGCTATGTAGAGAGTCAGCCGCGGGTGCGGAGTGTGCTGCTGACCGGCGGCGATCCCCTGGTGATGCGGACGAAGCTGCTGCGTCGCTACATCGAGCCGCTCCTGGCGTCACCACAGCTGACTTCGATCCGGTTGGGCAGTAAATCATTGGCCTATTGGCCGTCGCGTTTTGTCGACGATACCGACGCCGACGACCTTCTGCGTCTTTTTGAGGAAGTTGTCGCGGCCGGCAAGAACCTGGCCTTTATGGCACATTGCAGCCATCCTAGGGAGCTGGCGACGCCGATGGCAGAGCGGGCGATCGCTCGCGTTCTCGGTACCGGTGCGACGATTCGTTGTCAGGCGCCGCTGATTCGTCACGTCAACGATGACGCTGCTTTGTGGGCGACGATGTGGAGTCAGCAGGTCCAACTGGGCGCGATTCCTTATTATATGTTTGTCGAGCGAGATACGGGCGCGCGTCATTATTTTGAGGTGCCGCTCGTGCGCGCCCACAGGATCTTTAACGAGGCCTACAGCAATGTCTCTGGGCTCGCACGGACTGTGCGTGGGCCGTCGATGAGCGCCTCACCTGGCAAAATTGTGATCGATGGTATGCCTGAGATCCAGGGGCAGAAGGTCTTTGCTCTGCGCTTCTTGCAGGCACGGGATCCTTCCTGGGTGGGTCGCCCCTTTTATGCTCAGTACGATCCCAAGGTCGCGTGGCTCGACGGGCTGCGTCCGGCTTTTGGTGAATCACGTTTCTTTTTTGAGCAAGCCGAGGCCTGCCCTGCTCGGCGAAACCGGTTGCCGCTCCTATCCGAGGCGCACCCTGTAGATCGACCGGAGGACGGACGAGCACGGAGCGTTCTGATTAGGGCATAGGCGGGCCGCGGGCCGTCTGACCAATAGTTGCGGCGTCGTTGCGATCGCGTACGGGGGAAAGCCCCAGGGCCGTGTCTTCGGGTGGGGCGCGGTCGCGGGGCCGGCCCTAAAACGCGAGAGAGGAGAGGGCACTCCTCTCGAGATCCGTTCGCGAGCAGGTGGTTCTGTTCCGTTGCCGGGGGGATCGTGTGTATGCTTAGAATATGATGAAAAATCTGGGGAACGGTGGAATGGGTGGATTCGCTCGGAGTCTCGCCTGTGCGGGATTTAGCGTATTTATGGTCGTCGGCTGTGGCGGAGATGACAGTGGCGAACCAAATGAGAGCGCTACGTCGACGACAGGTACTGGCACGATGGGTAGTACATCGACCGGTGAAGAGTCGACGACCGAGGCAACGACGACGGATGCTTCGAGCACGAGCACGAGTACGAGCACGAGCACGAGCACGAGCACGAGCGAGAGCAGCTCGACGGGGGAGCCGCCGCCAGTGTGCGGAAATGGCGAGGTCGAGGGAGACGAGGCCTGTGATGACGGCAATGACCTCGATAGTGATGCATGTACGTCAGAGTGCGTGGTCGCGGTTTGCGGAGATGGATACGTCCAGGAGGGCGTTGAGGTCTGTGACGACGGTAACCTCCTCGATACCGATGCATGCACGAGCCTGTGCGTCGAGGCGGCCTGCGGCGATGGCTATGTGCAGGAGGGCATCGAGGCCTGTGATGACGGCAACGATGATGATGCTGACATGTGCACGAATACGTGCATGCTCGCGAGTTGCGGTGACGGTATCGTCCAGGAAGGGGAGGAATGTGATGATGGAAATGACGATGATGGTGACGAGTGCACAAATCTCTGCGGGTTGGCCATCTGCGGCGACGGTATCATCCAGGTAGACATCGAAGAGTGCGATGACCTCGGGGAGAGCGAGACGTGCAACGATGATTGCACACCGAGCCTCTGCGGCGACATGAAGGTCAATATGAGTTCAGGAGAGGAGTGCGACGACGGCAATGATGATGATACAGACATGTGCACAGGGCTCTGCCTCCTGCCGGTCTGCGGCGATGGTTTCGTCCAGGATGGCGAGGAGTGTGACGACGGAAACCTCGACCCGGGCGACGGATGCTCTGCGGAGTGCACCTCGGAATTTTGCTTTGAGCTAGTCAACGACAACGCCGAAAACCTGAACAACAACACCTGGTTCGATGAGTGCATCGCCGCTGTCGGCGACAAGGTCACGATCCGCCTCCTCGATGCCAACGACAACGAGGTCTACAAGGCGAGCGGTACCAAGGTCGGGGTGTGGACAAATGATAAGATTACGTCGGACACCAGTGCGGGGAATCAGTACTACTCGGTCAACCATAATCGGCTCATCAGCCTCGACAATGGCGATAAATTGATGCTGCCGGGGCGCTGGTCCAGCAATAATGGTTGTGGCGGATCGTTTGGTAGCGGCTACGGGATCGTCGTGTACCCGGCGAACCCCAATTACGTTGCCAATCCAAAGATGATCGTGATGCCCTATCGCCAGCAGCAGGGGGCGAATAATCCGAGGGCCTTCAGCGGTTGGTCACCAGCCTCCGAGATCTCGTACAATGGATCGAGTTTTAACAGCTGCACCGGGGTGCCCGCCTTCACCGGAACGTTCCAGATCTCCGTGGGCAACTGAGCGGTGGTCCTTATTGGTCCTCCAGGCGGCAGCGCTTGGGGG
>CAYYUP010000117.1:0-15196 GCA_964474905.1 uncultured Nannocystis sp. | reverse complement strand
CGGACAGCGAGTTCTCGCGCGCGGCCGCGACACTGCTCGATCGCGCCGCGCGAAGCTTTCGTGTTTGGCAATGCCTCGGCGAAATCGGCAATCGCCGCCTGGGGAAAGCAGCGCTTATCCCATCCGCGTTCCAGCCTGAAGTCCACGACCCCCTGCGAACGCTCGCGCTCGGAGATATCGAGCGTCTCCTTCGCGCGGCACTCGCGCCTGCCGCCTCCTGGGCCGTAATAATTCCGTCTCTCGCCGGAGTTTCTAGCTGAACTTCTTAACCGCCCAAACCGCTAGGTGTTCATTGTCACGGGATATCAGTCGTCGAGAGGGAGGAATCGATCCCCGAGTCTCACGGCGAAGACAAATGTAGAGAAGATGGCGGACTCACTATGGGGTAATGGCGCATGAAGTGGACACGGCTGCTTGGGCCTGCCGATTTGGTCCCCCTAGGTGTCTCGAAGCCAGAGAATGACGCGCCGTCGACTCAGGACCTCTTGAGCTTTGAGGGCCTCGTAAGCCCCCGGAAGAGGACAACATCTTCGAGTTCATCCTCGAACTCACTAGTCGTCTGGATCACCTCATAGGAAGGCTTGCCACGGAATTCGATGGACCGGCTTGCCTCCTCAGCCGCTTTGTCGACAGAAATGCCAGCTGCAAGCGCCTGGTAGAACGCACCCGCGTGGGCGATGGCGGTCTGTATATTTAGCTCGCCTTTCATGGTGATGACACACTCTCCGATCGCTTTGAGTTCCGAGGCCATCATCGCTGTGTGGCAGGAGCTCATGACGATCAGGGCAGGCTCGATTCCGGCGTGTTTGAGGGCTCGTACGAAGAGTTCGTGGCTGACCTCTTGGGCATCGCGCTGCTCGTTTTCAAAGCCTAGTACACCTCGGAACGAGCCGTGAAGGTGCATATGAAGAATGTCAGGCTTAAATTTTTTGACCGCTTGTCGAAAGTCTTCGGGTTTCACGCAGTGTTGTACCTGGAGTTCGTAGGTCTCCGCGGCGGGCCCTAGAGCCCTCTTGATCGCGGTGACCAACTCGGTGCCCTTGGTGCGTGTGAGGTTGTTGGGCTCGGCGCCGAGGAAGAGTAGCCTTGGCCGGCCTGAGAGCCAGGGAACCTCATGCCGTGGAGATGCCAATGCATGTGTGAAATGCGTTCGATCCTTGTCGAAGTCGAGATAGTCGACCCGCCCGAGCTTTGCCCGTGGGTTGAGCCGATGACCGATCCAGAAGGCGAGCCACGCGGGTCCGGCGAGCGCCACTGTGAGTCCGGTTTTATCTGTACACTTCCTATTGAACCAGGCCAGTGCATGCTCGACGTGGGCGATTACGACGAGCAGCTCGTCTCCGGTCATCGGTTGAGACGTACGCGACCGCGTGGGCGCGTGGATCGGGTAGAAGACGGAGAAGGCCTCATGGGCCTCGGCACTGCGCGGTTCTACCATCTTGCGAGTGAACACCAGCTCCTGCCAGGGCATCACCGAGAGAACGACGCGTTTGGCTTTCTTCGAGCCGCGAACAGGTGGCCCGATCTCTGTGAAGTGGTCCGTGACTGTCGCCTGCACTCCGATTGGGCACTCGATCCAATCCCATTTATTATAATAGTTGAGGAATACCATGGAGTCAGGGGGTAGGTTGCGCATGCGATCGCCGAGATAGGCGAATACCGGCAGCGGCGCCTTACCGCATACGACATACTTTACATTGCCGTCGACGGTCGTCGCCTCGTGGGCCAGACGTTCGATCGCACGGGCGAGTTCACGCCAACTCCTTGGCCTTATCGTTTTGCGGTCGATCGTTGCGTCGAGGCGGAGAATAATCGCGTCTTCATCGTCGACTGCACTGCGGACCTTTTCCTCCTGGAGCGCAGTGTGGTCCCTTTCGAGGACATTTAGCAGGAGGATCACCGTTTGCTGTGCTCTCGTTGCTTGGGGTCGTCGTGGAACTCGCTTGCCCCTAGGGAGCAACGAGCGCAGGAAGGGCGCGAGATCATCGTGTTTGGAGCCAAAAGGGAGGGCGACGAGGCGTTGCTCAATTGGGTGTCCGGCCTGCACTTTGGCGCGCTCTGCCTCTCGCACCAGCCGATAGTGAAGGTGCTCAGAGCCCGCGAATGCGTTCTCTGTCCAGCGGAGAAAGCTGCCCCAGTTTGGATCGTCGAGACCTGCCCCGTGACCGACGAAGAGGAAGGTCTTTTGGATCCGTAATGCTGTCAGCACTGCGCGCGCGTGCGGGTTATGGCTGACATCGTTGTAGGAGCGCTCGCCAAAGACGATCGACCTGGGATCGTCCCAGAATCCGTGAAGGTGGAGGATCCCGCGCTCGTAACCACGGAGGATCCGCTCGACCTTGATCGGCTCACGCCAGGTGATCGGTTGCAGGCCGGTGACGTCCTCGAGGATCCCGTCGTAGTTTACGGTTGCTAGCAGTACCCCAGCGTCGCTCAGGTGGCGCAGGCTCTCGGCGAGTCGCCGGTCAGTAAGGTCGTTGTGAAGGCTACCCACGGTCGCCCGCAGCCAGGCGGCAAAATCACCGCTTTGCACGCCTCCGAGGGCATTTGTGATGGCCTCAGCGGCCTGAATCCACTCCATGGGGTCAGGGGACGCGAGTTTTGCGGTGATCGTTTGGACCTCGATCGGCGAGACCCGGTGCAGTTCTGTCGCGCGCCTGAGTCCGCTCGCCAGCAGCCCGCCCCACGATGCAAACTCGGCGCGCGACGATCCTCGCAGCGACGCGATCGGCAGGCCAGCACCAACGACAACGACAATATCCTCGGGCCGACGTGTGATCGTCTCTTGGAGTTCCCGGGTCAGCTCATCCATGGCAGTGTTCTCCTTACTTTAGAGCGGTCGAATTCTGGATCGACGTCGATCCAGCTCGCTCGGTGTTTCATCGTCACGGGGTATCAGTCGTCGAGAGGGAGGAATCGATCCCCGAGTATCACGGCGAAGACAAATGTAGAGAAGACGGCGGACTCACTATGCGGTCATGGCGCATGAAGTGGACACGGCTGCTTGGGCCTGCCGATCCCGTTCTCGAAATTTCTTGGCAACCGGGGGATCGATCGGAGGCTGTTTGACGACTAGTACTCCTGGAGCCGATGACCAGATGCCAAGCTTCGACCTCACCGACAGTATCCACGGAATTCACCACCGCCTCTCGGCCGCGCTCAAGGAGCGCCGAACCCTTCCACACCCGGGGATCGCGGGAGATGAGGGCGAGCTGCTTTGGCTCCGAGTGCTCGAGCAGCACCTACCGCGCCGTTACGCGATCCGGCGGGGGATCGTCATCGACAGTCGTGGCGGTCGAAGCGATGCGATCGACCTCATCGTCTATGATCCTCAGTACACGCCGGTATTCTTGGCGCAGGATGAGCACGCCTATGTCTTCGCCGAGGCTGTGTACGCGGTGTTTGAGGTCAAAACCGAGATCGGCTCTCGAGAGTTTGAGTACGCGGGGCAGAAGGCAGCCTCGGTTCGCCGTCTGCATCGTACGAACGGAGAGATCCCTCACGCGGGAGGCTTAATATCGAATCCGCGTCCGCTTTTCCCCATCGTCGCAGGTTTGTTGGCGGGCAGTCATAGGTGGAGCGAGCCCGAAGCTAAGTTTAAAGAATACGGAGGCTCACTCGAGGGCGACTGCCGTCTTGACTTCGCCCTCGCCCTAAAGAGCCCAGACGACGATAGCTGCGGGATTTTTTGGCAGCGAGGGGAGAACACGGAGTCTTCGGAGATCCCCCGAACGAGCCTTATTGAGTTGGGTCCTTCGACCTTTGTGCAATTTCTCTATGCACTTCTGGATCGCCTGCAGAGCCTCGGCACGGCTCCGGCGGTCGACTGGCAGGAGTATATCGCGTGCACACGCGAGTCGGTCCCCCGAGGTCGTCGATCATGAGCAGTTCGAAGATCGAGACGATCCACGCGACCTACGATGTCGTGACGCCGCTCTTTTGCGGCGGAGCCTACAGTAAGTCGGTAGAGCTGCGGCTGCCGAGCTTTAAGGGGGGATTGCGGTTTTGGTGGCGGGCGCTGGCGTGGTCGCGATTTGGCGGTGACCTTAAGAGGATCAAGCAGGCAGAGGATGAACTCTTCGGCTCCGCCGAGGGCGGACAGGCTCGGGTGCGGATGCGGCTAACGTGCAAATCCTTAGGCAAAGAAATGGCGGTCCGCAAGGTCATCAAACTAGGGGCAGGGGCACGCTATCTCGGTTACGGACTGATGGTAGCATTCGACACCCGTGCGAACCCGTCGAAGAGGCGTGCTGAGCAAAAAGCAGGACAACTCCTTCGTGCATGTCTGGAGGAGCCGACGAGTTTTACCCTATCCATGCGCTGTCGCGGGCTGGGTGAGGAACGAGAACACCTGCGGCGGGCGCTTCGGGCCTACGGGATGTTTGGAGGCATGGGCGCGAGGAGTCGTCGCGGCTACGGCTCGCTGGTCCTGCGCTCACTCGAGATGGATCCGGGCGGCGTTGAGCCAAAGTACTCGCCCTTGCCACCCGAGTCAGAGATTCGTGCTCTCGTGCAGGGGTTGGAGAAGGGACCCGAGCCCGCTGAATACACGGCGATCACCGCGGGTGCCCGGGTGATTGTCGTTGAAGGCGCTGACAATGAGGATACAAGGGCGTTGTTGGATCGGGTCGGTCGGGAGATGGTTCGCTTTCGGAGTTGGGGCCGCAACGGAATGATTCTCAATGACATGGAGTCCGAGAGAAACTTTCGAGAGGACCATGACCTCATGAAAATGAGTGCTCCCAGTCGCCGCGTGCATCCGAAGAGAATCGCCTTTGGGTTGCCCCATAACTACGCCCGTCCTGACGGGCGGCTGGATCGCCGGGCGAGTCCGCTATTTATTCATATGCATCAGTTTAAAGGCCGGTCGTACGCGATCCTCACCTTGCTGCCCTCGCGCTTCCTGCCAGATGGGGTTGGGATCTGGGTTGGGGACAAGGTTGTTCAATGTGAGCCGGATGAAAAAATCTACACGCCGATACATGATTTTCTCAACCGAATGCTCGATTCAGAACGCTGGCGAGAACGCTCCAATGAGGTCAAGGTGCAGCCATGAGTAAGGTCTTCATCGATTGTTCGATCGGTCCTGTGCAGGGATTTGTCGCCCAGTCGCGGCGTACTCGTGACCTCTGGGGTAGCTCGTATCTCCTCTCCCTGATGTCGGCACACGCGATCCGAGGAGCGGTCCAGGCGACGGAGGACGCCCTGCTCAGGCGGCCCAACATCGACCATGACTTGCTCTACAAATGGGTCTGTGGTTGCCGTAAAGGACCTGCTCCGGTCATCGGTTCGGTGCCGAATCACTTTATCGTAGAGGTCGCCGTCGGGGATGTGGATCGTGTTGTGCGTGCGGTTCAAGGGAGTTTGGCGGAGATTTGGGAGAGGGTCTGCGCCGCCGTTTGGGAGCGTTTCGTCGGACATGCTGAGCCGAATGGCACGGGGACCCGGGCGATCTGGGATCGACAGATCAAGGACTACTGGGAGATTGTCTGGACTGTTGGCGAAGAGGAGACCAGCGGCGAGCTCTCGCGGCGCAAGCAGTGGCGGACCCATCGTCTTTCCGACGAGCCCGGCGATAAGTGCTCGGCGATGTCCGATCTGCAAGAGATCTCGGGTTATACCCGTGCTTGTAGCGCAGACGAGCGAGCGAAGCAGGACGTCTTTTGGTCGCAGCTTTGCGATCGGCTGGGGCCCCTGGATCTCCGAGAGAACGAACGTCTCTGCGCTGTCGCCCTGGTGAAGCGGCTCTATACCAAGGTCTCGAGGCGGGCGATCGGTTGGCAGGTGGATACCTCCAATTGGCCGTCGACGGTGCATATGGGTGCATTGCCCTGGATCCGCGAGGTGCTGCGAGAGGTACCTGAGAAGGCCGCGAAATACGTCGATGTCCTGAGAGAATTGGCGGATGCCGAGATTTTTTCGGAGCGGCGGCTGGGTTCGTATACTGGCTCCGTCGGGGATTTTTCGCGCCTAGACGCCAACTACTTGCATAGAGCGTTCATCTCGGAGGAGCGGCTTTGTCCACTCTTGCGCGGGCATGACGGTCGGGGACGGAAGGAGCTTCGAATGGGTCTACAAGAGCTCTACACGAGTATTGGTAGCCCTCCGCCGATCTACTATGCGCTTCTGCTCGCCGACGGAGATCGTCTGGGGGACCTCGTCAGAGATCTGGGAGGCCAAGCCGTCGGGGCAGCGCTTTCTCATTTTACATCGAGGGTCCAGGATGTGGTCGGGGAGTACGGTGGGGTGACGATCTACGCGGGGGGGGATGACGTGCTGGCGATGCTCCCTGTGGACGGCGCATTGCGCTGCGCGAGTGAACTTGCGAAGGTGTACGGGCAGTCATTTTCGACGAATTTGCCGGTCTTGCCGACCCTCTCTGTTGCGATCTCGTTCGCCCATGTGCGACTGCCTATGCGCGCTGCACTCGACATTGCGAGGAGATTGCTCGACGAAGTAGCGAAGGGGGAAAACGGCAGAAATTCGCTGGCGGTGGCGGTGGTCAAGCGGGGCGGTATCACCAGTCAGTGGGTCAGTACATGGTTGCGCCCCGATGGCCAAGCGGTGGCTCTTGTGGAGGCATTGACGAGTGAGCTTCAGGCCAGCGAGACAAGTGAGCGAGGCTTCTCTTCATCGCTCCTCCATCGTCTACGGGATACGCTCGGGTTGCTCTGCGACTGGCCGGGGTGGAGGCCTGGAACCTGGCAGGTTCTGCCGGCGGAGATCAGCGTTGATACCCTTCGGGACTTTGTTCATGCGGAGGTACTGCGTAGTGTTGCGGCTCGCATGGATAATAGCAGGGCCCTTTGCGGGGAGTCCGAGGACACCGAGATGAGCGGGCAAAAGCTCAGCCAGAGGATCTCAGATTCTGTATTTCGACTACTCTTTCGTTCCCGTACACAGGTCGACGAGAGTCGAGCTTCCTTGGCGATCGGGATCGATGCATTGACACTCGCCCGCTTTCTCGCAAGCGGCGGTCGCGAGGAGGATGACTCATGATCAGCATTGAACTTCGAGCGACAGACACGCTTTTCTTTGGTCCAGGTGTTCCCTTCGCCGCTGAAGGGATCCAGGTGGATGTGCCAGGCGTGTTTCCTCCCTATCCTGCGACGCTCGTCGGCGCGATTCGTGCGTGGCTTGCCCGATCACAGGGATGGAGCGGTCGCGGTCGTTGGCCCAGCCGTCTCAACCCGGTCCTGGGCGACGGACCTGCGAATCTGGGTGCCTTGCAGTTTAGCGGACCCTATTTGCTTCGCGACGGCGAGCGCCTCTTTCCGGTGCCCTCGTGCGTGCTTGGGAGCACCCAGCTGGGCGACGGTGCGGTGTCCCCCTGGTTGCCCGTCGCGAGCCTGCGACCCGGTCCCCCTGTGCGCTGTGATCTTGGCGCAGATGTCCGGCTTCCTGTGATCGATCGTCCGCACAAGGGCAGGGGCAGGTTGAGACCCGGGCATGGATTATGGTTGACCCGGGCGGGTCTTCAAGCTGTGCTCTGCGGTGAGCTGCCGGCAGCTGTGGATATTGTTGCTGCCGAGGAGTTATGGCGAGATGAGCGGCGGGTCGGAATCGAGCGCGACCGAGAGTCGCGAAGCGCGAAGGAGGGCATGTTGTACAGCTGCCGTCACGTACGCTTGGCCAGCAACGTGGGTCTCGGGCTTCGTGTGCGTGGAGTGCCAGGCGACTGGGAGCCAACACTATTCAGAGAGCGCACTCTCTCCCTGGGTGGCGAGAGTCGCACGGCGACGTGTGAGCGGTGGAGTGAGGACTCCGGCGGCATGAACGATACAAATGTCGATAGAGGGGACCCCTCTGGGCGGGTGATGCTTGTTTCGCTGACGCCGATAGATCTTGGCAAGAGCCTCGTCCCAGGGGAAAATTTACTCGGGGAGCACGGCGGTGTACGTATTATCTCGGCCTGTATTGGACGTGCTCTGAGGATCGGCGGCTGGAACAGTTTGGAGCATCGATCGTTGCCACTACGGACCCATCTACCGCCAGGCACGGTGATCTTTGGCGAGGCGATCGAGCCTCGGCGGTTACGTGCGGCTTGTGCCGAGAATGGCGGTATTGTCAGTATCGGCGACCAACAGCCCTGGGGATTCGGTGAGGTCGCTCTGGCGACATGGACAGACAATAACGTGAAGGAAGAACGATGAACACAACAGTACTCGGGCTCCTGGCGGAGACCTCAATCCATCCTGGGAGCGGTCGGACGATGGGCGTCGTCGACTTGCCGGTCGCGCGTGAGGCTGCGACGGATTACCCGGTCCTCGTCGGATCGAGTCTAAAAGGCGCCCTGCGTGATAAGTTGACAGGAGCCGACGAAGAGCAGGCGCGGCGGCTCTTTGGCGAGAGGAGCAATGCCGGTAGGCTCTTGGTCTCTGACGGTCGTCTTCTGCTCCTGCCGGTTCGTAGTTTGACCGGGGCCTATCGCTGGGTGACCTGTCCGCACCTCATCGAGCGCCTTCGTCGGGATCTCAATCGCGCGAGGCGTGCACCTGCCTTCAAGGTCCCTCGCGTGGGCTCGCAGAAGGTCCTTTGCGAGGGGGAAGGCGAGCTCTTTCTCGAGGAGCGCCACTTTCAAGTCGACGGATCTGTGGATCCTGCACTTGTCAAGGCGATCTGCGGTCTCATCCACCACGCTGAGACGCGCGAGCGTGTCGCTGGGCAGCTGGCAATCCTCAACGACGAAGACTTCGCATGGTTCGCCCGCTACGGTCTGCCTATTCAGGCGCGAAATGTGCTCGAAGAGGGCACCAAGCGGAGCAAAAATCTTTGGTACGAGGAGAGCCTGCCGCCCGATACCTTGCTCTACGCGCTGATCGGAGGTCGCTCTGCGCAGGATCTCGAGGGCTTGCGTGAGCATTTTGGTGTCGAGGATCCCTATCTCCAGGTAGGGGGAAATGAGACCGTGGGCCAGGGCTGGTGTGTGGTCCGTGAGTTCGGCGAGGGGGAGGCATCATGAGAACGATCGAACAGCAAAGGGCCGCAGACGCGCATTCGTACATCCAGAAGCTCCGGGATAAATCGGACGCATTCAAGGCTTGTTATCGATCGTATATCGAACGGCTCGGACCGGCGATTGTTATGAACAGTCTCGGTCAAGCATTGGCGACGGAGCGGGCTGCGGCGGGTTCGGGCAATGGCGATGATCCGCACAACGCGGTCTATAAGGGGATGCAGCACTGGCTTTGTCGCTCTGAGGGCGGCATCTACCCAGGTGCCGAAGACCTCCTGGAGGCCATCGTCAGTCACGAGGAGGCCGACTATCTACGGGCACAGGCCGAGGGACTCGCGTGGCTCGAGTGGCACAAAAAATTCTGTCGGGCGGCATTTCCAAAGCTCGACGGGGGGGGCTGAACCGTGGAATCCCTACGTCCCTTGTACAAGTCCGCCGCCTCAGCCACGCTCGCAGCCGATGGCAATACGGGCCTGTGGTTCGATAAGTTCTGCGATCAGTGGCAGCGTCAGGGAGGATCCTGGACGATGAGGGCTGAGCAGGATGCGCAGGGATCAGGCGGCAAGTTGAGATGGCTGTCGGGCATCTGCGGCGAGTGTGGTGATAGTAATCTCCTCAAAGAGGCCGATCTTCGGGCACTGCGAATGATCAGTCAGCGAGGTGGTAAGTTTGGCGTCTTTAGGAGCGAATCGCGTTTTGTCACCGGCCTCGGTCGATCACATCCTGTCGAAAACGGCTTCGCATGGCATCCCACACTGGGCACACCGTATTTGGCGGGTAGCTCGATCAAGGGCATGATTCGGGCATGGGCGGCCGAAGAGGCGGTGGATCCTCTGGAGCTCGATGAGCTTCTCGGCTCGGGCGGCGAGAAGGGGGCTGCGGGGGCGTTGATCGTGCTCGATGCCCTGCCGCGGCGGCCCGTGACGTTAGAGGTCGATGTGCTGACGCCTCATTACGCGGGCTGGACCCCCGACTCGCCCCCTGGCGATTGGCGCTCTCCTGTGCCCGTACCATTTTTGGTGGTTGCTGAAGGTGCTGAGTTTCTCTTCGGGATTCAGCCCAGGGGCAAGGTCTCGAAGGGGGCGCTCGAGCGGGTGTGGAGGTGGCTAGAGGAGGCGCTTGTCTGGGCGGGAGCCGGGGCGAAGACAGCGGTCGGTTACGGCCGATTCGAGCCCTTGGAGTTAAAGACGTCGCAGTGTATCGAGTTGCTAAAGGAGAAGAAGATCTGCCGACGGCAACGACTTGCGGAGACCCCGGAGGAAAGGTGGCTTGTTGAGGTTGAGAGGTGCGATGAGGGCAAAGTTTTGACCCTTGTTCGGGTCAATCTCATAAACGGGGGTCTTCAGAATCCGGTAGAACGAAGGGCATTCATCGCTGCTGTCGAGGCAACTGGTTATGTTGATTGCTGGCGCCGAGGCAAGGCAAAAACCTCCACAGGGAGGGGAAAGAAGAAGCTAAAGGAGTACGGACGGCTGATCCGGGAGCCGTAGGGCCAGAACCTGCAACTGATGCGGGGCTGGCTCGGTGGCGATCGAGTACAGATATTCGACTGACCTCGAGTCGGTGCAACACTTCCTGTCGGCCAGCCTTACGCTTTCTGCTCTACTTCGCTCTGCTCGAGTTTCTCCTGGAGACGCTGGGCTATCTGGCGATAGAGTCTCGTTGCGGAGGCTTGGTCACCGACCTCCTGGAGAATCCTGTCGAGGGCAGCAAGCAGCTCGCGTGTCCGCAGATCGTCCTCGAATGTGATCTCTGCGATGTGCTTACGGCTCCAAGAACCCAGAATCCCGGCGATACTCCGCCGGGTGGCAGGTGACTCGCTCGCGGCTTTGTCGAAGAGCAGCGTCACAAGCTGATGCGAGGCCAAGATGGTGCGGAGTTCAGCCCGCTCAAAGATGCGTGCGAGGGCGAGGAGAAGCTTGTCTTCCCCGGGCTTGTGTGCCTCTAGGCGAGCTTGGAGCTCATTTGCGAGGATCCACATGCAAGACAAGAAGGCCTTCGAGATGCAGTCTGCGTGGTCACTCGTCTCGACTGCATCGATAAGCACGTCGGTGACCGCAGCAAGATTTTTTGTACGGAGGTGGGGTCGAAGCAGCGTCTCGAGAAGGCTCTCTGAGAGGCTCTTGTTTCGCGTGCTCGCGGTATGCGAAGCGAGCACGGAACGGAGGGTGGAGACGGGATCGCGGCGGGCAAGCTCGATGATGAATGTCTGTGAACTTGGGCTGTCGAAGGTGCGGCGTGCGGCCATTGCGATGTAGATCGATCGCTCGAGTTCCTCGGGCACGATGCTCCAGGCGGGCGCATCGACGCCGGAGTGGATCCGAGAAATGCGCACGAGGCTGTGCTCAGGGGCGGGCGTGAACCCGAACAGCTCGGGGATAGGCGAGAACCTAAGTATCTCGCGGGGGTGCACCACGTGGTCGGCGAAGTACCGGGCTCCGGATGCGAGGATGGGATCGATATGCTCGCAGTATTCCAGCATGTACGCGTCCGCGGAAAATTGATTGGTCTGGAAGCCTCGGAGTAATGGCTCGACATCCCACTTTTCGGCAGGGGTCGTGCGCAACAGATCGAGGGCAGTTCTGGGTACCCGGGCCATCAGGACTCCGATCGCCAGGAAGGTCGCGCTGCGCGTCTTGTCGCCGACTTGATCGATCCGAGCGAGTAACGAGCAGGCGAGTTTGAGTTCGTCTGATGTGCTCATCCAGCGGACCAAAACCACGCTCACTGGGTGCGCCGCATCAGGGTTTCGATCGAGGAGGGATTGCGCGAGGGCTCGTGCGCGTGCGCGATCGCTTTGCCAGAGGGCCTGGAGGATCGCTGAGATTGTGTCGACGCTTGCGCCTTCAGTGAGAGCTTGCTCTGCGAGGGGCAAAGCCCACTCTGGACGTACTTCGACGAGCGCGTAGAGCACAGCGTATCGCCGCGGTAAGGCTACTACGGGTTGCAGGGACTGTGCGGTCTTCGCAAGCGCCGACCAGACCCCTTGTGGAGTGGCACCCGGGATGAGCAGCTCACTCGCCGCATCACGGCCGAGTTGGGCGATCGTCTTGAGGTCTGCCGCCGCATAGGTGGACGCGATACAGAGCGCCTGAGTCGGGCCACTGTGGCGGACGACTGCACGCGCATAATGCTCGTCCAGACGCAGCTGGATGAAGTCATAGACGCATTTTTGGGGCGGCGATCGATCCTCGTCGCGGAGGTGCACAAGGACGGCGGCAAGCCCCTCGGTTTGATTATCTTTAAGGATCGAGACCCATGCACGACCCAACCAGACCATCTGTACAGGGCTCTTGAGGCACGTGTCGAGGATCGTACGTTCAAGGCTCGTGCTCCAATCTTCAGCGTCAAAGGGTAGACCCGGCGTGCGGAGGTCGGGGGCGGAGAGCATGAATTTGATCAGCGAATCCCGACGCAGAAGCTCAACGCCTCCAGTGCCGCAGTAGCAGCCTCCTCGCTCTTTGATCCGGAGATGCTCCTCGCTGAGGCGTTCGCGGTGACGGCTCTCAGGCAAATATTCGAGGAGGAGTGCCAGCTGAAGCTGGTTTAGGTCCGGCTCCTGCGCGGGTAAGACACTCATCAATGCATTGCCCATTGATCCGGCGGTGCGCCATGCCGCTTTGATGACAGTGCGGCGAACGGCGAATTCAAGGATCGTGCTGCGATTTTTTGCGGCAGTATAGAGTCGAGCATAATTGCTCTGGAGATCTCCGATGCGCTGCTTTGCCAAGTCAGGGGACAGGGAACTGGTCGGCTCGTCGACGATGAGAGCCTCGCTCAGTGCGTCCGCGATCTCGAGCGCTGAATCCTCACCGTCGATAGTCGTAAATGCTCGAAGCATGCTTGTTGCAAGCCACTCCCGTCGTTTTCGGAGACAAGACAGCTGGATCTCCCCTTTCGCGAGCCTCTGGGCGAGCGAACGATAGGCAGCCTTCGCGAGCTGCGCAGCGATAACGAGGCCGGTCTCTGAGCTTTCCTTGTTAATGAGTAAGTCCGGGAATTCGAGCAGGGCATCCGTAAAGAGAGGCATGGAGGCAAGTCCCTCCAGCGAATCGGCCTGACGAGGCGTCGGTCCTGCGATCAGGAGTGCGCAGACGCATTCGAGCACCTGAGCGTGGAGGGGATGACTGTCTTGCGTACATGCCTGTGCCGCCTCGCTGATCAGTTGAACAATGAAATATCCGAAGTCATCAGTATCGTCGGAGGCGTTGGTGTGACGAAAGAACTCATGGACAACGCTGAGGGCATCGCTCGGCAGCTCGTGCGCGAGGGCGACGAGCGTGTGCGTGGCCTCGTGCAAAGCATTGCGATCCTGGCACGATCTGAGGGCAGAGCGCTGTCCTGCCCAGATCTGGCGCAGATCTGCGTGCAGAGCCCGGCGTTCCTGTGGCGATGCGACCTCGCGCATCAGCTCGGGTATGTTGCGCAGGAAGGAGTAGCGGTATTGAGGATCGGGGAGTCGTTGCCAGAGCTCGACGAGCCGCCCGCTTGCGACTCCGTTGGGGACTACCCATCGCATCGCCGCGTAGGAGCCGTAAAGATCCGGCAATACACGTAGCACGCCGTTAACATCGGCGAAGATGCCGAGCTCAAAGAGCTGCTCGAACGAAGTTTGCCAGCCGGACGCATCGCTCGAGACAACTCTCCCTAGTTTTCGAAGATTCGCGGGGGTTATGCGGGAGAGCAAAGAGGCGACGGCTGTGATTTCTTCGATCGCCTGACGATCCCCGGCCACAGCGGAGGGAAACCGTGCGAACACTTGGTCGCGCAGGAGTGTATCTTTTTTGACCTCCTCTGGCCCGATCCGACCCTGCCTGATCTCGATCCCACCGAGGGTGATCAGCAATGGCGAGTCGGGGAATGTTGTGGCGAGGTGCTCGGCGAGGTATTTGTGAGCAGGACCCAGGGCATGACCGGCGAGGAGGCATCGCTCCTCTTTGCTGAGGTTTGGCACTGTCACGCATTGGTGCTCTGCATTCGCCTCGATGCAGGCCCGAGTCACAGCTGGGACACCGAGTTTTCGACTCGCCATCAGGAGAGTGACGTTGAACTCACCAGAGGCGAGTCTTTTTGTCAGTTGTTCGAGTTCAGCGTTGTCCAGCCGCTGCGCGTCATCGACTAGGAGTACCGTGCGCTCGACAAACTCATCCAAGTAGGGGCGCTCGCCGTCGAGGATGCTGCCTTCCACATACACAACCACCCGCACGCCAATCTCTCGCAAGCGGTGCCATAGTTCGATGAGGAGCCGGGTCTTGCCGATTCCGCCTCGGCCCTCGAGGAGGACCCAGGGCGGTGACGGAGCCTTAAGCTTATGCATGACGCTGTCGCAGAGATCCGCACGGCCGACCAAGGACCAACGGTGGTGGAAGCGCGCTCGATCGCTGAGCCATCGCTCAAAGTAGGCCTCCGGATCCATCGCGATCCGCGTTCGGGCCTTCGGACTTGGCGTTTCCCGCGGTGAGGGCTGGCGGGAGGTCGTCGCCCAAATTGTAGCGACTCGATCAATATCGTCTTGGCGGCGAGGGCGTGCCATCGTGAGTTTTTGAAAGAACTCGGCATCGATGAGCCCACGTCGCGTCATCGCATCGATCGCAACATTGACGACCTGCACCACCCCAGTCTGCTCTGGGAGAAGATCGGAGATCTCCGAGTAGTCGCGGCTCTGGTCATGGACCCAGCGACGCAATTCATCCGCAGTGAAGAGTGAGCGCAAAAGAGTATTCAGCTGGGACTCGGGTGTGTTCATCGTCCAATCTTTCCACGGCAGGCGGCGACTATTTTCAGTCGCTCCTCGTCGAGATAGCCGAGCGGGCTGTGATCAGCGACAACTATTTTTGCCGGTTGACGACCACTCTTTCTGCCGGTGGGGCAGCTGGGAGCGCGTGGCACGCTGGGGGGCGAAGGAGCCTCTGCACGGTCACGGACGAGCAAGCACGGCTGCTAAGGAGCAAGGTGAGCGAAGGAAAGAACCAGGAGGCCGCGGCAGCTGCGGCCAGCATGAGTGTGCGAACGGCGCGAAAGTGGCAGCGAGGTCCGTTGCCATCTCAGACGCGGTCACCGCGCGATTAGAGGACAACAAGCGATCCCTTTAAAGGGGATCTGGGAGACGGTGATCGAGCCGGCCGAAAGTCCAGGCGAATGATCCCGGCCTCACGACCCTCGTCCCACGCGACCCCCTCCGCGAAAGCGTCTACGTGATCCAAGCAGTCGCCCGGCACACGCACCTTCAGACCACACAGG
>CAYYUP010000116.1:0-15343 GCA_964474905.1 uncultured Nannocystis sp. | reverse complement strand
CGAACACGAACACGAACACGAACACGAGCACGAGCACGAGCACGAGCACGAGCACCGGTACCAATACCTCGGAGACGGGTGGCGAGCCCGGGTATTGCAACTCGGAGATCGGCCTCGTGCAGGCCCTCACCGTGTGTAGCGGGGGTGAGCCCTGCACGGAACTCAGCGGGCTCGAGGGCGACGAGGTCGCGACCATGCCCTCCAAGATCCCGACTTGCGCGACCAAAAATGAATCTCGTCCGGTCTTTGAGGATGGTCCGGTGAAGAGTGCGGTCGGCATCGACGGCACGACTCGTTACGCCTGCGAGTACCGGCCGCCGGGGACCTCGATGGGGTCCAAGCGGCCGCTGGTGATCTGGCTGCACGGCGCTTTTGGGACCGCCGACAACGTCTACAACGCGACGTCGATCCGCTCGAAGGCGGAGAGCTTTGACCTCTCTGGAGATGCCATGCGCCCCGGTTTTATCCTCGTCTCGGTACAGGGGCGAAACCTCCGCTGGCCCACCGAGGATCCGCGGGATGGTTCGCATCACGACATTTACCACCGCGACCTCGGAGCGCCGTCGCAAAACCCTGATATCGCCAACATCGATCGCATTATCGACGAGCTGGTGGCCGAGGGCGTCGTCGATAAGGACGCGATCTATCTGATGGGCTGGTCCAATGGCGGTTTCTTCTCGCAGCTCTACGCGATCGCTCGCCACGAGACCGAGACCCCCGGCGGCAATCGAGTTGCGGCGGCAGCGGTCTACACTGCGGCGGATCCCTTTCACAATACTAGCGACGCGCAGCAGCCCTCGTGTCGCCTTGATCCCTATCCGACGTCGAGTGTGCCGATGTACCTGATCTCGCGCGCCTGTGACATTATTACTTGTAGCGAAGAGCAGGCCGCAAAATTCCGCGATGCCGGTAAGTCGATCCCCCCAGGCGCGATTGTTGATACCTGGATAAACGACCTGCAGAGCCGCGTGGGTATCACAGCCAGCCGACGAATCGTCGACGGTGCCGGCGTCAGCGTTGACTCGTGTACTTCGGCGGCATTTTGTCTCTACACATTGGCCCTTGTCAACCACAGCCGCTGGCCTGACGGTGTTGATGATAAAAGCGGCACGGACTACGAGCTGGAGATGTTGGCGTTTCTTCGGGATAATGGATAGCTTGCGGTAAATTGCCGCCCCCATGGGTTGGCAGCTGGGATGCCGCTATTTCAGGCCCGTGGCTGAACGAACGACATGTTGTCGTTGGCCAAAACGGGGCTTGTGGATGGGTGCAGATGTGAAACTAGGGGTAGCATACTGGAGGATGGTCTCCCTCGCCGCACCAGGTAACCTTGAAATACGCACAGCTTTCGCCTTCTGTGCAGACTTGGCCTCGGTGGATCGGTGTGGTTACGCTGTTGTCGCTCAGGGCGTCCTCGATGTGCACGATGAGCCCATCGCAGGTTTCATCCAGGGTAAGCTTATATGTAGATAGAATTCCGCTGCCGATCCTGATTCCCTCGGGTGAATTGGGAACGAGGGAGATGGCGCCTTCTTCGGGTAGGTACTCCCACTTGAGGGATGAAATCATATTGAGGGAGGGACAAGAATATGTATAATCTATGAATGTGTTATCTGGGAGGATCTCAATCTGCGACCAGACGACCCAAAGCTCAGCGCCTTCTGGGGTTGTTTCGCCCACGTATCCCTCGCCACGAGACCGAGACTCCCGGCGGCAATCGAGTCGTGGCTGCCTGGGCCATGAACCGCCTTTTTAACGTTGACAGGGGTCAGCTGGCTACGGCGGGCCCGAACGACGCGACGGACTCAGAGGCGAAGGCCGCGAAGGACCGAGGAGCGTGGCCAAGGATAGAGTGCACGTCGGAGGTCACAGCCGCATTTTGCCCGGAGCGCATGGCGCGGAAGAGTCCGAGCATGAAGTCGGTTACATAGTCGGGCATGCCCTGGGCGGCCAGAGCACTGGCCAGATCGGCGTCAGAGATTGGCATGTAAGTGATGGGCGAGCCGGCGACAGCGGAGATTTTCTGGGCCACTTGCGCGAAGCGGAGCGACTCTGGGCCAGTCAGCACATAGGTGGTGCCGGTCGGTTTACGGCCGACGAGCAACTTCGCCGCGACCGCTGCGATGTCGTGGATGTCGATAAAGCTGCACGCAGCAGCCGCTCCCGGTAGGAACAGCCCTCGCTGGCCGCGGATCATATCGCCGTAGTTGCCGCTTGAAAAGTTCTGCATGAACCAGTTTGGGCGGAGTAGTGAGTAGGGCACGCCAGATGCTTCGAGGGCGAGCTCTACCTGTCGCAGTGCGCTGTCGTCCGAGGCGCCCAGTGCACTCATGTTGACAATGTGACGCACGCCGAGGGCACGGGCTTTTTCGAATAGGGGGGCCGCGACCTCAGCGGCTCGAGGGTCGGCGGGACGTGTCAGATAGAAGATGCGGTCGACGCCGTCCAGGGCGGCATCGACGGTACTCGGATCGTCGAAGTCGTACCGCACGGTGGCGATGTTGTGGCCCAGCTTTCGAGAGGGGTCGCGGGTCGCAGCGACCACATTCTCGCCCCCAGCAACGAGGTTGCGCAGCAGGGCTGAGCCCACGGTTCCGGTTCCGCCAATGACGAGGATCCTATTCGTATTGGTGTTGCTCATCTGAAGCTCCTTGGGAGGTGGAGTCAGCACCCTGCCGCCGCCAAACTGTCCGGTCTAGTGCAGCCTTTGCATGTTATCCATGAATCCTGTGCAGCTTTCAGCTATCGACACCAACCTCCTCGTCATCCTCGATCCACTTCTGCATACGCAGAGCGTGAGTCAGGCGGCGCGCTCGCTCGGCATGAGCCCATCCGCGACGAGCCACGCCCTGGCACGCCTGCGGGATCTGCTAGGAGATGAGCTGCTCGTACGCGCAGGGCGAGGTTTGGTGCTCACACCCCGGGGCGCTCAGCTGGCCCCACTTGTGGCGCATGCGGTCGCCGCGCTTCAGCATGTGCTCCAGCCCGCACAGGACTTCAAGCCGGCAAAACTCCGGCGGACGTTCCACTTGCTCTACGCCAGCTACTTCGACTGGGTCCTCGTACCCGCCCTCGATCGCGCTCTGCGACAGCAGGCACCACAGGTCAAACTTCACACTCGTAGCGGCAGAGTCTCAACTGTCACCAGTCTGAGAGATGGCAGTACGGATCTCGCCTTCATGCCACCGATGGACCTGCCGCCGGACATGCATACCCGCCCCTTTCTCAGGGACCATTTTGTCAGTTTGGTACGTGTCGGCCATCCTTGTCTACAACAGGCCATGACCTTGGAGCGCTTTGCCAACTTCGAGCACGTGCTTGTATCGCCCAGCGGAGGGACGGAGGGTGGCGTCGTCGACACTATGCTCGCCGAGCATGGCCTCAGCCGGCGTGTCGTCAGGACCTTCACGAACTTCTTGCCCGCGCCCTACCTAGTCGTGCAGTCCGACTACGTGCTCACGCTGCCGAGGTGCGTGGCGCACATGGCATCCACGCTCTTCGACTTTGAACTCATTGATGTTCCCGAGAGCCCCCCCCACATCGAACTGTACCTCGTCTGGCATCAGCGCAATCATCACGACCCCGCACATCGGTGGTTCCGGGAGCTGCTTGTGACAGTGATGGACAACGTCTGGACCGGTATGGACACTCCAGACAGCCCGAGCCGCTTGAGCAGCTCCCCCGCTTCATTCTAGAAGCACTTGCGATGGACGATGCTCGGACCGCTCGTGTCGTACTCTTCCTTGGAGATCCACATCTCTTCGAACGTGGAGAGCCCTGCGAGGATCGAGCCGCCGATCCACGCCGAGAACCCGCGCTCTGGTGGGGCAATGATCTTGATCTTCATCGTCGGCGGGGCGAGCGCGCAGATCTCTTTCTGCATTCGATCGGCGATCCCTGAGAACAGGGTTGTGCCGCCCGCGAGGATCGTGTTTGCGTAGAGCTCAGGCCGGATGTCGACGTCACATTTCATGATCGAATTGTAGGTAGTCTCGTGGATACCTGCGGACTCCATACCGATAAATCCAGGCTGAAATAGAGTCTCGACACAGCGAAAACGCTCATCGCCGATCGTGATGATCTCGCCGTTGGGCAGCGTGTACTGCTTTTCCAGACTCTTGGGGCTGGCCTGCATCTCTTGCTCAAAGTCGAGGGCCACGTAGCCGAGGTCCTCTTTGATCTTTCGGACGATCTCACGATCTTCGATCGTTGTGAATTTGTGGCCCCGCTCTGTCAGAATCTTCATCAAGTAGTCGGTCAAGTCGCGGCCGGCGAGGTCGAGGCGAATGATCGCGTGGGGCAGCGCGTAGCCCTCGTAGATCGGCACCGTATGCGACACTCCATCGCCAGAGTCGAAGACGATTCCGGTCGTCCGTCCGGATGCGTAGAGCGCCAAGACGGCCTGAATCGCTACATACATACACGGGACCTTGAAGGTCTCGAACATGATCTGGGTCATCTTCTCGCGGTTCGCCTTCGGGTTGATCGGCGCCTCCGACAGAAGAATCGGGTGCTCTGAAGGGTTCACTCCGAGCAGCTCGAACCCGTGGGCCCAGATCTTCTCCATGTCATCCCAGCTGCTGACGATCCCGTGCTCGATCGGGCGATTGAGGGTCAGCTCATCGCGCCTCGCCACCGCTTCATCGCCCACGAAGCAGCCGCTTTTGCTTCGGTCCTTTGGGCGGCCGACGACCGAAGGGAATACGAGCTTCGGCGCCTTCTCGTTGGCAAAGCCCATCTTGCAGCATCCAGATCCGTTATCGATAACAATTGGAGTTTTGAGTGACATCGTCAGAGTCTTTCCAGGTGTTTGAGCGGCGAAGTTGCTGGCTCTCAGCATCTTCGCCCCCCGACAAGGCGGGGCTGGTCCAACACCAGGCCGCGAGATTGTTACCTAACGAAAATGGCAGTGCAACGGTCGTTATCGCTGTGAATGGCGAGAGTTAGGCAGGCCGCGACCCCCGACGAAGACGTCCGCGATGCGCTGTCCTGGCCGCGCTACAATGACGAGTTGGCAGAGCATAATCTCTTGATCCCGGGTACGCGTATACGCGATTTGAGTGCGAGGTTGTGCCCGTGACGGCGAGTGGCGGATCGTCACTCCCGCGAATCATCGCTGTGCAGCCATCGGTTGAGGGTCTCGCGGAGTTCCTCTGTGCGGTAGGGTTTAGAGATAAAGTCGTCCATGCCGGCAGCGATGCAGCGCTCTCGCTCGCCGTCGATCGCGTGGGCAGTGAGGGCGATGATCGGCACGTGAATCGAGCTGTCCGCTTCGACGAGGCGGATCTGACGGGTCGCTTCGTAGCCGTCCATCTCCGGCATTTGGCAGTCCATCAGCACCGCATCGACGCGATTGTGTTGGAGCCTTTCGAGCGCCTCTAGGCCGTTTGTCGTGGGGATCACATCGAGCCCGAGTTTCTTGAGGATGGCACTGATGACCATCAGATTGATCGTATTATCCTCGGCGACCAAGATTGTGCGGCGCTCAGCGAATGCGCGGGGCAGGGCTTGTTTGGGTCGCTCGGGGGGGGGGCCCGACGCGGATCGGAGCGGCCACTCAAATGTGAATGTGGATCCCTCGCCCAGGCAACTCTCGGCGCTGAGGTGACCGCCTAGGAGCGTCGCGATTTGTTTTGAAATCGCCAGGCCCAAACCGGTACCGCCGAAGCGTCGGGTGGTCGAGGTATCGGCCTGTTTGAAGGGCGTGAAGAGATCCTCCAGGGCCTCCGCGGCGATGCCGATGCCGGTGTCTTTTACGGTCGCGAGCAGCAGCTTTGCACCGTCGTCGCCGTGGAGCGAGAGCGAGAGCCTCACCGATCCTTCCTCGGTGAACTTAAGTGCATTTGTTAGCAGGTTGAGCAACACTTGGCGGATCCGTGCGGGGTCGCCATTGACCCGCGTCGGAACCTCAGGCTTGATCTCAAAGACGAGTTTGATGCCCTTTTTTCGCGCCCGCGGTGACAGCAGTCCGATGGTGCCCGAGACCACCGAGAGCAGGTCGAAGTCGACCTCCTCGAGGGCCACCTTGCCCGCCTCGATCTTTGAAAAGTCGAGGATTTCGTTGAGAAGTTCGAGTAGGTGGCGAGCCGAAGTATCGACGAGTTCGATGCGTTTTCGCAGACCCGATGGCAAACGCTCATCGAGGACTAGCTCGAGTATGCCGAGGATGGCCGTCATCGGCGTGCGGATCTCATGTGACATATTCGCGAGGAAATCACTCTTGGCGATATTGGCCCGATCTGCGGCGATTTCGCTCTGGCGGAGGGCTTGTTCGGCGGCCTTTTGTACTGAGATGTCCCGGGCTGTGAGTAGGGCCGCACGGCGTCCACCGTAGCGGATCGCCTTTGCTGCGATCTCGACTGGCTCTGTGGCCCCGAGCCGTCGCGAGAGCACGCCCTCAAAGCGGATCGTCTCGCCCGTGGGCAGTTTCTTGAGCTGCTCGCTCCAGAGCGATTGGGTGCTGGCGTCTAGGAGCTCCGCCATCGGCTGATCGTTCTCTTCCTCGGCGGGCAAACCGAGAGTTAGCGCGGTGGTGGTATTTGCGTGGATAATTGTGCCATCAGCGAGATCGATGAGGTAAAGGCGGTCGGGGAGCTGTTGAGAGATGGCTCGGAAGATCTCCTGGCTGTGTTCGAGGGCTCGCCTCTCGCTCTGCGAGTGCGCGAGTTCGGCGAGTCGGCTGCGCATCTGTTGACTCAGCGAGATCCCTGTGAAGAGGAGATAGACAGCGAAGCCGATCAGAGGCAGTTGGGGGCCTGCGAGTAAACCGCGGGTAATAAGCACATCACGGACAATGAGTAGGGCCGCAGCGCTAGCTCCAACCGCCATCATCAGGCTGCCGCTTCTTCGGGCGAATGCTCTTCGCAGGATCACAAACGTGCCCCCTACAGAGGAAATAAGGATGATGCCAAGAAATACCGGGAGTAGTGTGAGACTGGTCTGAATGCCAGGTGTGACAGCCGAGACCAGCGCAAAGGCCAGGCAAATCGCTTGGGCGAGACGTGTGAGCCGGCCGATCGAGAGGTCGCTCGCGGTCCAGGTGACCTCGACGAAAGCAGGAAGGATCAAAAATGCAGTTATATGCTCAATGCTCTTTAGAAGCAGAAAGTCATCGCTTAGATAGTATCTCCATTGCGAGACGAGAATGCCGTAGAGCGCGAAGAGCCCACAAAGGATCGCGAACCACAGATAGCTTCGGAGCTGGAGTCGGCGGCGAAAAAGAACGAGATAGGTAGCTCCAGCGAGCAAGAAGAGTCCGGCGAGAAAGAGTATATGGAGTTCGGAGCGCAGTTCTCGCCAGATCGAATCTTCTATGGTGCCGATGTAAAAGGGGCCTCCATGGGGTCCGCCGACGGTCGAACGGGTTACGGGAGAGTTCCACACCCTCAATGCGACCACCAACTCCCCATCTCGGGAGATCGCCTGCGTCGGGATCGCGTAAATACGATGCCGGTCGTAGTCAATTTTGGGGGGGAATGCAGGCGGTGGTGCACCGACGCCCCCGACCCTGACGCCGCCGAGGTAGAGGTCGTAGGCACTGTCGATCTTGCCGAGTGTCAGCGCGAGACCCAATGAGCCCTCTCCGGCGTCGGCACCGGCGTCGATATATATCGAAAATCGATACCAGGCGATCAGGCTGCGGCCGTAGTCGCGGCCGAACTCTGAGGGCACCAGGACTTGTTGCCAGCCGTCGTCACGATATTCGGGATCGGCCCAAACCGGATCGTCCCCGGCGCGGAATCTCCAGAGGCCGCGAATGTCGATCGGGGCATCGCCTGCTCTGTAGACCGGCTGTGCGGCGATCGCTGGTGCTGGTATGAGCTGGGCGCCGAATACGATCGCGACGAGCAGCGCCAACGTGGTTGCTCGTGCGAGCTGTCGGAGCGCGTTGGCGAGAGCCTCGGTGATTTGCGAGGGGCTTCGCCGAGGTGGGGCTGGACCAGAGAAAATCACAGGTGGGCGCGGATTAGGGGCCTAGTATAGTCCCTGCGCCAGGATCTCCTCTAGGGCCCTCGTCAGCGGTCGTGGGCTCGGTCTCGGATGATCGTTCTCGCAAATCGTCGGCTGGGCCGGTCTTGATTTCGAGCAAAATGAGATTGTTCCGATTGTAGGTAATTATCCGCACTGTCGATTGCAGGGGGGGGCGTTGTGGGCGGGCTCTATGAGCGCTGTCTGCGATTGTTCTCCGATGACTTCATTGAGGCATGGTGAATCAAGGTATGCAGATGATTTTTTATTGGCGGATGCGAACGAGTTGTTGTGCTCGCGCGGGGCATTTTGCGAATAGCTCCCGCGACTCTTGGTCGGTCGCGCGCACGGCTGCCGCAGGGGCCCGCCAAATCACTCAAGTGGGCCCTACTTCGGCCCCCGAGCGGTCTCTAGCTTGCTGATGCAGCAATGCGCAGGTCGTCGGCGCGCGCCGCCGCGTACTCGTCGGGGGTATTGCAGGTCAGGAGCACGCGACTGTCGGGTAGGCTCTCGGCATTGATACGGAGGGTCGCGAGCGTGTGGAAGAGCGCGGCTGGGCGACGGGTGCCGGCGGCGATCAGGGAGCGGGCGGCAGCGAGCGCCGGGGCGCTCTTGACCGCGCTCGCGAGGGGATGAGCGAAGCGCCGACCGGTCGCCGAATCGGGGGCGTCGATCGGCAAGGCCGCCTCCATGTGCGGGTTTTGGACGAGCGTCGCGCGGAGGAATTCGAGGTGCGCAGGGCTGAGAAAGACGTTGTCGCAGGCGCTCAAGAAGGCGATCTCGTCGGTACGAGGGGTCTTGCCAAGGGCCTCTAGGCCGACGTGCAGCCCGACCAGGGGTCCACCTCGCTCGCCTGGCGGATCGTCGACGCGCAGGACCCCGGCCGGCAGCGGTGGCAGCTTCTGATCGGCGGCGCCGATGACCACAACCCGGGCACCGAACTCCGTGAAGATCGCCGCCAAGTGGCTCAGCAGCGGTTGCCCTCGCCACTCGAGCCATGCTTTCGCTGCGCCCATGCGCGACGACTCACCGCCGGCAAGAAGCAGTGCGGCGAGGGGGGGCGTAGAGTTTGATGTCTGTTTGCACATGTCTGATCAGTCAGTATCTCAGTCGAGGAGAAAACCATCTGTGGCGAGTTCGGCCCGCAGCTCGGGATCGTTTAGGCAGCTCAGGAAGCGGCGAATTGCCGGCCGTTGCCGCCGTTTATCGGCGATCACAAAGTCGTAGCGCTCGGCCTTGATCGGCGCGAAGTCGAGGCCGTGGCCCACGCTCTGGATCGCGATCCCCCAGTCCGCGCGACCCTGGGTGACGCAGGCGGCAACGCCTTGGTGCGAGCGGGCCTCGTGGTGGTAGCCGCGGGGGCGTCGGCAGCTTTCGCGGTCGGCCTCTTTTTTTTTGTTTGCATTGGCGCCGTTGAGGAGGAGGTCGATCAGGACCCGGGTGCCGCTGCCGCGGTTGCGGTTGACCATGATCGTCGCGGGCTCAAAGACCGCCGGGGGCAGTTCGAATGTTGGGCGCTCTGTGCTGCCTTGCGAGCTTTTGCGAGTGAGCGTATCCAGGCCCGCGAAGCGCGGATCCCCGGGCCTGCTGAGCAAGCCCTGCATCCGTCCGTAGCCGCGCGAGAGGCTCGTACCCTCGGGCACAAAAGATCGGTTGTAGATGCCACTACTAGGGTCACAGAGGTGAATCGGTGCAATGTCGCAGAGACCGGCGGCGACCGCCTGGAGACCGCCCATGCTGCCCTTGGCGATCAGGTGGACACGCACACCCATGCGGTGCAGGCGCTCGGCGATGCGCTCCAGACCGGTGCAATGAGAGCCGACGATCAACAGGTCCCAAAGTTCATGCTCGGCATCGATCTGTTCGATGTACACAGAACTGCCGGCGTCGAGGCGCTCCAGCTGTTCGGGGATCGCGATGAAGCCATCTGCGCGGGCGAAGGCGGTGACCGAGCCCGAGCCCTTGCCGAGCGGCAGGGCGATCGGCGGTGCGGTATCTGGCGAGTCGCTGTCGACATCGGCGATCAGCTGCACGAGCGCGTATTCCCGGCGGCCGCGCTCCGATCGAAGGGGCAGCGGCAGGCGGGCTTGGAGCCGCTTTTTGGGGCGCTCGCGCAGGCCGCAGAGCGCCCGCAGTAGGGGAGCGACAAACTCGTGAAAGGTGAAGAGCGCCGAGGTCGGAAAACCGGGCAGAATCGCCAACGGGATCACGATTTCGCGTCCCTCTCGGAGGGTCTTGGAGGCCGCGAGGCAGAGCGGTTTGCCGGGTTTGATGGCGACCCCGTGGACGACGATCGGCGGGTCCTTCGACGACGGAGAACCCAGTGATGACGGGCCGGGTAGCGAGGCGAGGGCGCGTACGCAGAGATCGCCTGCGCCCTTGCTTGTACCGCCCGAGAGAATGATCAGATCGGCCCGGTGTTCGTCGATCGCCCGTCGAAGGGCGGTGACCAGGGCCTCGAGATCGTCGCCGAGGATCCCGAGGCGCAGGACCTCGGCGCCGATCTCTGCACAGCTGTCGGCGAGCATTGTTTGGTTGCAGTCGTGCACCTTGCCGAGGGGTCTGGGTGCACCTGGGGCGACGATCTCATCGCCGGTCGAAAGCAGGGCAACCCGCGGTTTTCGGTGCACCATGGCGCGGTCGAGACCGAGGGCGGCGATCACTCCGGTTTCGCGGCTGCCGAGGCGCAGGCCCGGGCGCAGCACGACCTCGCCGCGGGTGATGTCGGAGCCGGCGAAGGCGATCATCGCCCCTGGGATCGCCGGCCGTCGCACGAGCAAGTGGGTCGCGGAGCCCGGCGGATCGAGGTCCGTGTCCTCGACCATCACGACCGCGTCGGCGCCCCGCGGGATCACGCCGCCGGTCGCGATGGTCAAGGCGAGACCGGGAGTGACCTCGCTCTGCGGTGCGACGCCGGTGGTGATGATCTCATCGCCGAGTCTGAGCCTGCGGGGCGAGGTTTCACTGGCGCCGTAGGTGTTGCTGGCGACGACTGCGTAGCCGTCGACATTGCTGCGATCAAAGCCAGGCACATCGACGGGGGCGCTGATCGGTTGGGCGAGCACCCGCGTGCGCAGCTCGGTGAGCGCGATCTCCTCGGCGGTGCAGGGGCAGGGCTTGGTCGCTCTCCACCAGCGCTCGCGGGCGACCTCGGGGCTGACGACCTGAAGAAAGAGTTGCTGAGGTCGTTGACTCACGGGGTGCTCTCTTCGAAGGCGAGCATTTCGACGATTTCACCGACGTTGTGGCCTTCGCTTTCGGGCGGTACCAGGACTACGCCGTCGGCGATCACCGTGGAACTCAGGAGACTCGCGCCGGAGGTCGCGACGGGGATGAGCGCGGATTTTGGGTCGAGGTGTTCTGTCGGTAGAGTCAGGTCGGTCGCTTGGCCCGAATCGCTCGGATTAGCGGGGTCGGTGACCTGGACGACCCGGACGACCCGGACAAAATCAAAGCGGCCGATCTTCGAGACGATCTTGCGGGCCAGCGGCAGTCGCAGTCGGCGATGGGGCCAGCGCCAGGGGTTCGGGCGTCGGCCGAGGGCGCGGAGCAGCGGGCCGACGAAAAACTCGTAGGCGCAGAGGCAGGAGACGGGGTTGCCGGGCAGGAGAAAAACCCAGCGGCCGTCATCGAGGCGGCCGATGCCGGTGGGGCTCGAGGGGCGCATGGCGATGCCGTGGACCAGCAGCTCACCGCGTTCGGCGACGAGGAGCGGCAGCCAGTCTTCGCAGCCGACGCTGGTGGCTCCGCAGGTGAGGATGACATCGGCGTCGCTTGCCTGGGCAGTTGAGAGGGCTGCTCGGAGGTTGTCGGCGCCGTCGCGGCTGCGCAGTACCGGCAAGACTTCGGCGCGGTCGCGGGCGCAGAGCCCCGCCAGGGTGATCGAATTGCTGTCGACGATTTGATAGGGTCCCGGGCTCTCACCGGCGGCGACCAGCTCGTCGCCGGTGACCAGCACCAGCACTCGCGGCCGGCGGATGATCGGCACTTGGGCGATTCCGAGGGAGGCGATGATGCCCGCATCCTGCGGTCTCAGTCGCTGGCCAGCGCGCAAAACAATACTGTCTTTAGAGACATCTTCGCCGACCTGGCCGATATGACGGAGGGGGGCGACGGCCCCGAGTGCGAGCACCGAGGCTTGGCCCTGATATGTGCTCTCTCGGCATAGTTCGGCCTGTAGCACCGCATCGGCGCCGGCGGGAACAGGCGCGCCGGTGGTGATGCGCACAGCCTCGCCGGCGCCGACTCGGATCTCGCAGGGGCGTCCGGGCATGCTCTGGCCGCGCAGGCGGAGTTCGACAGGCGCGCTTAGGGTCGCTGCGAAGGTATCCTCTGCGCGTACCGCATAGCCATCGACCGCGGACCTGCGAAATCCGGGCACGTCGATAGGTGCGCGCAGATCGGAGGCAAGCACACGATCACTCGCCGCGGCGACATCGATGCGCTCGGGCTCTTCGCCTGGCTCGGCAAGCTGGAATTGAACAGCTTTGCGGAGCATCGCCAGCACCTCGGCGACCTCGCGGCGTTCGCGAAAGCCCCGCATTCGAACATCCTCGACCGGGCTTCGCCGGGCTCGCTTGGTCTTTTCGTGTTCCATCGAAAGGCCCTATGTGGCGCTATTTTGAGGATCTTGGGCGTTGTGCTTGTGCGGGTGCGGGGCGCTCGGGGCAGCTCCAGGGAGCGCCGGAAACCTGCGCAGCAGCGAGAGCATTGGCAGCAGTGCGACCTGTCCGAGGCCGCAGATGCTAGTGGCGGCCAGGGTGGAATGTAGGTCTTCGAGAAGCGCGACAGATGCGGCGGGATCATGCGCCTCGCCGGCCGCGATCGACTCGAGCAGGAGTACAGCCTTCTCGGAGCCGACCCGGCAGGGCACACACTTGCCGCAGGACTCGTTACGAAAGAAGCGGGTCAGGTTGAGGCCGAGCGCGAAGAGATCACGCGCCTCGCCGGCGATCGATGTGGCGATCACAACGACGGCTCCTGAGCCCAGAGTCGAGCCGGCTGCCTTTAGCTTTTCGAAGTCGAGCGGGGTGTCGATCGCGCTCTTTGGGAGGAAGGCAGAAGAAGCGCCGCCGGGCAGGATCGCGGCCAGCTCGGCGTCCTCTCGCATGCCGCCGGCGAGGTCGATGAGTTCGCGGATCGTCGTGCCCGTTGGTATCTCAAAGCAGCCCGGACGAGCGACATCGCCGCTGATGCCGATGAACTTAAGGCCGGCGCAGCCGCGCACACCGGCGCTTTTCCACCAGGACGCA
This sequence comes from uncultured Nannocystis sp., assembly GCA_964474905.1. Classification (GTDB taxonomy): domain Bacteria; phylum Myxococcota_A; class Polyangia; order Nannocystales; family Nannocystaceae; genus JADJRG01. Next base: position 2,123 of record CAYYUP010000116.1, on the reverse strand, counting down.
CCGCGAGCGCTGATCGCTGTGACCATCGCCAGGGTCTCCACATTATTGATGAGCGTCGGCTTGCCGAAGAGACCCTCGATGCCCGGGAAGGGTGGCTTGTTTCGGGGCTCGCCGCGGCGATCTTCGAGGGCCTCGAGCAGTGCTGTCTCTTCGCCCAGGATGTAACCGCCGGGCGAGACAAAGATCTCGAGCTCGATGCCCAGCTCGGCTGCAACTACGGCTGCTGTGGCCTGCTCTCGCTCGAGTTCGCGGCGCTCGGGGCTGTACTCGTGGCGGATGTAAATGATGCCCCGCTGGGCGCGGACGACCAGGGCTGCGATGATCACCCCCTCCCAGACCAGGTGGGGCAGAGCCCGCAAAATTTCGCGATCTTTAAAGGTGCCGGGCTCGCTCTCGTCGGCGTTGCAGATCACGTATTTTTCGCCGCCGCCCTGTTGCCCGGCATTGCGGACAAAGCCCCACTTGAGGGCAGTTGGGAAGCCGGCACCGCCCATGCCCCGAAGGCCAGATTCCTTGAGCGCGGCGAGGGTATCGAGCGCGGCCGTGTCGCCACCGGCGGCGATCCGGCGGGCTGTTTGGTAGCGGTCGTTTGGTTCGCAAAAGTCGATGCGATAGCGGGGCGGCGGCGCAGAGGGTGGCAGGGCCTCGCCGCGAAGGGCCCGCAGGGCTCCCTCTGCGCCGTGTACGGGCAGTTTGTGGTCGCAGAGCGCCGCCGGTGCACGGTCACAGCGGCCCAGGCACGAGACCTCCTCGACCTCGACCGATTCGCCGGTTGCGTTTGTGTGTGCGCTGGCGGTCGCTCGGATCGCTTGCAGGCAGGCTTTGGCACCCGCCATCTTGCAGCTCAGATCGCGGCAGACTTGCACGTTGCGGGCTGCTGGCGGGGTGCGTCGGAAGTGGGGATAGAACGAGGCGACACCCTCGATCCGGTGGAGCGGCACGCAGAGGCGCTCACCGAGTTCTTGCAGCGCCTCGGCGGACAGAAAGCCGCGCTCCTCCTGAAGGGCGTTGAGGTGTTGAATGATGCTCGGCGTCCGCTGGGGCATGGCCGGCTGATGCTACCAGAACGCGCATCGGTGAAGCCGCTGGGACCTCGATATCGGTGCTTCTGGCCCGTGCAGGCTGATGTGAGCCTTTGCAGGCTGCCGGGATCGTTGCCGTTGCCGTTGCCGTTGCCGTTGCCCGCTAGGGGGGGGCGGCAGAGTCTCTGTAGCGGCTAGAGATCTGAGCTTCGCTCGCTCGCAAGGCACTGTTGGTGATGGACTCAGCTCGTCATTTTACTGGATGCGAATAGATTGAGTGTGTACATTGAGGGGGGAGTCTTGTGATTGTGCATAGTTCTTCGGGGATTCAGGGGTTCCTTCGAATGGTGCATAATGTGTTGTAGTGGTCAGTGCGGCAGGTCAGCGCCTGCTACGGCAAGGGCTGTGTTTCCGGGTAATTTCTCGCGCCCGCTTGCGGCGGCAAAGAGATGGGCGAGTGCAAGTCGGATCTCTGCATATCTTCGCCTCTCCCTGCGGTGTCGATCCGCCAATGCACCCAGCCATGCGGTCCGGGGGACCCGTGCCCGGAAGACTTCATTTGCGAATCCAGCCGCTGCCTGATTTCCTGTGCCGACGGCCCCCTCGGATGTCCCGAGGGGATGATTTGCGAGCAAGGGCAAGGCTGCTTTCCTGCCTGCAGCGACGACTCGCAATGTGTCGCTTTGAGCTGTTCTGAAAACGGACTCTGCGACAGCGATCCAGACCTGTAACCTGCGCAACGGAGACGGCCCTCGGCGAGTTCGCCGAAGAAGGGCCTACCTGGATCGAGGCCTGCGGAGAAGTGCCGCTCGACGTGATCAAAAAAAAGTAGCGGAGTAGCGATCTCTTCGCCGGTCGATCACCCTGCCTGAGCCATTTCGCTCTTGAAGCGGGGGCCGGGCTCGTCTAGCGTCGACAGGTGCTGCGGCGGACTCGACTTCTTGCGCTCCTCATTCTCAGCGGCGGCCTCGCGCTCGCGTGCCGTGCCGATGTGCCCGCGTTCACAACCTCAAGCTCGGGCGCGCCGGTGTCGTCGTCGTCTTCTTCGACTGCGGGCACCGGCACTTCGACGTCGAGCGGATCGAGCACGGCGGGCGGAAG
>CAYYUP010000115.1:0-15504 GCA_964474905.1 uncultured Nannocystis sp. | reverse complement strand
CGGTGGCGGAGGTGACCGCCGCGTCATCGCTCGAGCAGCCAAAGATCAGCAATGTCGCTGGTAGTGTGTAAATCAAGGGGAGAGAGAGTGTGCGTCGCGAGGCCATGGCTGGATTTTCACCGATCTTTGAGGGACTTCATACAGGCAAGGCCGGCGGGCTTGTCTCCTCGAGGGGGCGAGCACGCTCGACCTGTGCGGCGCCGCGCTCGGGTTGTGCGGGAGCAGGCGAAAAAGGGGTAGACTCGGGCCGATGAAGAGCCTGCTTCGCTGGGGTCTCGCTACGATCTGGCTCGTTGTCGCCTGTACGGCCGAAGACGAAGATCTGCTCTCGGCCGAGTCTTTGCAGCGAATCGCGCGGGCGCAGGGCGATGCACAGGGCCAGGAATTCGCCGGCGACTTTGTCCTGAGCGGTCAACGACAGGGTTGCGATTGCCCTGAACTCGATGTCGTTGACGGTCTTGATCTATGCGGAGTGCTCGGCGTGGACGCGCCGCTCCTGCCGGCGCAGGCGAGTCAGCACGAGGGTCTCATGGTCATTGAGATCAGCGGTACGATCGCGCTCCTCGGCGGGGTCGATCGCGACGGATCCTTCGCGACGGCTTCGATCCTCGACGCGAGCGTGATCAACGTGGGCGGTGAGATCCTCAGCCTCTTCGAGGGCGCCTTTGACGAGGATGGGTTCACCGGTCAGCTCACCAATCGCTTTGTTGGCACGATCATGGGAGAGGCGATCGACTGCCGCGCGGACTCCCTCCTGAGTGCAAAACGCATCCCCTAGCAGCTGAGTGAGCGGCTGCTTGCAGGCGAGCAATGGAGAGATTAGAGCGGGTGTTGTTCGAGGGAGCGCATCACGTCAGGGTTGTCCGTCGGTCACGAAGTTAACGGCGAAGCGAATCGGTGTGCGGGTGTGTCGGGAGCAGCCAGCGAAACGCAGGCGCGAGAGCGCGTCATCGCCACCGGCTTGGAGGAGTGTGACTAGCAGGGCATGACAAAAAGCCTGTGTTGCCTGAACGATCCCTGTGAAGTCGAACTCGATCTTCGCACCCGCTGCTAGGAGCGGTGCGTTCACCTTGGCGATGGCCAGCGCTCGTTCGCGACTCAGAGCAAATTTTCCATTATCACAGCCGATTTTTACATGAGTCCAGCCGATTGTGGGCTCTGATTTCTTGAAGAAATGGATGTCGCTGTACTTAGGTCCTCGGCCCTCGATCTCGTCTCGGATAGCAGCGATGGGGCCATCAAAGTCCGCGCCATCGGCCGTGAAGGTCACAGCGATGGCAGTGCCTTTCCATCGTTGCTTACTACGGGATATCCGCGGGATGAAGTCGGACGGGCTTCGAGCTGAGGCTTGCACCGAGAGTTCTTCGGTGAGCGCACAGAATGCACCACTCGCAGCGAGGGCGAGGCGACGGACGACGTACAAGCCGACACCGCGGTTGACTTCTGGCCGAGCCGATTTGCCCGAGAATTCAGGCTCGAGGGCGAGGAGTACTGATGCCTCATCATCGAGCTCTCCGTCGTAGCTCGGCCCTATCGACGCCGATATGCCCTGGCCACAGTCCGCAACTGCGAGTCGAACGCGGCTAGTGCTTGGGTCGTAGGCGATCGAGCAGAAGGCACCCTGCCTACCGGCAGAGGCATGGTGGAACACGTTGTCGGCGAGATCCGAGAGGCAGTGGACTGCGACCCGCTCGGCGGCTTTTGGCAGGTTCATCTTTTCGACGAGCGGGTCCAAGAGTTCCATAGCCTGTCGCTCGGAAGTGAGTCGAGCGAAGCGGTGGTTAGGAGAAGGTGGCCCTCCATCACGACCGGCGATGGCTGAGAGCAGACCGGAATTGAAGGATGCGGGGCTCTTGAGCGTATCGTCGACGATGACCTCATGGCCTTGGTTTCGCTGGTGGGAGGCCCAGGCTCCGAGCATCGAGACGGCCATCGGCTCGACGAAGGAGATGGGCGGCTCCCCGCAACGCAGATGGAAACGGTGGGTGCTCTCTCCTGCTTGCCAGTACCAATCCTCAGAAGGGCCGGCGATGAGGTCGACGATGCGGATTTTGCGCGGAAACGAGAGTTCCATGGCGTTGTGGTTTGACAAGGCATCGGTCATGGTAGAGACTTCTCGTGACCGCAGAGGTGAACTCTAGCGGAGGTACTGGGTTGTTCTACAACCTTTGAGTATCAAGGCAGAAAAGACTGCCACCCATCGAAGGCAGAGGTGTTCCTCTGCCTTTGTTTTTTCGAGCTATGGTGTCCCTCCTCAAATTTCAAGCGGAGCTCGGCTCGATCGCGAAGGAGTTGGGCCAGGGGGAGGTGCATCTCGCGCAGCTTGGTTGGCACGTGCGTCAGAAAATGCCCAGGTTTACCCCAGGGGACTTTGGGTGCGCGACGTTCACGGAGCTTCTCGAGTCATGTACGGCCTTGGGGAGGCTGCGCTTTGGGGAGCGAGCCGAGGATCGATGGTTTGTCTTTAACTCTGGTGATGCTCGTGACTCCTCACCGGCTCACGTTCCTGCTGATGACGTGGTGGTTAAGTCTGTCAGAATCGTCAGGACCGTCTGGGATGGATGTGTGGATGTCGACGGGGCAGGGGCGTGGCTCGATCTCCTGGCGACGGGTCACATCGAGACTGATCCGACTTCTGTTGAGGACGAGCCTGAGCGCTTCATCAAACTTCCTCATTTTGACCGTACACGTCAGGCTGCGCTCTTGCTGGACTTCTTGGAGCATGTTGAGGGCGAGTTTGATCCCCGCGCAGTGGCTGCGGTGACGGAAGACTGGCGTGCGACGAAGTCACCCTACTCGCAACTCCTGGGGATGCTCAAAGAGCACGGGCTGGATCGTCGGTGGCTCGCTTATCTTCGGGGGATGGTGAGAGGGGCGCTTCAGAAGTGGGCTGGCGTACATGGGGTTTCACCAAACGACATCTTTAAGCGCTCGCAACCCTCGAAAATATCTTCCGAACGAGGAGCATCAGGGGGCCTAATTCACTCGCTGGATGATCTCGATCTTCGCGCCTTTCTCAAGTCTGCGATCGACGCGATGACGCTGGCCGAACTCAGTCAATGGTCTGTGCCAGTACGCCTCTTGCTGAAGTCTTCCTGAAGCAAGGGCGAGAGGCGATCGACTGCCGCGCGGACTCCCTCCTGAGTGCAAAACGCATCCCCTAGCAGCTGAGTGAGCGGCTGCTTGCAGGCGAGCAATGGAGAGATTAGAGCGGGTGTTGTTCGAGGGAGCGGAGCGTGCGCTCGACCAGCTGCAGATCGCCGCGGCCCTCGGCGAGCTTGCGACGCAGTGCTGCGCGTGCGCGATGCAGTCGGCTTTTTACGGTGCCCGCCGGTGTGCCGGTGATCTCTGCGACCTCGGCGATCGAGAAGTCCTCCCAGTAGAGGAGTTCGACCGCTATTTGGAGGTCTAGGGGCAGCTCACGCAGCGCCTCGGCGAGGCGTCGTTCGTCCTCCCGTCGACCTACCAATTGGCTCGGTGACTCGAGGGCAGCGGCCACCGAGTGCTCCTGCGGGAGGAAGCGCCGCTGGTGTCGGCCCTTGGAGCGGATGAACATCAGCAGTTGGTTGCGGGCGATACCGAGGAGATAGGCGCGGACCCTGCCTTGGATGCGGTCGCGTGATTCGACGCAGGCCTGGAAGGTGCGTTGGGTGAGATCTTCGGGGCAGTCGACTTTCGAGTTAAAAAAGCGAAAGACCGCGGCGAAATGGCGTCTCAGGAGCTGGTTGCCGGCGCTTCGCTGCCCTTCGCGCCAGGCGTTGAGGAGCGTCTCATCGCTGCTCTCATCGCTGCTCTTGTCACTCGCTTCGGGTCGCATCGATGCAGTGTAAACGAAAGCAGTGCCCCGGGCGTGTCGCTCAGCGCGAGTCGGGCGCGAATGATCGTGCACGGGGTGTTCGCAGGACGACGAGGCGCCGATCATGTCCAGCGATCAGCACCTCGGGCGTACCGTCGCCGTCGACATCGGCGGCGACAGGAGTGGCTTCGATGTTGGGATCTCCGGTGGCGAAGCGCCAGAGCAGTGTGCCGGTATCCGCGTCGATGGCGTGCAGGCTGCCGTCGCGATAGGTCGCGAGCGCGGTGAGCGTTTTGTCTGCGCCGAGTCGTGCGAGTACCAGCGGCGCAGAGGCTCGCATCTGTTTGGGGGCGCTTTGTTTGGGGTAGCGCCAGCGCGGCTCGGTTTTTGGATGGGCGTTTGGGTCGACGGCGACGAGCCCTTGGCTGTCGGTCGCGGCTAGCAGCAGGCGGCCGCCGTTGCTGTCGGCGATGAGTTTGGTGCCACCTAAGATGCTGCCGAGCTCCGGCCAACGGCGCAATTCGTGGCCGTCGCGAGTCGCCAGCGCGACCAAATCAGCGCTGCCTCGGCGCTTGCCTGCTGCGCTCGCCAGGAGTTCGACCTGACCGTCGCCGTCGATGTCGGCGACCGTCGGCGAGTAAATTTGGCGGAGTCCCAGGTGCCTCCGCCAGAGTTCGTGCCCGTCGCCCGCATCGATGGCCACAAGATCGCCCAGGTGCAGACCGAGCACGATCATGGGTCCCTCTGGGGATTCGAGCACGAGGGCCGCGTTCCAGGTGCCGTCGGCCTCGCCGTCGAGGTCAATGGTGCGCAGCAGCGTCAGGTCTTCGAGCCTGCGAATCTCGATAGGCGCGTCCGTGGACCAGGGCGTGATGATCACTTCGAGTTCGCCGTCACCGTCCAGATCGGCGACGGTCGGGCGCGAGTAGCAGACCGGGATCTTGGCCTCTGCGAGCACCGCCGCATTGCGCCCTGAAAACCGGAAGGCGGTTCTTCCGGAGGTGACAAGGAGGTCGGCGCCGCCGTCTTTACGGGGGACCAGTGTCGCGCCGCGCAGCGCCTGGGAGGTATCCGCGCGGCTGTTCGACTCGAGCACACCGGTGGCCGCATCGAAGATGTGCAGGCTGTTGCGATCGGTGAAAGCGCCCAGAGCGACGATCTCTAGCTGGCCGTCGCCATCGACGTCTGCGACCCGAGGAGTCGCTCGGATCGCGTCGGCGGCGAGTCGGCTCCAGAGGCTCTTGCGGCCGGTGATCACCTTGGGTCCGTAGGCCCGAACCAGGAGCTCTGGGTAGCCGTCGTGGTCGACATCACCGGAGGCCTCGAGCGATTCGATGACGCTGTCAAAGGCGATCGCACCGGTCCAGCCCTGCTCGGGTCGCAGGCCCTGAAGGGTCCGATCCGCGCAGCCGACGATCATGTCGAGGCGGCCGTCGCTGTCCCAATCGACGTGCACGGGGTCGGTGATCGGTGCCGCTGTGGTCGCAACTTGAGCGACGAGGTGGCCGTCGCTCGGGCGGCGAAAGTCGACGCCCGAGGCGTGGAGAATCTCGACCATCGCCGTTTCTTCGCCCTGGGCCGGCCACCAGGCGATGTCCGAGCCCGGGGGGGTGGGTTTTGTCCAGACGATGACGCCATCGCTGCGCAACAGGCTGACTTCGGGGTTGCCCCGGGCCTGTCCGCGGAGGATCGCGATCGTTGCGATCTCGCCATCGCTTTCGAGGATCGACCAGTTCTCTGCAGCTGTCCTCCAGAGCAGGTGACCGTCGGCGCCGTCGTAGGCGGCGAGCGTTTCGTCGGCGTGGATCAATGCGTCTTCGTTGTGATCGCCGTTGAGTTCGACGCTGTCATGGACCCGGTGTTGGCCCCTCGGTTGCACCGACCAGAGGAGTGCACCGCTGTGCCCGTCGAGGGCTCGCACCATCTGTCCTTCGCTCTGGACGATGATTTTTCCGCCGAGAGCCCGGGCGCCGATCGCCTGGGAACCGATGCGTTCACCGGGGGTTTGCCAGCGCAAGGCGCCGCTCGAGAGATCGAGGGCGACCGTATTGCCGGTCGGGAAATTAGCGAGCAGGAGCGTATCGTCGATCAAGCCGGAGCCGGCACTGGCGAAGGCTAGAGGTTCGCTGTACCGCCGTTGCTCGCTATTGGTGGCGGTTGCCACATGTCTCGACCAGCGCCGCCTCGCTTCGCCTTGGCCGTGCTGGGGATGCTGCCAGAGCGACGCGGTGAGGAGGCCATCGCTGCTCTCCACGGTGACGAGTTCGAGGAGACCGTCCCCGTCGCTGTCGACCCAGAGTTGATGTTGTCCGGCGATGGGCGGCAGGGTGATGGTCCAGAGATCTCGATCGGTCCAGGGATCGCTCACCGTGATCAAGTTGTAGGTGCGATGGGACAGTTCGGGCAGTCCGTCGCCGGTGAGATCGCCGATCCAGATCGGCGTAAAACGGAGCCCGGTGTGCCGCCGCGACCAGACCTCGGCCGTTGCTAGTGAGATGAACTCATGGACAGGTGTGTCGCCGATCTCGAGTACACGACGTTGCTCGTAGTGACCGATGAGGCTCGCGCGGAGTTCGTGATTGCCGCTTTCGAGTGCCTGGTGGTGGATCCGCGAGCCGTACTCGATACCGTCGACGATCGCGCTCGCGCCGACCGGCGAAAGTTCGACATTGAGTTCGCCAGTGGTCGCTCGGAGGGCGACGGAGCGGCGCAGGAGACCGCCTCTCTCGACAGTGATCACCTCCTCGTGGGGCAGCATTCCGGGGGCCTCGACCCGGAGGCGATAGACCCCCGGAGAGACCTCTCCGCGGGCGCTTTGACGTCCGACCTCGAGGGTCTCATCGCCGACCCAGACCGCGCTCGGTCGGAGGCCCCCGTGCGGTCCGGCGACGTCGACCTCGATGATGCCGGGGCGTGTCAGCTGGAAGGCGAGCAGCGAGAGCGCGGCGATCAGGAGCAGCAGACCCACGAGCAGGGCTGCCCGACGGAGCGGTCGCCAGGGGTCGCGCTCGAGTTCGCTGAGCAGCGCCGCCATCGACGGTATGCGCTCGTCGGGCGCGGTTGCCAGGGCCTGTCGGAGGAGTCTGTCGATGCGTCGCGGCAGCCGATGGTGGGCCGGCGGCTCGGCGATCTCGCCGGCGCAGATCCGTTTTTGCACCGCGCTGATACTCGATCCGGGGAAGGGACGACAGCCCACCAGCGCCTCCCAGAGCGTCACCGCGTAGGAGAAAACATCGCTGCGCGAGTCGCTCGGGCGGCCCGAAAATTGCTCTGGGGCCATGTACGCGGGAGTGCCCGTAAAGCTGCCCTCAGTGCCCGTTTGCGGGCTTGTTGGAGCCTGGTCGATGCCCTCGGAGAGGCCAAAATCGAGGACCCGCGCTCGACCGTCGCCGTCGATGATCACGTTGTCTGGTTTAAAATCGCGGTGCACGATGCCGGCGCCATGGGCCGCCTCGAGCCCGCGCCCTGCCTCGACAAAGACCCGCAGGATCTCCGCCAAGGGCCGCTCCTGTGTGGCCAACCACTGCCGGAGGGTCACGCCCTCGACGAATTCCATGATGATGCAGAGCGAGCGGCGTCCCTGTGCCGAGACGACCTCGCGGATGTCGTAGACGCTGACGATGTGGGGATGTCGCAGCTTGGCTAAGGTTTGGGCTTCGCGGAGAAGTTGGGCCTCGTGCTGCGCCTGGCCGGTCGAGGTCTCGGCGTCGGATCCCTGGCGACGGAGGAGCTGCTTGAGCGCCACCTTGCGGTCGAGTTCGGGATCGTAGGCGAGATAGACCCGACCGCAGCCGCCGACGCCGAGTTCACGGAGGAGAACGAAACGGTCGTAGCTCGGTGCGGGCGAGGAACTCTCGCCTAGGAGCAGGAGCTCGGTGCGGGCGAGCGCGGCTGCGATCTGTTCGGAGTCGACCTGGCCGACACCAAAGAGAGCCCGCCGGAGTTCGGGCGTCGAGTCTTCTATAGAGGGGTCGCTCTCGGCCATCCGCGCAGGCGAAATCTATCAGAGCAAACGAATGAAAAATAAATGCGAACCACCCGGGAGGGTGCGGCAACTACAGAGGTGAAGAAGGAGCAACCCATGCGTATCCGTACCAACACCCTCCCGCTCAGTGCCCTCGCCCTCTCCCTTGCCCTCGGCTGCCAAGCAGGTGACGATCTCAACGCAGAGGATCTGGCGATCGACCAGGTGGCGTCGTCAGAGGACGATAACAGCGTTATTTCACGCGCAATGGTCGTCGACGGGGTGATCGTGCTCTACGCTGAGGATGGCAAAACGAGCGAAATCGACCTTGGTGTCGAGGTTGTCGACGTTCACGGCATCGTCGGCGAGCGTCTCCTTATTGGCGCCTCGCCGCGGCCCTTGCTTCCGGGCTCGGACGAACTTGGCGGTCATGATCTCTACAGCGTCGACCTCGAGGGCGGCGATCTTCGCCAGCTTTCCTTTGGTCAGGAGGTCGTGCGGGCGGAGTGGAGCGAGGCTGCTGGCAGGGTTCTGGTCTCCACGCGATCGATGGAGCTGATCTTCATCGACCTGGATTCGCCCTCCGAGTTTGAGATCCTCGTCGACCACGCGATCACCCCGGCGCTCTCGGCCGATGGTGAGCTCCTGGCTTACGGTCGCCTGCCCGACGATTGGTCCCCCGGAAGCCTGCCGGAGAGCATCGATTTGCACCTTCTCGATCTGAAGGCGGGCAGCGATCGGGAACTGACTACCGGCTTTGACGACATCGAGCCGATCTGGTCCCCGGATGGCGAGTCGCTGCTCTTTCTCTCCGGGGCTCGCACCGGCATTCATTCCTTTTGGGAGATCGAGGTTGGCGGTGGTGCACCTGATCAGCTGACCAACATCGGCGCCGAGACGGTCAACGACAGCTTTGTCCCGAGCCCGTCGAGCAATACCGAAGTCGAGTGGTCGGCCGATGGCGCGACGCTGCTCTACGGCGCTCACTACAGCGAGGTCGGGGAAGTGCACGCGTTGCATTTTGCGGCTGACGGAGCGCCGACGCTGCTCTCCTTCGGTTCTGGGCAACAGCCGCAATGGACTGGAGAGGGGACCATTTCGGCCCTGGCGATCACATCGTCGAGCCTCGACGTGGTCGCGATCGACCTCCAGAGTGGAGACCGAGAGGTCCGACAGAGCCTTGCCGGCACCCTGACGACGCCGCTCTCGCGGGTCGCAGAGCGGGCTCAGAGCGATGAGAACGCGAGCCCCTCAATGGCGGAGATCGAGGCGATGATGAATCCCGGCGACGGCACCACAGAGCGCAGCAGCGTGCGCTTCCAGCTCCCGATGAACAACTACTACGGGATCAATTTCCACTACGACAACGATGCCGGCTGGGGTCTGCGCGACAAAAACTGCGGTACCCAGACCTACAACGGACACAAGGGCACTGACTTTACCGCCAACTACGGAAATACGATCTACACAGCGGCGGCCGGTTCGATCTACCAGCGCAATGACGGCTGTGCGACCACCGGCTACTACGGAAACTGGTGCGGCAACGGCTTTGGCAACCACGTGCGCATGGACCACGGTGGTAACTGGAAGACGATCTACGGCCACATGACGAATGGCACGGTCACCGGTTACGGCTGGCGCAACTGCGGCGCTTACCTGGGAGTCTCGGGCAGCTCCGGCAACTCGACAGGCGCACACCTGCACTTCGAGGTGCAGCGCTACGGTTACCCCAACGACGATCCCTTCTCGGGCCAGTGCAGCGGTCCCGAGAGCTACTGGACCGCGAACTGGCAGTGCCAGTGGTGATCGCTGGGCGAGCAACAGTGCACGATCCACGATGACCTCGGGGGTCATTATCGAGGGGGCTCACGAGCGATCGTGGGTCCTCTTTTTTTGATTGGTTGGACTTCGGCTGCCGTTCTGTGAGGCAGGGCTCCGTGGATGGTGTTTGTCGGTCAATTTCTTCGTCTCAAGAATCGATCTTGACAGAGGAGGACCTCTTCATCTTCATATAAGTGCATGGGTACACTGGGTCCCGCAGCGTCATTTCAGTGGAATCGCGGCCGCGGGTGTTCCTAGGAGCAGGAGCACGATCAGGACAACGCACCGTGGGTCGCGAGGTAAGTATCGATAGCCCGGCGGCGTTCGTTGTCGATGACGATCGTGCCGTCGACAGGGCGGCCCTCGAGGTAGTCGGCGACCTCGCGGATGGTGACGATCGCCTGCACGGGCACGTTTAGCTCCTCTGTGAGTTCTTGGACGGTTGTTTGATGGGCATTGTTGCGGCCGCGCTCTTGCCTGTCGACGGCGACGAGCACTCCGCTGATCGTGACGTCGGCCGTGCGTCGGAGCAGGGCTGCGGCCTCGCGGATCGAGATGCCAGAGGTGACGACATCGTCGACGATCACCACCCGCATGCCGGCCTCTGGGGCCTGGCCGACGAAGATCCCGCCTTCGCCGTGGTCCTTGGCCTCTTTGCGGTCAAAGGTAAAGGCGACGTCGTGGCCGAGATCGGCGAGCGCGGTGGCGGTGGCAACCGCGAGTGGCACACCCTTATAAGATGGCCCAAAGACCAGGTCGCAACTCAGGTCGTGGCGAAGCATGGCGGCGGCGTAGGCCCGACCTAGGCCACCGATCGCGGCGCCGGTGCGGAGCTGGCCAGCGTTGACGAAGTAGGGCGAGCGTCTGCCCGACTTGAGGGTAAAGTCGCCAAAGCGCAGGACTTGGTGACGGACGAGCAGATCGACGAAGGCCGCTTGATAGGCTTCCATGGTCGCGCGAGAGTAGCGAAGAAGATGCCCCTTCGGGCCGCCGAACTAGGCCGGGTTTGAATCGGTTTAGGCCTCGGCTTTGATCGCCGGGGTCTCGGGACGCTGCGGCAGAGTGATCACGAAGCGGGCCCCGTGGGCACCATCTGGGCGCTCTTCGGTGGTGATCGAACCGCCGTGGGCGCGGACGATCTGACGGCAGAGATAGAGGCCAAGGCCGACGCCTCCACGGTCGCGATCACGGGCGCCGTCGAGTCGGGAAAAGGGCTCAAAGATCGCCTCGCGTTTGCCAGCCGGGATGCCGGGACCTTCATCCTCGACGATCAGCGTGACGCCCTCGCTCACGGCCTTGGCCTGGAGGCTTATCTTGCCTTTAGGACAGGCCCTGCGGGCGTTGGAGAGCAGATTGGAGAGCAGGCGCTCGAGGAGCATCGAGTCGGCGTAGAGCACGAAATCTGCGGGATCCGAGGAGGTTTCGGCCTCGAAGCGTTCGCCTAGGCGCTCCAGGAATTCGCTGGCCACCAGTGCGCTCTGCTCGACGCCGCCGTCGGCCGCTAGCTCGAGCTTGCCGCTGGTGAGAAGATCGCTGATCAGTGCTTCGATCTCGAGCAGGTCCTCGGTGAGTTCGCCCATGCCGCGGTGTAGGCGATCGATCGTCGGTTGGGTCTCGTCGCTGGCTCGCTCGCCGAGAAACTCGGTGCGGGCTTCGAGGATCTCGACCAGAACACGCATGCGGGCGACCGGGGTGCGGAGCTCGTGGGAGACATTGGCGAGCAGGATCTGCTGGCCCGAGACCAGGTCCTCGAGGCGTCCGGCCATCTGGTTGAAGGCGGCGGCGAGACGATCAACTTCGTCCTTTGGACCACCTGTCGGAAGGGGCAGGCGGTGGCTGAGCGCACCGTCGGCGATTTTGCCGGCGCCGTCCTCGACTGCGGCGAGGCGACGGACAAGCGAACGGGCGAGCGGCAGGGCGCCCAGGCCCAAAATCACGAGCAGCCCGAGCAGCGAGCCAAAGAGCATCCATCGGTATCCGTCGACGCTGCCGGCGTCGGCGGTGAGCACCGCGCGCAGCCGTCGTTCGCCGGCCATACGGATGCCCCAGTTCAGGATCGGTGGCGTGAAACGATTGCGGCGCTTGACGAGCATCTCGCCACGTTCGAGTCGGCGTAGTCTTCGGTGTCGTGGCGGTCGCGGCAACTCCTGCGATCCGGCGAGCAGCCGGCCCTTGGGCGCGCGCAGGGCGAGGCGGAGACCGAAGCGTTTGCCAAAGGCCGCGAGGTCGCGCTCTAAGGCCTCGCGATCATCGAGCTCGGCGAGCAGCAGTGGTCGCAGATCGTCGCAGGCCTCGTCGACTCGTTCCTCCCATGCGTCGTCGAAGCGGGCGCTGGTGATGAAGAGCACGAGCACGCTGAGCGCCGCGAAGGCGATCACAGTGAGCACAAAGGTCAGGTAGATCCGGAGGAAGAGCCCCGACGTTTGGGGTCGCATCTCGGCGCTCATGGGTCCGCCGAGAGCACGTAGCCGACACCGCGAATCGTCCGAATAAGGCCATCTCCGGTGGTATTTGCCGAGGTCAGCGAGTGGCGAATCTTGGAGAGGTGCACATCGATCGAGCGGTCGACGGTCGGGTCAAACTCGGTCGGAGGATCGCCCCGAAGCGAGCGCACGCCGTTGTAGAGCTGCTCGCGCGAGAGCACCAGCTCCTTGGCCTGGGCGAGCACCCAGAGCAGATCAAATTGATAGGGCGTGAGTTCGCAGGTGACGCTGGCGATCTCGGCTCGCCGACGGTCGCGGTCGATCCGCAGCGGCCCGACGGAGATCGTATTTGAGGTCTTGGCCGGCGCCTTGGCTCGGCGTAGTACCGCGCGGATCCGGGCCACGAGCTCGCGCGGCGAAAAGGGTTTGGGCATGTAGTCGTCGGCGCCGACTTCGAGGCCGAGAACTCGGTCGGCTTCCTCACCGCGGGCGGTCAGCATGATCACCGGGACCTGGCTGCGTTCGCGGAGCTCACGGAGGACCTCGAGGCCGCCCTTTCGGGGCAGCATCAGGTCGAGCAGCACGAGGTCGTGGCCGCCGCGCAGCGCCTGGGCGAGGCCGAGTTCGCCGTCAGAGGCGATCGTGACTTCGATTTCGTGGTCGCGCAGGTATTCCGCCGTGCGCTCGGCCAAACGGGTGTCGTCTTCGACGAGGAGCACACGCACCGCTCGAGATTGCCACACTCCGGGCGGGGGAGGAAATGACCTCGAGGTCGCCCCGCTTGGGCGCGGTGTAGGTGCGGTCGGGTCGCCAGCGCGCGCCCGGAGTTGACAGGCGCAGGGGCTCGTCGTACGCCCATGCCATGGAGTACCGCTGCGCTCGGTGCCACACCACCTTCTCCGTCGCCGAGGGCGAGGCCGTGCACGCCTGTCCTCAGTGCAAGGCGGAGGCCGGGCTCGAGCCCGCGGGCAAGAAGATGCCGGTGGCGATGGCGATCTTTAGCCTCGTAATCGGCAGCGCAGTGCTCATGACTGTCGTGGGCGGGGTCCTCTCGGCCAGCGGCGGCTAGTCGCGCTGCTCCCGCGGGTATTTTTGTGCCGATGTTCCTGCGTAAGTCGTCTCCGAGCGTTTGTGCTACGTTCCTGCTTCCCACGAGCCAGCCGTGATCGTCCGCTGCTCTAAATGTAGTACCGAGTTTGATCTCAACCCCCAACAGGTGGGCCCCGAGGGGGTCACTCTGCGGTGTTCTGTGTGTGAGCACATGTTCCACGCAGAGCCCAATCCCGACGCGGGCGTGCACCAGCCGTGGCAGCTCTGCAACTCAGAGAACCACCTCTTTACGCTGCCCGATCTGGCGACTGTGATCTCGTGGATCGAGGACGGCCAGCTCCGTCCCGACGACCAGATCTCCAGGACCGGCAGCCACTGGCTGCGTCTCGGCGACATCCCTGAGTTGTCGACGGTCTTCATCGGGTTCGAAGGTCTGCCGCGGGTGTTTAAGGCGCTCGCCACTCCGCCGCCGGTGCCGGTGCCTGGGCTCGGCGATCTAGGGCCACCGCCGGCCTTTGGCGAGAGTCTCGGCGACATCCCAGCCTTTGGCGTCGGTAACTCTCCGGGCGAGTCGCAGTCCATGCCGGCGTCGATGCTCGACGCCGTGACCAAGGCTGTCAGCGCCCCACCAAAGCCGCCCCTGCCGGGTGGCGAAGGGGTCGTGCAAAAGCGCCGCTCCCATCGCAGCCAGCCGATCCTGGTCGCAGATCTCGCTGGCGAGAGTGTTGTCGCGACCGCGATTTCACCCGAGGACAGCGCCTCGGGCGAGGTGTCTGCAGCGAGCGGCTCATCGTCGGATTTGGGCTCGTCGTCGGGGTCAGGGTCGGGCGCAGCGGGCGCGGCGAGCAGCTTGGCGGAGTCATCGGCGAGCAGCTCAGAGTCATCGGCGAGTAGTTCGGCGGAGTCATCGGCGAGTAGTTCGGCGGAGTCATCGGCGAGCAGTTCAGGGGTCACTCCCGCAGCCGAGGGAACGCCGACCGCGAGCACGCCTGTAGCGGGTTTGGGTTTGGGTTTGGTCGCAGGGATCGCAGCGGCTTCCGAGGTTTCGCAGGCGACGGACGCCGCCGAGGCTTCGACGTCCGCTGCGGAGGTCCAGACGCACCCTCCAGAGGAGGAGGAGCCCGAGCAAAAGAGCAACCTCGGGTGGCTGGCGATCTTCGGGATCGCAGCGGGCCTCGCCGTGATGTTCGGGATCCCCGAGATCCGGGCCAAGATCCTCGGTACCGGTGGCAAGGTCGCCGACGAGCCGACCGTACAGGTCGCCACTGTGCAGCCATCGGCCAAACCTGCGGATCTCAGCGTCGCTACCAGCGCTCTGCAGAGCCTCAGCTTAGAGGAGACCTCACGGGCCCAGGCGACTCTGCAAAAGATGATCGACGCCCGCGAAAAACGCTCCGAGCCGGTCGATGATGTCAAGCTGGCGCAGGTCGAGTTGATCCTCACCAGGGCGCTCGCCCTCAAGGCCTCGGTCAGCATCGACCCGACCGCGGTCAACGGCAGCGCCCGCTCGCGCGCCGAAGAAGACCAGCGCTGGGCGGTCGATCTCATCGCCACGATCGACGAGGCTGGCGTCACCGATAAGGTCCGCTGGGGTCGTACGCAGGGCCTGCTCGCGCTGGCCCAGGGGCACTTGGGAGAGGCCGCCAACCTGGTGCCCGCCGAGGCGGTAGAGCTTGGCCTGGTGGTTAAAGCGGCCTCGCTTTGGCAGATCAAAGACGGGCCGGTGCCAACCGGTCTCATCGGCGGTCTACAGGGGCTCTCCGAGCCATCGACGCTCGCGCGTTCGTTGCACGCCCTGGCGCTTTGGCGTTCTGGTGACGAAGAGGGCGCCCAAAAAATCGTCCAGGCGATCAACGCATCGGTCCCCGACCAGCCGCTCGCACAGACGCTTGAGCGGGCCCTGAGTGCGGCGATCGCAGCCGAGCGCGAGCGCGAAGAGGCGGCGGTCGAGGTCGCAGATAGCGGTCGTGGGGGCGGCAAGGTGCGTAAGGTCCGTCCGCCGGCGAGCGCGAACCCCGAGTCGCTCGCGCCGGCGCAGCTCACCCCCCGCGGTTGCCAGAAGGTCCGCAGTGGGGATCCGACGGCGGGTGTAAAGTTCTTGCTCGAGGCGATCGACTCCAACGCGATCAACCTCGATACCTACCTGTGCTTGGGCGAGGGTTACACCAAGATGGACAACCTCGGTTCGTCGCTCGCGTTTTACGATCGCGCTACCAAAGTCGCCTCTAAAAACAAGGCGGCGCTGCGCGGGGCCGCGGGGGTCGCTGCGAAGCTGGGGCGCACCAAGAAGGCCGTCGGTTACTACAAGCGCTTGATCGCCCTTGCCCCCGACGACGAAGCGGCAAAAAGCTACCTCAAGGCCAACGGCGCCGATCCTGACGCAGGCGCCTCGGGTGGCGCCGGTACAGAGAAGCCAGAGGAGCCTAAAAAGCCGGATGGTGCCCTAATGC
>CAYYUP010000114.1:0-15627 GCA_964474905.1 uncultured Nannocystis sp. | reverse complement strand
TGGCGAGAGCGTTCATGAACCTGACGATATCAAGCATTTTCGTCCAAGGCGCCGTAGAAGCCCAGATATCGGATTTATTTGTTCCTCGCCTGCAGTGATGGGGGCTCTAAGCGACACCCTTTGCCATCGTCGTTTCCCGGCTCATGACGACTCCGAAGTACCGAGTTCAAGCCGGAGTTTTGTCGAGGCGTGCCCTGCCTTGAGCAGCACGCGTTTCAATCCCAAACGCAGGCACTTCTTCTCGATCGCATAGAGCGTATCGGGGGCAGAAAACAACACATCGGCGAGCGAACCATCCGCCTTCACGCCAATGGTGATCGTGACGGGATTTTCTGGGCTCTGTAGACAGCGCTGAAGGACTTCACGGGCACCCGTGAGAGGCAGCACCGCGGGCCTTCTTGAGTGCGCGCCGCTTGGCCGGCTTGGCCGGAATTGCCTTTGCAGGTGGAAGAGACCCGGCGGACGTCATCCTCCTTAAGGCGTGGTCTCAGCTGGCGTTGCCATCGCTGCTGGCGGAAGAACAAGCAGTGCGGATCATGCTTCGTCGTCGTTCGTCGAAGCGGCAGATCTCGCGAGACCGTAGAGGCTGACGATGGCCCAGGCGCCCTCGATGATCGCCGAGGGCAAATTAAAATCGACGCTGAGCGAGACCAGGATGAGCGACGAGCCGACCAGGTTGAGCGCCGAGTAGAGCGGAGCGCGGAGCGCGAGGCGACCCATCTGCAGCAGCGCGTAGGCGCTGAGGATCGCTGCTACACCGCAGAGGCCGGCGAGGTCCGCGGGCGACATCGGTTCAGAGTAGCGGTGGCGCCCCTGGATCGGGCATGATTCGGCGATTCCTTGATCCCGAGCGAGATGTAGTCAAAAGTAGGCAAATCATGGAGCCTGACGAGCCGACGGACCTGCACGAGGAGTCTTGCGATGAGCAGCAGAGCGCTGCGGACGATGATCTGGAGTTGCCGCCGCGCTCTCCGTGGGTCGGTCGCGGCCTCGTCGCGGGAGCGCTTGGGCTTTGGGGGGTGGTCGCCTGGATGCGTGTCGGCGGCGATGCCAAGGTGCAACTGCGGCCCGCGGCATTGGTCGACGATGCCGATGATGCCGACGACGACGACGAGCGCAGTGACGACGCTGAGCTGGGGGACGACGCCGATGCCGAGGTGGCACCTGCTTACGCTGACGCCGCCCAGGCCGTAGAGGCGGCGGCTGGTGGCGGGGCTGCAAGAGGCACCAAGGGTGCCGCCGATGCGCTCGATGAGACGCCCCGGGATCCGCGAGATCGCCTCGAAGGCGCCTCTTGGGCGAAGGATTTTAAGGTCCCCGACAAGGTCATCTACACCGTCAAGCGCGGCGGTTCGATGAAGATGGTCGCCAACCTTTACAAGATCTTTCATCACGAGATCGAGGCGCAAAACCCCGGCGTCTCCCTCGAGCGCGAGCTCGGGCCCGGCACCAAGATCGTGGTCTGGAGCAGCCCCGGTGACGACTTTGTCTCGGAGTCCGTTGGTTATGCCGGTGATGGCTCGCTGGTCGGCGGGGTGCCGATGGTCGATGGCCCCGGTCGCATGCTCCGCATGGAGCCCTGGAAGTCCTACGCGACCCGCTACAACATCGCGATTTTAGACGGCGTTCTCCGGCACTGGGCGAAGCGCTTTCCCGAGGATCGGCCGTTGCTCGTCGGCAACATGTCGGCGGCAAAGGGCGGGCGCCTGCGGCCGCACAGCACCCATCGATCGGGCCGCGACGTCGATCTCTCCTACCCGCAAAAAGTCATCGCTGGCGAGGAGTACAACTGGCGCGAGATGAACGCGAGGAACCTCGACGCCGATCGTACCTGGGGGCTCCTAGAGCTGCTCGTCGAGAGCGGCGAACTCGAGCTTGTGCTCATCGACTCAAAACTGCAAAAACTGCTCTACGACCATGCCGTTGCCACTGGGCGAGTGCCTCGGGGGGAGCTTGGTTTCTGGCTTGAATACCCGCGCTCGCCGGGCAGTGTCGAGACGATCGTCCGCCACCACGCAGGCCATGTCGATCACCTGCACGCCCGCTTTAAATGCCAGCCCGGTGAGAGCCGCTGCAAGTCGCGGTAGGGCCTAAAAGCAGTTGCATTCGGCGGCGAGCACTTCGGTCTCGAAGCAGGTCTCCCACCCAGGGCTGACGACCAAGAGGCAGTCTTGGGGCGCGAAGAAGTCGCGGCTCATGTCTGGATTGTCGCGATAGGAGGGCTCACAGCCGGGGCCCCCTTCATTGGCGTTGGTGAGCAGACATTCTTCGCCGGCGGTCTCGATCGTGCACGCGTCGTCGGTGAGCCGCGAGAGTGCGAGCCATTGGCAGCGATCGTCCATGGCATCTTTGCCCTCGTTGGCCGCGTCGCAGGCGGCCGCGTCGTTGGCGGCTGCGCAGGCGGTTGCGGCATCGCCGGTGGAGCCTCCAGAGCTAGAGCTAGAGCTAGAGCTAGAGCTAGAGCTAGAGCTAGAACCCGAGCTAGAACCTGTGGAACTCGGCCCGGTCGAGGCCGTTGGCTCGGTGGTGCTCTCGGTTACGGAGCCGTTGCTATCGTCGCCGCAGGCGAGGGCGAGGAGGAGTGGGAGCACCATGAGAGATCGATCGGTACGCATCGTTAGCAACTATGCCAGCTGTCGGTGGCGGTCAACGATCGAGTGCGTGCGAATCAGCGGTCCAAAGGGGGTGCAGACTCTGTTATGAATGGCCGGTGGACGCGGTCTATCGGAGCGCAAAAAATCTCGAAGTTGTGCCGGCCTCGCCCGGGGAGTTCTCCAGCCTTCGGGTCGGTCCCTTAGAGGTGTGGCCGCCGGTTGTGCTCGCGCCGATGGCGGGGGTCACAAACTACCCCTTTCGGGCGATCTGCCGCGAGTTTGGGGTCGGCCTTTTTGTCAGCGAGATGATCACCGCACGGCCCCTCGTCGAGGGCGTAGCCAAGACCCGACGGCTCGCCGGTTTTGGCCCCGAGGAGTCGCCGCGCAGCCTTCAGCTCTACGGTGTCGATCCCCACTATGTCGGCGAGGCTGTGCGCCTTTTGGTGGGCGAGGGCAAGGTCGATCACATCGATATGAATTTTGGTTGTCCTGTCCCCAAGGTCACACGCAGGGGAGGTGGCGCGGCGCTGCCGATCAAGCGTCGGCTGCTGCGCTCGATCGTCGCTGCCGCGGTCAAGAGCGCCGGCGCTGTGCCGGTGACGATCAAGTTTAGAATGGGTATTCGCGACGACCTTCTGACCTTTATCGAGACCGGCAAGATCGCCGAGGACGAGGGCTGCGCGGCGATCGGTCTCCACGCCCGCACGGCGGCGCAGCTCTACGATGGCGAGGCCCGCTGGGGGGCGATCGCCGAGCTCAAGTCCGCGGTGAGTTCGATCCCGGTGCTCGGAAACGGCGACATCTGGGAGGCCGAAGACGCCCTGCGCATGATGAGACAGACCGGCTGTGACGGGGTGATCGTCGGTCGCGGTTGCCTCGGCAGGCCCTGGCTTTTTCGCGATCTCGTCGATGTCTTTTCGGGGCGCGAACCCGAAAACCCTCCAAACCTGGGCGCGGTCTTTGACATCATGATCGATCATGCCCGCAGGCTCGCGGCGTGGTTCGACGAGACCCATGCGATGCGCGGTTTTCGTAAACACGCGAGCTGGTACACAAAGGGTTTTCACAGCTCAGCGCGCCTGCGGAGCAAGCTTATGCAGATAACTTCATTGGCAGGGCTTGAGGAGCTGGCAGCGAGCATCGATCGAGCGAGTCCGTTCGCGCCGACGGCGATGCGAGTGCCGCGGGGCAAGACCGCAGGTACCCAGCGGGTGGTCTTGCCAGCGGGTTTTCTCGATGACATCGACGACCCGACTCCGCTCGGAGCTGCAGCGGAGGCAGCCGGGGCAGCCGGGGGCTAGGCTGCGCAGCGTCGCGCGTGTTATGTCCCCGGCCTCATGAGTCTGCCGCAAGAGTCGAGAGAGCAGTTGCTCGGGGCGCAGCGCCGGGTACTGCCCGAGGTGTGGCGGGCCGAGGTGCGGGCGGTGTTGCTCGCGTACGAAGAGCGCGAGGGCGCAGCCTCGGCTTTGGGTGTCGGCCTGGACACCTTGGCGCGTTGGCTGAGGCACGATCCCGAGCTACAAGCGATTGTCGCGCATCGGAGCTAGGGTGCTCATATGTTGCGAATTTCGGGTTTTAGAAATAAAACAGTCGGCGGCGTGACGCCGATGCGGCGGGCGGTGTGTGTGGAGTGACCTTGGATGGAAGGTCTAGGGCGCAGGATGCGCGATTCACGCACGGCTCAGCTTCTCGCTGCGCGTCGTGACGATTCACCGAGCACAACAGATACGAGAACCAACCGATGTCTAAACTCCCCGCACTGGCCTCAGTCTTCGCCCTCACTTTTGCCACCGCCTCCAACGCGAACGCTGCGACCGCCACCGAAGATGACGCTGCGGCTGGTGGGTCGCTCTCTCTCTCGAGCGAGGACGGCGTAAAGAGCGAGAGCTCCGCCAAAAAGCCCGCCAAGAAGGCCAAAAAATCCAAGAAATCGGGCAGCCAGAGCGGCAAGCCCTTCATGAAGCGCTTCATGCCCGAGCGCAACATGCTCGAGGTCGGTATCTTCGGCGGCGTTCTTCTGCCCTCCAAGCAGCACGAACTCTACGACCCCAGCAATTCCTGGCAGCGCTACAAGGGCCTCGCCCCCGACATCGGCCTTCGCGTCGCCTACTACCCGCTGAGCTTCCTCGGCGCCGAGGCTGAGGGGGCGATCATGCCGACCAAAACCGAGGACGATGTGGGCGCGTTGCTCTTCGGCTTTCGGGGCCATGTGATCGCCCAGTTCCCCCGCCGGATCGCGCCCTTTGTCTTGGGCGGTATCGGTGTCCTCGGGGCCTCTGGTGATAGCTTAGGCAAGGATTTCGACCTCGCCATGCATTTTGGCGGCGGTGTTAAGTTCTACATCAACCGCTACCTGATGGTTCGCTTGGACGTCCGCGACAACGTCTCGGCAGCGGTCTCGATCGAGAACGGTCGGACCAACCACATCGAGATTCTGCTCGGTCTGTCGGCGACCCTCGGCCGCAAAAAGGGTGAGGACAAGCCGCTCATCGACACCGACGGCGACGGTCTCTACGACGCCGGCCAAGACGGCGTGCGCAAGAAGGACGAAGATCGCTGCAAGCTCGAGCCGGGCCCGAAGTCCAACCAGGGCTGCCCGCTCAAGGACAGCGATGGCGACGGCCTCTGGGATCCAGGCCAGGGCGCGCCCGCCGACGAGGTGGACAAGTGCCCGGACGAGGCGGGTCCGCGGATGAACCAGGGCTGTCCGCTCATCGACACCGACGGCGACGGCTTCTGGGATCCCGATCAGGGAGCGCCCGCCGAGCAGGAGGATGCTTGCCCGAACGAGGCCGGGCCCTCCGAGACCCAGGGCTGCCCGATCAAGGACAGCGACGGCGATGGCATTGTCGATCCAGGACAGGGCCAAAGCCCCGAGGATCAGTGCCCGCAGGAGCCCGAGACCGTCAACGACTACCAGGACGAGGACGGCTGTCCCGACGTGATTCCGGATGCGGTCAAGAAGTTCACGGGTGCCATCCGCGGCATCAACTTTGACGTCGACAAAGATACGATCAAGAAGAACTCCTCAAAGACCCTCAAGGCGGCGATCAAGGTCCTCAAGGACTTCCCGGGCGTTCGCATTGAGGTCAGCGGTCACACAGATCCTGATGGTGGGCGAGATCACAACCTCGATCTTTCGCGTCGGCGTGCCGAGTCGGTCAAGAAGTACCTCGTCGACCACGGCATCGACGCTAGCCGCATTGAAACCCGCGGCGCCGGCCCAGACGAGCCGATCGCCGATAACAAGACTCGGCGTGGTAAGGCCAAGAACCGCCGCATCGAGTTTAAGCTGCTTAAGGGTAAGCTGAGCAGCCAATAGTCGACGGCCATCGTCGACACACGAGAACACGACTGGAAGAACTCAGAATGAAGTTTATTAGCACACGAACGAACGCTTCCGCTCAAGGGGTGACACACCGTCGCGCGAGCGGGCTCGGGGGCTTTGTGGCCCTTGGAGTCCTCATGGCTCTGGTGCCCGCTTGTGGATCAAATTGCATCGACGATGGCTTCGAATGGTCGCAGAGCAAGGAAGAGTGCATTGGCACGGCGACCTACACGACCGGTGATACCGAGACGACCAACGGTACGACGACGGATCCGACGGAGACGACGGGTCCGACGACGGTCGACACTGAGGGCCTAGTTCAGGTCTGCAAAGATGCTGACATGGACGGGCAGGGCGACCCCAACAACTGCATGCCGGGGGATGGCGACAACCCGCCCCCTGGCTACGTGCCCAACGACGAAGACTGCAAGGACGACGATCCCAACACCTACAAGGGTGCGGCCGAGATCGAGTTCCCCGAGCTCTGCGCGACCGATGAGGATGACGACGGCTGGGCCAAGTCCGATCCCGGGGACGGCATCGTGAGCGGTTCCGACTGCATCGATACCAACCCGGACATCTACCCCGGCTCCGCCGAGAACGAAGATTTGAGTCTCTGCACCCAGGACGCAGACGGCGATGGCTGGGGTGATGTCGAGCCCGAGCCGGGCGCCGATCCGGGTCACGATTGTCTCGATGACGACCCCAATACCTATCCTGGGGCGGCGAACAAGGACAATCCGGACGCCTGTACGACCGACAGCGATGGCGACGGCTACGGCGATCCAACGCCGCCACCAGGGGGAGAGGGCGGCACCGACTGCGACGACGACGACCCGTCGACCTTCCCGGGCTCCGCGCCCAACGAGGAGGATCCCCTGGGCTGCTACACCGACGCCGACGACGACGACTGGGGCGACAATATGCCCAAGGACGGTGTCGATGTGGGCCAGGACTGTGACGACTCGAGCGCCGAGACATTCCCCGGTGCTGCCGAGAACGAAGAGGACAACGTCGCCTGTATGCGCGACGAGGACAAGGACGGCTGGGGCGATGACGATCCGCCCGACGGCGTGACCTCTGGCAGCGACTGCAACGACGGGGACGCCGACGTTTTCGAGAATTGCGCCGATTGCACACCCAACGAGCTCTTCTGCGACGGCGACAACAGCATGCTCTGCAACGCTCGTGGCAGCGGCTCCGACCTTCAGGAGTTCTGTGACTTCGGTTGCGATCCAGAGGACGGCAAATGCATCGTCATGCTGAGTGTCGACGCGGGCCCTTCGCTTTGCATCGATCAGGGCGCGACCGTGCAGCTCGAGGCGATGGCAGCGGGCGGCGACGGTGCGTACATGTGGGACTGGACCCCCGCAGATAGCCTCAACGACGCCAATATCTCAAACCCCGAGGCGACGCCGCCGGCGGCCACGACCTACACGGTCACGGTCACAGACGGTCAAAACGCGATGGCGAGCGACAACGTGTCGGTCTTCATCAAGGATGCCTCGCTGGTGCTCGACGATCTGTCCTGCAAGATCACCAACTTCAAGTGGGGCGGCGTGCCAAAGGTCAACTGGGATTGGAACCCCGACGAGGTCGAGCTCTGTCAGCTCAGCAACTCGTCACCGACCGCTCGCTTCTGCGGTTGGACACTGGACAACGCCAACATCCAGGGCCACTTCCAGGTCAAGACCACCGCGGACGACGACTGGGTCGGTGTGCTCTTTGGCATCCAGCCCTTCGACCAGATGACAATGGAGCCCGAGCAGTTCTATTTCATGGGCTGGAAGCAGGGCAACCAGGTCGGCACCTTCTGCAAGGCGTACGAGAACGTCGGCCGCGAGGGCATCATCGTCAAGCGCATCGATGTCAAGAACGCCGACCAGGATCCGCTCGATTGCGGTGACTTCCACGCTCCCTCCGACACCCCCAACTCGGTGCTTCTCGCCGACGAGGCGGCCTTCTCCGAGGTCGGTTGGAAGGACAATGTCGCCTACATCATCGATCTCACGCACACCCCGGACAACTTCACGATCAAGGTGATCGAGGAGCAGACGATGGTGGTGGTCGCCGAGAAGACCTTCGAGGACAACACCTATCCCAACGGGCAGGTTGGTTTCTACGCCAACTCCCAGGAGAAGGCCTGCTTCTACGACTTCAAGACCAGCTGTCTCTAAGAGATCAGGTCTTGTAAACGAGCGGGTGGCACCTTCGGGTGGCACCCGTTCGCTGTTTTTGGGTCCACTTTGTGGTTGTTGCGTGCGTTGGATTGGGCCCAGAACGACGTTCTTTAGTAAAATAAGGCCCGATAGCTGCCGCAACGGGGGCTCTGGTGGTACCAGGGCGCATGACGATCACCGTGCACCATCTCGAGCACTCGCGCTCGCTGCGGATCCTCTGGCTCCTCGAGGAGTTGGGCGTCGACTATCAGATCAAAACCTACGCGCGCGACCCCAAGACGATGCGGGCGCCACCGGAGCTCGCGCAGATCCATGCGCTCGGACGGGCGCCGGTTGTC
Organism: uncultured Nannocystis sp.; assembly: GCA_964474905.1. Taxonomy (GTDB): domain Bacteria; phylum Myxococcota_A; class Polyangia; order Nannocystales; family Nannocystaceae; genus JADJRG01. The sequence goes on along the minus strand of CAYYUP010000114.1, from coordinate 7,187 downwards.
GACGATGACGGCCTGGTGCTCGCTGAGTCCGGTGCGATCATCGAGCACTTTGTCGAGGCCGAGGGTCGCCTGCGCCCGACCGACACCGAGGCGCGGACCCTCTACCGCTTTTGGTTGCACTACGCCGAGGGTTCGGCGATGCCACCGCTCTTGGTTCAGCTGATCGCCGATCGTCTGAAGGTCGCGCCTGTGCCCTTTTTCTTGCGGCCGGTGGTGCGCGGCGTCGCCAAGAAGATCGAGGACTTGTACTCGGGTCCAGAGCTCCGCCGTCATCTTGGCTTTATCGAGCAGAGTCTCGGCGAGTGCCCCTACTTTGTCGGTGAGGAGTTTAGCGGCGCCGATATCCAGATGCTCTACCCGGTCTTGGGAGGCCTGCGGCGCGGTGTGGTGAGCATGCCAAAGACCAAGGCCTGGCTCGGCAGGATCGAAGAGCGTCCGGCCTACAAACGGGCGGTCGAGCGTGGCGGTCCGGCGATGCCGAGCTGAGCCTGCTCCCGGGGGAGCCAGGCGACGACGCTTTACTCGCTTGGCCGGGCGTACAGCAGCGTTCGGCCACACCCGGGGCAAAGCATGGCCATAATGGTGCCCTCACGCGGAATCGCCTTCATCCAGAAGCTGGGCTTTGAGTCAGGCGCCGCATAGGAAAACTCTACGTGGGCGCCTCCGGTCTTGACGGGCCGGCTATGGGTGGCGTCCAAGAGCTTGACGGGCCGCATTTCGGTTTCGCACTCAGGGCAGGATCGTTTCATGTGCGCATTATGGATGAAACGAGCGCCAGCTGTGTTTTTCTACTGCGCGCGTGCGCGAGAGGAGCGGACCTGGAGTGCCTCGCGGTTACGTCTGGTTGGACCCCTTACTTACGCCCGTCTCAGAGGACGCACTCAGAGGCGACTGGCCTCGCAAACAAGCAGAGCCAGGCGATCTAACGCGGCTTGTAGCTGGCTCCACTCGGAGTCAAAGTTCAACCCGTAGCTGGCGATTTCGTTGTGTGCATCGTGAGTGCGGTAGACCTGCTCTCCCGCGGGTTGGTCGGGGTAGATCAACCACGCTCGACGGACTCCATAGCGTCGGGCATAGGCGAACACCTGGACGGCGTCGGCGGGTTTAGGGGCGCTCCCAGATCGGATTTTGTACTTGGCATCGAGAACTGCGACCGGCTTCTCGCCGTTGTAGACGACCACGTCTGGACGGATCTTGATGGCTCCCGTCTTGTCGAGTGTCGTCCTCGCTTGCGTTGCCACTCGCCAAGGCGCGTGCAGACGTGCTTGCAATGAGCAAGATAGGAACTTCTCGAAGAGCGGCCACATCTCGATCAGGAAGCTCGCGCCCGGAGAACTCTGTCCTTTGAGATCAAGCCTGCTCCCGGCGAGGAGCAAGCTGCACAATGCGTGTACGGGTCGGTATCTCTCGGTCAGCCGATCGTAGCGAAACCTCGCGATGTCTGCGGGCGAGAGGTTCGATCGCGGGAGCGTGGCGAGGCGGTGGCGAAGTCGGAGGACGCGACCCGCGAGCGACGGCCAGCGGGGGTGGCAGGATTCGGCGGTCTGGCGGAGGACTGCATTGAAGAGGGAGTCGTGGGTGTACTGCTCGTGCCGACAGTCGAGGCTGGTGCGCAGAGCCTCTGGACGCCGAAGGTGAGCCTGCAGATCAAGGCGTCCTCGGAGGACCTCCAGGCGTTCGCTTTGCTCGAGGTAGTCGCGCCGAAGTCCTGTGGCGAGCAGTGCCTCCGTGCGTTGGACAAACGCAGCCACGAGCAGGTCTGCCAAGCTTCCGTCGCCCATCGGCGCGGTCGACTCAAGAAGCTTGGGAATCCCGGCGACGACCTCGATCATCCGGCAGAGGTTGGTGATCGGGTACTTCGGCGACAACTCGAGGATGCCCTCAGATAGCGCGATGCGGCCGACGACTCCCTTTGGTTTGAGCGTCCAACGTCCTCCCAAGGGCTTCATCTCGATGAGCTTGTCGAACTCTGCGAGTCGCCGCACTGACGGTTCTGACAACGCCATGGGTGCGCTGACAGTCCACTCTCGAAGCGGAAATACCGGAGCTACATCAGTCACAGAGGGCCGGCCTAGGGGTTTGTGGCGGTGCGCGAGGGCACGAACGTGTCGTACTCGAAGGAGTCGACCACATCGTCTTGACCGTGGAATAGCTCTTCGATGAGCGGCGTGATGCTGCCGCGCCAGATCAGGCGGAGGGTCTCATCATCGAGCCCGGGTCTCATGAAATGGCTGTGGCCGATCAGACGGTCCCGGGCGACGCCGTGCTGTTGCAGCTTATGGTTTAGCTCGCGGAGGAGCTTTGTCACCGAGCGCATGTGCGGCGCATTGTCGATCAGCCAATCATCGAGTCGCTCGGGGTTGGGATCGAGGCGGACGAAGTGAAAGCGACGCCGCAGGGCCATGTCGAGGAGGGCGATCGATTGGTCGGCGGTGTTCATTGTCCCGAGGACGACGATGTTTGCAGGGACCGTCATCGTCTGTTGTGACTGCGACAGTTTGACGGGAGAGCCGCGCCGCTCGAGTGCGAAGAGCAGCTCGCCGAAGATCCGCGGGAGGTTCCCGCGGTTGAGCTCGTCGATGACGAGCACGTACTTCTTTGTTGGGTTTTGCTCGGCGCGCACACAAAACGCCCGAAACACCCCAGGGACGACGGGATAAGTCATTTGGGCGCCATCCGAGGTTGGCCGAATGCCCTCGATAAAGTCCTCATAGCCGTAGCTTGGGTGGAACTGAATTACCTCGATCGTGTCCTTGTCTCCGTCGGTGAGCAGACGCGCTAGGCGCTCGGCGATCCAGGTCTTGCCGGTACCCGGTGGCCCGTAGAGGACGAGCTGAGGTTTGTCGTTGAGCAAGCTCTCTAGCTCTGTGAGATCTTCGTCTTGGTAGAGGGTCTCGCTCAGGAATTGCTCGCGGGTGTAGTTGGTCGGCGGCGGGGCAGAGTTTGCGGTCTTCTCCGGGCTCGTGGAGCCCCGCACATGCTGTGGGTTGGCGGCGAAATACGCGATCACATCCAGTCCCATGGCGGAGAGCGAGTGTTTTGCCATGAGTGTGCGCAGGCCCTCACAGGTGCGTACGTAGGTCGCTCCGTCCACGGGTTTGGTCCCTACCAGGCGGGAGTAGCCGCTCGCCAGTGTGCCCGACGACGCAGGGAAATAGCGCGTTGACTCTTTGCAGTGGAGGAGCATCGCGGGGAAGGACAAGCCGGCGAAGGGGAGGGGGAGTCGCTTCGCAGTCGATCGATCGCAGCGGCGACCTCTTGGTCTGAGTCGCACCTCCACAGAGTGTCGATCCAATGATTGGCTACATCTGCGCGCTCGACGATACGGTTGCGAGCATGCCCGCCCATCGCCATGCCAAAACGGTTGAGCCGGTCGCGTCCCCTGTCGTGGTCGGTGTTGAAGAGGCGCATCAACTGGACCAGATCATCGGCGGACAGCGAACCCCGGTGAGTGTTGATCAGCGCGTGTGCGCTGTGCAGGGCGCGTTCGCGGGCCTCGATGCGCTTGCGCGGGAGATCGTTGCTAGCGCGGGCGATGATCGCGGGGATATCCAGGGGCTCGTTCTCGCCATGTCGTTCGGCGGGGCGAGGCAGGTCGCGCCCGAGTATTTTAGACACCGCTTCGAGGACTCCAGGGGAGTGAGATCTATAAAACGAAGTGTTGCGGGTGGCCGCGGAGTCGATGAAGGCCAATGACGCCTTGCGGATCGTGGGCCAGAACTCAGCTACGTCTTCCACGGGCAGGTAGAGTTCGAGCGCCGGGCCTGTGGACTGAAACTCAGTGGCCCGGTGAAGGCGGATCCCCAAGGTGTCACGAGTGCGCTCGTCGATCTCGGTTGGGTCGACGATCAGGAAGAGCACGCTCGGGAGGAGCACGCCGACGTGCACCATGCCGACGTTGAGGCGTATGCGATCGTGGAAGAGGCTAACCGCCCATCTTCGGTCTCCGTGCTGGTGGGCACGGTCGATGAGTTCTCCGAGCACCATCGCGACCGCTGACTGTGGGTTCGGCTCGGAGACAAGGCGCCGGATGACGTCCGCGGCGGTCGCAAGATCGTGGCGCTCAATTAGTCTCGCACTGCCGCTCTCGTGCAAAGTGATGGCAGAGGCGAGACGGGCGCGGGTTTGATCGTCCACCGGTGATCGTTACCCGACTCGGGTCGAAATGTACAAGGAGCGGCAATGCCCCTTTGCGATCTTTCATGCTCTGCGTGTGTCGCCCAGTCACACGGATTTTTATGTCTGGTCCTAAAGACAGGAAGCTCGCGTTGGCTCGAGCCTGAGCTGCGGAGGTCGCAGACAAATTGTAATAAAAAAAAACGTCGACGCTGTCTCTGGGGGAGGAGCGCCGACGTTGCGGAACGGGAGGGATTCGAACCCTCGGTAGAGTTTCCCCTACGCAGGTTTAGCAAACCTGTGCCTTCAGCCTCTCGGCCACCGTCCCACAGGTCTCCCAATCGCTTGGGGGCCGACAAGCTAACCGGCGATCGCAGCGATCGCAAGTCGAAACCACGTCGAAACGGCGTCGAAATGACGTCGAAACCACGGCGCCGCTCGGGGGCTTGTCGGTGCGGCCGCGCGAGGTGCACACTGCCCCGGTGGCGAGCGACAGAGCCGAGGCTCCCGCAGGTGTCGTGGCCCGCGAGCTGCTCATCGGCGCGATCTGCGTATCGATCGCGGTACTCCTGCTCGGGCTCCTGGTGGGCATCGGTCTGCTGCCCGATCCGCGGAGCAGCGAGGGCCCTGGCATGGCCCTGGGCTTCCTGTACTCGCCGATAAGCCTGCTCTTGGGGGCGGCTATGTACCGGGCGACCGTTCGCCTTTTGGAACCGGAACCGGAACCGGAGCCGGAGCGGGGGCCGGAACGGGGGCCGGGGCTTGAGGAGGCCCCACTCGTCGCCGCCTGGGTCCGGGTCTCGATCGGTCGATCGCTTGGGATCTGCGCTGTGCACATCGCCTTGGCGATCCTCGGCTCCTATCTGATCGCCTATCTGATGAGCCTCCTGGGCATGCCAGTGAGTGAGCAAAAGTCGATCTTGGAGATCACCGGCGGCGGTCTCAGCCTTCGGCCGGCGCTGCTGCTGCTGCTTTTCACCGCGCTTGTTGCGGCACCGATCGCCGAGGAGCTGCTGCTTCGGGGGCTTTTCTTTCGCCGGCTCTGGCAACAGGCGGGTCCTGGGGTCGCCTACATCGCTTCGGCGATCGCCTTTGCCGCGATCCACGGCAACCCAGAGGGCGTGCTGGTCTATCTCTGGCTCGGTGTTGTCTTCGCTCGGGCCTACCAGCAGAGCGGCCGGCTCTGGTGCGCCGTTGTCACTCACTTCGGCAACAACGCGATAACCCTCGCGATCCTCCTTTTGGGCGACACCTGAAAGGCCCCAAAAGAGCCTATAATGCCTACATAACGGTGTTCTGTGAACTTGTGTCGTGGGGGCTTGCGCTCCTGTGATTCCCCTGTTAGGTTCCGCAACCCCAAGCCTACATGCATCTGTAGCTCAGCTGGATAGAGCGTCGGTCTACGGAACCGAAAGCCGGAGGTTCGAATCCTTCCAGATGCGTCCCGAAGAGAGCTCCCAACTAGGGGGCTCTCTTCAATTTTGTGGGGTGCCCCAGCGGGGGGGGCGTGAAGCGGTGGCCCTGAGGTCGCGGATGTCGGACCATGGTCGCGGTGGATCCGAGCGAACTCCTCCTCCGGCTGCTCCGACCCTTTGGTCCTGGCGATCTGATCGCGGATCGTGTGCGCTGGCTGGGTGTGTCTGGCGACGTTGGGCTGCGTCTCCGCGTCGAGGTTGACGGTGCGCCGCTCTGGATCGATGTGCAGCCGCTGGCCGAGGCCCTGCGCTACGCCGCGCGCAGCCGGAGCTTCGCTTTTACGTACCGGACGGAGGGCGATCGGCGACCCTTTGACGGTCCCAAGGGACAGGCGCTTTGCCGCCGGATCGCGGCGATTGCTGAGGCGAACGAGGCGGCGATCATGCACGAACTCGAGGTCTTGAGCGCGGCCACGCCGAGCCCCGATCGGATCCGCCGGGTTCGTGTGAATCAGGCGCTCGAGCCCGCGGGTGATGAACTGCGTCCCCACTATACGCTTAGCCCCTATGTCGGTTGTACGATCGGTTGCGGCTATTGTTATGCCCATCGCCAGTTGAAACCACTGCGCCGTCTGCTCCGTTTGGCGCCGGCGCCCTGGGGCTCCTATATCGATATCCGCGAAAACCTGCCGGAGGTGCTGGCGGCAGAGCTTGTCCGCCTGCCGCCGCGGCCGATCAAGCTCTGTCCGATCGTCAGCGATCCCTACCAGCCGATCGAGTCGCGAGAGCGATTGACCCGTCGCACTCTCGAGGTCATCGCCGCTGCTCCTGCAGTCTGGCCGACGTTGCTGCTGACCCGTTCGGCGCTTTTGCTCGACGATCTGTCGCTCTTGCAGCGGCTCTCGCAGGTCGCGGCTGGGGTCTCGCTGCCGACCGTCGATGACCGGGTTCGTCGTCACTTTGAGCCGCGTGCGGCCAGCGTCGAGCAGCGTCTAGCGCTATTGGAGCGTTTGAAGGGGGCTGGAATCGCGACCCACGCGGTGGTGCAGCCGATTTTGCCTGGTTCGATCGAAGACCTCGCCGATGCCTTGGCCGGGGCGACCGACTCGGTGTCGATCGATGTGCTTCGCGGCGAAGGAGAAGCTAGCGCTGAGTTTCGGGCCGCGACATTCGAGGGATGCAGCGACCCGGAGTGGCAGGTTACTCGGGCGACTCTGCTGCGCAAGGCCCTGGAGAGCCGCGGCGTCGTTGTCTGGCGCGGCGAACTGCCTCCGGGTCTGTAGGCGCAATGCACAGTGCACGGGAAGGGCGCCTGCGTTGTGCGGTGCTCACGGTCACGAGCGCGTTGCCGCTGCATTGGAAATCGCAAACGCAAACGCAAACGCAAAAAGCCCGGAACATTGTGTTCCGGGCCCTGGTGAACCGCTTGATTCAGCGGTTCGTGACACTGGTGTGATTAGTAGCGGTTGCTGCCGCGACCACCGCCACCGCCACCGCGGCCACGACCACCGCCGCCGCCGCCGAAGCCGCTGCCGCCGCCACCGCCGCCGCCGCCACCGCCGTAGCCGCCGCCGCCGCCACCACCGCCGCCACCGCCGCCGCCGCCACCGCCGCCGCCGCCGCCCCCGCCACCGCCGCCGCCGCCGCCGCCACCGC
>CAYYUP010000113.1:0-15801 GCA_964474905.1 uncultured Nannocystis sp. | reverse complement strand
GGACGCGCACTTGGCCCCCCCGCATTCGCGCTAGGTCGCCCACTCGGGCCACCCTTCGCCACCCACCCAGAACGCCGCCCAGGATAGGCATCGCGGGGCGCATACGCGTGGTGACCGTGGTGGCCAACACCGCCCCAGTACCAACCTTCCCCGTAATAGCCAGCGCCCCAGGCGTAGCGCCGTGCCGGATAGTGGTAATTCCAAGCGTAGACCAGGCCAACCGGCGGCCCCCAGTAGTAGCAATAGCGACCAAACTGCGGGCTGAAGTAAACCAGCGTGCCGTTGACGTTGTGGTAGGTGCGCCCCGACCAGGAGACCTGGGGGTAGCTCTCGACCGGCTGCTCGTAGATGTGCACGTAGACAACAACGTCGACGCGGTCTCCGTTCGAGAGGCTCTCGTAACCGAGCAGCTCGGGGTTCTCTCCCTCAACTGCAACCGCGCCCTCGATGTAGGCGTAGTCATCGACCGGCTGCAGACCCTGCTGGTAGCCCACATCCGCCACGTAAACGCTCTGCGCCGGGACCACGGTGACGGTCTCAACGACCCTCGGCTGGTAGCTAACTTGGACGTGACGGTGTGCACAACCGCTGCCCAGGCCGACGAGCCCGATGAGCGAAGGGATGATCCAGTTGAGGAGGTGGCTCGAGCGGGGCATGGAATTTCAGACGCGATGCCCGCTGATCTCTTCACCGTCCGGCGAATTGAAAGTGCCCCCGACGCCTTTTGGCATCGGAGGCACAGGTCGCACAGGCGAAATGTCCGCTAGGGGATGGCGCAGGCACCGACGTGGTCGAGCCCTGGAGGGGCATCCATCTCGAACCAAGCCACACACTCCTGGCCATCGTCCATGCCCGCGCAAGTGTTCGGCTCGTTGAGATCGCAGTACTCCGAGCAGCAACCGTTGGCGTTACAACCGGGCACCGCATCCGGGTTCGCGCAGAAGAGCCCCGGGTCACAGACGTTGATGAACTCGCAGGGGTCCCCGTAGGCCCCGGCCTCGCCGCTGCCATCAAAGTCGCAGATGAAGTTGCCGGCCTGACCGCTGTAGAAACAGATTTCGCCATCCTTGCAGTTGACCAGCAGCGGATCGCAGGTCGGCAAGCAGAGCGTAAGCACCCCCTCGTTGGTGATGTCGCAGACCGTGCCCCCAGGGCACATCGCAGCATCCACACTGCCGGTGCACTGATCCAGACAGCTACCCATGTTCATGTCGTCGACAAACCAGCAGAGCAGGCCGAGATCACAGCTGTCGATACCGCTAACAGCGCTGCCTTCGACGGTGCACTCATCGCCGGATTGACCCGGGTTCGGCCCGATCGGCGAGCACTTAAGCGCATTCCAAGAGCCGCCGCCGTCGTTCGCCCACGGCATGCACTTCTCGCCCTCTGGGCAATCCTGCGCCCAGATATCGCACTCGTTGGTATCGGGGGTACCGCCGTCCTTGCAGTCGATGAACGAGCAGCCGGTGGTCTCGCCTCCCGACGACGAGCCCTCACTGTCGCTGTTACTACCCTCCGAGGAGGAGCCCGTGGTCGCTGCCGTGCCCGAGGACCCCTCTGAGGTGCTGGCGGTCGTCGTCATGACCGTCGTCGAGGACATCGTGTTCGAGTCGCCGGTCGTCGTCGTCGTCTCGGGATCTTTGCAACCGACCAGCGTAAACGCGCCAAGCGCAACCATGAGTGGAATTCGAATCATGCTGTTCATCTCAAGCTTCCCCTAGAAAGAAGTCGTTTTCGCTTCCATTAGCGCTAATAACTTGCCCCCATGCTCCCACACTTCGCCCGCGCGCGACAATCGCTTCGCGGGCTGATTTCGGCCGTTCAAATTCGCCCTGCACAAGGCGTGCAGCTCTGCCTCTATACTCAATCGCCAACGAGCAGGACCTTCAACTGTGCTCTCCGTCCCGGGATACGACATCGACGGCGTAGTTCATGCCGGTCATGACGTGATCGTGCACCGCGCTCGGCGGATCGCCGACGCATTGCCAGTGCTGATCAAGTGCTCGCAGATCGAACGCCCGAGCCAAACGGTTCTCAGCCGCCTCCGCCGAGAAGCATCGGTGCTCGCGACACTGGATGATGATTGCATCACTCGCATCCTGGGCACGGCCGAGAGCAACCACGGCTTCGCCCTGATCCTCGAGAATCTCGGCGGCGAACCCCTGCGTCGTCACTGCGATCAGGCGCCTCTGTCGACCACAGAATTCTTTGAGTTGGCACTCGAGATCTCGAACGCTCTCGCTGCCCTCCACCGCAACGGCCTCAGCCACCGCAACCTCTGTCCCGAAACCATTTTCATCACCCCGGCGCACGCCAAGACCGGGTCGCCAACCGTCTCGCTAACCGGCCTTGGCGGTGCCGAGGCGCTCATGCGGGGCGGGGCGAGGGCAAGCACCACCGCCCCGCTTTCGTACACGTACATCGCACCCGAACAGACCGGACGACTGAACCGGCCGGTCGATCAACGGAGCGATATCTACGTCCTCGGGGTGATCTTCTTCGAACTGTTGACCGGGCGGGCGCCCTTCCTCCACGGCGACGACATCGGCCTCGCACATTCCCACATCGCCGATCCACCACCGCTGCCGAGTTCGCTGCAATCGACGATTCCCCGGGCCCTCGAGGCGATCCTGCTCAAGCTGTTGGCAAAGATCGCCGACGAGCGCTACCAGAGCGCGCGCGGGCTCATCAGCGACCTCGAGCGCTGCCGCGAACTCGTCGCCACCGAACCCAGGCGCTGCTTCCCCCTCGGCGAATCCGACCCACTGCCCCACCTCTCCTTCGCCGAGCGCCTCTACGGCTCCGAGGGGCTCATCCATGAATTTCTCGCGGCCTCCGAACGCGCGAGCAATGGCTCACGCGAACTCGTGCTCATCGGCGGCGCGAGCGGTGCGGGTAAGTCTCAGCTGGTCCATGAGCTCCTCCACAGCCACCTCAAAACGCGTTCTCAGGTGCTCTTTGGCCGCTGCCCGAGCGAGCCCGCATCCCCCTATGCCCCTCTGCTCTCGGCCCTCCGCACCCGGCTCTCCGAGATCCTGAGCGGCGACCCCGCAGAGCGAGCCCTCTGGTGCACCCAGCTCGCCGCTGCTCTCGATGACGGCGCTGCGATCCTGGGCGCCTTTCTCCCCGAACTCGGATCGCTGCTCGGCGAGCATACGATCCCTCAGGCGAGCCACGACGACGAGCGGGAGGCCAGCCAACGCTTCCAGTCGCTCTTCGACACGCTCCTCCAGACGCTGGCCGCGGCGCCTGTGCCCTTCGTCGTCGTCATCGATGACCTGCAGTGGATCGATGCCAGCAGCGCCTCCGCACTCGTGCGCTTCTTTGAGGACCCGCGTGGCCACGCGCTCCTCGTGGTTGCGGCCTACCGCCACAGCGACCACGAATCCGTGCTCCCGGCCCGGCAGCTCGCCCACGCGATCGCCAACTCCGGGGCCACGGTGACCGAGGGCGTCCTGGCACCGCTGACCACCGGCGATACGATTGCCCTCCTCCGCGACTGCCTCACGCCCACCCAGGCATCCCTGCGCACCCTCGCCGGGCACACCTTCGCTCGCACCGGCGGCAACCCGTTTTTGACCCGGGTTTTACTCGAGACGATGCTCCACCGAGGGGCGATTCGCTACGACCGGCAAACAAAAAACTGGTGCATCGAGCTCGCCGAGCAAGAGCCCACGCTCGACCTGCTCGCGGTCATGACAGAGCGTCTCCAACGCACCCCACCGGCCACCCAAAAAACCCTCGCCGCCGCCGCGTGCATCGGCCGCCGCTTCGACCTCAAGCTGCTGGCAAAGCTGACCTCCCAACACCCGGGCTCGCTGGCAGAGCGCCTAGCCCCGGCGCTCGCATGCGGTGTACTCCGCTCCGCCAGCGACCCCGGCAATGCCGAGTTCACCTACGCGTTTCCCCACCGCCGGTTTTACGACGCAGCACTGGACAGCCTGTCGGCAAACCAACGCCGCAATCACCACCAAAACATCGGCGCCCTGCTGCTCGAAGCGGGCGCTGGCCATGACGAGTCGATCTTCGCGGTCGTCGCTCACATCGGCCACGGGCTCGACCTCAACGCCGACCCCCCGTCACTCGTGCTCTTCGCTCGACACAGCTACACCGCCGGCATGCGAGCGATGGCCGCGGGCGCCTACAAGACCGCCGCCTACTACCTCGCCACCTGCGTCGAGAAGATGCCGACGAGCGCCTGGCAGGATGAGCACCAGCTGATGCTCAAGTTGCACATGGGACTCGCGGACGCCCGCCTCCTCCTCGACGACTTTGAGGCCGCCAGCGCCCTCTTCACACGCGCCCTCAAAGAGATCCGCTCGCCGCTCAGCCGCGTCGACCTGCTCGCCTTTAAGCTCAGTCGCGAAAGCGGTCTGCGCCGCTTTGACGACGCGCTCGCCACCGGCCGAGCGGGCCTCCAGCTCCTCGGGATTAAGCTACCGATAAAGGGATCGCGAACCTCCTTTGCGATCGAGTTTACCCGCCTGCGATGGCAGCTCCGCAAACGCTCCACCCGCTGTTTCATCGACGTGCCCGAGTCGAGTGATCACCGGGCCTACCTGATCCACAACCTGCTGATGCACATGGCACCGGCAGCCCTCTTCCGCGACTTTCAACTCGCGGCGTTGATCTTTTTGCGCCTCGCCAACCTGACTCTTGGGCAAGGCAGGACCGAAGTCTCAGCCTTTGGGATCGCCGGCTACGGCCTGGTGCTGACCACCCTCCAAAACGACTACCGAGGCGCTCAAGAGGCCGGCGAGGTCGCCGATAGCCTCCTCGCCCTGCACCCAAGCCCCGCGACCGCATTCAAGATCGATCTCATCATCGGTCTCTTTATCCTCCCTTGGACCTGCTCCTTTCGCGATGCCAGGACCCGCATCGAGCGCAGCTACAAAGGCGCGATGCAACGCGGAGATCTGCTCTACGCCAGCTTCTGCGCGACCCAAATCGCTCCCTTCTCGTTCCTCGCAGGCGACGATCTCGGTCGCGTTCAAGAGCAAGCTGCGGCCTACCTCGCACACATTCGCACTACAAACATCACCGAGACCCCCAATTCACTAAGTGCACTCGAGATGCTCTGCCGCAGCCTCCGCGGCCAAAACGACGAGCCGACACAGATCGCCAAGACACCCGAAGAAGAGGCCGCGCTGCTGAGTTCGGCCTCGCGAGCACCCTACGCAACAAACGCCCTCTATATCCCGCTCTACAAGGGCATCGCGCTCTTCCACGCCGGCGAGCACAACGAAGCAAAGCTCCACTTCGACGCCGCCGCCAAACTGTCCCTACCGATGCTGGAGATCGCCACCCGCGTCGACCTCCATTTCTTCGCGGCCTTAAACCTCGCTGAGCTGGCCATGCAGGCAGAGGCCGGCGAGCGACGGCGGCTCTTGGGGCATCTTGGCGAGCACCAGACCCGGCTTCAGACCTGGGCCAAGACCTCACTCGCGATCTTCGGCGCCCGCACCGAAATCGTCGCCGGCGCACTCGCCTTTGCCGAAGGCCGAACCCACGAGGTCCTACCCCATTTAAACGCGGCGATCAGCCTCGCCTCAGAGTCCGGCGATCCGCACCGCGAGGGCATCGCCGCCGAGCTGGCCGCTCGTGTCGCAGTCGCCACCAAGACCACCTTCCTCCTCGAGCACTATCTCGAACTCGCCTACGAGGCCTATCAGCGCTACGGCGCGCTCACCAAGCTGAACACGCTGCGGGCAAACTACGGCGAGCGCCCGACGGCAAGCGAATCCCAGACACATATGAGCGCCGAGAGCCCGACGCTTGTGCCCGGCGACGGCGGTGGCAGCAAGTCGCTCGATGTCGGCACCGTGATCAAAGCGACCCAGGCGCTCTCCGGCGAAATCGTCCTCGATCGGCTGCTCGATACGCTGATCCAAGTGGTGATGGAGAACGCTGGTGCCCGCCGTTGCTTCTTGGTGCTGGTGCACGAAGGTCGTCTCTTGGTCGAGGCTGAGGGCTCCGTCGACAGCGAGCGCATCGATGTCCTCCGCTCAACGCCGATCGACGAGCACGACGATCTGCCGCGGTCGATCCTCAAATACGTCATCCGCTCCGGCTCCTGTGTTGTGCTCGACAACGCCGCCCAGCGCGGTGCCTTTACCAAAGATCCCTACGTCTGCCGCGAGTCGCTCAAGTCGGTGCTCTGCATCCCGATCATTCACCACAACAAGGTGATGGGCGCCCTCTATCTCGAGAACAACCTGGCGACCGAAGTCTTCACTGGCGAGCGCCTAGAGCTCCTCAACCAGCTCGCTGCTCAGCTGGCGATTTCCGTCGACAATGCCCGCCTCTACGAGTCCCTCGACCAGGCCCGCGAACAGGCCGTCAGCGCGGACCAAGCCAAGACTCGCTTCCTCATGAACATGAGCCACGAGCTGCGCACGCCGCTCAACGCGATCATCGGCTACACCGAACTCATCGAGGAGGACCTCATGGATGGGGTCTCGGAGAGTTTTGTCGATGACATCGGCAGCATCCAGACCGCCGCGCTTCGCCTCGAGCGGACCTTAGAGTCCGCCCTCGAACTCTCGCGGATCGAAGCCGGCACCTTCGCCGTCGATCTCCAAGCGGTCGACCTCAACGAACTCCTGCACGATATCCTCCGCGAACTCGCGCCGAGCCTCGCCGAGCGCGACAACAAACTCGGCCTCGACGTCGGCCAGATCGGTGTCGTCATCTCGGACCGCCTGCGCCTGCGCTACTGTCTGCGCAGCGTCCTCGACAACGCGATCCGCTTCACCGAGAAGGGGCGCATCAACCTCAAGGTCGAGGCCCACGGCGTCGGCCCGCTGACCCGGCTGGCGATCGTCGTCGACGACAACGGCATCGGCATCTCGCCCGAGCACACCCAGCGGATCTTCGCCGCCTTCACCCAGGCCGACGACTCGACGACTCGGAGCTACGAAGGATCGGGCGTCTCGCTGGCGGTGACCAAGCATATCTGTGTCGCTCTCGGCGGTTCGATCCACCTCGAGTCGACGGTCGGTGTCGGCTCCCGTTTCACCATCGATCTGCCGCTCCGCAGGCCCACCACGCCGCCCATACCCGCCTAGGGCTGCTGGTTCTAGCGCCACGACGTCGGCCGCCAGGTCGCAATGGGCTTGCCTGAGCGCTCGCGATCGGGCATAGCCACAGTGAACCACCGCCAAGGAGGCAAACCATGAACATCGACTGGTACTACCACCGCAAGGGTTGAACATCCTGCACCCGATCGCAGGAGTTTCTTGCGAACAAAGGCGCGGCGATCGCCGAAACGACCATCGCCAACAAGATCCGCTTCGAAGCGGACGAAGCCCTCAGTCTCGCTCGTAAGTCAACACGACTATGGGTCGCCAAGGGCAAGAAGATCACCAAACTCGAGGTCCCCACGACCGACGACGACGAGCTCCTCCGCTACCTCTTGGGGCCGACGCGCAAGCTCCGAGCGCCGGCGATCCGCAGCGGCGATCTGCTCTTGGTCGGCTTTAACGCCGACCTCTACGACGAAGCGCTCACCTAGCCTGAAGCCCATCGTGCCCGCCCCAGCGGGCATGTTTGCCGTCAGCTAAGTTCGTGCGTAAATAAAAGAAAAAGAAAAAGAAAAAGAGACGAGACCTGCGCCCGCCCGGAGAGGGCGCGAGTCTCGTCGACCGAACCAGTGTTCGATGTGATGTCCTGCCAGCAAGGGTCGGGTCAACAATGCACTCTGCTCAGAGAATCGCACAGATCCCGATATGCTCATAACCCTCAAGGGCCTCCCCCAGAGGCACCCAGGGCACACAGGATTGCTCGGGGGCGCCGGCGCAGGTATTTGGTTTTGTACTGTCGCAATACGGCGAACAACACTCCGTACTTTCGCAGTCAGGCACCTCCGCGCTGTCAAGACAGGCGAGCCCGGCTTGGCACGATAATTCAGGGTTGCAGGACGCAGACTCCCGCCTTGCCGCTCATAATGCACATGTTTCCGGGCGGGCAATCTTGGAGGATCGGATCGCAGTTCTGAAGGCAGAGGTTTAACACCCCATCGTTTGTGACCACGCAGTCGGAGCCCGGCTCTGGGCAGCTCGCGTCCTCGCTGGTTCCCTCGCAGAGACTTACGCAGGTCCCTTGAAGGGTATTTTCGTCGATATACCAACACATCGCGTCGAGTTCGCAGCTGTCGGCGCCGCTCGCCAGCCAGCTCTCAACTGTGCAGGGATCACCTGGTTTGTCCGGGCCGATAGACACGCAACGGGTGTGATCCCAGACATTGCTGCCATTGCTCGCCCAGGCCGTGCATTTCTCGCCATCGGGGCAATCTTGAGCCCATACATCGCATGGCGAACATCGCGGAGCGCCGATTCCTTCAACGCCAACTGCGCAGCTGCTCCCGGCATCGCTACAGTCGATGAACATACAGCCCTCCTCACCGCTCGAATTCATTTCTCCGGTCGTCGTACCCGTCGTCGTACCGGTCGTCGCCCCCGTCGTCGTACCCGTCGTCGTACCCGTCGTCGCCGTACTTGTGGCATCAGTTGTCGCCCCTTGGGTCGTCTGCGGGTCTAGGGGGCCTCCCTCGCACGCGAGGCCGGATGCGGCAAAGAGGAGCGTACACGCCCATCGCCCTTTCGCTCGATAGATACGCCTCACAAATACCACCATATCTACAATAACTAATATAACCCCACAGGCCCTGTCAACCGTGAATTCGCTCCCGGAACTCGGCGGCTTGCCTGTCTAAAAGTTTGAGGGCAAGCGGGCGAAAAGCGTGATGATGGGGCGGGACTCTCGCCCCATCGACGAGCGCGGACGCGACTGACTCCCCGGGCCTGGGCGAGGGCGAGGGCTCGCGCGAGCGCTCGCTCGGGGCCTCTGCCAACTGACCCTGGCGTCCTCGATTTCCTCGGCAACGCCTGTATGCTGGCATTTGCGAGAAAAACCCGGGCAGCCTTGAACCGAAGGCGCCAAACCTCGACTACCTCCCCCGGAGAGTCCCGATGTCCCTTCTCAACTTGCCTAACCTTAACGCTTCCGATTCTGAGACCACCGGCACCGGCGAGCACCCTCTGCTGCACGCCGAGCGCGCGCTCTTATCCCCCGCCTGGATCGCCTCGCTCGCGGTGCTCGGGCTCAACGATCATCTTCTCAAGGGCTCCGGCCTCCTGCCCGATATGCTCACCGGCAAGCTCAGCGACGTCGCCGGCATGCTCGTCGCGCCCGCCCTGCTAGCCGCGATCACCCGCACTAAAAGCCGCCGCGGTCTTTTCCTTTGTCACCTCGCCGTCGGTGCAGTCTTCGCCGCGATCAACCTCTCGGCCGATGCCGCCTCGGCCTGGAGCGCGCTGATGGGCCTCGCCGGTAGCCCCTGGCAGATCACCGTCGACCCCAGCGATCTCCTGGTACTACCGGCACTCTTTCTCTCCTGGAAGGCGCTCGTTCCGACCATGGCCAAGCCTGTCCCAAGGGCCAGAATTCGAGCGATCGAGGGTTCACTCGCCGCCGCCGGGCTCTGCTTCTCGGTCGCGACCAGCCAAGCCGACCCCTGGGACGGAGACAACGATGGTTGGTGGGCCAACTCAGTGCTCGCAGATACCTATGTGCAAAACATCTCCGACGTCAGCACCGTGGTCCGCATCCGCCAGATCCGTGAGGACGTCGAGATGGACTGCTTCGAGCTCGCGGCCAATCCCGGCACGATCTCCGAAGAGGTTTTTGCCCCGGCCCAGGCCTACACCCTCGACCCCGGCAACCTCGCCGCGCTCCGCGATACCAACCTCAGCGCGGATTGCTACGCCGTACTGGTCGAGGGCGACACCTTCCCGCAGACCCTCGTATTCTGGCAAGACGGCGATATCCCGGTCGACTGGATCGAGGGCGAAGAGGCCCAGGCCGGCGGCCTCATCCTCGATTGGGACGGCGACCGACACACCATCGAAGCGAGAAAAACACCCGAGCTAGTCCACGAACTGGCCGACCCCGACGAGCCGCCCGCCGGTGCCTGCATGCCGCAAGACGACGGCGCCCGCCTGGCCTGGACCCGCCTCACCAACGGCGATCATCGCATCGCCGCGATCGACGTCGGCCCCGACGGCTGCCTCGCCATCGACTTCTCCGACGACGCGCCCGACGCGATCACCGACTGGTACGTCTGTGCCCCGCCAGAGCTCTTCCCCTTCGTCGTCGGCGACTGGATCCGCGGCGACGAACTCCTCGACACGCTGGCCGTCCGTCGGGTCATGGGCCCCAGCCAAGAGCCTCTCACAGAGCTCGCCGAGCTCTACCTCAGCAGCGGAACCAGCCTGCCGCCGCTCATCGACACCACGATCAGCGTGCGCTCCGATTTCAACTGCAACCTCGCACCCGACGCCTGCGGCAGTGTCTCCCGCAGCGCCAGCCTCAACGCCCAGCGCGGTGAGCTTCCGGTGGCGACAATCGCCGTCGGCGAGACCGTTCACCTCGACCTCGACAGCTCCACGCTGGCCATCCATTTGGTGCACGCCCAGGAGCGCATCCTGGTCAACACTGTCTGCTCCGAGGGCCCCGGCCAAACCGGTCAGGACATCGAAATCGTCGCGGTCTCCACCAGCACGCCTTAACGACCCGCGCAAAAAATGACCCACACCGCCGACCGGCGGTGGCCCTCTCTGGCCGCCGTCCGTCGGCGATGCTCGTTCTCCCCACCCTCCGCGAATTTCATCGATCTTCTTCGATCTTCTTCGACCGCGCCGATCCTGAGCTAGCGCGGCGACGCCCCTTGGACCACGGCTGACGTCGGCACCGGCACTCGTGTAGGATCGTGGGCCGATGCCCGACGTCGACTACGGCTGGCTGCCCTCACCTGACGGCCCGATGGCCCCCTCTGGATCGCAGCCCGAGCCCGGCCGCGACGCCGTCGAACTCGCGACCCTCGAACTGCATCGACGACCCCGGATCCGCGATCAGGGACAGGTCGTGCCCTGTTGCGTCTCGATCGCGGTCACCGGCGCCCTCGAGCTACTGCTCGCCCGCGGCGGCCGACCGCCCGAGCTGTCGCCGATGTTCCACTACTACCGGGCGCGCAGCGAGCCCAGCGCGTTGCTCTCGCTGTCGCTGCTCGACGGCCTGCAGGCGGCGATGCGCGACGGCATCTGCAGCCAACAACTGCACGACCAGGCGATCACATCCGCGGGCGCCAGCATCATGCCGAGCCCGGAGGCCATCGCCGACGGCAGGAAGCTCGCAGGATCCCGCTACAACCCGGCTACAGGCGGTCTCATCGGTCATTTTGAGTTCTTCCGTCTGGCCGATCACGATCGCCGCAGGAGCTGGCTCGCAACCCTCGGCAGCGGCTGGCCGATCCTCATGGGTTTCTGGCAAACACCTGGCTACGCGGCGATCCACGCCGGCCTGCCGCGCCACGGCGATCAGCTGAGCCCGCGAGCGCCGGTCGGTCATGCGGTGCTCGTCATCGGTCACCGCCGTCGCCGGGGCTTTCGCATCGTCGACTCCAAGGGCCGCGGCTTCGGCAAACGCGGCACCTGGTGGCTGCCCGATCACCTTCTCGAGACCCCGCTCATCCAGGAGAGCTGGTTCATCAAACCAACCTCCGCCTAGACCCGTTGGATCTGTGACGTCATGAAGCGCGCTCTGCCCCTCGTCGCTCTCCCCCTCCTGCTCACCGCCTGTCAGGCCAGTCACCGCGTCTATCACCTCTCGGTGGCCCCAGACGACGCGCAAGGCATCTACTACGCCCTGCCGCGCAAGGCGTTGACGGTCGATCTCGAGATCCAGCGCCAACGCGAGATCCACGGGATCTGCCGGGCCGAGACCGCATTGCGCGTCGAGCTCGGGCTCGAGGTCGCGAGCGCCCCCCCGCCCAGACGCCGCCGCTCCCAGGCCGAACCCGCGACGGTCCAGAGCGCCGTCACCATCGCCCCCGGACCCTTTTCGCTCTCGCTGAGCGCGTCGCTGCATGAGCGCGTCGAGGTCGACCCCCTCGAGATCTACCTCATCGATCTGCGCGGTCGGGCCATCGAATCCTTCGAGGGAGTGCTCGAGCTGAGCCCCGAGGGCCTGCTCACTTCCGCCTCGATCACCGTCGAAAACCGCGGCATCGACATCGCCCTCGCGGCCAGCAGCGTCGTCGTCGACATCGCGTCGATCGCCCTCGGGGCGACCTTCGCCGGCGACTCCCGTCAGAGCACGTGCGAGCGCTACGCCAACCGCATCCAAGAGCTCCGCAGCCAACGCAAGTCGATCTTCGGCGGCACCTGGCAGGGGCTCGTCGGCGGCATGCCCAGCGACAGCCTGGACCGCATTCTCATCGGCCTCGACCGCCAAGAGAACGCCCTGCTCGCACTCTTCACCGAGACCACCGAGACCGTCACAAACACCGTGAGCTGCACCGTCGTGCCCTACCCCTTCGGGGATCCCGGCCAGGCCCCCAACCTCAACCAAACGTCCCTCGTCTTTCCGCTGGTGCAAATCGACCGGTTAAGCGGGCAGGTCAGCCTCGCCGACCCCAACATCGCCTGCACGATCCCCGCCGAACTCCAGGGCAACGCGCCCGCACTCGCCCCGGCCACGCCTGCCGCCAAGGTCCAGGGCAGCCTGACCACCGCCTATCTCACCCTCAACCTCGACGCCTACGGCATGGCCGGGCGGGTCGCAGCTAAGGCGACGAGCCACTGCGCAGATCCGGGTGAGGGCCGCTGCACGGCCCCCCAGGGGCTGTTTTATCGGATTCCGCGTCAGGTCCAAGCCAGCGTCTGGTGGGCGCCCGGCCGGGCCCAGGTGCTGGTGCAGCGCACCCTCCTGATCCCGCAGCTCGGCATCACCGCAGCGTTGCCTTCTAAAACCGGCGGTCACCGGAGCCAGCAGGCGATCGTGCTGCACCCTGAGACCGGCGCGATCAAGGTCTTCGCCCACGACAGCGCGGCGATCTCCCGCGAACAGATCGACCAGTTCGCCAGCGACGCAGTGAGCCTCTACGGGAGTGCCCACAAGTCACGTCACCGCGACAAAGAACTCGAGCGTCTGCAACGCGAACGAGCGCTCCTCGAGGAGGCCGTGCGCATCCAAGATGCCCAAGAAAAGCTCGGCGGCGGCTCGGTCAGCGGATCGCCAGGCGGCTCCACCGGCGGAGCGAATAGCGGCGCAGGATCCACCCCCAGGCCGAACCCCGGCGGCCCCTCGGATCGCGACTCGATCCCCCCCAATCGCCCAGACGGCTCCCCCAACCGAATCAGCCCCTGAGCGCCTCTTTCCGCGGTTCATCCTGCGCTTTGTTTGGTTGGCGATCCATGGGCCCAGCTGGGCGAGCAGGATGAGCTGGGATCGGGACTCGACGAAGACGTCATGCCGACAATGTGCATAGCTGTCCCGATGCCCGCGAGTTCATGACATCTCTCGTCGATGTTCAGCCCCTGCGCAGATCGAACTTCTTGATCTTATTGTAGACATGCGATCGCGCGAGACCCAGTTTTCTTGCGGTCTTCGCTACATTCCAGTCGCACTCTCTCAAGGTCTCATCAAGCAGGCTGCTCTGAAACTGGTGGTTGCGCGCACTCCATGAGGGATCATCCCCCGGTGCATCGCCACCGAGTCCGGGAAAGAGGTGCCGGCGCTCGATCATGCAGAGGCCCTGCTCGCTTGCCGCCACCGCAGCTCGCTCCAGCTCACTCTCGAGTTCGTCCAGATTACCCGTCCAGTCGTGATCCTCGAGCGCTGTCATGGCCGCAAAGGACAGGCGGAGCTGGGGCAGACGATGCGACTCGCAGGCCTGCGCACAAAAATGCTGTGCGAGCATCGAGATGTCGTCAACACGTTTTGAGAGCGACGGAAGATCGAGGATTTGCAGCTCCAGCCGATCGCAGAGATCGCTGCGCAGGACACCATCCCGCACCAGTTCTCGGGGATCTGCAGAGGACGACACGAGCAGGCGAAGATCGACTTTACGGGGCTTTCGACCCCTTGGGGCGACACTGCGACCGGCGAGAAGCCCCAGCAGATGGAGCTGCGCCGCCTTTGAAAGCTCACCGACATCCTCAAAATAGAGGGTGCCACCCGCGGCCGCCAAGAGGCCCGCGCTGGCGTTCTGGCCCAGGAGCTGCTCCTCGGCAGACTCGCCCCTGCCGCACTGTACGTGCACAAAGGGCGCATCTCGGCGCTCGCTGTTCATGTGGATGAGCTTGGCGGTGAGGGACTTGCCGACGCCGGCTGGACCGGTGAGCAGCAACGCCTCGTCGCTCTTCGCCATCAGGGCAATACCCGCTAGGATCGCGGCGAGCTCCGGTGTGCGACCGAGCAGCTCGCTGACCTCGATGTCTTCGCGGAGGGCGCGGGTCGGGTCGTTTTCGTCGCGTTCGTTTCGACGGGCGATGATCCGCAGGGCATGCGGGCCGATGTACTGGGCGAAGGCCTGGGCGCGCCGTCGGTCGCTTTGCTCAAAGGGAGTGTCACCGATCCGCCCCTGCAAGTAGAGAACACCGACCGGCTGCTGGAGCCCGATCGGCGCGCAGAGGACCGCACGAATGCCGTTTCGACGCACGCTCTCGTGATCTTGATAGCGGCTATCGCTGACCGCACAGGCCGACTCGACAACCTCGCCGCGCACCAACGCCTCGGCGATCAAATTGCCTGAGAGCTGCGCTCGAACGCCGGCAATTTCCTCGTCGGAGATGCCCTTGGAGTGCCACCAACGCGGCAGACAATCCCGACTTTCGGGGTTATGGAGCTCGATGTAACCGCGTTCCGCCTTTGAGGTATCGACCAGCAGATCCAGGGCATGCTCGAGGAAGGGCTCGACCTCCTCGTGCTGATGAAGCTCGAGCAACCGCAGATAGAGATCA
Source organism: uncultured Nannocystis sp. (assembly GCA_964474905.1). Classification (GTDB taxonomy): domain Bacteria; phylum Myxococcota_A; class Polyangia; order Nannocystales; family Nannocystaceae; genus JADJRG01. The sequence continues at coordinate 1,000 of CAYYUP010000113.1, read as the reverse complement.
CGCTCAAGCGTCACTTCACGGATCATCTCTTCAGAGCGAATATTGTCCACACCGGCACGCTAACACGCCATTGAGCGAATTCGCATGTCCTGAAAACTAGACATTGGTGAAATCCGAGCTTGTCTGAGTTGAGTTGCGCGCGGCATCTTTGGCCGATGAAGAGCGGAATTCGGGGACTCTCCGTTGTGATCACAGGGGCCTCTGGCGGGATCGGCTGGGCCACCGCCGAAGCCTTCGCTAGCGAGGGCGCGAACTTGGTATTGCACGCCCACCGCGAACTGCAAGATCTGCAGCGTCGGGTTGACGCCTGCGACTGGTCCGATCGCGCCTTCACCTTCGCTGGAGATCTCCGCGAAGAGGGCGCGAACGAGGCGCTCATGGACGCCGCTGCGGGGCATTTCGGGCGGGTCGACGTCGCCATCCTCAACGCCGGAATCTGGCCGCCAGAGCCGCGCCCACTCCAGCAGATGGAGGTTACGAGGATCCGCGAAGTGATCGACACCAACCTCGTCGGTGTACTCCTTGGCGCCCGCGCCTTCCTCCGCCAACTGCAACAAAGCGGCCCACGAGAGGACGGCTACGGCGCCAGCATCGGCCTCGTCGGTTCGACTGCCGGGCGTTTTGGCGAAGCCGATCACAGCGCCTACTCGGTGACCAAAGCCGGCCTTTGCGGGCTCATGCGCAGCCTCAAGAACGAGCTCTGTCGCCTCGACCCCTACGCTCGAATCAACCTTGTCGAACCGGGCTGGACGGTCACACCGATGGCCCGGACCGCCCTCGCGGACCCGGAGCTAGTACCGAGAGTCTTGGCGACCATGCCTCTTCGCCAGCTCGCCCGCCCTGAAGACATCGCCCGCGCGCTGCTCTTTTTCAGCTCCCCCTTACTCGCCCGCCACATCAGCGGTCAGGTACTGACCGTCGCTGGCGGCATGGAGGGCCGACACCTCTGGCAGCCCGACGCGATCGACATCGCCAGCGTTCACAGCCGCCTCGATGCCGA
>CAYYUP010000112.1:0-15809 GCA_964474905.1 uncultured Nannocystis sp. | reverse complement strand
CGGTCCTATGGCTTTGTCGGCCGACATGAGTTGTCCGCCGCGATCCATTTGCGGGCGCGCAGCGTTGTGCCCTGGCCGGTCTCGCTGGTGATCTCGACTTCGTCCATGAGCCGATAGATCGCACCTAAACCGAGGCCGAGTCCGCGGCGTCGACCGGGAGTTGTGGATTCGCGAGCGTCGCTGCCCTCAGAGATGTTGTCGACGAGTGCCTGTTCGAGTTGCTCGATACCCGCGCCGCGATCGCTGGCCTCGAGTGCCACATGGGGCCGCGGTGTATCGCTTGTGCGCAGGGTGACGATGCCACCGCCTCCGTATTTGATCATATTTGTTGCTGCTTCGCTGACGGCGATGGCGAGTTCCCAGCAGCCGACATTGGCGATACCCGCGGCCGCAGCGAACGCCCTCGCTCGCGCCTGGAGGGCGACAACCTCGGCGGGTCGGCGGATGACAACGCGGAGGGACTCAGCTGACAATGACCGCACACCCTGCGTCGTCATGCTCTTTGGCGTGCTCTTGGAGGAGCTCATCGGCGATCGCGGAGGCCCGCCGTCCGCTCATGCGCTCGATCGGAAAACGGCTCGAAATACCATCTGTATAGAGGATCAGCGTCGAATTAGGATGTAGCTCAAATGGCCGCACTTGGACGTTGCGCGGGCGGGCACCGACGATGCCCGGGGTCGTGAGTAGGGGTACATCGCGAGGGCCTACAAGGCGCGTCTCGACGTTGCCGATCGCCGCATGCCAGGCGCGACCGGTCGACTGATCAATGCGTACGACGGTGAGCATCGCCCCGCGGGTACTCCGCAGCGCCTGATCGCAGCCGACAAAGAGCGCTCCGAGCTCGATTTCGCGGTGTTCGTCGATATAGCGTGATGCGGCATCTGCTGCCAACGCTGCGAGGGGTCCGTGGCCGAGGCCGTCGATCACCGCAATTAGGTGTATATCGCCGCCTTTCCATGAGAGGGCCCGGTCGCCGCACTTTTCTTCGCCGGGCATCGGCCGGTGGCGGATCGCGACGTCGATATCGAGGCTCATCGATACATCCGAGCATTAACTCGAGTGCCGAGGCCGGGCCCGGTCTCGATGGTGAATTCGTTGCTGAGGTTGCGGCAGCCGATGAGGCCGAGGCCGAGACCGGTACGTGAGCGATACGAGCCGGCGAGTAACGAGTCGACGTCGTCGATACCTGGCCCCTCATCACGGGCCTCGATCTCGATCCCCCGCTGTGGTGATTCGAGGCGCTTGATCGCGATCACCCCGAGGCCCGCGTAGTAGTAGATATTCCTCGCCAGCTCCGAGGCGATGGTCGCGACCTTCACCTGTTCGGTCCGCGAAAAACCGATTTCGGCGGCCATTGCTCGCGCCTTGGTGCGGGCCTCGACGATATGCGATTCGTCGATGATCGTGACCTCGACCAGCGCAGGCATCCTCGGGAGGAGCCGCGTATTTGTGCCCGAGAGCAGTCCTTCGAGTTGCTGGATGCATCGCCGGCGCGCCGGTGGAGAGGCGGAGAATAGATCCATGCCGCGCCTCAGTTCGCGCAGCAAGAGGCTGGGATCGCGAATGTTGGGGACGTCGTGCTCGCGGATGCGGATTCTGCGAATTGCCATACGCGCGATCGTCCGCGCGGGCGAGGCATTGTAGTGGTGGCTGAGCACCGAGCAGATCTCTGCGAAGGTCGCCATCTCTGCTTAGTCCTCCTCCAACTGAGCATAGATTTCGGCGAGCATCAGCTCTTCTTCGGCCCTAGAGGCGGCCTGCCGCTCCTCTAGGTGATCGAGCGCGTCCTCTAGATCGAGTGCCGTATCGACGCCGAGCATATCGGCGCCCATCTCCACCAGGGTGATCGCGACCGAGGGATCAAGACCGGCGAGGATGGTTTCGACACCCATACAGCTGGCGATTTTTGCGATCTGCTGGATCGAGCGGGCGATGTACGAGTCGAGGAAATCCACCGCCGAGACCTCGATGACCAGGCCCGAGACCTCCTGGTTGCGGACCTCAAAGGCGATGTTCTCCTTGAGCTCCCCCACTAGCCGATCGGTCAGCTCGATCTGGATCGAGACGATCAGGTTTTGGCGGAGCTTGATGATGGGGATGGTGCGTCGCATGTCGCCTTAGGCCCGTCGTTGGCTCCGCAGATACTTGAGACAGTCCTTGAGCCCCTCTTTGATGTTGCGGAGGGTGCGGATCTCAGAGAGGTCGGCGCCGATCTCTACCAGCGTTTGGGCGATCGCAGAGGAGAGCCCGGTGAGCACACAACGGCTGCCGAGCAGTGTCGCGGCCCGCATCACTTTGAGGAGATAGTCTGCGGTTTTTGTATCGACGACTTCGACGCCGGTGACGTCGATGATCACGCAACGGGCTTGGTGTTGCTCGATGCTGCTCAGGAGATTGTTCATGATCTCCATGCTCCGCCTTGTGTCGACCACGCCGACGATTGGCAGTACAAGCACGTCGTCCCAGATCTCCATGACCGGGGTATTGAGCTCGGAGATCGCTAGCTCTTGCTCTTGGATCACGGCGATTTTCGCCTCGAGATCGCGAGTGATGGAGTAGTCCGTTTGGTCGAGAGCGTCCCGCCAGGCGTCGGCCTCTCGGCCCCAGTCCTTTTTTGTGCGGATTTCGAGTTCGCAGTGTGGATCGCCCATGCCGGCGCATTTGGTCTCGATCGCGAGCACAGGTTTTCCGAAAAAGGCCGAGCACCAACCGCTCGCGTAGCCGGTAAGGCTGTGACAGATCGGCGCTTCTGAGGGGCCGAAGAGTTCGCGGTGGATCTCGGCTTCGTACGAGTTGAGCAGGTTGCCGCGCATGAGAAACTTGCCCTTGTTGCGGTCGTAGTCGACGAAGACCATCTCGACCTGGGCGATGCCCTCCCAGGCGTGCATCGCCGGGCCAGCGCGCAGTCGGTCTTCTTCGGTGTCCCAGTTGAAGGTCTTGATCAGGGTCTCGTAGTCGCCGTAGCCGCAGCGATGACCAAAGCGCGAGAGGATCGTCCGCGCGAGCTGCTCGCCGACCTGCTCGTAGAGCAGGCGTCGGAGCACCGCGAGCGCGTCCTGACGGAAGAGCAGCATGCGCTCGCCCCCGAGCAGGAGTCGGCCTTGCTCCGGCTCAAAACTCAACATCTCTCGTAGATCGATCTCGCTGATCTTCATGGCGATCCCCTCTCAGACACCAAGCGCACGTGTACCGCGACCTACGGTAGCCTCGAGGCCTCTCATCCCGCAAGATCGCCTGGTGTTCATGACAGCGCTGTCTTCCCGTGGAGATCGGTGCATGGCAGCCTGAGCGTGAACTGGGAGCCGACTCCGAGCTGCGAGGTCGCCCTGAGCGAGCCCCCGAGGAGTTCGGCGAGCTTTCGCGAGATCGCGAGGCCTAGGCCGGTGCCGCCGTACTCCCTTGCGGTGGAGGAGTCTGCTTGCGTGAAGGGCTCAAAGATCTGCTCGACTTTGTTCTCGGGGATCCCGATCCCGGTATCGGAGACGATGAGCTCGACGACACGATCGGCGATGACGGGCGCGACGGCGATTCGGATCACACCATCGGAGGTAAACTTGGCCGCATTTCCGCAGAGGTTAAGGAGGATTTGCCGGAGGCGCCTTGGGTCGGTCTTGAGGATCGAGCAGGAGCTGTCGACGGCCACCTCGATGTGGTTACCGCGGGCGGCTGCCGCGGTGCCGATGGTCGCGGCGACGTCGCGGACGGCCTCTTGTAGATCGACGGTCTCGACCTCGAGCGCGACCCGTCCGGCCTCGATCTTGGAGAGGTCGAGGATGTCGTTGATGAGCCCCAAAAGGTGATGGGCAGCGGTGACGATTTTGCCGAGATCATCGCTAGCTTGGCTCTCGCCGAATTCATCGCGGAGCAGCTCGGCGTAACCGATGACGGCATTGAGGGGAGTCCGAAGCTCGTGGCTCATGGTCGCGAGAAAGGCGCTTTTGGCCTCATTTGCCGCCAGTGCGGCCTCTTCTGCCCGCTTGCGGATCTCGACTTCGCGTCGGAGATCCGTAGTGCGCTCCTTGACCTTGCGATCGAGGGAGTCGTGGGCCTCGCGAAGAGAGACGTCCGCGAGCTTGCGCTCGGTGATGTCCTGCGCATAGACCCGGACGCTCTGCCATTCGCCGGTCGCGTGGATGACCTGATGAAACCAGTGCTCGCCAGCGAAGACCTCGCGAGAGAGTACGCCTCCGGTGAAGATTGGGGTCTCTGTGAGTACTCGCTGGGCCGCGGCCACCAGGCTCTCGCGGAGAGCCGCGTCGAGGGCGAGGAAGGCTGGGTTCATGTACATCAACGCATCGTCCGAACCGAGTTCGAAGATCGGTTGGGGGTTGAGTTCGGGGTACGAGGCGATCCGCATGAGCTCGTCGCTGACATCGGCGCTCTCCTCGATGCGCAGTCCGATTCGGCGGCCATCGCCGATTCGCCAGTGAGCGATATGAAGAGTGCAGACGATCGCCTCGCCGCTCGCTCGGCGGAGATGCACGCCCGAGAGCAGGTCTGCGCTGCCCTCAGCGAGGGCCGGGAAGACCCAGCAAAAATCCTCGCAGAGCATGGTCTCGAAGGACCTGCCGACGATGTCGCGGGCTTCGTACTCGAGGCAGTCGACAGCCGCCAAGCTCCACGCGAGCACGGTGCCGGAGGCGTCGAGCACTGCGATCGCGTCGGGAGCGTGCAGCGACCAGGGGGCTAGCTCGAGATCAAAGGCGGCCGCGCGGGCGCGGGCGACCTCGATTCTCGCGAGCAAGGCATCGGCGCTCCACGGTCGCGGCAGCACATCATCGACCCCGCGGGAGAGCGCAGCTCGCAGCTCGTCGATCTCAACGAGGGCGACGCAGGTCGAGTGGGGCACGGAGCGGGCCTCATCGATGAGCGCGGGCACTCGATCAGGATCTTCGATGAAGACGACGCCGCCACGTGAGAGCCCCTGGACAAAGGGCCGGAGCTCACCGGCGAGAGCACGGACGATGACCCGGATCCGCAGGCCTGTGACCCGCAGCGCTTCGGCGAGCTGTGCCCCGAGGTCGGCATCGACGCAGGCGATGATGACGTCGATCTCTTGGGCTCGCTTGCTCGCAGCTCGAGCTGGCTCGGAGTTGCCTTGTGGTTCTGTCACCGCGACGTGCACGCCTCATCCGGCAGAATAACAACGATAGGTTGCCACTTACGACGCTGAAGGTGCGCAGAGGCATGCTCTCGATTGCGGTTGCAGAGGGCAAAATGAGGCCAAACTCGCCCCTATACGCGGGTGAACCCCTGCCGATTGAGGACCCTCTGCTGTGCGAGCGCTCGGCCTGTTTGCTCAATCCTGGAGGGCGAGGGCGATGCCGCTGCCGAGGTTCTTTTTGATCGTGACGGCGCTGATGTCAAAGTCGATTTCGGCCAGGAGCATCGCCACCGGGGCTCGAATACCGGTGAGGATCAGCCGGGCCCCGAGGAGTTTGACGATCTGGGCGATACGATCGATGAGTGTGGCGTTCTCGATCTCGATCTCGCGAACCCCGGTGAGGTCCAGGAGAACCGTACGAGCTCGGTAGACGACGATGCTTTGCGTGAGGATCTCGATGAGGTGCTGGCTGCGCTTGTAGTTGTAACGGCCCAGCAGCGGCACCGCGATCACTCCGCGGGCCAGTGGCATCAGCGGTACCGAGAGTTCGTCGAGCGCCTCTTCTTGCGCCGCGATGATGCCCGTCTGAAGGAGCTCTCGCTCTCTGGAGAGGCGGCGGGACTCGCTGACATCGCGGAGGATCCACGCCAGAGCGCTGTGTCCCTGGGTTTTTGATTCGATGACAAAGGCGCTGGTATCAAAGATTTGGAGCCCGTCTCCGTCGCCTCGAAGTAGCTCCTGTTGCCAGACTTGGCCGGCCTCGAGAGCGCTCGACAACTCTGCCGCCCCGCGCTCATCGACCTGACCGTAGAGCCATGTTAATAGATCGCGCTCGTCGGGGAAGAGCTCGACCGATGTGGCATTTCTGTGGAGCAAGGGGCGCTCCCTGTCGATCGGGAAGGTCGCGACGAGCACACTGTCCGGGGAGTGATCGACTAGCGCTCGAAAGATCGCTGCGTCGTCCTCAGCTTTCTTGCGGCGGGTAACATCCGTGGAGATGCCAGCGAGAGCGAAGGCCTCGCCATCGTCGCCGACCAGCGGAAATATCTGCTCGAGGAACCAATGCTCACCATCAGGAAGGTGGATGCGGAACTCCTGTGCTGCGGTTTTCCCGGAGGAGAGAACGTGCTCGCTGGCGAGGGCGATCTCTGCGGCCTCCTCGGCGGAGATAAAGTCCTGTTCGTAGTGCCCGAGGACCTCAGCTTGAGTGCGACCTAGCATCTCGGAGTGGAGGCGGTTGCTGAGGATAAAGCGGCCCTCAAGGTCCTTTACATAAATAACAGAGGGCGCATACTCTGCGATGTAGTGGAGGAGGCGCTGGCTCTGGTGGAGTTCACCGGCGTTTGTTGTGAGTCTCGCCTTGAGCGCGGTCAGCTCAATTGCGAGAGAGTCACGCTGGGCGCGTAGGCTGCGGATCTCGGCGTCTTGATCGCTCAAGGTTCAGGAGCCCTGGGCAGGCGTGCAGAGTCCAGCGAGGTCGAGGCCGGCGAGTGCCATGCTTTGGATGTTATCAGCGGCCTCGTTGATCGCGACTACGCCTGCACCGGTGAGTTCATCGATGACGACGCGTCGTGGGCGTCGACCTGTCGGTGCATTGATCACTTGTACGACTATCTGCGCGACCGCATTGGGGTCTGGAGGTGTGGGAGATGAGAGCACCTCGGCAATGCTGGCCTGGATGCGCTCAGGGATTGCGGACGCGGGGCCATAGTCGGCGACGCGCTCGGGATCGTCGGCAGTCCACGCCTGCATATTAGCGCCTATCGAGGTCGGATGGGTGCCTGGCTCGATGATCGTGACCTCGATGCCGTGGGCCGCAAGCTCGTAGCTGTAGGACTCAGCGAGGGCTTCGAGGGCGAATTTGCTGGCGGTGTAAGCCCCTGTACAGGGAATGACGACACGGCCCATTGTGCTCGATATAAAAATAAGCAGGCTGTTTTTTTGGCTGCGGAGGGAGGGCAGGGTCGCTCGACAGACTCGCTGCACACCGAAGACGTTGACCTCGAAGAGGGCCCGCAGCCGCTCCGGCGAATAGGCCTCAAGAAGGCCCAACCCGGCGACTCCGGCGTTGTTAATGACAACATCGAGACCCCCGGCAGCGGCGATGACGGCGGCCACGGCGTTATCGACAGAGGCGTCATCGGTGACGTCGAGCTCGATTACGGAGATGCGGTCGTGAGCGGCGAGTTCGGTGGCGGCCGCAGAATTATCGCCGTTGATGTCTCGCATTGTCGCAAAGACGCGATGACCTTCGGAAGCGAGCCTTAGCGCGATGAGACGGCCGAAGCCGCTGCTGCATCCTGTGATCAGCGCTCTCTTGTGCTCCTTGTGTGTGCTCATAGTGCATTCGTCTCGCGCGGTCGAACCGCACCAAGGCGGCTTCGATCATCAGGGGGCGGACTATACCCCAGATGTACGGTGACAAATGCTCCGCGAGAGGCCTCTCACGACGAAGCCTCTCGTGCTGTTCACATTCGCACCGAGAGGCTCGCCTGCGCTCTGCTCCTACTTCGCACACCAGATCTCGTACTCGACCTGCATACCAGGGATCGCGAGTGCATCGACGATGCGCAGTGTGCCGGCGGCAGGGCGCACCTCCACATCCGCGAAGTAGCCGGCGAATAGTCCGAGAATCGCGCCAAACTCCGCTTCGTCGACTTCGTTGGTCATCGTGAATTCGATGCGGATAATATCATCACGATCATAGCCGTTTTCGCCGAGATAGGTGTCAAATCCGTCGAGGATGTACTGAGTTTGGGCGACCGGGTCGTCGGGGAAATGAATGGTGCCGTTGGCATCATGGGCTCCGTGACCGGCGATCAGGAAGAGTTCATCAATATCCCTGATTTTGACACCCCAGTTGAAGATAGACGAGAAATCGGGCGCATTCGGGTTGACGACGGCTACCTTTGACAGGCCGTCATCGTCGTCGTCGTCGTCGTCGTCGTCGTCGTCGTCGTTATCCTCGCACTCGTCATCATCGTTGTAGTCTGCGTAGACTTGAGGGGCGGTGATGGCGACGGAGAGTGAGAGCATGATCGAGGATGCGAGGACAGAACGATTCATAGGAGACCTCCAGAAAGACGACATATCTGTACGGTGGTTCGACTCGCACGTCGACAAAAACTATCATCTTTTTTTTCGCCCCCGCGAAGTCCCCACAGTTGCATACACACAGCACTCGAGGTTACTCGAGGGGCAATCGCCCCCATAATGATATGTGCTGATTCGGGCATGCTGAGCGCGAGTGATACGACATACAAATGATTACACATGATCACCGAGTTGCTTGATGGCTGACATATCCGACCTGGCAGCTGCGCGTAGGTTTGCTGTAGTGGGCGTTCGAGGCGCTTGGTTCTGGAGACGGAGGCTCGCGCCGCAGACTCTGCGCCGGCGCGTAATGGTTTGAGCTGGAAGCAGGAGCCTCATCCGCGCGCGTATTTGGTGGTGCTGCGAAGCAGAAGAAGAGCGAGGTCCAGAGACCTCTGCGTTCGCGTGCGCCCGCATATGGGGGCGTTGTTGCTCCAAACCTGGAGAGCATCGGAGCAACACCGTTCCACGGAGAGGTGCGTGTTGCCGGGCATCACGGGGGTAGAATAGTTTGCGCGCAGATCGCGCGGCGCCAGTCTGCAGCTGCGGCTCCATCGCATTGGTAGCGCGGTCTGAATGTCAGGCGTGTATAAGAAAGTAGATCGTCGAGGGGGAGAGCCGAGTGGGATCGAATGGCAAGGATGCTGCGTCCGAGGAGGATGTCTTCGCACTGCGGGAGCGGGTGGAGTCTCTCGAGGCTCAGCTTCAGGCGCTCGTGGCCGCTTGCGAAGGCCTGGCGTGGATCAAGGATGCGAGCGGGCACTTTGTCGTTGTCAACGGTGCGGTTGCCGAGGCTGCGGGGTTGTCACGCGATCAGATGCTCGGGCGCACGGATCTTGAAATCTGGCCCTTAGAACAGGCCGAGGGTTTTCGTGCGGACGATGCTGCGGTGATGCACTCGCGGGCGCTCAAGGCCGTTGAAGAGCCGATTGATGCCCAGCGTGATGGACGCACGATATGGTTGTCCACACGTAAGGCCCCGGTGATCACTAGTGATGGTAGGGTGCACGGCACAGCCGGCACGGCACGCGACATCACCGATGAACGCTGGACCTCGCTTGATCGCGATCGTGCACGGGATGAGCTTGTGGATGCCCAACAGCGGCATATCGAAGAACTCGCGACGCCGGTGCTTCGGCTCTGGAAGGGCGTACTCGCGGTGCCTCTTATCGGTAGGGTCGATGCTTGGCGAGCGGCCCAGCTCATGAATGCACTGCTCGTCGCCATCCAGCGCGAAAAGGCAAGAGTCGTTGTTATCGACATTACGGGGGTCACCCAGGTCGATGCTGATGTCGCGCAGCGCCTGCTCAAGACCGCCCTGGCTGCGCGCCTGGTGGGTGCGCGCTGCATGCTCGTGGGTATTCGTGCCGAGGTCGCTCGGACGATTGTCGAGAGCGGGATTGATATCGATGATGTGCAGATCTACAGCACTCTCGAGCAGGCCCTCGCTCGGATTATTGATCGAGAAGGAGCAGAGCTTGACTCGGGCCCGTCCTGATCGGTTCGTTTGGCAGCAAATGCGATCGTGGAAGCAGCCTGGGCGTATGGCATGCGCATGGGGAGAGAGTAAATGAAGGTTACGGACATCAATTTGCGCGAGATGCTGAGCTTTAAGCCCGAGGAAGGGCGGCTCCTCTTGGGAGCGGATCGCGTGTTGCTCTTTCGACAAGAGTCGCTGGGCGTGCTCCGGGAACTGCTCTATGCCCAGCTCGGCGAGCGGCGGAGTCGAGTGCTCCTCAGCCGCTTTGGGCACCGCTGCGGCGAGGGTGATTACGAGAGCCTGAGCGCGCGCTACGACTGGGATAGCGAGGCCGACCGGGCCGGGGCAGGCGCGGTGTTCCATTCTTGGGAGGGGCTCGTGCAGGCCGAACTCACAGCCCTCGAAATCGATCGTGAGCGGCATTCCTTTTTCGCGAGCGCGATCTGGCGCAACTCGTACGAGGCGGAGCTTCATCTCGATCTCTTTGGGCCTGCGAGCGCGCCGGTTTGCCACTCTCTCACCGGCTACGCGAGCGGTTATTGCTCCGCCTTCTTTGGTGAGCGGGTGATCGCGATCGAGACCAAGTGTGTCGCCAAGGGGGACGAGCACTGCGTTATCGAGGTCCGTTGCGCGGAGGAGTGGGGCGAGGAGGCGCAGCCCTGGATACGAGCGCTCGATGAGATCAGCGATCCGCTTCTGTACGAGATCGAGGCTAGAGATGCCGTGATCCAAGAGCAGGAGTTGGCGATCTCCGAGCTCAATACCCCGGTGATGGAGATCTGGGACGACGTGCTCGTGCTGCCGATCGTCGGTGTGGTCGATACGCGGCGCAGTATGGAGATCATGAACAATCTCCTTAGTAGCATCGAGCAGAACCAATCCCGTTGCGTGATCATCGACGTCACTGGCGTCGAGGTCGTCGATACAAAGACCGCGGATTATTTGCTCAAGGTGATGAGGGCTGCGACGCTACTCGGCAGTCGCTGCGTGCTCACCGGACTCTCCTCTGCGATCGCCCAGACGTTGGTGGAAATCGGCGCCGACCTCTCTGAGATCCGTACTCTGCGCAACATCAAAGAGGGACTCAAGGACTGTCTAAAGTATCTTCGGAGCCAGCAGTAGGCCGAAGTGCGCCGAGATGCTCGGGACGACCCCCGAACATCCGACTTCGATAACGAGGAGCGGCCACTGAGTCGCTCCTCGTCAATTTTTTACTCGCCGCTACTGCGGGTTGACTTGCTGCGCGAGGGCGATTCCTGTCATATCCGAATATGTATAGGGGCCCACCAGGCCGGTAACGACGGCGAGGATCTCGTAGGTATCCGGGTCTACCTTAAACGCCTTGTTTGCCTTGTCGACGACCCAGACATTGCCCTCGAAGTCGATACTGACTCCCCAGGGCTGGGAGCAGCCGGGCAGGGCGATGTTATTCTTGACGTAGGTCTTGGTCTCGATGTCGAGCTGCACCAGGCGACAGGGGTTGGAGCCGGCGCCCCAAACATTGCCATTTGCGTCGGCCATCACCCCCAGCACCCAAGCGCCGCCAGAGCCGGGAATCGTGGTCCAGGTGTTGTCCTCGTGATTCCAGTGATAGACAGCCTGTCCGCAGGAGCCACCTGCCCAGAGGTCACCCTTGTAGTCGAGGGTCATGCCGTATTTGCAGCTTCCCTGCGGATTGCCCAGGTTTGTGACCTCATAGGTCATCGCGTCGACCTTCAGCGAAGGCAGCGAGCCGAGACCGACAAAGAAAAAGTCCCCCGCCGCGTTTACGGCACCGCCGTAGGGTGAGTAACCAGTGCCCCAGCCTGGGTATGTGACCTCTTTGATCATCGACCCATCAGTGCCGTCGCGGAGCTCGATATGTGCCGTGCCGCCGTTGTCTCGCCAGCCGAACCACAGGTTTGGCGTCGGATATTCACATGTGTCGGGGTCGGGTTTGGAGCCCTGCCAAGCGGTGGCCCGCGGCCCTGCGGTGTAGCCCGGTGAGTTAAGCGTGATGGACCACTCGACACACTCATCCTCGCCAAATGCGAGGATGTCATTGGGACCTGTCGAGGTCTTGATCATGCCGTCATTATCTTTGTCAGTACATTTTTCGGGGTTGCCGATGATCTTCGTCACCGCCCCGGGATCCCGACTAGAGACCGCGACATCGCCCTGGAGATTGACCGATGTCCGGGACGGAGAGCCACCTGCGACGCGGTAGCGACCCTCTTCGATCGCTGTCTCGGTGTTGATCTTGGAGACTGTTCCCTGGCCAGAGTTGGCGATCCAGATGTAGGAAAGTACATCGTTATTGCCCATGCCCTCTTGCTCCTCGCAGGGCACCTTGGTGCAGGCATTGGAGCAGAAATCCTTGTCGATGAGGTTGCCGTCGTCGCATTCCTCGCCCTCCTCGAGGAGGCCGTTGCCGCACATAGGCTCCATTACACCGGTTGTGCTGGTACTGGTCGCGTCGGTAGTGGTGCCGTCGGTGGTGCCGTCGGTGGTGCCGGTCGTGGTCATGCCCGTGGTGGTGGGATCTGTGGTGGGATCGGTCGTCGGGTCGGTGGCGACCGTATCGGATTCCGATGACGAGCCCATCGATGTGCCGGTGGCTGACATCGTGCCGCTGCCTTCGGTGGCGGTCGAGCTTGCGGTCGAGCTTGCGGTCGAGCCTTCGGAGGCGGTCGCCTCCGTCGTTGCGCTGGTGGAAGAGGTGCCGCTTTCGCTGCTGTTGCTGGTGTCATCGCCGGTGCAGGCGGCGAGGAGGATAGCTCCTGCCGCGAGGGGGGCGCGAATCTGTGTACCGAACATGGTCGCTCCTATCTGTTGAAGTGCACCCATCAGGAGGCCAGAGCGGCGCTCGATATGCAAGCGTGGGCATGTCGGCGTCGCTCGCCGGCTAGCGACGCTTGGGCCGCGCGCCTTCACGCGACACGATCGATGCGCTCTGGGGCAAGCAACGTTGTACCCTGGGGCCTTGGAGTACTCGATCCTCGCCCTCTCGATGGTGACGCCGTCGATCCTCTTGCTCTGGTACTTCCATTCACGGGATGCGTACCCGGAGCCGGCATCGGTGATCTGGAAGACCTTCGGGCTCGGTGTGCTCACAGTGATACCGGTGCTGATGTTCGCGTTGCCGATGGACGCGCTTGTCGAGGGCATGAGCGAGCCCTATGTCGCGGGCCTCTACGATGCCTTTGTCCTGGCTGCGATTCCCGAGGAAGCAGCGAAATTTGCGGTCGTCTATTGGTATGCGCGGCGGCACTCAGAGTTTGATGAGCCGATGGATGGCCTGGTCTACGGGGTCGCTGCATCGCTCGGCTTCGCCACCCTAGAGAACATCCTTTATGTCGCCAATGGGGGGCTTGGCGTCGCACTGCTGCGGGCGCTCACGTCGGTCCCTGGGCACGCGACATTCGGCGCGATCATGGGGTATTTTGTCGGCCAAGCTCATTTCGAGCCCGGTCGTTCGCGGCGGTTTTTGTTCCTGGCGCTCGCAGTGCCTGTGCTTTTACACGGGGTCTACGATGCACCCCTGATGATCGCCCAGCGGGCCGGCTCGGCCGACGAAACTCTGGTCGCAGGGCTGCTCACGCTTGTGCCCTTGGCGCTCCTGGTCTCGGTGATCACCGCGCTACAACTGTCGAAAAAGCTGCGGGCCGAACAGCTTGCCCAGGGCCCTTCACCGCAGCACGGCGCGATGCCGACGCCCAGTCCGACGCCGGTTCAGGGGCGGGGTCTAGGCATTGTCTTGGTGCTGCTCGGCTCGCTTGTGGCGACGGCCGCGAGTCTCCTGATCTTCAGCGCCTTCGTGGCCCTGTTCGCTGGGGTCGCTGCCGAGGATGAAAACGGCATGGCCGTGGTGACGATATTCTTCGCCGTCGGCGGGCTGATGCTCGCGGGCAGCATTGCGGTCTTTCGTATCGGGACTCGACGGATCAACGGCCGCAGCGCGAGCGCATCCCCCTAACCGTGGGTCGGCGGCTTCGATGAGAGTTGGTCAGAGCGCGGCGAGATCAACCGCGAGCAGCCAGAGGTCACCGGCATCATCGCCCGCGAGAGCGAGCGGTATGCCGTCATCTGCGGTTGTGCATGAAACCGAAAGCGTCCGGAAGGGGTGGCCGCTGCGGAGGCTCGATAGGCAACGCTTGGTGCTCAGCGACCAGAGTCGCAGGCTGCGATCAGCGCTGGCGCTCAGCAGATGATCATCATCGATAAAGGCGACGCCGACGACCTCGGCCTCGTGACCGCGCAGGACAAGACGTTCGCGGCCGCGTCGCAGGCTCCAGAGCCTGATGGTGCCATCGGCTCCAGCCGAGAGCAGGTGTCGCCCATCGCTGCAAAGCGCGAGGGCTCGCACGGCGCCCTCGTGGCCGGCGAGCGTCATCAACTCGCGTCCAGTGCTCGGATCCCAGATCCGGATCATGCCCTCGCCGCCGCCCGAGATCAGGCGCCCAGAGGCTTCGAAGAGGCAGCAGTGTACGTGCTCGCTGTGCCCCTCGAGGGTCCTCTGCAGGGCGCCGCTTGGCATCTCCCAGATCCTCAGGGTCGCGTCTTGAGAGGCGGTCGCGAGCTGCTCACCGGAGGGGCTGAGGGCGCATGCGGTGACCCATTTTTGGTGACCAAGAAGCTCACCCTTGATGAGCTGGCGTCGGTTGTCCCAGATTTTGACGCTGCGATCAGAGCCGGCGCTTAGGAGGGTCTCGCCGTCGCTGCTGATAGCGACGCCGAGCACCGCGTGTTGATGGCCGTAGTAGACCCCGCAGGCGCTGCCGCTCTTCAGATGCCAGCGGCGCAGGGTGCTGTCCGAGCCGGCGCTGTAGAGGTGTCCGTGCGGACCGATGAGGCAGGCACGAATAGGTCCCTCGTGGCCCTCAGACTCGACTTTGCCCTCGGTTTCGCCTGTCGGGATTCGCCAGCGACGGATCGTGGAATCGCTGCCGGCGCTAAAGATCCATGTGCCGCTCGGATCACAGATCGCGGTGTTGACCATCTTTGTGTGCCCGCGGAGGAGGCCGCGCTCACTGCCCTCCGTGAGCGACCAGAGCCGCACGCTGCGGTCGCGCGAGCTCGAGAGCAAGAGGTCATCATCGATGAACTCACACGACGTGACCCAAGAGCCATGCCCGATGATTTCGTGGAGCAGATCGCCGCTCGGCAAGGCCCAGATCCAGAGCTGATTGTCGTAGGAGCTGGCGGCGATGCGGGCACCTTTTGGGCCGAAGGCGAGGCCGCTAATCGCGTATCCAGGGCCTGTTAGCGTCTGTTGTGGGGCGAGTGTAGAGAAGTCCCAGAGCTTGACGCTTTTGTCGTGAGAGGCGGTCGCGAGGGTCTTGCCGTCGGGGCTGAGAGCGAGCGCGGTGCCGCCGAGTTCGTGGGCGAGCACACGTCGAATCTCGGTGGCGCTGTCGAGCTTCCAGAGCAGGAGCTGGCCGTCCGCGCCGAGGGAGGCGACGTGCTCGTTGTCGTCGCTGAGTACGAGGTCTTCGATGCCCCCGTCGTGGCCGCTAAAGGTCTGCAGTAGGGCGCCGCTGTCGGTCTGCCAGAGGTGCAGGTTGCCGTCGTCGCTCGCCGAGAGAAGGCGGCCGTCGGTCGTGAAAGCGCAGGCGTTGACCGGGCCTAGGTGGCCGCTGAGCGTGAGCAGCTCGGCGCCGCTGTCGACGAGCCAGAGCTTGAGCGTGCCGTCGCTCGAGGCGGAGGCGAGCAGGCGACCATCGGGGCCGAGCGCGAGGCCGTTGACGGCGGCGCTGTGGCCCTCGAGGATCGCGGAGGCGCGCTCCCGGTGCTGTCTTGGCAGCAGGCGGCGGAGAGCCGGCACCTGCTCTGCGAAGAGGTCGGCAAGCTGGCTCTCCGACCAGTTTCGGTCGAGCAGCTCGCCCCAGAGAAGCGCTGGCAGGGCCTCGGGATCGCCCGCGAGCTGCGGGGCGAGGGCGACAAAGGCGGTCTTGAGATCGACAAAGGTGCGCCGGCGATCGTCGTGCTCTTCGCGAGCCGCGGCTTCGCCCAAATCTGCGATGAGGTGGCCAAGCCCGTCGTTGCGGATCGTCGCGCAGAGACTCTTGAGGTCGGTCACGAGGTTAAGCGGCGTGTGTTGTGCTTGTGCTTGTGCTTGTGCTTGTGCTTGTGCTTGTGCCTGTGCCTGTGCCT
>CAYYUP010000111.1:3252-16098 GCA_964474905.1 uncultured Nannocystis sp. | reverse complement strand
GGAATCCCAGCGACAATCAAGTACCGGTGTGGAACAAGCTGCCGGGGCCCCTGCACCCGGGCGGCCTAGGTATCGTCCCAACCGGCTTCTCCGGCGACGAGTCGGTCAACGGGACCTGGACACTCGTCGCCACCGACACCGCAAAAAACGGCCAGCAGGGCAGCATCACCGGCTGGAAGCTCGAGATCATGAGCCGCCTCGACTGATCCTGTATGCCCCCTCTCGACGACGCGCCTCCGCCCAAGCCTTGAAGTAAACTCTATATAGTTTGCTCCGAGAATCCGATCGTATTGCCCTGACTCGGGCCGCTCGAGTAAGCCCTCGCCCGCCACTAGCGGCCCCGAGGGCCTACGCGCATACACTTAGGCCACACATGATCCGAGCCCCGCCCGTGACGGCAGACAGTGCCGACGCAACAAATACCGATACAGGTCGTGTCTTCGCATGTGCAGCCGCTGCTGAGCGATTGACCGTCCTTGCAGGCTTGACGCTTGCCCGCCTCTGAATCCACAGCAGCCCCCCCAACTGGACGCTTTTCTGTAGGCATCTTCCGGCGCAGGAGACACGCCGACGGGCCGCCGGGCTCGGCAGGATGGGCACAATCTGCATTCGGTCCGCAACAGATATCAAAACACGCGCCGGTCCGACAAACGCAGCCACTGTCGAGGCGCTCGCCCTTTTTGCAGGCCCTTCCGGGCTCGGCAGGCGCAGGCGCAGGCGCAGGCGTCTCTACAGCGGGCGTAGGCGTAGGCGCAGGAGCAGGCGCGCAGGACAGCTCGCCTGCGAAGGCCAGGCCGATAAGCAGCCACATCCTGGGAAGGAGACCGACATTGCCCGCCCGACGTTCTCGCGCCATCAGGCCCTGGCAGCTGCAGATCGCTCGTTCCGAAGAAGGCATGGCAACTCCAGTCTAGCCATCGGACCCGCGGAGACACAAGCGAAACATCGCCCCCATCGGCTACACTCATGCCGACAAAAGAGAACCGTGCACAGCGCCCAAACACGAGACATTGGCCTCCTCGGCCTCCTCGGCCTCCTCGGCCTCCTCGGCCTCCTCGGCCTCCTCGGCTGCACTCCCAGCGGGCATAGCTCCGCCGGTGATCCGAACAACGATCCGAACAACGATCCCAAGAATGACCCAAAGCTAAGCCACGCCCCGCCACCGAACACACCCTCGCTTCCTCCCAAGGACAACGACGGAGCAACACCCGCGGTCGATCAACAAGCGGAAGAAGCTGCGCCCAATCTAGCCATCGACCCCAATTTTAACTACACAGAGAGTCTCGATGACATTCGCCTAGGCATGAGCATGACCGAACTGCTCGTCGCAGCGCCCAACTATAGGGCCGAAGGACCGTCCTACAAGCATCAGCCGGACAGCGGCGGCCCCCCCCCCTCCTATCGGCAAAGCTACAAACAATCGCCCTCCGGTTTATCGATCACGACCGAGTCCAGCGCCCCAAAAACAGCGCAACACGTCGTCTATATCATGGCGTCATTTTCGGGCAGCACCGCCAAGGGCATCGGCATCGGCTCCACACGTCGGGAGATGAAACGGGCCTACCCCGCAGTATTCACCCTCAAGCGAGGCAGCGGGCAGTGGTGGGTGCACATCAATGATCACGAGATGTTTTGGTTCGCGATCAACAAGGGCCGGATCTCTAAGATCCATCTCGGCCCCGACGAAGAGCCCACATATATCGAAGATTGATCAAGGCCGCCAAGGCCCCACGGCGAAGCGCATCGTCGTTTTCGCCCTCGGTTTCGCATGAGCGAGCAGGTCCAACCCACAACCCACAGATCGCTCGCCCGTGATGTGAGCGTGAGCACGAGGCCGAAAAACTCGGCGATCGAACCACACATTCTCCACAGCGGACCCATCGGCGCTGCTCACACGTGCTCTTTGGAGATAGCATCGACGTCCCCTCGATGCCGACTCCCACCTACGATCCGGCCCTCACCCGGGCCCATCTGAGCAACCGCTTTGTGCTCAGCCTGGTCAACTATTTCATCGATACCTTCGATCTCGAGCTCGCCACTGCCATCGTCGAGGATGCGGGGCTCAGCCTCGCCTATCTCCGCGACACCGATCGCTGGACCTCCGTCGAATTCGACCGGCGCTTCTGTGACGCAGCCGCGCTCCGACTCTACAAACTGAATACACCTCCGCCCTACGACCATCCGCTATGGCAACACTGGCGTGAGTCGGCGGGATCGATGATGCGCCGCCAGGCACTCGGCCCCCTCTGGCTCCTGCTCTGGGCGATGGACGGCCCCGGCCAATTCTTCGCCGAGATCGAACAGATGTATTCACAGGGCAATCGAGTCACCCAGATGAAACTCGCCGACCACGGCCCCGGCTACGCGAGTGTCATCGCGCTGATGGAGGATGCCATCGTCGACCGCCCAGGTGCCTGTTGGAGCCGTAGGGGCCTGTTTGAGGCCCTACCCGCGATCTGGAACCTCGCCGACGCAACCGTCGAGCACCGAGAGTGCATTCACACCGACCCCCAGGTACGCCACTGCCGTTACGAGATCCGCTACGACGATCGCGTCGTCCGCGATCCTCAGACCGAGCTACCCAAGCTGCGCGCACACGTGCGTGCGGTGATCCCCGAACTCCTCGAGCGGATCGACGCCAGCTACCTCGAGCACCGCGAAATCGTGCTCGCCCAGCGAAAAATCGCCTCCTACCTGCCCAAACACGTGCTCGAGGCGATCAAAATAAACCCCGAAGAAGAGGTTGTACTTGGCGGTTTTGACACCGAAGGCGCAGTCCTCTTTGTCGACATCGTCGGCTTTACCCGCCGCTGCAGCGAGGTCGCCGCGACCCAGGTCGTGCACCAACTCAACATTTACTTCGAAATCATGGACCAGGTGATCTTGGAGCACGACGGGGTCATCGATAAGCGCCTCGGAGACGGCATCATGGCGGTCTTTGTCAGCCCCGACGGGACCCAGGATCGCGCCGCCCTCGGCCACCTCGCCGTACGCTGCGGCCTGGCAATGCTGCGAGCCCTACCCCGCTGCAACGCCCTGCTGCGCGCCGAAGGCAGCGACGATTTTCACATCCGAATCGGCGTCGCCGCGGGTCCCTTGGTCCAGGGCAACATCGGCTCTCGCGCTCGCCTCGAGTACACCGTCATCGGCGAAACCGTCAACCTTGCCGCCCGCCTAGAGGCTGCTGCCCACGTCGACAGGCTGCTCGCCACCGCCCTCTGCGTCGACGGAGCCGGCATCGAAGCGACACAAACCCGCCGCCAAGTCCCGGCCAAGGGCCTGGGCGAGGTCTCGGCGATCGAGCTGAGGCCGAACGGACGTTCGCCTTCAGGTGCCCACGAGTAAACAATGACAATCGCTCCTCGCCGATGTGCCTGCCCTGGGAAGATCTGTTGATCTAGAGCTGCAAAAACGGTGCTCGCAAGGCCGCATGTTCGACTGCATTGGCGAATACTCGGGCGTTCTCCCGGCTCTGTGAATCGCCGCTCAGGACAACCTCGATGCGGCCATCACCTGCGGCGAAAAGCATCGTCGTGCGACGCGAGCGAGCATACGAGAACAGCAAGAGCAATGCGGCAAGCGCGGGGATCACAGCATACCGTGGATCGATTGTCAGCCCGACAAAGGCGAATACACCGGCGATCCCGCCGAGCACTGCCAGGAGCGGCTGGTGCGAGCGGCCGATTCGACTCCACTCGAGATCGCGAAGTAAGAGCGAGGTCGACCAAGCGATCGACCCATCCATATTTAGCGAGAGCCGGTGGCTTGTCAGCAGCAATTGGCTCGATCGCTGCAGTTCTGTCTCTCCTGGCAGGACCGTTCGCTCCATGGCTGTCTTTTTCATTGGAGGAGGAAACTCGATCTTCGAGGGGTTCGGCAAGCAGCAAAGTTCGATCTCAAAACGCCGGAACCCCGACGGATCGTCCAGTCACGGCCGATTACATCATATGTCTATAAAAAAGGACAAGGCATGGCAGAGAGATCTCTCGGGTTGGAGGCAGGCCTCCTGGTGGAGTGCCCACTCTCCCTGAGGGATTGGCCAATCGAGCGTCCTTATGTAGCGACACTCTGAGAACCTCGCAGCTGCGACGCAAAACAACGACCCCAAGACATACCAATTGGGGCGCGCAACAAAGGATTCGCGGGCTCTCGGACAAGCCGCCCTCGCTTAACGGCGGACGTGAAAGTGGTTCACGTGGTGACGCCTGTGGAGGATCAGACCGTGAACCTGACCCTTACCGCGGGCAACCTGAAAAAACTCACGCAGCATCGCTTTCGCGGTCGCCATCGGATGCGCACAACGGTGCTCTGCCAAAATTCCCCGTGGTAAGCTCACTCAATGCGCTCTTGTCAGCATTGTTGGGCCCTCGCTCTCGCTCTCGCTCTCGCGTGCACTCCAAAGGAACCAAATGGGACGACCCAAGCGTCGGAGAGCGATCCCTCCGCAAGCGTCTCGAGCGGTGACCTAGGATCAACTGGCTCCACTGGCAACACTGGCTCCACTGGCAACACTGGCAATACTGGCTCAACTGGCTCCACTGGCTCCACTGGCTCCACCGACTCCACTGGCAACACTAGCTCCACTGGCTCCACTGGCTCCACTGGCACGACGACCGGCCAGCTCGAGAGCTGTGGTGATGGCATCGCCGAGGCAGGGGAGGTGTGCTTTCAAGACGCCTACGTGGAGGACTTCAGCGTCTCCTCGCTTCGAGTCGTCGACTTCGACGCAGACGGGCACCTGGATCTGGTCGGGGTCACCGCAACCCTCTGCCCGGACGTACTCAGCGGCGACTCCTTCAGCGCAGGACCCTCTTCACCTCCGCCCGGCGGGGCCCTCCGCGAGGGGTCGGCACTGCTCAACCTCAACGTCGCCCTGGGTGACGGAACCGGGAGCTTCGCCCCCCCGACCACCCTCCAACCTCCATTCGATCACCCCAGCCAGGGCGGCCTCGCCGTCGCAGACTTCAACGGAGATGGACACCTCGACATTGCCCTCTTCGCCTTCGACTCGCTGAATCTGGTCCTGCTCATCGTCGCCGGCGACGGGACCGGCGCGCTCACGTCCGTGGACGTACAGACCGTTGACTTCGATCAAACCGGAGACATCGAACACGGGGATCTCGACGGCGACGGCGATCCCGATCTCGCGATCAGTAGCGCCGGCGGTGTCCGTGTGCTTATCAACGACGGCCAAGCCCACTTCACGACGCTGATGATCGCGGAGGACCCCGAGCGACGGTACAGCCGCCCCTACCTCCATGATCGCGATGCGGACGGCGATCTAGACCTACTGATCCTGCGCGATAATTCGCCAATGGACCTTTTGACCTTCGAAGGCAACGGCGACGGAACCTTCTCCGAGGGAACCGCGCTCGCCTTCCCCGGGAATATCAGCGACATTGGGATCCTCGACCCCGCGACCGGCGATCGCCCCTCGGTTCTCGTCAGCTACTATGACACTCAAGCGCAGGCCTACCGTCTAGATGCCCTCGAGATCGCCCTCAACGGGACCCTCGCCGCCCCCGTACCGATATCGGGCAGTTCGGCCGCTCGCATCGCCATCGGTCACTTCGACGGGGAGTCCCGCCCAGACGTACTTCTCTCCCGCGAAAAGAGTGCACAGGTGTTCCTCGGCACAGCCGACGCCTGGCCTGCCCTACCGCTCGAACTTCCGTGGCTTGAAGTGATTAACTCAAATAGACCCCTAGGGGTCGGCGACCTCAACGAAGACGGTGTAGATGACCTCGTCGAGATGACCTTCAGCACCCGCCTGCTGCTCTCCAATCCCTGACGCAGCTCAAGGCACGGTATCCCCTGCCCGCTCGCCGACCACGAAAGTCGCTATGTTTGGGGCGTGAGCATATGCATGGGCGACGTAGGCGAATCGACACACCACTCAGAGCCGCCCCGAACTCCCAAGACCACGCCGACGGGCGATGAAGGTGCCGAGTAAACCTGCCCCGATCAGTCCTGCCAAGATCGCAGCCACGCTCGTGCTGGCCTCGCCGACCTCTGGATCCTCTTGCAAATTGAGGCCTGCTGGAGGAACTGTGGCGTCGTTCCGATCGTCAGCGTGGACATCGGCATGGTCATGCCCGTGCTCGTGCTCGTGTCCGTGATCGTGGGCAGGCTCGTCCGGCTGACCGAGCTCAGCGCTGAGGGTGAAGTTGTTTCGCTCCGCCAATACCCACTGCACCGGCTCCGGGCCATCGAGGCGAAGGACGTTGTGCTGATTGTCGACTTTTGACAGGGCCGTGATCCGAGAGCCCAGAAGCGAGGCGACGGGCCTATCTGGCAGATCGAAGATCACATCCGTTTGGTGACCTCCGAGGCGGATGGCGCCCTTGCCGAGGAGCGCGGGCTCACCGTCGAGGACAAGGTGGGTACCGTCGCGGAGCAGAGCGACCGCTGCCACCTTGTAAGCGTTTTCGTCGAGGGTCGAAATATCGACAATCTGCCCCAATGCGTGGTGCAGGCCAGCACCGGAAAGATGCACCGTGAGCACGGTATCCCCTGCCCGCTCGCCGACCACAAAGGTCGCGATGTTTGGGGCGTGAGCATGGGCATGGGCGGCGTAGGCCCACAGCGCCGCACCTAGCACCAAACTACTGGTACGACATCGCATTGCGGATGCTGGCCCCCATCAAGCACGGCGGCATGTTTGGCGCGTCCTCTTCGAGAGCGTGATAATGGTAAACGCCATCGGGGAAGTCGCTAGTGGTGGCATTATGGCCATTGCATGCGTCCAAGCCCGACGGCACGACACCACCTTCGTAAGGGGCGTAGATCGGGTAGCCATCCTTCGCAAAGCCCACCAGCGCCTCGTGTGCAGGGGCGATTCGAGTGCACGAGACCTCGGAGATACCGTACGCATCGAGCACCAGGTCGACGGACTGGGCGACGAAGTGGGCGTGGTAGTAGCCGGCCGGATCGGGGTGACCGCCGCAGGGCTCAATCGACGGGATAAAACCGCCCATGGCTCCGGGCATCGGCGGGCCGTTGACAACCGACGGCGGGTCGCTCGTCATCGGAATACCGTCGAGCTGAACTCCGACCAACTCGACGGTCTCCAGCATATCGGGAGTCCCCACCCACACCGGGTTCGACGGGATGATGTACGTAAGGGTCAGCGCCACCTTGGGTAACGCCATGCAGGCGGAACTGAAAGGCGGCGGACTTCCGCCGATTTCGTCGACCAGGTTGATGTTGCCCATATCGTCGACGATGTCCCAGCCGTCGGCCTCCATCGCCTCCCACAGATCCCGCTTCATGACCTGCAGGCCCGGGTTCGTCTCGCCGTCGTAAATCCCTAAACCGCCGATGTCGTCGATGGTCGGCGGACAGTAGGGGCCGTCGCCCGTGGGGTTGGTGCCGCTAAATACCAGCTCGTAGCAGGTGGTGGTCGAGCCGTCGTCCAGGGTGCAGCTCTCCTCCGAGCTGCTGTCGAGATGAACGAGGAAGGAGGGAATGTCGATGCCGGCGGGGCCTGTGTTGGTATCCGTGCCTGTGTTGGGTTCCGTGCCTGAGCTAGTATCGGTACCTGAGTCGGTGTCACCGCTTGGACCGGTGCTGCCCTTGCAAGCGACCACCAACAGAGCGAGCAGAGAGAGCATGCGCATGGGGGCATCCTATCGATGGTCTGAGCAAGTTGCGGTAAAGCTGCGGTAAAGCCGCGTAAGCGGACCGTACCGCTGCTGCGGACAAGCTCAACGGCGAAAGCGGACGTGAAAGTGGTTCACGTGGCGACGCCAATGGCGGATCATGCCGTGGGTCCGCCCCTTGCCGCGCGGGTACTGAAAAAGCTCGTTGAGCGTCGCGTCGCTCTCGCCGAGTTCCTTTGCCGCCTCGTAGACGATCTTTTGCAACTTGTAGTCCATGAAGACATAGCGGACCTCGTTGCTGTCGATGAAGGCCTTGATCAGCCGCCAGGTCTTCTTGGCATCGAGGTTTTTCTTGTTGGCCCGGACAAAGCGAATCTCGTTGGCGACCGACCCCTTTAGTACATAGCCAATGTCGACATCGCGACCGTGCTGGTGCGATCGGTGCGGCGGAAATTTGCCGCCCGCTTTGCGGCTGATATCCCCGATGTGGATCTTTGGACCCCGACCCCCGACCTTCTTGCGGTAACGGACGACCGCCGACTGGATCAGCCGCACCGTCTTTGCCGTGCCCCAGGCGTTGTAGGGGTTCTTGACGACGTATCGCGAGCCGCTCGGCAACTGCACGCCGCCCTTGAGCACGCCCTTGTCTTCGTTGCTTTTACCGCCAAACCCGGGAGCAATGCCACCATCGCGGTACACAGTGAGTTCTTGACCGACCTTGAGACTGTTGCGATCTTTAAGGCGGCCATTTTGAAAGCGCACGAGTTCGTTTGGCGTGAGCCCGTATTTGAGCGCAATCGTGCCGATATTCTCGCCGGCGGCGACTGTGTGCACCAGCTTCTCGCGAACTCGCGGTGCGATCTCTGGACAGATGCGGATCTTTTGCCCGAATTGCAGGCCACGATCGTTGCCCTTAAGCCGATGATTGAGCCGGTAGAGATCCTTGCGACGAATGCCGTAGCGGCCGGCGATCTCGGAGGGAGTATCGCCAGGCAGGACGATATGCTCGAAGATCGGCGTTCGATTACCGCATGCCGGCGATCCCTTACGGCGACCCTTTTCAACACAGATCTTGAGGTTTTGTCCGACCTTGAGGCTGTTGCGATTCTGCTTGAGCTTGCTGTTACGCGAGACGATCGAGTTTTCGCTGACACCAAAGCTGCTAGCGATCGAACCCAGCACATCGCCGCTGACCACCTTGTACTCGGTGATCTCCCCAGAGTTGCCACAGGACTTGCCCTTCGGCTTCTTCGACTTCTTCGAGCCCTTCGACTTCTTCGAGCCCTTCGACTTCTTCGAGCCCTTGCTCGGCTCGTCGGGCGTATCGTCGGCATCGACGACACAAAAGCCGAGCTTCTTGCCGATCCGCAGACTATCGCGATCGAGGCCGGTGTTCTGCCGCTCGATCGACCGCATCGTCGTTCCGTAGGTCAGAGCGATCGCCGACAGCGTATCGCCCGAGACGATCGCGTGGTCGACCCAGCGCTCGCCCTTGGGGCAGCCGACAGCGGCCTCGGCCGAGACAGCCCCGAGCAGGGCGGCACAGCCGACGAGGGCGAGAACTCCGAGGGTACGCACGGCCCCAAGGAGTCGCATACGGGGCCTTGGCTGACAACCGGGCCGCGGACCGACAGCAGTCGCAGGAACACTTGCGCGCCCCGGGCCTCCTCGTCGATGCTCAGCGCTCACGCCCGCAGTCACCGGCTGCACAAGCACACCTAGATCCATCCCGTGCTCGCTCGTCTTCACGCTCCGCTCCTCGCGCTTGCATCTATTTTCATCTGTTCTTGCTCCAGACCTGCAACTCAGGCCCCGGATCCCGACATGCACATCACTGCAACGACAATCGATCTCGTCGAGACCTGGCCGCGAGAGACCGACCTCAACAACCCCGAGTTCGTCGATACCGCAGCGCTCTGGCTCGATATGTTTGGCAACGCTGAGCGAAGCATCGAGATCGCCGCGTTTTACGTAGCGACGACCCCGGGGTCGGCGATGGAGCCGATCCTCGACGCCCTCGAGAGTGCAGTCGCCCGCGGCGTGGTTGTGCGGCTGCTGATCGACGCAAAGTTTTACGTCGGTCAACCGGAGGTCGCGGATCGATTGGCGGCGGCGGGTGTCCAGGTCCGCGGTCTCGATCTCTCGGGGCTCGGAGGCGTGATGCATGCGAAGTACTTCGTCGTCGACGGCCGGGCGGCCTACATCGGATCGGCGAACTTCGACTGGCGCTCGCTCGCTCACATTCATGAACTCGGCATTCATCTCCGTGAGCCCGCGCTGGTCGCCACAACCGAAGCGATTTGGAGCGCGGATTGGGCCGATTCAAGGCCTCTAGGGGCACTTCCGGCACTTTCGGCACTTCCGGCGAAGTCGGCCGATCCACCGCCAGTGAACTGCGCGAATTGCGCTGATCCAAAAAAGAGCACGCCTCCACCACCCGCTCTGGCGCCCTTCGCCGGGATCACTCCGGTGAGCACTCACTACGCCGGCTCGAAGCACTTGATCGCGATCGTCGCGAGCCCGAGAGATCGCCTGCCCGATCCCGCGACCTGGGATCTGCCGCGCCTGCTTGGATTGATCGCCAACGCCCGCCACAGGATCCAGATCCAGCTGCTCTCCTACGCGCTCGTCGGCTTCGACGGCACCCGCTTCGACGGCATCGATCGGGCCCTGCGCGCGGCAGCCGAGCGCGGCGTCATCGTCGAGCTGCTAGTCGCCGATTGGAACAAACGCCCCCCCGCCCTGATCGATCTGCAGGAGCTGCAACGGGTGCCGGGGATCAGCGTGCGCATGGCGACGATCCCCCCCGCGCGCTCGGGCTTCATCCCCTACGCGCGGGTGATCCACAGCAAGCTGATGATCGTCGACGGGCGCTTTTCCTGGGTCGGCAGCAGCAACTTCAGCGGTGACTACTTTTTTAACAGCCGCAACCTGGGCGTAATCGTCGACGGGGCAGCCTTCGCCGCCGATGTGGGCCGGGTATTCGCCGGCGTCTGGAGCTCCACATACGCTTACGAACTCGATCCCGATGCGGATTACGAACCCCCGCAAGTCGCCCCCGAGCCCCCAGCAAACCCGAGCCCCGAGTCCAACACCGAGTCCCAATCTCAATAGGATAGCGCCGCGGGCAATCCCCCTTCAGAGGCCCTCCCCGACTCCCTTGATCGGTGGCCAACACGAGACTTCGCTTCTTGCCCAGCGCGAACTAGAAGGCGCGTCTGTAGCCGAGCATCATCCTTCGATGCGGAGACTGGGGAACCGCCTGTCGGTCCTTTTTTGGCAAGATTTCGTCGATCGACAGAGTGACCAGACCTCCGGTAAAGAGGAACGAACCAGCGCCGATCAATGCAAATCCTGGATACTGTGCCGCGTAAATCCTAGGGCATCGGCCAGCGCTA
Organism: uncultured Nannocystis sp.; assembly: GCA_964474905.1. GTDB lineage: Bacteria > Myxococcota_A > Polyangia > Nannocystales > Nannocystaceae > JADJRG01. The sequence continues at coordinate 5,099 of CAYYUP010000111.1, read as the reverse complement.
CTAGAGGTCGGCATTGTCTGCCGATCACCGATACAACGCTCCTCCGAGAGTACCAAGAATGCACCCGTACCCACGGCTGCAGCGCCACCGATCATCGCCGTGATCTCGAGCCAACGGGGCAACGTTCGGCGCCGGCTTCTCGTCATGGAGTCCGCGCGCCTCCTGGGGCTGGCTTCTTTGGCCAGGTTTACGGAGGCCGCAGGTGTGGGTCCTTCAGAGATCGCAGGAAAGGTAATATGTTGGCTGCCCCCTGGTTGAGTGAGAAGGGGCAAGTCCAGCGGCGCATGGGCAGCATCCGTTGCGACGATACGCACGCGGTAAGGCCCTTCGGGCAGGTGACGAGAATCCGCCGCCGCCGGGCGCTCATTCAAAAAAACCCTGCAAGGCGTACGACAGTCTACTTTGATCGCGGCACCGCCAGCACCCGTGAGCGCCACTAGCCGATCTCGATACAGTGCGGCAAGCTTCGGGCCGTAGCGTTTGGCGTCGAGATAACCACCTGCGCTGCGAATCGCCTCGTTCATCGTCTGACGCGCCCGCGAATTGTCACCTGAAACGAGATACGCACGAGCAAGGGCGAGCAGGCCCTCGTTTCGGAGGTGGCGACCGGCCGCGTCATCGCCGAGCGAGTGCGCAAACGTCGGGACTTCATCGAGCACGAGGGCGAGTGTCGGCGCATGTACGGGGTCGTCATTCGTGGCATCTCGGGCCGCACCTAGCGAGAGTAGCCAGGTGTCATAGGCCTTGCGAGAAGCGTCGATGGCATCGTCCCCCCGCTGCGCTTCACCTTCACGGTGTTGCTCGACACCAGGAGTAAACAGACGGGACCGCACCGCGCCAAACGCAGAGACCGGCAGCACGAGAGCGACCACAAAACAGATCGAGGGGGTTATCGCGTTGAGCATCAGAGGTCCTGTTCGATGCAGATCAGGCGGGCAAACTGTTGACAATCGACTGTACTATGTTCTGTCCAGTCCGTGTCCTTTTGGGTCAGAAGTCCCCGTGTTCCTTTGTTAGGTTTGCTCGTCGTCGACCAATCCGAGCATCGGTCCTCGGTGGCGGCACCGTCAGTGTTTGTACCGGTCCAGGCAAAGTAGGGCAGGTCGTCGATCGTTTCACCGGACTCGAAAACATCGATCGGCGCCGCGAGTTGGCCGCTGGTCAGCTGCGCCCACGAAGTCGCGATGACCGTCGCATCCGGGAGGATAAAGGGACCCTTGGGTGGAGGATTCCAGCTCGAGGGCGAATGCTCGCTGTCGCTTATCCAGGCCCGAAACCCGCCCGCATTCGCTATCTGAGCTTTTGCGGCGGCATTAATACAAGCGCCATCGGCCGCCTTGACTCCGCCTCCACCGATTTTACCTTGAAAGCTCGCACTTGTCACAAACACCATATTCCCCGCGAGCGTGCACCCCATCGAGCAAGGGCTTGCTTCGCTGCCATTATCATCGCCCATGTCGCATTCTTCTTGTGGCCCCTGAAGAATATTATCGCCACATCGTGGGCCCAGCGCACACGTAACCGGTTCGCACCCCCCGTAGAGACCCTGCTGATTGAGTTCGCCATTATCGCAGGCCTCCTGTCCAAGCAGGACATACCCATCTCCGCAAATTGCCTTTGTGCAGCTTTCGAGGCAGAGGCCGTTGTTATTATTGACATCTTCACCAAAATCACACTCTTCGTCCTCGCTTTCTTGGAGAAACCCATCGCCGCAGCGAGCACGTGTGCAGAGCGTTGTACAGAGTTCTGTATCCTGATTATCGGGACCAAGGTCACACTCTTCACCGCCCTCGATGATACCATTGCCGCATAGCGATTGGTCGGATGAGTCGGACGAGCCAGATGAG
>CAYYUP010000111.1:0-3152 GCA_964474905.1 uncultured Nannocystis sp. | reverse complement strand
TTGTGCTCGTCGAAGTGCTCTCGGTTGCGGAGACTGCACCGTCCTCGCCTCCGGCGGGCAGACACCCCGTGAGCGCAAGCACAATAACACCGGAAAGGCATGCTCGTGAGCGATTGCAGTGCGTAGTAGCGTTGTCGATGTTGTTGTTGTTCGCGTTGCTCACGTTATTCACGTCGTTCCTGTCGTTCACTTAGTAGGCCTCGATGCAGTACAGGTGTCCGCCATCGAGACAAGTTCCAGAGCCTTCTGTGTAGTGGGTCCAGCCCGAATCGGAGAGGTCGCTGTAACCGTAGATCGCGAGGTCATCACTGCTTTGGGTCCAGCCTTTGCAGTGTCCTTCGGGGTAGGGGCTGCCGTCCGGGGCAGTCCCGGTCCACACAGGACCTTCGATCAAGGTACCGTCAGCACTGCGGTCGATCGTATGCTCGAGTTGGCCGTCCGTGAGGTCTTCCCAATTTCTGGCGACGACCTGGCCGGTGGAGAGAATGTAGGGGCCATCACTGTGATGGTGGTCCAGCGGCGATCTGACGCCATCGCTGAGCCACGCCCGGAAGGCCATGGGACGAGGATGCCCGGCCTGCTTGGCTCGAGTCCAGCAGCGAGTGTCCGCAGTACCGACACCGCTGATCTGAAAGCCAGCCCACTGATCTTTGGTGACGAAGATCATGCGATCGATATCACAGGTATTGGTGCAGCCGTCGTCGTTGATAGTATTGCCATCATCACACCACTCGCCGACCTCTTCGTAGACAAATCCGTCGCCACAGTACGACCAAATGCAGGTATTGAGACAAAGATCGGTATTGGATGTATTCGCGTCGTCACATTTTTCTTGCCCCTTCCAGACGATGCCGTCACCACAGGTCGCCGCTATGCAGGTATTGAGACAGCTGTCTTCGTTATTTGAGTTTCCGTCGTCACAGGCCTCTCCATTGTTCGCCTGGACAATGCCATCTCCACAGGTCGGAATTGTGCAGTTATTTGTACAATTATCGTCCTCCTCGGTGTTTCCGTCGTCGCAGGCCTCCCAAGGGGGCTGAGTCGTGCTATCGCCGCAACGAGGCAGCCACGTGCAGCTGCTCGCAGAACATCCGCCGTAGTCGACCCCCGCTGGTTTGTTGGCGGCGCCCTGGTCACACTCTTCGTCCCCCTGGAGCATGCCATCGCCACAATTCGCGAGTTCGCACTCGAGAGTGCAGGGTCCGAGTTCGTTGTTGGCGTCGCCGTCGTCGCAGAATTCAACGCCCTCGAGGATCAGACCGTCGCCGCAAACACCAATCTTGCAGTCGAGTGTACAGTCCCCCTGGTCGCTGTTACCCTCGGGCCCATCATCGCATTCTTCGTCGTTCTCAGGCTCAAAAACACCGTTTGAGCATTTGTTAATGTAGGGATTTGGCCGTGAAAACTGACAGAGTGCCCCCATCAAAAAGGGAAGCACAAGCATGCTGGCGAGGGCTGTCGTGTGCCGGAGGAAAACTGGCATTTTCGCACGCTACCAGCGCGAATATCGAGATGTCAAGAGCGTATCTCGCAAATACGGCTCGTCCCAAAGCGTCCCGAATGCAGATGTCACAAATACGAGAATGGGCAAGAAATACAGCCCCGGTAGAGCCCCCGAGTTCCCTCAGGATCCATCATCCAGACAAACCGTCCATTAGATTCGTCATCGGACCCATTCACAGTCTCGATGCCGGCATCGTTCAGCGTCTTTAGCAAGTAGGCCCTCGAGATCATCGACCCGGTAGTTGATCATGACCTGCGAAGTGTCCGCGAGGTGCCAGACGGTCACCTTCCCGGACTATGCCTTTTGCTCCGTAGACCAGTCGAAAATCATGCCGCCCCAGTTTCCCTTTCTCAGCACAATTGTCGTCTCGATAAACCATCCAGGCGGGTGAGAAACAGAAACCAACCCCTGATCAATCCCCAAGCACAAGCACCGACGAATTTCCAATCGCCCCAGCGAAGCCCCCAACCAACCACCGCCCAACACAGGAAGTCGTCGTGCCCTCGAACGCCACGGCCAGCCGGGTGCCTTGAGTCTCAGGATCCTTTGGAGGGGCTCGCGATGAGACAGATGCCTCTGCATACCGGGTCAGACGGTGCCAAGTTGGCAAACGAACTCGGCATGAATTCTGTGTGAGCACGGCATGGATCGCAGCCGCCCCATGTGTTCGCGTTCGGTGACACGCCCGGTTATGCTCGCGCGATGCCGATGCCCGCCCCCAGCGACCCTGAGATCAAGATCTGCGGCGCCCATGCCTGCCACGCGGTGGCTGAGCGTCGTCCCGAGGACGTGCGCCGGGTCTACATTACCGAGGCCATGATGCCGAACTTCGGCGGCTTTCTCCGCTGGTGCGCGAGCCAACGCCTGGCCTACCACGTCGTCGAAGAGCACGAGCTGGAACGCCTGATGAGTTCGGTGCATCACGGCGGCGTTGCCTTCATCGTCCGCCAACCACCGCCGCCGACCCTGGGCTCCCTGCTCCACCGCCTGCGCGGGGACGAAAGCGCGACGCCCCGCCTCCTCCTCTACCTCGACAACGTACAAAACCCCCATAATCTAGGGGCAATTGTTCGCGTCGCTGCACATTTCGGCGCCGACGGGGTGCTGATCGCCGGCGAAGGCACCGGGATGTCAACGGCGATGACCCGAACCGCCGAGGGCGGCGCCGAATTTGTCGACGTGATCCCGGTCGCGCTCGGCCAACGTCCGCTGCTCACCCTAAAGAACGCCGGCTTCACCCTCGCCGCCACCACATCACACGGCCGCGACTCGCTCTACAGCGGCGGATTGCCGCCACGTACCGTGATCATGCTCGGTTCCGAGAGCCACGGCCTAGCGCCCTCGGTCGCGGGTCTCGCGGATCTGACGATCACCATCCCCGGTACGCATGCGGTCGAGAGCCTCAACGTCGCCTGCGCCGCCGCCGTGCTGCTCGCCGAACACTGGCGCTGCCACCACGAACCCCCCCGGCCGGAGAACGCGAACACAAACGATCGAACCAGCCCGACACCGCCGCCTGAGCCGACACCGCAGCCGAAAACGGCCGATGCCGCAGCCGAAAAACGCGACCGCAAAGCCAGCCGGCCCGGCAATCCCGGCAAGCCCGGCAAGCCCGGCAAGCCCGGCAAGCCCGGCAAGCCCGGCAAGC
>CAYYUP010000110.1:0-16143 GCA_964474905.1 uncultured Nannocystis sp. | reverse complement strand
TTCGGGAGGGCGGCCGAACGGTCGGCGCCGGAGTCGTCACCAAGATCCACAAGTAACTGAATCATCTCGCAAGCATGGGCCGTGGGCCTGTGTTTTTGCGGGTAACCTTGCAACTCGGAACGGGTCTTGCTATACGCTAGCCCCTTCGAGCGACCGAGGACCTTATGGCTGCCGGTAACCGAATCATCATTCATTTCGAGTGCAAGTCGTGTAAGCGACGGAACTACTCGTCCACCAAAAACAAGCGCACAACAGCTGAGAAGCTCGTCCTGCGTAAATACTGCCGCTTCTGTCGCTCGCATACAGAGCACAAGGAGACCAAGTAGCGGGCGAACCTCGCCGGTTCGGTGGTCATCCCAACGGGGTGCCGCAGGGCCGGCGTGTCGCTGTGCTCAAGGTATAGCGAAATCGCACATTTAGGGCGTTAGCTCAGTTGGTAGAGCAGCGGACTCCAAATCCGCAGGCCGGGGGTTCGAGGCCCTCACGCCCTGCAAACTCGTCAGAGATGACCCTCTTGGTGTCATCCTCTTAGGCACCATGTCGACCACTAGGCGCAGGAAGAAACACGTCATCGATCGCGACTTTGATCCCAATCGCTGGGCTCATCTCGCGTTTGCGCTCGGCGGTTTCATGGGAGCCTGGGTCTTCTCCAACCTTGTCGAAGACGGTTGGGCGATTATCTGGTCCTACTATCCACAGATCGGCCGTCCCGTTCCCATTACCGCGAACGGTATTGGCATCAGCATCGCCCTCATGGCGACGATCTTCGCTTGGCGGCGAGAGAAGTGGTTTAGGTTCGTCTGCGAGGTCGCGATCGAGGTTTCACAGGTCATCTGGCCGACCCGGACGGAAACGCGGGCGGCCACGATCGTCGTCATCGGAATCACTCTGATCTGTTCCGTGTTGCTAAGCGGGATGGATCTTTTCTGGTCGAGCATCACCGACTGGTTGTACGGGATTTAGCTGACAACAGATCCGGGCGCACAAATGGAGTGGTACGTCGTAAACACCTTTTCTGGCTACGAAAACACGGTCAGGAACAACCTCGAGGACAGGATCAAGGCGAACAGCCGCCTGGCCGATGTCTTCGAGGAGATCTTGGTCCCAAGCGAGAAGGTGACCGAGCGTCGGGGTGACAAAACCGTCAATCGGACAAAAAAATTCTTCCCTGGTTACATCTTCATCAAGATGGAGATGACCAAAGAGGCCTGGCACTTGGTACAGGCAACGCCGCGGGTGACGGGATTTTTGGGGGGGCAGAAGCCGAAACCGGTGCCTGCGTCGCAGATGGCGCGCATGCTCGGTCGCGGCCAAGAGGAGCCGACGGCAGAGGAAGAGAAGAAGGTCGCTCCGGCCGTGATCTACTCGGTCGGCGACGAGGTGCGGGTCAAGACCGGCGCCTTTGCAAACTTCACCGGCGAGGTCGAAGAGGTCAACACCGACAAGGAAAAGGTGTGGCTCGCGGTCTCGATCTTCGGTCGGCCTACCCGCGTCGAAGTCGACTTCGCGGATCTAGAGCCGAGCAACCAGACATAAAGAAGCGGTGCGGCGTTAGCCCCCGCGAGAGGCAAAGTTCAGATGAAGAAGGTCGTAGGCCAGATCAAACTCCAGATTCAGGCTGGCAAAGCGAACCCCGCGCCGCCCATCGGTCCCGCGTTGGGCTCCCGTGGCGTCAACATCATGGAGTTCTGCAAGCAGTTCAACGCCCGCACTCAAAAAGAGGCAGGCATGGTGATCCCGGTCGTGATCACCGTCTTTTCGGATCGGTCGTTCTCGTTCATTACCAAGACGCCGCCCGCTCCGGTGCTCCTGCTCAAGGCGCTCGGCATTGAGAAGGGCTCGGGCGTGCCGAACCAGACCAAGGTCGGCAAGGTCACTCAGGACCAGCTCCGCGAGATCGCTGAGCTCAAGTTCAAGGATATGAACGCCGCCTCCGTCGAGTCCGCGATGAAATCCATCGCCGGGACAGCCCGTTCGATGGGCATCGATGTCGTGGGTTAGATCACGACCGAACGCATAGGTTCAGAGGCGAGCGCGGTGTAGATCTGCGCTCGCAATCCCGGTGCTGCCGGGTCGCCAAGGGGGAGGGGAGACCCGCTCGCACCCCGAAAGGTCCAACTGATATGACGAAGAAGTACGAGGCCGCGCTCAAGCTGGTCGATCGAGAGAAGCACTACTCACTCGCCGATGCTTGCGAGCTAGTTCTCAAGACAAGCTACGCGAAGTTCGACGAGTCGATCGACGTCGCGGCGCGTCTGGGTGTCAACCCAAAGCACGCCGATCAGATGCTGCGTTCGTCGGTCAGCTTGCCGCACGGAACCGGCAAGACCGTGCGCATCATCGTCTTCGCAAAGGGCGACGCAGCCGCGGCTGCCCGTGATGCGGGCGCAGACTTTGTCGGCGCAGAGGACTTGGTCGAGAAGATCCAAAAGGACAACTGGCTCGACTTTGACTCGGCGATCGCCACCCCCAACATGATGGGCTTAGTCGGCCGCTTGGGTCGGATCCTCGGGCCTCGCAACCTGATGCCGAACCCGAAGGTGGGCACCGTGACGATGGACGTCGGCAAGGCTGTCCGCGAGCTCAAGGCCGGTCGTATCGAGTTCCGCACCGAGCAAAAAAGCGGCATCGTTCACGCGCCTGTCGGCAAGGTCTCCTTCGGCGCCGACAAGATCCGCGAGAACATCACGATGCTCTTGGAGACTCTCCACCGCCTCAAGCCATCGACGGCCAAGGGCAAATACTGGAGGAGCGTGACCCTGTCGACGACGATGGGCCCCGGGATCCACCTCGATACTAGCGATGTCGCCTCGATCGTCGACGATCGCTAGCGCGAAGACTTTTTGAGTTCGAGCAGGAGGCTGTCGACAACAACGAGTTTAGAGATATGCCCGTCCCGTAGCGGACGGACACTCAAAGACAGCAGGTGGTCTCTTGACCTTAAACGCGAATACGCGGCCAGCCGAGGGTGGAGCGAACGTTGAGAGGAATCCGTCGAAAAATCGGCGGGCGGCTCCACGGCTCTCCAAACTCGGCGAGCCAGAGGGCAACAGCAGACAATGCAGATGAGCAAACAAGAACAGTCCAGCCAGCTCCGTGAAAAGCTGAGTGATGTCTCCGCGATGGTCCTCTTGGATTTCGCGGGTATGACGGTCGCAGACGCGACCGCACTCCGAGATAAATTTCGCGAGGCGGGCTGCACCTACCGGGTCTACAAAAACTCGATCATTCGCCACGCGATCGCGGACACCGGCCTCGAGCCGGCGACTCCGTTGCTCAAGGGCATGACCGGGCTCGCGTACAACTCGGAGGATCCCGGGGCACCGGCGCGGGTGTGCCGGGATCTCGTCAAGGACATCCCGTCGATCAAGGTCAAGGGTGGAGCTATCGAGGGCACGTTCCTCGACATCGCCGCTGTTGGGCGCCTTGCGGACATGCCTGGGCCGATGGAGCTCAAGTCGATGTTCCTTCGTCTTCTCCAGACCCCCGCGACCAACATGGTTCGGGTCCTCAACGCAGGGCCGCAGAGCTTCCTCTTCCTCCTCAACGCCAAGCAGGAGAAGGACGCCGCTTAAGGCGTTCATTCTCCGCTCCAACTTCAACAGCGATACGCAACTTCAGAAAGACAGCACAAAATGTCGGTTACCAAGGACCAAGTCATCGATTTCCTCAGCAACCTCCCGGTCATTGAGATCGCAGCTCTCGTCAAGGAGCTGGAGGACAAATGGGGAGTCTCGGCCGCAGCGCCCGTCGCCGTCGCCGCTAATGGCGGTACCGCCGAAGAGGTCAAGGAGGAGCAGACCGAGTTCACGGTTGTCCTCAAGAGCTTCGGCGCCAAGAAGATCAACGTCATCAAGGTCATCCGTGCGGTGATCCCCGGTCTCGGTCTCAAGGATGCGAAGACCCTCGTCGAGAGCGCCCCGACCGACGTCAAGGAGGGCATCTCCAAGGACGAGGCCGAGGAGATGGCGAAGCAGCTCAAGGAGGCTGGTGCTGAGGTTGAGGTCAAGTAGACAGGAGCTTCGGCTTCTGTCGCATCTCAGCATGATGCTTCAGGCGCGAACGACGTCAAGGGCAGAGGTGTCCCTTGGCGTCGTACGCCGCTTATCCAATTCCTAATCTTAATCTTAACTTCGTTTAATTTTTGCACCTCGCCCGCCTCCAACTGTCCGCCTACGTCGAGGAAAATTGATGGCAAACATCATCCAGAACAACTTCAGGGTGCGTAAGAACTTCGGGAAGCTCAAGCAGATCATCGACGTCCCGAACCTGATCGACATCCAGAAGCGTTCGTACGACAAGTTTCTTCAGGCCGGTATCCCGCACGAAGAGCGCGATATGATCGGTCTGCAGGCGGTCTTCAACAGCGTCTTCCCGATCAAGGATTTCAGCGAGACCTCCTCTCTTGAGTTTGTCTCCTACAGCCTGGATCGCCCCAAGTACGACGCCGATGAGTGTCGTGCCCGCGGCCGGACCTTCGCCGCGCCGATCAAGGTGATCGTGCGCCTGGTGGTCTGGGACGTCGACGATGAGACCGGCACCCAGTCGATCCGTGACGTCAAAGAGCAGGAGGTCTACTTCGGTGAAATCCCGCTGATGACCCAGCACGGGACCTTCATCATCAACGGCACCGAGCGCGTCGTTGTCTCCCAGCTCCACCGCTCACCGGGTGTTTTCTTTGACCACGACAAGGGCAAGACCCACTCGTCGGGCAAGAAGCTGTTCAACGCCCGGGTGATCCCCTACCGCGGCTCTTGGCTCGACTTCGAGTTCGATCACAAGGATCTGCTCTTCGTGCGCATCGATCGTCGTCGCAAGTTGCATGCGACGGTGCTGCTGCGGGCCCTCGGGAGCTCGACGCAGGAGCTGCTCGACTACTACTACGATCGCGAAGAGATCTTCCTCGAGGCCGAGTCGGTTGAGCGGGCCGTCGATTTTGATCTGCTGAGCGGTCAGCGGGCGTCTCAGGACATCCGCCACCCCGAGACCGAGGACATTCTGGTCAAGAAGGGGCGCAAGTTCACAAAGGGGCATGTCAAGCGCATGCGCAAGGCGGGCATCAAGCGCTTGCCCCTCGAGGTGGACGATCTGATCGGCAAGGTCGCCGCCGAAGATGTCATCGACGAGATGACCGGCGAGGTTCTCCTCAACTGCAACGATGACATCACTGAGGAGCACGTGATCCGCCTTCGCGAGGCCGAGATCAAGACGTTCAAGATCCTCTACATCGACGACTTCAACGTCGGTCCATTCCTCCGCAATACGCTGATCGCGGACAAGCTTCAGACCCCCGAAGAGTCGCTGCTCGAGATCTACCGCCGCCTCCGCCCCGGTGATCCGCCGACCATTGATACGGCGCGCTCACTCTTCGAGTCGCTCTTCTTTAAGCCAGAGCGCTACGACCTGTCGACGGTCGGTCGTCTCAAGCTCAACCACAAGTTTGGTATCGACGAGGAGCTGAGCCAGTCGACGCTGACGCATCGCGACATCATGGAGACGGTCCGCTACCTGATCGAACTCCGCAACGGTCGCGGTCAGACCGACGATATCGATCACCTGGGCAACCGCCGCGTGCGCGCGGTCGGTGAGCTGATGGAGAACCAGTACCGCATCGGTCTGGTCCGCATGGAGCGGGCGATCAAAGAGCGCATGAGCATGTCCCAGGAGATGGACGCGCTTATGCCTGCGGATCTGATCAACGCGAAGCCGGTCTCGGCTGTGGTCAAGGAGTACTTCGCCTCCTCGCAGCTCAGCCAATTCATGGACCAGACCAACCCGCTGAGCGAGGTGACCCACAAGCGGCGCCTCAGCGCTCTGGGTCCTGGCGGTCTCACCCGTGAGCGCGCCGGCTTCGAGGTTCGCGACGTTCACACCACTCACTACGGACGTATCTGTCCGATCGAGACCCCTGAGGGTCCAAACATCGGTCTCATCGCTTCGCTCTCGATCTACGCTCGGATCAACGAGTACGGCTTCATCGAGACCCCCTACCGCTCAGTCGATGGCGGCATCGCCTCAGCAGAGGTTGCCTACTACAGTGCTCTGCAAGAGGCGGGTCACTACATCGCTCAGGCGAACGCCGAACTCGATGACAACGGCAAGGTGATGGCCGAACAGGTCTGGTGCCGTCACAGCGACGAGTTCGAGGTGGTTGCGGCCCAGGAGTTGACGCTGATGGACGTTGCGCCGAGCCAGCTGGTGTCGGTTGCTGCGTCGCTCATCCCCTTCCTCGAGCACGACGATGCCAACCGGGCGCTGATGGGCTCGAACATGCAGCGACAGGCGGTGCCCTGCCTGCGCACCGCGGCGCCGCTTATCGGTACTGGAATCGAGTCGCACGTCGCTCGCGACTCGGGTGCGACTGTGGTCGCGCTTCGCGATGGCATCGTCGAGCAGGTCGATGGTGCTCGTATCGTCGTCAAGCCGGTGGCCGGCAAAGAGGTCAGCCGCAGCATCCTCGGGGCCAAGCCCGACATCTACAACCTGGTCAAGTTTCAGCGCTCCAACCAAAACACTGGGCTCAACCAAAAGCCGATCGTTCGGGTCGGTGACCGGGTCAAGCGTGGTGATGTGATCGCTGATGGTGCGGCGACCGAGCGCGGCGAGCTCGCCCTCGGTCAGAACGTGCTGGTCGCCTTCATGCCTTGGCAGGGCTACAACTTCGAGGACTCGATCCTCGTCTCCGAGCGCATCGTTCGCGAGGATGTGTACACGACGATCCACATCGAGGAGTTCGAGTGCGTCGCCCGTGATACCAAGCTCGGCAAAGAAGAGATCACCTGCGACATTCCAAATGTCGGCGAGGAGGCCCTGCGCAACCTCGACGAGGCCGGCGTTGTGCGCATCGGCGCCGAGGTCAAGGCCGGTGATGTCCTGGTCGGCAAGATCACCCCAAAGGGGGAGACCCAGCTGAGCCCAGAAGAGAAACTGTTGCGGGCGATCTTCGGCGAGAAGGCCGGCGATGTTCGCGATACTTCGCTGCGCCTGCCGCCGGGTGTCTCCGGCATCGTCATCGACGCCAGCGTCTTCGCTCGCAAGGGCGTCGACAAGGATGTCCGCGCCCAGCAGATCGAGGACGCCCAGCGCGAGAAGTTGATCCAGGATCACCGCGACAACGTCAAGATCGTCTCTGATGGCTACTACAGCCGGATGAAGGAGGTCCTCGAGGGCAAGGTCACCGCGGCCAAGTTGGTCGACGGCAGCGGCGAGGTCCTGGTCGAGACCGGTGTCACCCTGACCCGCAACAAGCTCGACGAGATCGCCCGCAAGCACATCGGTCAGCTAACGCTGACGACTGCGGAGGATACCGAACTCAACGAGGCGCTCGCACGTCGCTTGGAGAAGGACCTCGACGAGATCGAGACCATCTACCGCGAGAAAATCGCCAAGCTGACCAAGGACGACGAGCTACCGCCCGGCGTCATCAAGATGGTCAAGGTGTACGTCGCGATCAAGCGCAAGCTCCAGGTCGGCGACAAAATGGCCGGACGCCACGGCAACAAGGGCGTGATCTCGCGGATCCTTCCGATCGCGGACCTGCCCTACCTCGAAAATGGGCAACCGGTCGACATCGTCCTGAACCCGCTTGGCGTGCCTTCGCGGATGAACGTCGGTCAAATCCTCGAGGTCCATCTAGGTTGGGCGGCCCACGAGCTCGGTCAGCAGATCGACCGCTACATGCAGACGAATTTCTCGCCTGACGTGCTGCGGGCCCAGCTCAAGAAGATCTACGAGACCCGTGAGGCTCAGCGCTTCATCGACTCGCTCGGTGACGAGGATGTCATCGCCTTCGCTGACAAGTTGCGTCGCGGTGTGCACATGTCGACGCCGGTCTTCGACGGTGCGGATGAGACCGAGGTCAAGAGCACCCTTCAGAAGGCCGGGCTGCCCGAGAGCGGCCAAGCGATTCTCTTCGACGGGCGTACCGGCGAGGCGTTCGAGGAGAACGTCACCGTTGGCATCATGTACATGCTCAAGCTCCACCACCTCGTGGATGACAAAATCCACGCGCGGAGCATCGGCCCCTACTCGCTGGTCACCCAGCAGCCCCTCGGTGGCAAGGCCCAGTTCGGCGGCCAGCGTCTCGGGGAGATGGAGGTCTGGGCGCTCGAAGCGTACGGCGCGGCCTATGCCCTCCAAGAGCTGCTCACCGTCAAGTCGGACGACGTTGTCGGCCGAATGCGGATGTACGAATCCATCGTCAAGGGTCAGCCGACGATGCAGCCTGGCGTACCGGAGTCGGTGAACGTGCTCTTGAAGGAGCTGCAGGCGCTTTGTCTCAACGTCGAACTCATCGACACCGCCCAAGAGCCGTCCATGCGGGACGCGCTCTCGGCAGCCGAATAACCACTACCGAACCGTCAACGGGAAAACAGGCTCATGCGCGACATCTTTTCGTTCTTTGAGAAGCCCAAAGAGGCGACGCATTTTAATGCGCTTCGTATCAGCATCGCCTCGGCTAAGACGATCCGCGACGAGTGGTCCTTCGGCGAGGTGAAGAACCCGGAGACGATCAACTACCGGACCTTCAAGCCCGAGAAAAATGGCCTCTTCTGCGCCAAGATTTTCGGACCCATCAAGGACTACGAGTGCCTCTGCGGCAAGTACAAACGCATGAAGCACCGCGGTGTGGTCTGCGAAAAGTGCGGCGTCGAGGTCATCCACTCGAAGGTCCGCCGGGAGCGTCCGGGGCACATCGATCTCGCGACTCCGGTGGCTCACATCTGGTTCTTGAAGAGCCTGCCCTCGAGGATCGGAAACATCCTCGACATCCCGCTCTCCAAGCTCGAGAAGGTGCTCTACTGCGAGTCCTACATCGTCATCGATCCCAAGGACTCGGGCCTAGAGGAGCGCGAGCTGCTGAGCGAGGAGCGCTACGAGCAGCTCGTCGACGAGCTCGGTCCCGACGCTTTTGTCGCGGGCATGGGTGGCGAGTCGGTCAAGGAGATCCTCTCGCGCATCGATCCCGTGGTCGAGTCGCGGGCGCTGCGTGCTGAGATCATCGCTGCGACTAGCGAGGCCAAGCGCAAGAAGGCGGCCAAGCGTCTGCGCGTGGTCGAGGCGTTCCGCTCGTCGGGCAACAAGCCCGAGTGGATGATGCTCGACGTGATCCCGGTGCTGCCACCGGATCTGCGCCCGTTGGTGCCCCTCGACGGCGGACGTTTCGCCTCGTCGGACCTCAACGATCTCTATCGTCGGGTGATCAACCGAAACAACCGTCTCAAGCGCCTCAAGGAGCTGGCGGCTCCGGAGATCATCATCCGCAACGAGAAGCGCATGCTTCAGGAGGCCGTCGACGCGCTCTTCGACAACGGTCGTCGGGGCAAGACCATCACCGGGCCAAACAAGCGCCCGCTGAAGTCGCTTTCCGACATGCTTCGCGGCAAGTCCGGGCGCTTCCGCCAGAATCTTCTGGGCAAGCGCGTCGACTACTCGGGGCGCTCGGTCATCGTCGTGGGTCCGGAGCTTCGCTTGCACGAGGTCGGCATCCCCAAAAAGATGGCGCTCGAGCTCTTCAAGCCCTTCATCTACAACCGCCTCGAGGCGCAGGGATTGGTCACGACGATCAAGTCCGCCAAGCGCATGGTCGAGAAGGAAGCTGCGGAGGTTTGGGACATCCTCGACGAGGTGATCAAGGAGCATCCGGTGTTCCTCAACCGGGCGCCGACTCTGCACCGCCTCGGCATCCAGGCGTTTGAGCCAGTGCTGATCGAGGGCAAGGCGATCCAGCTCCATCCGCTGGTCTGCACCGCCTTTAACGCCGACTTCGACGGCGACCAGATGGCGGTCCACCTACCGCTCTGCATCGAGGCTCAGGTCGAGGCCCGAGTCCTGATGATGTCGACGAACAACATCCTGAGCCCGGCGCACGGTCGACCGATCATCGTGCCGTCGCAGGACATCGTGCTCGGCCTCTACTACATGACTCGCGAGCGTCCATTCGCTCACGGCGAGCGCAACACCGAGCCCGCGAGCGACGGCTACTTCGTCGGTCACTTTGGTTCGCCAAAGGAGGTCCGCATGGCTTACGACCACGGCGCGCTCCACCTCCAGGCGCGAATCAAGTCGCGTATGGCTCCCGGTGAGGACATGGTCGAGACGACGGCAGGCCGGGTCCTGCTCTACGAGGGCGGCATCCCGCCGAAGATCCCCTTCGCGATGGTCAACCGACCTCTCGGCAAGAAGGCGCTCAACGAGCTGATCGACACCTGCTACCGCCTCTGCGGCCAAAAGGCCACGGTGCTGATGGCCGACTACCTGCGCTCGACCGGGTACACCGAGGCGACCAAGGCGGGCATCTCGATCTGCATGGACGACATGGCGATCCCCGACGCCAAGAAAAAACTGCTCGGCAGCGCGACCGTCGAGGTCAAGCGCATCGCGGCGCAGTACACCGACGGTCTCATCACCTCGGGCGAGCGTTACAACAAGGTCATCGACATTTGGGCCAACGTCTCCGAGCAGATCGCGAACGCGATGATGGAGGGGATCTCGACCGAGTCCTTCACCCGGAGCGATACCGGGGCGACGACCAAGGGGCCGAGCTTCAACTCGATCTACATCATGGCCGATTCGGGTGCTCGCGGTTCGCGGCAGCAGATGCGGCAGCTCGCCGGTATGCGTGGCCTGATGGCCAAGCCCTCCGGTGAGATCATCGAGTTCCCGATCACGACAAACTTCCGCGAGGGTCTCTCGGTTCTCCAGTACTTCATCTCGACCCACGGCGCCCGTAAGGGCCTCGCGGATACAGCGTTGAAGACCGCGAACTCGGGGTACCTCACCCGTCGTCTAGTCGACGTCGCTCAAGAGGCGGTGATCACCGAGTTCGACTGTGGGACGATCCAGGGGCTCGAGGTCACTGCGCTCATCGAGGCCGGTGAGATCATCGAGGGCCTGGCCGATCGTATCCTCGGTCGCACGGTGCTCGAGCCGGTCTTCCGTCCGGGCACCGATGAGGTCCTGGTCGAAGAGGGCGAGACCCTGGATGAGGCGATGGTCCAGGCGATCGAAGGGGCTGGCATCCAGTCGATTTTGATCCGCTCGGTGCTCACCTGCGAGGCGCTCCGCGGGATCTGCTGCCGTTGTTACGGCCGTGATCTTGCCCGCGGTAACCTGGTCGATGTCGGCGAGGCTGTCGGCACAATCGCCGCCCAGTCGATCGGCGAACCCGGCACCCAGCTGACGATGCGTACTTTCCACATCGGTGGTGTCGGCAGCATCCAGACAGAGCAGAGCACCCTCGAGTCTCGTTTTGGCGGCATCGTCAAGTTCGAGGACTACGAGGCGGTCGCCCGAGATGGCAACGCGATCATCATGAACCGCCACTCACAGGTGCTCCTTCTCGACGAGAAGGGCAGGGTGCGCGAGCGCTACAGCATGGTCTACGGCTCGACATGCATCGTCAAGGACGGCCAAGTCGTCAAGCCCGGGGAGCTGCTCACTGAATGGGACCCCTTCACCATCCCGATCATCTGCGAGGTCGACGGCCTCATCGAGTACGGCGACATCATCGAGGGCGTGACCATGATGGTGCGCGTCGACGAGGTCACCAGCCATGCGAGCATGGTCGTGCAAGAGAGCCGCGACGCGAAGGCACGCCCGCGCCTGGTGCTCAAGGACGACAGCGGCGAGACCATCCTCCTCAATGGTAAGCACGAGGCTCGCTACTTCCTGCCGGTTGGCGCGTCGTTCACGATCGCCGAGGGCGACCGGGTGCGCGCCGGCGATGTCATTGCCAAGCTGCCGCGCGAGTCGATCAAGACCAAGGACATCACCGGCGGTCTGCCGCGGGTGGTCGAGCTCTTCGAGGCGCGGACTCCCAAGGAGCACGCGATCATCTCTGAGATCGACGGCGTCGTCTCCTTTGGTAAAGACAAGGGCGGCAAGCGTCGGGTCATCATCGAGCCCGAGCAGGCTGAGCCGCGAGAGTACCTGGTGCCCAAGTCGCGGCACCTCCAGGTTCGTGAGGGCGACCGTGTGCGCGCTGGCGAGAAGCTGATGGACGGTCCCGCGAACCCGCATGACATCCTCGCGGTTCTCGGCGAGAAGGCGCTTGCGCGTTATCTCCTCGACGAGATCCAGGAGGTCTATCGGCTCCAGGGCGTCAAGATCAACGACAAGCACATCGAGACGATCATTCGTCAAATGATGCGGCGGGTCAAAATCAAGGATCCGGGTGATACCAACTTCCTCAACGACGATCATGTCGAGCGACAGATCTTCCAGCAGGAGAACGTTCGGGTCGCAGGTCTCGGCGGCACCCCGGCCACCGGCCAGGCGTTGCTGCTCGGGATCACCAAGGCGTCGCTCTCGACCGAGAGCTTCCTCAGCGCCTCGTCCTTCCAGGAGACCACGAAGGTGCTGACCGAGGCTGCGCTCCAGGGCAAGGTCGATCACCTCCGCGGTCTCAAGGAGAACGTGATCATGGGTCGGCTGATCCCAGCCGGCACCGGTCTCTCTGTCTACGACCGGCTCCACTCGGAGTCGGACGATCGCTCCGCCACTGGCGAGGGGGCCGAACCGGTCGCCCGTCGCGGCATCGAGCGAGATCTCGCCAACGCGGATTGATGCCGTATTGGACTTTGCACCGCTGTGAGTTTCGGGCGTTCGCCACGCCACAGCGGTGTAACTACCTCAAAACCCGTGCAGAGCAGCGAAATCCAGAGGCCCAGGAATGGCGCGAGAGCGCTTGATCTGGGGGACGCTTTGCCTTACAAACGCCACCCCAGCCTGACCGGCTGATGCGTGGAGCTGCGGCCCCGATGCCGCATTCACAACAACCTCTTTGAAAGGCTCAACGGCGAATGCCGACGATTAACCAGCTGGTCCGCAAGGGACGTAAGGCGCAGGCCAAGAAGGAGAAGGCGCCCGCCCTCGATAGCTGCCCGCAAAAGCGGGGCGTTTGCGTCCGCGTCTACACCACTACCCCGAAGAAGCCGAACTCGGCCCTTCGAAAAGTGGCACGCGTTCGTCTCTCCAACGGCATCGAGGTCACGACGTACATTCCGGGCGAGGGACACAACTTGCAGGAGCACTCGATGGTGCTGATCCGTGGCGGTCGTGTAAAAGACCTCCCCGGTGTTCGCTACCACGTGGTCCGCGGGACCCTCGACACAACGGGCGTCAACGGGCGTCGGCAACGGCGCTCCAAGTACGGCGCAAAGCGGCCGAAGTAGCCTCTCCTACCGAAAGATTAGAGCACGATGTCGCGCAAAGGCATTACCCACAAGAAGCGGCCGCGCACTGAGATCCGTTACACGGATCATCCTACAGATGTGAATAACGATATTCACAAGTTCATCTGCGGGATCATGCGCGACGGCAAGAAGTCGCTGGCAGAGAGGATCGTCTTCAACGCCTTCGATATTATTTCGGAGCGCACCAAGGACGATCCGGTCAAGGTCTTCGAGAAAGCGGTCGCCAACGTCCGCCCTCGCCTTGAGGTGCGTTCGCGTCGCGTCGGCGGCTCGAACTACCAGGTCCCGGTCGAGGTCCGCCAAGAGCGCAGCCAGGCCTTGGCCTATCGCTGGCTGATCGGCTTCTCGCGCTCGCGCCCCGAGAAGACCATGGCGGAGCGTCTCGCCAACGAGATGCTCGACGCGGCTCAAAACCGCGGCGGCGCCGTCAAAAAGCGCGAAGATATCCACAAGATGGCCGAGGCCAACAAGGCCTTTGCACACTACCGCTGGTAGCGGTTGGCGGGTACCAGGAGCGTTCCTCATCCGAACCTAACCACAACAGCGATAATCCTCGATTCCGTAGTTTTGACGATGCACCCATAGGGTGCCCGTCCGCGGATCCGAGCAGGGCCCCTCGCCGACCATATCCCCTCCAAGCTGGAGACGGATGGACGGCGGAGCGGCCCTTCAGTTGTTCCACGAATTTGCGCATCCCCCTAGACGATGATTCCCTCCACTGACATCGCGGCCATCCGAGACATCGGAATCATGGCCCACATTGATGCCGGTAAGACCACGACGACCGAGCGTGTGCTCTTCTATACGGGGGTGTCCCATCGGATAGGTGAGGTGCACGACGGCGCCGCGGTCATGGATTACATGCCGCAGGAGCAGGAGCGGGGGATCACGATCACCGCTGCTGCGACCACGTGCTTTTGGCGTGAGCATCGGATCAACATCATCGACACGCCGGGGCACGTCGACTTCACGGTCGAGGTCGAACGCTCTTTGCGGGTGCTCGACGGTGCGGTCGCAGTTTTTGATGCGGTCAGTGGTGTCGAACCCCAGTCCGAAACTGTCTGGCGCCAGGCCGATCGTTATCATGTACCGCGGCTCTGCTTCGTCAATAAGATGGACCGAGTCGGCGCGACCCTCGACCTGACCGTCGAGATGTTGAAGAGCCGTCTAGGCGCTCACGCGATCATCATTCAGCTTCCGATCGGCTTCGAGGGGGACTTCGAGGGCGTGATCGACCTGCTGACGATGGAGACGATCCATTGGCCGGACGAGCTTGGCACGGAGGTCGTCCGGGCGCCGCTTGGCGAGGCGCACGAACTCTACGAGGATTCCGTGCTCGCCCGTGAGGAGATGATCGAGGCGATCGCCGAGGTCGATGACGAGTTGATGCACGTCTTCCTCGAAGAGGGCTCTGCAGGTGTCGAGATCGACGCGCTCCGTGCCGCTCTTCGGCGGGCGACGATCGCCAACGCCGGAGTCGCCGTGCTCTGCGGTTCGTCGCTCAAGAATAAGGGCGTGCAACCGCTTCTGGATGCGGTGATCGACTACTTACCTTCGCCGCTCGACATGCCTGCGGTCGAGGCGATCCGAAAGTCGGATGGTGCCGTGATCCAGCGTCGACCGGCTGCCGACGAGCCCTTCCTCGCGCTCGCGTTTAAGGTGCTGCACGATCCCCACCGCGGCCCGCTGATTTTCTTTCGGGTGTACTCGGGCGAGATCAAGGTTAAGGACGCGATCCAAAACGTGACCCGGGGCCGCAAGGAGCGTCTCACCAAGATCCTCCAGGTCCACGCGAATAAGACCCAGGAGATCCAGTCGGTCGGCGTCGGCAACATCGCCGCTGCGGTGGGTCTCAGGTTCACCTCGACCGGTGACACGATCATCCAGTCCAAGGACAAGGAAGAGGTCGTGCTCGCGGGTATGCAGATCCCGGAACCCGTGATTTTTCGCTCGGTCGAGCCCAAGTCGACGGCCGACCAAAATGCACTCACGGAGGCGATGAAGAAGCTCCAACGTGAGGATCCCAGCTTCCGTGTCAACATCGATCCGGACTCTGGACAGACGTTGATCTCCGGGATGGGCGAGCTCCACCTGGATGTGCTCGTCGATCGCCTGCTGCGGGAGTACCGAGTGGGGGCGAACGTCGGCAAGCCGCAGGTCGCGTACCGGGAGACGATCTCCAAGAAGCTCGTAAAGAATATCGAGTACGACCGAGAGATCGGTACCAAGCGGCACTACGCCCGTTTGATTTTGGAACTCATACCTGCGGCAAGAGGCGCCGGTTTGAGCTTTGAAGACGCAATTCCGGCCCCCAAGACCTCCGATCGAGGTCGCACCGAGGCACCCAGGCTTTTGCCCGAGATGGTCGCGGCGGTCGAAGAAGGCGTCACAGATTCCTTTACGCGGGGGCCCATCCTCGGGTATCCGACCGTCGACATAAAAGTTCGGCTCACGGACGGAGCTTATCTGGAGGGTGATTCGACGGCGGCTAGCTTCCGAGCTGCGGCGTCGATGGGCATGATGGAGGCCATGGAGGAGGCCACACCGGCGCTCTTAGAGCCGGTGATGCAGGTCGAGGTCATCGCACCTGAGGATCAGACCGGACATGTCGTCTCAGACCTCAACGGTCGTCGTGGTCGCGTCCAAGGAATGAACCCGAGACAGAATTTGCAATCGATCGATGCTGAGGTTCCCTTGGCAGAAATGGTCGGATATGCTACCGCCCTTCGCTCAGCTACTCAGGGGCGAGCGAACTACACAATGCAGTTCAGCCACTACTCCGCGGTCCCCCGGGATCTGGAGCAGAGCATCGTCCAAAAGATTCGGGGCTACTAGCTAGCCCTCCTGCCGCGCCGGGTTTCGGCGCTCCGCAAAACCAACCAACCGAGTTCCGAGAGAAAGAGATCCCCATCATGGCCAAAGAAAAGTTCGTTCGTGACAAGCCCCA
>CAYYUP010000109.1:0-16220 GCA_964474905.1 uncultured Nannocystis sp. | reverse complement strand
AATTTCGGCGAGGCGCCGGGTACTCGGAGGCACGTGGAGGCTGAAGCGCTGATAGCGCAGGGACGCTCCACGGGGTGCACCAACCGCTCGCCGGCGTCCAGGGCCTCATCCACCTCACCGAAATCCGCGAACTCGGCAAGCGGCTTCCTGGTGCCGATCAGTACAGGATTCCATCCTTGCTCGTCTCGCCCGCCGGCAGTTCAGCCTCGCCCAGGAGGGCGCGCAGGTCGATCTCGATCGTGCGACAGATCGCGTTCATGGGAACGTCATTCATGCTGCGCTCAAAGGGGTCCTCGCTCGCGTCGCCGATCGACTCCATACTCGAGAACACCCAAGTCAAGAGCACCGAGCACGCAAGCATCGGCACGATCATCACCCAGTTGATCCCATCCGTGTGCCTCGCTGTGTGCAGTTGGTCGGCGAAGACATCGAGGAGGCCAAAAGGCAGGAGGGTGACGAAGACGCGGACAAAGAGCCGGCTGAATTCAGCGTACTGCCGCGGGAATGGGGTGCCCTTGATCCGCTCGCACATGCCCTGCAGCGCCGTCAGCTCGCGGAGGATCGTCATCAAGGCAACCTGATGGAAGATCTCGAGCTGCTGCTGCCGCGCAAGGTCGGCGAGCACAGCTGTCTGGGTCGCCATCAGGTGTGTCGCGGTGTTCGCGTGGCCGCTGACGATCGACAGCTCCTCGGGCAGAAGAAATGGCGCCAGCTCGAGATCCCAATCATTGCGCATATGCTGGGCGTGCTCCTGCAGCCGCCGCTTCGTAGTCCGGCTGGGCTTGTCATGGAAGCGAGAGGTCCTGCGCAGTTGCAGCCGCAGAGCGTTGATCCAGGCCAGCTGGCGATAAATGAGCTGCTTGCGCAGATCGCCGAGGTTCCCCGCAGAGTCGTCGCCCAGGTAGGCCTGCACACCGTAGGCGAAGGCCCGGCTCTCATTGACGATCCCGCCCCAGATCTTGCGGCCCTCCCAGAAGCGCTCGTAGGAGGCGTTGTTTTTAAAACCAACATAGAAAGCGACAGCTGTGCCGACCGTCGCGATCGGCAAGAAGGGGATCCGAAGGAACTCCCACCCCACCTCAGCGTAGAGCACGTAGACAACCAGGCCCCAAACCAAGCCCAGAAGTATGGGAGAGGCGCCAAAACTGAGAATGGAGCGGACCGGAAAGCGACGGCTGATCATCATGGTGAAGTCCTCGGAGCGGTACAGATCTGAGGGACGGTCGGCGGCACCCAGGCACCCGAACCCTGACTCATCAGAGCAGGAATGTCACTGACGGGCCGCTGGTGAACGATGCCGCTGGACAGGGCCCGACGCCTGGCGTTGGCGAATGTGGGCCTTGGCAGCTGACATCCTGCAAAAAGGACGAGGTGCTGGGCCAGCTCTCGCTGGTGCTATGTTCCCCGCGCAGGGGCCAGGGGCAAGGAACGCGGCACCTCGAGGAAAAACGTGCTGCCCTCCCCCTCGCGGCTCTGTACGCCCAAGGTGACGCCGAGCATCGCCGCGAGTGAGCGTGAGATCGCGAGACCGAGCCCCGACCCACCGTACTGCTGATGGGTGTGCTCTTCGGCCTGCACAAACTCCTCGAAGACGCGTTGAAGGTGCTCCGGCGACATGCCGATACCTGTGTCGACGACGCGGAGCAGAGCACCCTCTGCGCGCTCTTCGAGCTCTAGGGCGATGCGACCATTTTCCGTGAACTTGCAGGCATTGGAGAGCAAGTTGGTCAGGATCTGCCGGAGCCGCGCCGAGTCGGTCATCACCAAAACAGCAGCGGGCGGCACCGTCACCTCGAGGACGTTGCCCCGCCTTTGCGCCAAGTCCTCAAACAATGCACCCAGCTCCAGGAGCTGCTGCCGCAGATCCGTCTCGCCCGGCATCAGCGAAATCTGCCCAGCCTCGATCCGGGCCAGATCCAACACGTCCTGGATCAGACTGAGCAGTTGCTCCCCGGCACCGGCGACATGGCTGAGTTCGACGAGGATATCCAGGTACCCCTTGTCCTCGGCCATGTCCTGGACCAGCGCGGCATACCCCAGGATCACGTTGAGCGGGGTCCGCAGCTCGTGACTCATGTTGGCGAGAAACGAACTCTTCGCCCGACTGGCGGCCAAGGCATGATCTCGGGCCAGTGCCAGCGAATGGTTGCGCTCGTCGAGTTCTTGCAAGCGCTGGGCGAGGGCTTGGTTCGCCCGCTCGAGCTCGGCCTGAAGGCGCTGATTGTCCCGCCTCATGCGGCTGTGCTGGAGGGCTCGCATCGCCGCCACGGTGAGCGGGTCGATGAGATTTCCCTGTTTAACGACATAGTCAAAAGCGCCACGTCGGACCGCATCGAGCACCGTTTCAACCCCTCCGTCGCCGCTCAAAATGATCACAGGTAACTCGCTGTCGATCCTGTGGAGAGCGTTGAGGACCTCAAACCCACCGATGCCCGGCATGTTCAGATCGCAGACGACGATCTCCGCCCGCGAGCGCTCAAACACCCGGAGCGCCTCTTCGCCGCTCCGGGCCCCGGTGACCTGCCAGCCCTCGTCCTCAAGAAGCGCACTCAGGGTCAGGAGATTGGCCTCGTCATCCTCGACGAGGAGCAAGCGGCCGATCGAATCAGTCATCGGTGCTGCCCCCATGACCGCTCGCGAGCTCTAGATTGCGGCCTGAAAAGCGAATCTCGACCGTGGTCCAACCGTCCTCTTGGGACAGGTTAAAACGCAAACCGTAGCGCATCGCAAAGCGGCGAACAATACTGAGACCGAGACCCATGCGACCCGGCGAATGGCTGACAAAGGGGCGCACGATCTCCTCTTGGCGCCGCCCTTGGAGACCGACACCGTTGTCCTGCACGACTAAACATACATCCCCAGCTGATTCGCCAGTAACCCGCACCCGCAGGTGACCGCCCGCAGGCATCGCCTCAAGGGCGTTCTCGATCAGGCAGTGCAGCACCAGCTCGAGCTCGGCGCGATCGAGCCGCAGTGGGCGGGTCTGCCCCAGATCAAGCTCGAGCTCAATACCCTGGGCCAGCTCCAGATGAGCGAGCTCCGAACCGACCACACGCTCGATCTGCAGCTCCTCGAGCTGGCGGCGATACAGCTGATCGACCGTTGGATGACGGCTGAGCAGCGCCTCCGCACGCTCCAGCTCGGTGCGGATCAGCGTAAAAAATACGGGGATCCGGGGGTCGCTCTGCCAGACCTCAGAGCCCTCGATCTTGCGCATTAAATAGGCGTTGGCGTTACCGATACTGGCGAGGTTGTTGCGGAGATCGTGCCGCAAGACCGCACCGACTTCTTCGGCCACAGCAGCACGCTCTGCCGCCGAGAGTCGACGATCGCTCATGCGCTCTTTATCTCCCCCGCCAAGGGGCGACTGCGGGCCCGGGCGATCATCGTCATCACCTCGAGCGGATCGAGCGGTTTGCGCATGTACACAAAGACGCCGGAGTCGGCGACCTGCCGCAGCATCTCGGGCACGGAAAAGCCCGAGATCGCGATCAGGATAACCGCTGGGTGGCGCCCGTGGATCTGGCGGATCACCTCGACGCCGTCGATGCCAGGCATCCTGATGTCGGTGACAACAACGTCGATATGGCCCCTGTCGACCGCGTCGATCGCTAGACGACCGCCGGCGACCGCGTGCACATCCAGGCCGGCCCGCTCGAGCGCTTCGACCAACTCCTCCATGTCTTGCAGCTGATCGTCGACCACCAATACCGTCGGTCGATCCATCGCCCGCTCCAAGGTGGGCACTGTGGCCTCGACGTCAAAGGGCTTCGGCAAAACGGCATAGGCCCCCGCCTCGATCGCCGCCCGCGTCTGCTCGTCGGAGGAAAAGGCCGTCATCAGGAGCACGGGCAGACGGGGATAGAGCTGCTTGATGCCCTGCAGAAGATCGACGCCACCGAGCTTGGGCATGCGGATGTCGGAGAGCACGAGGTCGACCTCTTCGCTCTCGAGCAACTCGAGGGCAATCGCGCCGTTGGCCGCCTCTAAAACCTCGAAGTCGTCGAGTTCAAGCAGCGCAGATAAGGTCACACGAAGGCCTTCTTCGTCCTCGACCAAGAGTATTCGCCTCGACATCAGTGCAGTCCTCCCATGGACGGAAAATGGATCACAAATTCGCTGCCCACGCCCTCGACGCTGTTGATCACAATCGTGCCACGATGGCGCTTGATGATCTCGGCGACCACCGCCAAACCCAGGCCGGTGCCCTTGGTCTTGGTACTAAAGAGCGGCTCAAAGGCCTGGGCCCGGACATCGGGGCTCATGCCGCAGCCGTTGTCCTTTACGCGCAGCACCCAAGGGCCGATCGCGCTGCCCTCGGTGGTGATCACAACCTTGCCCTCAGCGCGCTCAGAGGCCGCCTCTGAGCCATTTTGCAGCAAATTCACCAGTACCTGACGGAGCTGCTCCCGGTCGAGTTCGGGGATCGGAAAATCCTCGGCGACACCATTCTCAAACACCACGGTCTCTTGGTGGGGCACAATGCTCATCGCATCCGCCACCAGCGGCCGCAGCGGACAGGGACGCAGCACCGGCTCGCGCGCCCGTGAGAAGTCGAGCAGGTCGCTGATGATGCTGAAACTAGCGTCGAGTTCGCGCTGCATCAGGTGCATGAATTTGAGCACCTTTGGGTCGACGTTGTCGATGCCATCAGCATCCTTGGTGAGACGGCGGAGCACAAAGGTCTTGGCGTTGGCGATCGCGGCAAGGGGGTTTCGCAGTTCGTGGCCGACACTTGCGGCGAGCTGACCGACCGCCGCCAGTCGCTCCATCTTGACCCGCTTCTCTTGGGCGCTCTCCAGTTGCGCCTGCTGGATGCACATCGTCACAAGGTCGCGTTTTGCCTGCGCACAGTTGAGGATCAAAAAAATGACGATAAACACAATCCAGCCGGCGTGCTCTAAAAAAAGCCACCACTGCGGATTGCTGACGCCGTACACCGACTCTGGCCAGTAAATCCCGCGGAGAAAATGCTCGCCAGACATCAGGATCGTCGCCGGGATGAGCACCTTAAAATCCCGGTAAAAGGCGATGATCGCCAGCGAGCCAAAGATGTGGAAGTGCGTCTCGATGTGGCCACCGCTGAGGTGAATCAACAGCGCAGACCAGAGCATCTGGGCGCAGGCCATCACGTAGCGGGTCTCCTGGGAACCCGGGCGCAGCCGGGTCAACGCCACGGGCACGACCGTGATAAGGCCACCCAAAAAAATCGCCGCGTAGACGTGCGCGTGAATGACCGACTCCTTACCGGCCCAGGCGAGCGGCGAGATCCAGACGGCGACGCCGATCGAGGCGGCCCAGGTCGCCAGCATCAGCCTCGCCATCGTCCGATCGATCCGCCTGGCGAGTTCCGCGTACCTCTCGTTGTAGAGCAACTTGGAGCGCGCTCGCACCTTCTCAGAGACGTCCGTATTGTCAGTGTGCAAGGCGCTGCCCATAAGACCCTATTTGTTGCCGGAGAGCCCTTCGAACTCGAATCGCTCGAGGGTCGATCGGGCTCGGTGCTCGTCGAATTCGCGCAGTGCACAGCCGTAGACCGCACTCTCGGCCCGATCGCTCGACCCCGAGGTGACAAGATCGATGATGCGCTCACGGCCCACGCTGTTGCCCTCGTGCGAACGCGTCGCTGTCAGGCCGCCGGCAAAGAGCAGCTCACCGCTGGCGCTGTAGAGCAGGGTTTGACCGGAGGTGAAGCTGCCAAAGGCGTCCGCGAGCGCCCCCTTTGGATCTTTGTGCACCTGCACGCCGTCGATGATCGTTGCGCTCTGCCACAGATCCGTCTGCTCCCAATCCTGCTCCAGCCCCTCGGGCACAACAAAGATGACATGACCCTGCACTTGACCCTGCAGCCGCGTCATCAGGCGCGAGAGTTCGGCGATGCTGGCACGGGTGCAGCTGCAATGGGGGTGGGCCACCATGACCAAAGTGGGCGAGCTGCGATCGAGCTCGAAGCTGGCAGCAGCGGGCCACATACCCGGCGCCGCTGCGGGAGTGCCCGACACGGCGCTGTACTCGAGGAGCAGACCCCAACAAAAGCCAAGAGCGATCACCCAGACGACCATTACGACCGCGAAGAGCCCGTTCTTTTTCTTGCCCGGTGCAGGGGCCAGACCTCGAGCCTCGAGCCCCAGATCCAGGCTCCCTGTTCCCGGCGGCATTTCGGTCATGCGAGCAAAAATTCCACGCTCCACTTTGATTGAGTCGAAAACATTTGTCGACGTCAGTATGTGTAGATGTCGATATGCCCGTAATCGGGCCTTCGACGAGCATGATGCGCGAGTACATACTCGCCCCTTTTCGTCCTCTTCGTTCTCTTCGTCCTCCCCGCGAACACTTTCGGTACTCGGCACCGCCCGTCCTGGAACCCGAATGATGCCGAAATCGGTCATTCCACCAGAACGAACCACGACGCTCTGCTGGTGATCTGTGTAACCATTGGAGCGCGCAAACGCTGGCCAAAGATGAAGCACAACCGCACCGCTCGGTACCTGAGAGAGTTCAAAATCTCCATCTGCTCCGCTGTAGCGCTTGCCGTCCGGATCTAGGTTGCCAGCGCGAGCTCGACCGTTGGCGCTGACCACCGTCGCCATCTAGCCAGCGACCGGCACCCCGGTCTGAGCGTCGACGATCCGCCCGCATTTCGCCCCACCGCGCGACCCGCCGCACTCGCCGTAATTTGGTATCTCTGCCCCACCGTGACCGACATCTACTACAAGAGTCTACTGCACAAACTGCCCGCGACGACGCAGGAACTCTCGATCACTCCCCACGATAAAAAAGGCAACGCACTGCCGCTAAACGACGCGGATATGGAGTGCATACCCGATCTTCCTGTGCTCCGCAGTCTGACTTTGGGCCACCTTGGGGCGCTCTCAGACGGGGCTCTTCGCTCCTTGGCCGAGCGGCTACCGGCGCTCCGCGAACTCGAACTGTGGTCGAGCGAAGGCGTAAATCACGGACTCGCACCGCTACTAAAGCCCTTCGACAGCCTGGAGCGCCTCTGCCTAAGCAGAATCGACCAGCTCGACGAAGAATCCCTGAGCGAACTCTGTGAGCGGGATCTGCACGACCTCGAGATCCGAGATTGTGCGAACCTGCTGGCCTCTTCGTGGGCGCGAGTCGGCTCCCCCGGGCTCAAGAATATCTGTCTCTACGGACAGGCACTAAGCGGCGAAGATCTCGAGGCGATCGCCGACCTCCCAGATCTCGTCGAGCTTAAGCTGCAGCCCGGCACCAACTACAACAAGTGCACACGACACGACATCGAGGCCGGCCTGCTGACGGCGATCGCCAGTTCTCGGTCGCTGCGCCGCTTCGATCCCGGGCGGCCGCTTAGCGCCGACGAGGCCCGTGCGATCGCAGCCATGCCGAGCCTCCAACAACTCGTCGTGCACCTGGGCGACGTCGAAGATCTGGCCGAACTAGAGGCGCTCACGGACTCCACTCTCGAGCTCATCGTCGTCTTTGATGACATCGACAGAGTCAACGACGCGCTGCTCGCAGAGCTGCCCAATACCTTGCCCAACACCCGATCGCTCGCGCTCGACCAGGGCGGTGTGCACGGTCGAGGCACCGGTTTTGGCGCCCAAGGTCTCGCCCATATCGGCCGCTTAGGAAAGCTCCGCCGCCTCTTTATCCGCGGCTCCTGGCCCTTCAAAAACCCCGATCTGGCGTTCATCCAGGAGCTGCACAAACTCGAGATCCTAGAGCTGCGCCTGTACAAGCTGAGCGCAGGCATCGCGGGTAGCCTCAAGCAGCTCTCCAAGTTGCGGGTACTCTGCCTGCCCAACATCAAGATGAGCGATGGCGCCGCCAAAAAGCTGCTCAAGTTGCCGCTCGAGAGCATCGAGTTTGACTGCGGCAAGATCGGCGATCGCGGCCTCGAATCGCTCGCGTCGATCTCGACGCTCCGCAAGTTGCGCTTCGCCTACCTGGTCGGTGCTGTCAGCGACAAGGGCCTCGCACAGCTCAGCCGACTCCCCGAGCTTCGCGAGCTAGATATCGCGATCGCCACCGTCACCCCCGCCGGCTTCGCCTCGCTCGCAGCCTGCCCCGCCCTCCAAAAACTGCACATGAACATCGACCCCAACGTGGAGATCAGCGACGAGCACTTCGCGAGCCTGAGCCCTGCACCAAAGCTGCAAAGCCTATCGATCGCCCTCAGCTGCGGCCTGCGAAAGCTCAGCGACGCCGCCCTCCCGCACCTCGCCGAGATGCGCTCGCTGCAACAGCTTGACCTGCCCAAACGCGGTTACGAAGGCGAATTTTCAGAGGACGCGCGCGCCCGCTTTGAGGCACCGCGCAAGGTGCTGATGACAACCACCGGCAACCAACTGTTTTGGATCGATCTGCACCCCGCTCCAGATGCCTGGCTCAGGACCCAAGAGCCCGCCGACGCGGCTTCGTAGCGAAGATTACTCGCACTCACGGCCGACGATCGATCACTTGGATGCCTCGAAGCACCTCCGGCGAAGCTGTCGACAGTACCTGCACCGAGCCCTTCGTCAACCACTCCATTTTGCGCTTGAGCGCGTTGGTCAACACGCCGAGGTTGGCCTTTGATCGCGCCGACCTCCCCTTTGAAGTCGGCTGCCCCTCCAGCCAAAGAACAACACGAACCTTGCGACATTTATTGATGTTAAGAAAAACACCGGCCGCCACCCTCGATGGCTGGACGCTCCGCTTCCAGGCCCCTGCGCGCCCACCGGCTGCACGACCCTAAGATGTACGAGTCACCGGCAGGTTACTCGCTTGACCGGGCAGCTAGGGCTCGGTCCCCCTCGCCAAAATTAAGCTGCAACAGCCGCAGAGCGAGGCCGACCTCCGTGCGAGGCGCCTCCTTTTCTCGGGGCGCGAAACACCATGCCTGCCCGAGCTCAATGGACGATTTTTCGCCGACCTGAGAACCCCAGCGAACCGACGCCGCCGCCCTTTACCTTGCCCGTAGGCCCGCGTCCGTTGCCAAAGGCGCGACGTCATCTGGGGCCCGCAGGCAGGTCCCGAGGTCCCCTCGCCTGGCCAAGCGCACCTCGGCCAAGGCGCAGCGGCGAGGTGCTCAACGGTCGTTACGAGCTGCTTTCGCGTCTCGGCCAAGGCGGCATGGGCGAGGTTTACGCTGCCCGCTTCCTCGCCAGCCGGCGGCAGGTCGCGGTCAAGCTGCTCGACCCGCTGCTGGCCAGCGATCCCGAGATCGTCGCCCGCTTCCGCCACGAGTATCTGATCCTCACCCGCGTGCTCCATCGTCACCTAGTCCGCGCGATCGACATGGCCGTCAGCGACGAGGGGCAGCCCTATTTCACGATGGAACTGGTGCGCGGCCCCACCCTCGAGCAACACCTCAAAAGCGTCGGTCGCCTGTCACCTGCGCAGGTCATCGAGCTCGGTGATCAGCTCTGCGGCGCCGTCTCAGCGCTGCACCGTGCCGGTGTGATCCACCGCGATATCAAGCCGACAAATGTGCTTTTGACCGCAGTTGCAAGCCCGAGCGCGAGTACGAGTTTGGCCAATGCCAACGCCAGCGCCAAAACAAAAACAAAAACAAAAACTCTGGACGTGCGGCTCATCGATCTGGGCATCGCCTGGCTCAGCCCGCTCTATTACGCCGACACAGATCCCTACATGACACCGCCCGCCGCCCGCGTCGATACCGGTCATGGCGTGCTTCTAGGCACCCCGGGCTACACCCCCCCCGAGGCCGGTCGCCACCGTTGCGGGCCTGCCCACGACGTGTTCGCGCTCGGTGTGCTTCTCTACCGAGCGCTGACCGGACACATGCCATTTGCCGCCCCCTACGGCGCCTTTGACGGGGAGTTCGCCCGCCCCTTTGCCGCCCTCGGCCTCTCGAATCCGCCGCCCGCGGCCCTCGAGCAGGTCCTGCTCGCCGCTCTCGCACCGGCTCCGCAAAGGCGGCTCCACGACCCCGAAGAGCTCGCCCGCAGACTGCTCGGCACCGCTACCGGTGGCGCCCTGCCGATCCAAAACCACCATCAGGGCGTAAAGACATCATGCCCCGGCTCCCCGCTCGCCTGCAGTCCTGGCGCCTCTTCACCGCAGCTGCGGGCCTCCTGCTCGCCTGCAGCGCAAGCTCCGTCGGCGACAGCAGCGTCGACCCGCCGGACACTCAGGGCAGCTCCTCCAGCGGCGACTCCTCCAGCAGCGCTAGCGACTCCAGCAGCGATAGCTCCGGCGAAGGCGAAGCGAGCGAAGCAAAACGAGTGATCCGCGGGGCCTACGTGCTCGGCTATGGCATCGCCGACATCGCCATTGCAGATGGTTTGATCGCCGAGATCGGCGCGATCGAGGCGAGCCCGCGCGAGGCGACCATCGCTGCCGAGGGTCGCTTTATCGTGCCTGCAGGCATCGACTCCCACGTGCACCTGGACTACCTGCGCGCCCCAGAGGAGATGGCCGCCGGCGGCATCGCGGTTGCGGTTGATCTGGCCGCACCGATGGCGATCTTCGAGGAGCGCAGCGCCGGTGAGTTCGCGCCTTTAAAATTACTCGTCGCCGGGCCCATGCTCGCGGCCCCCGGCGGTTACCCCACTCAAAGTTGGGGAGCCGGCGGCTTTGGCCTCGAATGCGCCGACACCAAAGCCGCCGTCGATGCCGTCGACGATCTCGCCGATCGCGGCGCATCGGTGATCAAAATCAGCCTAGAGAACGGACCCCGACTCAGCGACGAGACGATCGTTGCGGTGATCGAGCGAGCCCACGAGCGCAATCTCAAGGTACTGGCCCACGCCCTAGGTGACGCAGACGCGGCCCTTGCCGCCAACCTGGGCGTCGACGGCCTCGCCCACACCCCCCTAGAGCCGCTCTCCGCCGCGACCACCGACGCCTTTGAGGGCCGTGTGGTGATCTCCACGCTGCACGCATTTGGCTCGGGCCAGGGCGCGATCGCCAACCTGCAAGCGCTGCGCGAATCCGGCGCTCTCGTGCTCTACGGCACCGATTTTGGCAACTCTGTGACCGCCGGCATCGACAGCGCCGAAATCGCAGCGATGGGCGCGGCCGGTATGGACGGCGACGCCATTCTAGAGGCTCTGACGACCCAGCCCGCCGACTTCTGGGGGCTCCCCCAGGGCCGTATCGAGGTCGGTGGACCGGCGTCGTTCTTGATCCTCAGCGCCGATCCACGAGAGGACCCGCAGGGGCTCGGCGCCGCCGAGGCCGTCTACCTAAATGGGGTGCTCCGCAGGGACAACTCGCTCGGCGGCGGTGGAATTGCGGTTGAACCCGGCTAAGCGATGGGATAGCACCGCTAGGTGCTCGATCCGCGGCTGATCCTCAGCGTTCTCTCTTTAGGCGGGGCGGTCGGCACCTCGAGGTTCCTGCGCGGGCGCCGTGAGGCCCACGCCCACAGGGTCGAGCGGATCCGACAGGCGCTGCTCACCGACCCCGAGCCAGATCCCTTCGCGATCGCCTGGGTCGCCGGCTTGCCCGAGGCCGCTCGCCGCTACCTGGTACACGCGATCGCCCCGGGCGTGCAGATCCCGACCTCCGTCCACCTGCGCATGCTCGGCAATATCCGCGCCCAACCAGGCGGCGAATGGCTAGAGATCGAGGCCGAGGAGGTTTTAGCACCGCCGCGAGGTCTGGTGTGGTCCGCCCGAATCCGCGGCCGGGTGCTCTCTTTGCAGGGCGACGAATGGTACCTCCGCGATGAGTGCGAGCGCTGCTTTTGGTTCGCCGACAGAGTGCCGCTGCTGCGAACCCGCGGCCCCGATTTCAGCCGCTCCACCGCCGGCAGGGTCGCCGCCGAATCGATCCTGCTGCCCACCTCATTGCTGCCCGGCCACGACCTAGAGTGGCGCCCGGGTGACGACATGGACTCCGCGCGGGTGCTCTTCTCGGTCGACGGCACACCGGCCGAACTCACCATTCGCATCGCCAGCGACGGCGCCCTGCGGTCGATGAGCCTGCAACGCTGGGGTCCCACCCGCTTTGGCCCCGTCGACAAGCGAGCCGGCGGCGGTCAGTACGGCTGGCAGCGCTTCCGCGTCGACTCCTTCGCCGAACGCACCTTCGCAGGCATCACCCTGCCGGCCCGTCTGAGCGCGACCTGGATCCCCCAAGAGGGCCCAGAATTCGAGTTTTTCCGGGTCGAGATCACCCGCGCAACCTTCGGCTGATCCCGCCGATCCTACTGACTGGGCACAGAGCGAGAACGCGCGTACACTCGGGCACATGTCGAAGAGCCCAGATCACATCATCAACACCAATCGAGCGCCGCTCCTCAACCGGATGATCGGCGAGCGATGGGGCGCGAGCTACAAAATCCTGACGCCGTCGATGCGACAACGAGGGGGCTCGCTCGGCGTCAATTGGATATGCATGCCGCCCGGTCGCGCATCGCTGCCCTTTCACAGCCACAGCCGCGAAGACGAGGCCTTCTACGTGCTCTCCGGACGCGGCGTACTCCGCTACGGCGACGAACTCCGTGAGATCGGGCCCGGCGACTGCATCTCCTGCCCGGCCGGCACAAAGACCGCCCATCAGCTCGCCAACCCCTTTGACGACGATCTGATCTACCTGGCGATCGGCACTCACGACCCCCACGAGGTCTGTACATACCCGGACAGCGGCAAGGTGATGGTGCGCAGCCTGCAAACCGTCGGCAAGCTCGAAGCGACAGACTACATGCACGATGAGGCCAAGACGCCGCGGATCTTCGAGCTTTTCAAGGCACTCGCGGACACGGGCGAAGCCGATACGCCCTCATAGATAGACTCGAACATCGAGCCGGCCGAGACGCCCCCCAAGTTCGGCAAAAGCCCGGCCGAGCACAGGCCGCTCGCCGGGCTTGGTTCGCTCGCGCGCCTGGGCCTGAGCCACCGATAGAGCACAGGGTTCAAAGACAGTCGACGGTCGAGCGCTTGCCTGCGAAGATGGTCCACAGGCCCCATCGAACGGTGCTCGATCGACAGAGCCTGGGTGATACCGCAAATCCAAACGACCCGAATTCGTACTAGTTCGGGAGATCCGCGTTCAACGTCCAGACCAGCGCATCGGGGTCATCATTGTAGACATCCTCGGCAGACTGCCAGTTGCAGTAGAAAACACCGTTCTGGAAAAAACAGCCCTGAAACTTCGTGCACTTCGGGATCGTCGTGCCATCGCTGCAGAGGATCGGCGTTTGAGTACCCTCGAGGCGCGGAGTATCGACACAAATCGCCCCGTCGAGACCGAATACGGCCTCATCCTCAATGGCCGAAGGCTCGTGCTCATTGATGCCCCATTGATCCAGCAATGTCACGCCCTGACCGGGCAGAGTCTGCGAGCTGCCGTCACCGCAGTAGTCGGCACGGGTGATCCGAATCGCGGCCTCGTACTCCTCAAAGCTGACGTTCGGTAGCCCGCCGTCCGGGTTGTCATGGGAGTACCCCCAAAGCATCGTCTTGCCGACGGCGCCGGTCAGACAGCCGAAGTAGGCGTATTGATGTGGCGCCCAATAAGCATTTGCCAGGTCGCCGCTGCTCTCGTTGACGATCAAACCGCGGGACAGGATGCTCCAGGAGCCACCCTGATCGTCCACCGCGCAGGTATGCACTCCGTCGTAGGCGCCGCCGATCTTGGGGTCGTATGTGCCCATCGCAGGCGCGGCATTCGACGCCCACTTGTAGACAAATCGGTCTGGGTCGAGGTTTGTCATCGATTTCGAACCGTAGTTGGAGAGCCCAATATTGCCGGCACGGCGCACATCCTCGAGGTGCAGCACAACCGCCTGGCCCTGAACATCGACGATCCACCACGAATCGTCGAAGTGCAAAGCGCCGAGCTGCTGACCATTCGAAATCGCCTTAAGCTCACCATCGACCACCTCAACTGTAGACATATCGAGGAAACCGATACCGTTCGGCAGGAAGATATCAGTGACCGTCTCACCGTAGGACGTCTGCAGGCCGAAGCGCATGGTGTTGATCGGCGAGCCGTTGAGTTCGTTGGTATTGAACTTCCTGAAGCTCTTCGTAAAGCCCCAGCCGCGCCACTCAGGGCCAAAAAGCTCATCGGCAGAGGGTTCGCCGTTGGCGTCGAATTCGACCTCGTCGCACGCAGGGCCGAGGGTCATGAGGGTTAGCAGGGCGAGGACTCGAGCTGGGTTGCGCATCGTCATTGTTCTCCGCGTGTCGTAGGTGACTTGCGGCCTGGCGCCGAGGCAATTGCGGTTTTTGGAAAAAACCTCGTTTTTTCCTCGAGAGCCCGATCACTGCTTGGATCTGCGCTGCTCAAGGATGCACTGCGAACCAAAGATGCGCGTGCAATTCGGCGCCCGAGAACAATCGACGATCGAAGCAATTGCCGAGCCCTCGCCGATCAATGAGTGAGAGAGTACGCATGCTGAAATGCGCGAGCTCGGACGAGCGAGAGAATCAAGATGAACAGGCGAGCCCCCGACCACAACGCCAGCCCCAACGACGTGCTCTCCACACGAGACACCCTGCACGCGACAGAGGATCCCGAGATCGGCAGCCGGGACACCCAATTCGGCGCCCCTCAGGCCGTCACCAAGGACACCGTCACGCCCTTTGATGCCACCATCATCTCAAAAGATACGGATACGGTCGCGCCCTTCGACGCCACCCTGATCTCCGAAGCGTCGCTGCCAAGCCCCGACATCGATCGCCTAGAGGTCGATCAGATCAAGGGCGCGATCATGGAGGAACTCTTCGGTGAGCGTCCCGAGGCCACCCGAATCGGTCGCTTTACGGTGCTCGATCGCCTCGGCGAGGGCGGCATGGGCGTGGTCTACTCGGCCTACGACGAACAGCTCGACCGCCGTGTTGCGATCAAGGTCTTGCGCAGCGATATCGTCGGCTCCGACCAGAGCGCACGCCTGCGGCTGGTCCGCGAAGCCCAGGCGATGGCTCGCCTCGACCACCCCAATCTGATCACCGTGCATGAAGCCGGCGAGCATAAGGGGCAGGTCTTCGTCGCGATGGAGTACGTGCGGGGCTGCGATCTCGACAACTGGCTGCGCGAGCGACCGCCCTGGCGCGAGGTGCTCGACATCTTCATCGCCGCCGGTGCAGGCATCGCTGCGGCCCACGACGCCGGCATCATCCACCGCGATCTCAAACCCCACAACATCATGCGCGGCGACGACGGCAGCGTGAAGGTGCTCGACTTCGGGCTGGCGCGCGCGGTCGGGGCCAGCGAGCCGCTCATCGAGCGCGATCGGTCGAGCGAATCGACGGCGCTCGTCGACGCCCGCCTCACCCGCACAGGGGCGATCGTCGGCACGCCCGCGTACATGTCCCCAGAGCAGCACGAAGGCGGCGATCTCGACGGTCGCAGCGATCAATTCAGCTACTGCGCTGCGCTCTACGAGGGCCTCTACGGCCAGCTGCCCTTCGCCGGCAAATCGATGATCGAATACGTGACCAATGCCCGCGCAGCGAAGGTACAGCCGCCGCCAGCAGAATCAACAGTGCCCTCCTGGGTCGGCAAAATCCTGCGCCGTGGCCTCGCCCGCGAACCCGCCGATCGCTATCCGTCGATGCACACACTGCTCGCCGATCTCAGCCGTGATCCGGCTCGACGTCGCCGTCAGTTCCTCGCGGTCGCCGGCTTCGCCGCGGTGATGGCAACCGGAGGCTTCGCCGCATCCTCGCTCGCAGCCGGCACTGGACCCACGCCCTGCGCGGGCGCTAGCGAGGAGCTCGAAGCGCTCTGGAACCCGGGCCGTCGCGACACAGTGCAGACCGCGCTGGTCGCCGCCGATCCGCTCTTAGGCGAGTACACCTGGCAGCAGATCGCGCCAAAGCTCGATACCCGAGCCGATGCTTGGGTCGATATGCGCACTGAGGCCTGCGAAACCCACCAAGCCGGTCGCCAATCGGCGCACATACTCGACCTGCGCATGGCTTGTCTTGACCGCCGCCTCGCCGGCCTGGGAGCGCTGGCAACGGCCCTCGAAGGCGCCGACCAGGAGGTCGTCTTTAATGCCGTAACCGCGGCCGATAGCCTCACACCGCTCTCTGCCTGTGCGGACGTCAACGCCCTCTCAGCACCCCTGCCGCTCCCCGAAGATCCGGGTGCCGCCCGCGACGTGCGAGCCCATCAGCAGGCACTCGAGCAGATCGCAGCAGATCAACTCACAGGTCACTACAAAGAGGCACTCGTCGCCGCTGACGCGCTGGTTAGTAGGGCAGAGGAATTAGAGTACGAGCCGCTCATCGCCGAGGTCGCGCTCGCCCGAGGTCGCGCGCTCCAAGAACTCG
>CAYYUP010000108.1:9254-17009 GCA_964474905.1 uncultured Nannocystis sp. | reverse complement strand
CCAGATCAGACCCACAACCAAAAATCTTCCGCGCATGGCTGGAGCCTTGCAAAAAGTACAACCTCTCACAAGCGTAAAAGCCGTATCACCCCATAGTGAGGCCAAAGCCCCCCACTTTCGTGCATCGCTGGATGCCTGGCGTTGTCGGTTCTATACACGAATAGAGCACCCGAATATGCACGCTGCAACGAAGCTCGAACTATCGATACTACAGATACGCTCTGTCTCCCCCCCTCCACAAACGCGCGACAACGCGCGACCGACTCCTTCACATCGAGCTTTTATGAACAAGTGTCAACAAAACTGGACAGTTTTCAGGGGGCTCCTTCTCAACCTGCGCAGGCTGCTCCCGAATCGACCATGTTGCTCAAGCCCTGAGCAGTTGCAAACGCGACTCCACGGATAAGCTTTGACAATCAACCTCGGCGGCCGGCCGCAACACCGACGCTCGCAGACCCAGACAGAAGAAAAATCGAACGACAAGGACGAAAAAGAACAAAAAAAAACCGAGGGCAGGAAAGTCCTGCCCTCGGTGTTGGAGGCAAAGGGGATCGAACCCTTGACCTTCGCGCTGCCAGCGCGACGCTCTCCCAGCTGAGCTATGCCCCCGGGGGACGGCTGTGTATCAGCGTGAAGAAGCGCCGTCAAGGGCTTTTTTCGGTTCCTTGCCTGAGCCGCCGATGACGTACGAGACACTGGCAAAACGCTGACCGCCACGGCTTGCGCCTGGGGTGAGGCGCGGTCATTCTTAGCCGCCGAAACCCTCGATCATGGACATCACCGAGCTCTTTGCCCAAGGCGGCCCGCTCATGTGGGCAATCCTGGCCGCGTCCGTTGTCGGCGTCGGCGTTTTTCTCGAGCGGCTCTGGTCGCTGCAACGCTCGAGGATCCACCCGCGAGCCTTTGTCGAGCGTATCCGGGCCCTGGTCGCCAAGGGCAAGACCTCCGAGGCGCTGCTGCTCTGCGAAGAAAATGGCTCGAGCATCGCCACCGTGATGGCCGGCGCGCTCCGGGCCTACGAAAATGCCAACGACCGCCGCGACATCAAAGAGGCCGTCGAAGAGGTCGGCGCCCGCGAGGTCGCCCATATGGATCGCAACGTCGAAATCGTCGGCGTCATCGCGACGATAAGCCCCCTGCTCGGCCTCCTGGGCACCGTCGTCGGCATGATCCAGGTCTTTCGCGAGTTTGTCACCGCCTTCGCCTCCGGTGCCGTCGGCCCCGATACCTTCGCCCAAGGTATCTGGCAGGCGCTGATCACCACCGCCTACGGCCTCACCGTCGCGATCCCGACGCTGCTCCTCTACCGCTACCTGCAGGGCCGCAACAACGGCCTCGTGCTCGAGATGGAGGAGGACGCCATGGGCATCGTCAACCTGCTCGAGGAGGGGCGGCGAAACGCTGCAAACGCGGCAAGCGCTGCAAAGGCCGCCAAGGCCGCCAAGGCCGAGGCAAACGCATGAAATTCCGCAGCGACTCCCGCGGCCTCACCTCCCGTCGGGGTGACACCGGCGGCGCCGTCGTCGACCTCACGCCGCTGATCGATGTCACGTTTCAGCTCCTGATCTTTTTTCTGCTCACCGCTTCGTTCCGCAACGAGTCGGCCTTTAAGGTCCAGCTGCCAAAGGCCAAGACCCAAGAGCCCGCAACCGAGAAACACGCAGTGGTCGTCAAGATCAGCGAC
Source organism: uncultured Nannocystis sp. (assembly GCA_964474905.1). Lineage (GTDB taxonomy): Bacteria > Myxococcota_A > Polyangia > Nannocystales > Nannocystaceae > JADJRG01. The sequence continues at coordinate 15,325 of CAYYUP010000108.1, read as the reverse complement.
ACCGGCGAGTACGAGATCGATCGCACCCGCGTCGACGCCCACGAGCTCGAGGTCCGCCTCTGCCGCTCGCAAAAAAACAACCCAGAGGGCGTGACCATCAACATCAAAGCGGACAAAAATGCCCGCCACGAACGCCTGGTGCAGGTCCTGGATCTCGCCCGCACCTGCGGCATCAAAAAGATGGGCATCCTGAGCAAAAGCTGAGGCCCGCGAGCCCTCGCAACGCTGCGCTCACATGCACCTACATGCCCCCCTGGGCGCCAATTAGGGCCCAGAGCACAGCCAACACAGAGGCCCGCGGGCCCCCCACAAGCGAGCCGCCCAGGGCGACGCTTTCTTGGACCATCGGCGCCTCGCCAGTAGCTTTAGGCCGCCCGCCATGCCCTGGCTCAACCGGATCCTCCTCGCGGGTCTCCTCGCGCTCGCTGTCGCGACCTGCCCGCAGCAGGTCTACCGCAGCGCTGGCGCCGACGATCTCGATCGCATCGAGCGCGAGCACGAGTCGCTGATCCGCAGCAACGTGCGCCTGCACCGAGAGATCGAGGTGGTACGCGCCGAGGTCAATGCGCTCAAGCGGGATCCCGACGAGGTCGCTCGCATCGCCCGCGAAGACCTCAATCTGATCCGGCCCGGCGAGATCGTCTTTGAGGTGAGCTCACGATGACCAGCCACGCAGGCGCCCGTGCGCTCTACACCCTGCGCACCCAGGCGGCCCACTATTGGGGCATGATCGTGATCGGCGGGGTCTGGGTGTTGCTCGCCGCGGGTGGCCCTAAACGCGGCGGCATCGTGCTCGCGGTGCTGCTCACGGCCTACGCCGCCACCCTGCTGCGCGGCCTGCATCGCGCCCTCTATCCGCCGCTTCGACACAGCACCCGCGAGCGCCTGGCCGAAGAGCTCGAGCTCGGCCTGCTCCTGCTCACGGCCGTCTACCTCCTGGTCGCGATCACCGGCGGACCGCGCTCCTACCTCTATCCGCTGGTCTACGCGCTGGTTTCGTTTTTAACAGTTGTGCATACCCGCAAGCGGGTCGCGCTCACCTGGATCGCGGCGGTCGTAGCCCTCGAGATCATCAGCGGCTACGCCCACGCCCCCGGCCGTGCCCAGGCGATCATCACCTACCACCTGAGCTTCATCGCCTTCTTCGCGGCGGGTAACCTGCTGATCTTTGGCGGCTTTGTCCGCCGCCTACGGGCCGACCACAGCCGCAAGGTCGACGCCGAGATCGCCCGCATGCGCAGCGAGGCCCGCAACTTTCGCCTGGTCGCCTCTGAGGCGCCACTCGCCAACCGGACCCGCGGTCGCGAAGACGAAGAATTGCAGATCGCCCAGGGTGCGGTCGAGACTATCCAAGAGCAGCAAAAGCACCAGGTCACCCTGCTGCGCAGCGCCCTCGGACTGCACAGTTGCGCGATCCTCTGGCGCTCCGACGATACACCCTCGGGGCTCACCCTCGAAGCCATCTCAAGCGCCAGCGACGAGCTGGTCTACGAGCCCGAGCTAGAGTCCGCGAGCGTGCTCGCAGGCATGCTCCGCGACCCCCGTCCGCTCCGCCTCAAGGGCCTCCAGGGCAAGCGTGTGCCCCCCTATTACCGGGCTCCGGTGGCGATCACCGATCTCTGCGCACTGCCGATTCGCGAGGGCGATGAGCTTTGCGGAATCCTCTGCGCCGATCGCAATGACGACCGCCCCTTTGACAGCGCCGACGAGTCCCTGCTCGCGAACGCGGCCCAACAAATCGGGCGTCTGGTCACCCACGAACGGGTTTTTGCCACCCTCGAGCGCAGCCGTTACGAGCAAGAGCAGTTCTACCGCGCGAGCGAGCTTTTGGGCTCTGCGCTGACCCCGGGCGACGTCTACGCCAAAACCTTTGCGGCGATCCAGGCGATCCGACCCTACGACCTCGCCGTGATCTCGAGCTACGACGCCCACGCCCACCACCACCGGGTGCTCGCCGTCGACGGTCCAGGTGCAGACAATGCGGAACACGGCCGCGCCTGGGGAGACCTGGTCGGTCGCCTCGACGGTCTGGTGTTTGAGGACGGCATGGGCCTGGTGGCGATCGCCATCAAGAATCGCCTGCCGATGCCCGCCCGCGGCGACCGGATCGAGGGCGATGCAGTGGTCTTCACCCCCCGCACTCGCCTCAGCCGAGCGCGCTCGCTGCTGATCTTGCCGCTGGTGCACGGCGAGCAAATCCTCGGCGCGATCACCCTCGCCTCCTCCCGCGAGCACGCCTTTCCCGACGAAACCCGCGAGATGCTCCGGGTGATCTCCTACCAGGTCGCTGTGAGCCTGCAAAATGCCCGCATGTACTCGTCGATGGAGGAGCGCGCCACCACCGACGGCCTCACCGGGCTCACCAACCACCGCTCGTTCCAGGAGCGCTTTGCCGGTCTGCACGCCCTCGCCGAGCGCCGCGGCGGCAAGGTCTCGGTGATCCTCACCGATATCGATCACTTCAAGCGGATCAACGACTCCTACGGCCATCCGGTCGGCGACGCAGTGCTGCGGCGTGTCGCCGCGATCTTCAGCGGTCGCTCGCGCAAGGTCGATATCGTCGCCCGCTACGGTGGCGAGGAGTTTGTCCTGGTACTGCCCGATACCGACGCCCGCGGTGCGGAGATCTTCGCCAACAAGCTGCGCGAGGAGATCGGCGCCCAAACCATGACCGCCGAGCAGGGCCAGTTCCAGATCACAATCTCGATGGGCGTCGCCGAGTACCCAAGCGACGGCCTCAGCTGCTCCGAGTTGATCGAACGTGCCGACCAAGCCCTCTATTATTGCAAGCACAACGGCCGCAACTGCGTCGTCCGCTGGTCGGCCTCTAAGGGCTCTGGCGCCTGAGCAGGCCCCCTGACAGAGCCACTGTCACCCGCAAAAAAGAGCGCCCCCAGAGGAGGCGCCCGTTGTGCATTCAACGTCCAGAAGTGCCCTAGAGGCAGCTGGTCTGGAAGTTTTTGAAGCAGGCCTGCTGCTGCGAGTACGCGTAAAACCCGACCTGTCCGCTGGGATAGGTATCGTCGATGAAGTCCTTTTCGGCGATGACCATCATGTTGTTCTCTTGGATGATTTTGACCGTGAAGCCAGTCGGCGTGTGGGTCAGGTCGAAGATATAGGACACGTTGTCCTTCCAACCGACCGTCGTAAACGCGTCCTCATCGGCGAGCAACACCGAGTTCGTGGTATCCGAAGCCGAGTGGAAGTCCGCGCAACTCAGCGGATCGGTATTCACGTCCTTGACATCGATGCGCTTGACGATGATGCCACGGCGTCCGGTCTTGCCGTCGCCGCTACAGAAGGTACCGAGCTGGGCCGACTGTTTCCAGCCCATGAAGTAGAACTGCTCCGGCTCCGTGGTCATCTGATCGAAGGGCTGGATGCCCCACATGAAGCCCATCCAGTCATCATCACTGTTGGTCTTGATCGCAAAGCGACCCTGCAAGTTGGCGTTGTTGAGTTCCCAACCGCAGAAGCGAGCACTCGGGTGCGCATTGGCGGTCTCGCAGAGCTCAACATTGTTCGGATCCCAGCTCCAGACCGGATCTGAATGGCTCTGCTCCTTGTCCCAACCGAAGTTGGTGATCTTGCAGGACTCATCGTCGAGCACCAATGACGCGCCCTTGATGAAGACCGAAACGTTGTCGCTCGCCATCGAATTTTTACCGTCGGTGACCGTCACCATGTAGGTCGTAGCCGCATTTGGAGTCGCGACCGGGTTCTCGATCGCGGCATCGCTGAGGGTGCCGGCGGGGGTCCAATCCCAGACGTAGGCGCCATCGCCACCCATCGTCACCGCCTGCAACTGGGCCATCGCGCCCTTGTCGATGCACACCGACTCGCCGGCATCGACGGTCAGGATGTCGTAGCAAACTCCGTTCTCCATGTCGCAGCCGAACTCGCAGACTTCTTCGAGCTTTGAGCCGGTACCGTTCATGTTGCAGAGATGGAGTTCGTCCGCTTCGCAGAAGAACTCGTCCGGCGTACAATCCGCACAGTTCATGAAAATGCTGGCGTCCGAATCATTGCAGTCGTTGCCCGAGACCACATTCGGGTTTTCTGGATTGTCATCGCCGTAGCCGTCTTCATCTTCGTCGGCCATGCACTCCTCGCTCTCCTCCTCGAGTTCAGCCGCGCCCGGATAGGTATTGGCGCTAGCATCGTTGCAGTCCGTGCCCATATCGACACCGTCGGGCGGGAACAAGTCTCCCCAATCGTCGTCATCCTCGTCCTTGAGACAAGCGTCAGGATCGTCATTTGGCGCCGATCCTGGGAAGGTGAACTCATTACTATCGTCGCAGTCTGAGCCGGGAGTCGACCCGGGCGGTGGATTACTATCGCCCCATCCGTCACCGTCCGCATCGGTCGTGCACGCCTTTGGATCCCCCTCGTTTTCGGATGCTCCCGGAAAAGTATTGACATCGGTGTCCACACAATCAGTACCCGCAACGGCACCAGCAGGCGGATTTATATCGCCCCAGCCGTCGTCGTCTTCGTCCTTCATGCACGCCGTCGCATCCTCGATCTCGGCGGCTCCGGGGAATACGTAGGGATTGTTGTCCAGGCAATCGGTACCGGGCGTAACCCCATCCGCGGGGTTTGGCTCGGCCCAGCCGTCGCCGTCGACATCAGTGGCACAGAGATCCGGAAACTCGATCTCGGCGGCGCCCTTGTAGGTATGTTCGTCTAGGTCGTCGCAGTCCTCGGCGTTCGGCACATAGCCCGGAGGCGGCTCGCCGCCGTCCGAGGGGATGCAACTCTCGGGATCGCCCTGGCCGTCCATATCGACGTCCTTACACCACAGGCCCCCACCGTCGGTATCCGTCGCAGTATCGGTCTCGGTCGCCGTATCCGACTCCGTACCGCTGTTGGTCACGGTCATCGTGCCCATGGTCGTCGTGTCGGTCTCGGTCGCCGTCGCCGTTGACGTCGTCGTCGTACCGGTCTCTGTATCGGTCGCCGTCGCCGAGTCCGCAACACACTCTTCCTTGCTCTGCGACCAAGCAAAACCGTCATCCAGACACTTTGATCCGCACGCGGGCGCCAAGGCGAGCAACGTCCCCACGCCAACCAACAAACTAAATCTCTTCTGCATGGGCGCAAGCGTAAGAGCCGCCGACAATCCACGCAATCAAATTCAGACGCATATTAATGCGCACTCACCGAGTGCACCACGGTTGACTGCATTGATTGCTCCAACCATCGATTCCCGCAAATCCTCCGGGCCGACAAGTGCAACCCCGCCGGGTTCCGCATCGACCATATCTGCGCCTTTCCCTAGAGACATTGTTGATATAGCGAGTTCGCACCGCGACAATGAGGAGGTCACGAGCCTCCAACCCGCCCGCAGGTGTTGCCCTCCTCGTTTGTGTGCATTTCCCATTTAGGGCATGACCGCCCGCTACCTCCTACTTCGCTCGACGTTTGCATTCGAAGACCCTTTTTTGAGAACCACCGCTGTCGCCTTCCCCGCCGCGTTGCGGCCCCTTCATTGTACCTCGGCCAACTACACCGTTTTGTCGCGTCGCCATATACAGTGTTTATTGCAGTTCCACGGGATGCATCTAGACCGAATGGTGGCTTATCAGATCTACAAATGTACATAGATCCTCGCCGGCCGCCGAGGCAATGCATCGTCCACAAATCCCCCTAATGTCGCAGTGACTCTTCGTATCGTACTTCTCGCTACATCGCACATGCCGGTGCGGTGCGGTGCGGTGCGGTGCGGATCGAACGCACCTGCCGACATCGCCCACTCCGCCCTCTCGACCGGCCAGAGCACGCAGCGGCCCCTAAGCCGGAGCATGGGGGCCGACAGCCGTAGTCCGCACCTTTACACTGGCAGCGATGATCAAGCGCCTTCGACTCCTCGCAATGCCGCTGCTCGTCATCAGCATCGGCGCCTGCCAAGACAATTTTGAGACGGTAACGGTCGCACTCGAGTCGGCCAGCGATGCGACAGGTGACACCGAGACAACCGCCACAACCGACTCCACCTCCACGGCCACCTCCACGACCACCTCCGCCACCTCCGCCACCTCCGCCACCTCCGCCACAAGCGAGTCGACGGG
>CAYYUP010000108.1:0-9154 GCA_964474905.1 uncultured Nannocystis sp. | reverse complement strand
CCACCTCCGCCACCTCCGCCACCTCCGCCACCTCCGCCACAAGCGAGTCGACGGGCGAGGCACCGGCGCCCTGCGACACCGCCCCCGATTGCACCGCTCCAGGCGACGCCGACGGCGACCCCGGACCGACCACCGTGCCCTACTTCCGCGGCCGCGCCTGTGTGCCCAAGGAGGCAAAGCCCGGACAAGCGCTACCGGTCCGCCTAGAGGCCTGCCTCCACCCCTGCCTAGCGACCAATGCCTTCTCCTTTCGCCACGCCTATCGCTGCCCTGGTGGCCTCTGTGAGGCCACTGCGACGCTTTACTACCGCGATGTCACCGGCACGCAATGCCCCTCGGATGTCTTTGCCAAGTTCGATCCGCAGCAGTGCTCGTACATGCCGGCGATCGATATTCTCGTCGGACCGCTCAGCGCAGGCGGTGACGACTTCGAAGGTCTCGCCTCCGTCGTCATTCCTTACCTCAGCAATGAGCAGGCGGAGCAGATCGACGGTGGCGCCGACAGCAGCGCGGAGATCTGGCAGCGCATCGACGCCAACACCCAGGAGACGAGCCGCTTCTTCGACGTCGTGATCAAGGCCGACGCCGCCGATGCACCGCCGCTTTGCGATGACCCTGAGCTCTGCGAGTGCCGCGACGTCGCGTTTTGAGTGGCCACGGCCGCGGGCTCAGTCGGCACTAAACAGGCGACTTAGCCCGCGACCGTAGAGGCTGCGCCAGTCGACCCACTTACCGCGCACGTGCTGCACACCTAGGCGCACGTAGCTGCTGCTCACACCGGGCTCGCACCAAAGCACCAGCTTTTCGCGGGAGAGTGAGCGCAAGCCCTCGATCAGCCCTTCCCGCGAATTTGCGACCACCGCCACGCGCTTATCGTGCTGGCGACGTCTCGCCGCGATCGCGCAGCTCCGCTCGATCGACACCGATGTGTCCTCAAGGACATTTGACCACCACCACAGGAGGTTATCGAGTTCCTCGGGCGACCTCGCCGAGAGCGGCAACACATAGGCCGTGGGCGCATCGAGTTCGAGCGCCTCGGGGGAGCGGGTCAGGCGATCCGAGATCGCTTCGTAGGGCTCGACGCAGCGAGAGATGCTGCTCTCGATCGACGACAGCAAGGTCGAGAACCAAAGCGGCTCACTGCCATCCCAGAGCCCTTCTGTGCACAATTCGCTTGCGTCCATCGTTCCCTTGAGCCTCGTCGAATCAGTGTAGCAGGACGACGCACGATCCACATGGGGACACACGCGGCACACCTGATCACTCCAGAGGAGAAGGGGTTATCTCCCCTACACAAAGATCAAGAGACTCAAGAGTCGTCTGACTTCGGCCCGGGGTCCTTGGCGGATCTCGGCCGGTAGAGGCGGTGCACGTCGCTGGACTCCTCGTCGACAACTAGACCGTGCGAGCTCTCCCGCGGTAGCCAAACAGCGCGCATCTCGGAGTCTTGCACCTTGGCGGCGCAGGCGATCGAGGAAAAGACGACCGCCACGATCAGCAAGCCGGCGCGCAACGAGATGCACACACGCCCGAACTCGGTCGCCAGCGCAGACTTCTGCGGCAACATCAAAAACTCCCGACGATCCCGAACCCGACCTGGGATCGCTGCATTTGCGGGACCACGGCGATCACCGCCCGCTCGTATTTTTTTGAGTCCTTGCGGTACTTGAGGCCCCACAGGCCCATGGCCAAACCGCCGCTGAGCATCAGCGCCGAAGTGTCGAGGGCCACTCGAGCAATGCCGCTGCGACATACGTTGACCGATACAAAGACATCCGCCGGCGGCTCGACGTGGTAGGGGCCCTGCTCGCCGACCCAGCACTGCCACCAGAGGGCTTCGTTGACCAGGCCGCCGATCGCACCGATACCGGCGAGCGCCAGGCCAGCGATCATCATGGTCTTCGCGGATTTTTTGTGCCGGCCCACCGAAGCATCGACGAAGGCGTCATCACGCCCGCGAAGGAAGCCACCGAGCGGCGCCAATACAAGCGACGGGCCGATAAACAGGCGATCGACATAGCCGCTGCCCTCTCCGTCGTTGAGGGCGATATCCCCGACCTGAGCGGCAATACCGACGCCAAAGGTCACCCCGGCCGCGATCATCAGACCCGTACCCCGTCGGGCCGGCCGTTCGATCCGCACGTAATCATGCCAAAGTTCCCACGCTGGCACCGGACCCTCTGGACCCTGCGCCGCGGCGGCAAGCGAGACCGTGGACGTGTCGCGGGGCCCTTCGGGCGCCTCGCTCACGAAGGCTGCTGCGATGACCAAGGAACTCGTGAAGGCCCAACTCACCCGGGCACGGTACCGCTAGAGCGTGACCGGGAGCAAGCTAGCGCCGAGCTAGCCATGACTCCGCAACGGTACGGGACACAACGAAGAGGAGCAGCACGCCGGCCTCAGCGACCGTTTTGCCGGGGCTCGCGGAGCAAGCGTACGCGCACGTGTTGGTGCTGCCGATGCTTGTACTGCGCGTGCGAGTTCTCGCCCTGCTCGTTGGACTCTGCGGTGCGTCGGTCCAACACTTGGAACTCAGCGAGCACAAAAACAACGTTTCCGCGCCCTTGGGTCCGGCGTTCCTCCGGCAAAAGCAGATCGCCCACCCGCACCGGCAGATCGGCGATGAAGTTCAGGATCTTAAAGCCGGCACCCGAAAATTCGTTGGTCTCGGCCCCGTCGGCCTCGCTCTCCTCCGCAAAGGCCTCTTCGGGGGCGCTCGAGGTCAGACGATCGAGATCGATGAGCGTGTTCACCGTCTGCCCCGGGACCACATAGTTAAAGGGGATGCAGCGCCGCAGCATGATGTGCAGAGCGGGCACGAGGTCGCTGCGATCGCGAACGATCAGGCGAAAGCGCAGGCGATCAAAGACCCGCGCGGCGTTGGTCTCTCGCTTCGAGAGCATCTTTGTGATCAACGACTCTTTGGTCTTTCGCGACCAGGAAAACTCGACGATCGACACCCCCGCAGTCCGCAGGGCGTCGATCATCAGGGTGACGTTTTCCTCGACCAGCGAGAAGATTTGGTTGTCGGAGACCGCCAGCGTCGTCCGCAGCTCGCGGGCGTCGAGGTGGTAGATGATGTGCATGACCTTGAGCAGCATGCACGCCTGGCGCTGCACCGAGCCGCTCTTGCCCGAAGCGATGAGCGGCAGCTGCAGCCAAGGCAAAGTGCTGGCGATGCGCTCGTCCAGGCGGACGTTGAGCACCTCGGCAATGTAGCGCGCCGCCTGCAGACGGACCTCTCGCAGCCGCTCACGATCTTTTGGATCGTCGACGTCGATGCAGTTGAGGGCGAGCAAGAGCCGCACCTCAGCTTCGTCGGTGTACGCCAGCCGGTGCCAATCGACGACCGAGTGGCCGCGGAGCAAAAGCTGGATCTCGTTGATATCCTCGAGGCTCAGCCCCTCGAGACCCTCAGCCCGCCGCCAAAGCGCGTGGGAGCGGCTCACTTGCGTGCTCCTCGTGGGTGCACGCCGGGGGTGCCGACCCGATCACGATGAAGCTCAGCTGAGTCGCCGGGAGAACCGCAAGGTGCCCACCAGGAGGCCGACTGAGATGAGAGCTGCAAAGATGTTTCCGAGGTAGGCGGTCATGGAGAGTCGGGCTCCGGTCCAGGTCAGGGGGGTCAGCGAGAGCGGCGTACCACGAAAGGGCGTCGCCTGAAAAAATGTCGCACAATGTAGGACAAGACCAGAGCGGAGCTCGAAGAGCGACACCCTGTCACTCCGAGGAACGCGAGGCGGCAGATATCACATTCCACCGAAGCTGGGAAAGCCCAGATATCGCGCCCGCCGGAGAGACCACGCACACGGCATTTTGATCTGCGTTCGATGACCCCCCAGGAGCGGATGAATCTCGCAATCGCACGGGGACCCCACGGCAGCGCGTCACGGCCGGCTGCTCGCGCGGGCACCTCTCGGGGCTAGCGTCCGCCACCACCTCCGAGTACGGTGCACACATGTCAGATCGCCCGGACCAAGAAGACCCAGGCGAGCGCTCGTCGACCTACAGCTTCCGTCGCAAGCTCAGCGAAGGGCTGACCGGCCTCCTAGACCCCGAGGGCGCCCTCGGCAACGTCGCAGGCTTTGCCCAGGGCACCAAGAGTGAGCTCGTTCGCATCTTTGCCAACGAGGTCCGCTCGTTCCTCGACAATATGGACTCCGTCGAGATGCTCCAGCGGGTGATCGCTGGCCTGGTGATCGATATTAAGACCGAGATTCGCTTCAGCCTCGACGAAGACGGCAACCTCAAGCCGACGATCAAGACCAGCGACAGCAACGTCACTGGACCGACGGCGGCCGAGCCGACCCAGGACCCGCAAGGTGCCCAGGCAACCGAGACGACCAACCGCTAGGCGACCGTGAGCGCCACTGCGGTGGTCAGGCCACCAAGCTCGCGCCCTGCGCACGGCTACTCGCGCCCTGCGCACGGCTGCTCGCGTCAGCTCATGCCAAGATAGGTGATCGGTAGCGAGTCGTCGAGGTCGTCGTCATCGTCGTCGTCTGGCGAACTCTTGTCGTCGTCTGGAAAGACTCCCAGCTTGTCGTTGAGGACACGGTAGATGTCCTGTCCGAGCTTCATGCCAAAGCCGGAGATAATCGCGCGAATCAGGAGAGACATGGGCACGAGCGTAGCAGCAGTCCGGCGGCCACACCCGAAAGCGGTGAAGCGAGCTCACTAAAGCCCGTGGCCCGCGCACCCGTATCCCAGGTCCGACTCGCCCGCCCCTCGCGCCAGCAAAGCGCAGCGAGAACAGCTGCGGCGTCCCGCGCTGACAGGCAGACGAGACGCCGCGACCGGCCGTGATGCGAGCCTCATCGGCACGACTCGCAGCGATCTCGAGCGAGTGCTCGCTCGCCTAGCCAGGCAACTGGCAGACCCCGACATCCTCGAAGCCAGGAGGCGACTGGCCCATCTCGAAGTAGGGCAGGCATTCTTGTCCCGGAAGACAGACCTCGTTGCCCTCCATGACCGAGCAAAAGAGCGAGCAACAGCCGCTCTCTTGGCAGTCCGGCACCGCCGCGGGGGCCACACACATCAGCCCTGGCTGGCATTGATTGGTGTAGTTGCAACCGTCACCGACGCCGCCCTCACCAACCTCAACGCTGGTTTTAAAACAGACAAAGGTCTCTCCCCCAGAGGGGTAACAACCCTGGCCCACGAGGCAATCTTGAACCAGCGGGTTGCAATTCGTGAGGCAGATCGGCAGCGACCCATCGTTGTAGACCACACACTTCGCACCGCTGTCGGGGCAGGTCATGTTGGCGTCGCAAAATTCGACGCAGCTGCCGTCGTTGCCCTCGTCATCGGTGAGCAAACAGATGTAACCCAGGCCGCAATTGTCGAGGCCAGTGTATTTGCCGCCCTCGATGTCGCAGGGATCCCCAAGACCACCCTCACCAGTCACGGATACGCAGACGTTGACCTCCCAGGGCTCGCCTGCGGTCTCGGAAACCGCCGTGCACTTCTCGCCCTCGGGGCAATCCTGGGCCAAAGGATCGCATTGGCTCGCGCCGCCTCCACCGTCGTTGCAGTCGATGAACGAACAGCCGGTCGTCTCGGTCGTCGACGCGTTGCCCGTCGAGCTGGCGCTGGCCGAGCCCGTGCCCTCGGTTGCGGTGGCCGTCGCTGTCGTCGTGCCGGTGTCCGTCGCTGTGCCCGTGGTCGCCTCGGTCGTCGACGCCGAGTCCGTCGACGGGCCGCTGCCATCGCTCATGGTCCCGGCGCTCGCCTGGCCCTTATCACCGCAGCCAAGCCCAACCATCCCAACAATCCCAACAAAGAACGCTGAGCTCATCACGCCGCCGCGCGTAGTGCATGCCATTATTCTCATCATCACCTCCCTGCCTCGCACGCTATCAGACCGAGCAGGATCGCGATAAACACCGGCGGTCGCTAAAGGCTTGACCTACACGACAGGATTGTATACACCCGTTCAGTGTCAAGAACCGCGCGTTCACCGCGAAACCCTTCGGAGCCGCACGGTGGCAAACCGCCCCTGACCCAGCGCCAGCAGCAGGCCCTCGACTACATCACGAGCTGCCTGAGCGAGTGCGGCTACCCGCCGACTCTCCGCGAGATCGGCGAGCACATGGGCATCCGCTCGACCAATGGGGTCAACGACCACCTCAAGGCGCTCGAGCGAAAGGGCTACCTTGTGCGCGAAGAGCTCAAGAGCCGGGCCCTGCGACCCGTCGAGCTCGATACCCACAAAAAGACCGAGATCCCGATCCTCGGGCGAGTCGCCGCCGGCCAACCTATCCTCGCCTCCGAAAACGTCGTCGATCGTGTGATCGTCGATCGCTTCTTCATCGGTGCCGCCAGCGGTCGCGATGTCTTCGGGCTCGTCGTCCAGGGCGAGAGCATGATCGAAGACGGCATCTTCGACGGCGACTACATCTTCGTGCGCAAGCAAGCCACCGCCGAGCGCGGCGAGATCGTCGTCGTGATGATCGACGGCGAAGCGACCGTCAAGCGCATCTACCCCGAGGGCGACCGTATCCGCCTACAACCCGCCAACGAGTCGATGCAGCCGATCTACGTGAGCCACGACGACTTCCGCTCCGTCGATATCCTCGGCAAGGTGATCGGCGTCTACCGTCGGCTCCACTGAGGCCCGCAGCCATCGCCGCTCGCCGGCCACGATGCTCGCCTGAGCCTGTTCTCTGAACCGGTTCTCTGTCCCTGTTCTCTGGGCCGGGACCCGCAGTGTGAGCGTCGACGCCCAGCTCCCGACCGCAGCGGCGCACTAGCGGGAAAGCCGCGTGCCCGCCCCCGGCCACAACGGTGCCCGCGCACACACCCCCGAGGCCGCCAATCACGGCACCGCCGCGTCCGGTCGTTCTTTCGGCTACAGTGGGCACGTGCAGCGCCGCCGGGCATCTGCGGCCGTCACCCTGGCCTGCCTCCTGATCTCCGCCGGGGTCAACCTAGGGGTCGTGGTCGCCAGCGTCAGCCTCCTGCACCGCGATGCGGGTCCACCGTCGCCGCCGCCCCAGCTGACGATCTCGCACCGCTACTGCGGTGAGGTGCATCGAGAACTCGCCGACCTGGTGCTCACAGGACCGCAGGCCCTGATGCTGCCGCTCGTGCGCGGCGAGTTCGAGGCCGTGCCCCAGGCCGCGACCACCCCTCTGTACGCCGGCCGTCTCCTGCTCGAACTCGGTGATGTGCTCTTCGGTCCTGAGTGCGAAGAAGCCCCCATGTTGGTCGCACTGGTCGACCCCGAGGTGCTGCCGACCGACGAAGAGACACTCGACTTCAAAGAACTCGAGCTCGAAGCGCCCGAGCCCAAACTTGCCCCCAAAGAAAAACCAAAACCCGAAGAGGAACTCGAGGAGCAGCCCCTACCAGAGCCCGAACCTGTTCCTGTGCCCGAGCCCGAGCCCGAAAAAGAAAAAGAAAAAGAAAAAGAGAAGATCGACTTCACATTAGAGCAGCTCAAAATGGTCGAGCAACTCGATGAGCACGACGACGATCATTCCCCGGACGACGCTCACTACCTCTCCAACATCAATCGCGATGTGCTCGAAGAGACCCGGGCCAAGATGACCAACCTCATCGAGGACGCCGAGGTGCCCAAAGCGGCGCAAGAGGAGCCCTCTGAGGAGCCCGAAAAGGGCACGGCCAACGAAGAGAACATCGCCGAGACCCAAGAGCAGAAGAGCCAACTCGCTCGCCTCTCGCCCGAGACCAAGCCCGAGCCCAAGCCGCAGCTAAAGCAAGAGAACGACCCCAAACCAAAGAGCCTGCTGTCGATGCGGGACCTGCCCAAACGCCAGCACTCGGCGGCGATGACCGAGCAGGATTCGCTCGCCAACGCGGCAGATGATGGCTCCCTCGACGCCGAACGACAGGCGCAGGCCCCGGTCTCGGCCCGCAATGAGCAACGCGCCAAGCAACGCTCCAAGCACGCGACCAACAAATTTAGGCTCTCTCAGCGGGACCTGACCGCCGCGTTTGGCAAGGATGTCGCCGCCGAGAAAAACCTGGTCTCCCAGCGCCAATCAAAACAAAAAGGGATCTGGGAGGAAGCCCGGGAGCACTGGCAATCGCCGCTCGAGAACATGGTGCCCGAGGTCCGTCCCGGCAATCAGACCGCCCTGCGCTCGCGCAAGCACCCCTTCGCCCGCTACATCGCGACGATCCACCGAACCATCCACGATCTCTGGGCCTGGGGCTTCCTCGACCAGCTCGACACTCGCCCGCGCAACCACCCGCTAAACAACGCCAAGCTGTGGACCCGCGTCGAGATCGTGCTGCTCGGCAACGGCAAGATCGACTCGATCAAGACTGTGCGATTTTCTGGCAATACCGGTTTCGATGCGGCCGCCCGCGAAATCGTCTACGCATCGACGCCCTTCCCCACACCGCCGCGCTCGATCCTCAGCGGCAACGGCAAGGTCTACATCCACTGGGCCTTCCACCGCGATGCGCGGGCCTGCGGGACCTTTGGCGCCGAACCCTTCATCCTCGACAATGCCGGCCAGGGCGACCGCCCGGATCCCTCGAGGCCTGTACGCGCGACCTCCAGCGAGCGCCACGCAGACAGAAGCCGCCGCCTCTCAAGACAGCTGCCTCCATCGCGAAGCGGACCCGAGGGACCCACACCGCCCAAGGCACGCAGCCAACCCAAACTCGCACCAACAGGTCCACCCCCTGGCGCCGCCTCTGGCCCCGCCGGGATCCCATCCTCGCCTGCGAGTGCCGACATGCAAGCGGCGAACGCCGCCGCCAAACGCTCCGCGAGCGGCTGGCTCTTTGACTTCGCGGCCGCCAACATCGGCCGGCTCGTCGCCCGCTCCAGCATCCCCTTTTATATCGGCGATCAGGTTATCGCTCGCAACAAGGATGAACTCGAAGATGTCCTTAAGGCCATGGTCGAAGAGGCCAAGGGAGGCCGCCCCAAGGCACCCGTGATCTACAGCGCGGCAAAGCTGCGCAAGGAGCTGGGCAGCGTCCCAGCCGGGGTTCACGAGGGATCCGGGCGGATCTTCGCGCTCACAAAAATTAGCGGCGATCCGGTCATCTTGATGGTCGAGAAGCGCTTCGGCGCCTGGCGTGTCATCGGCCTCGCCCGCTAAATTTGTTCGTTTGTTCGTTCGTTCGTTCGCCGGCACCGATACTCCTGGCCCGCGGCCGCGGCTCTACGCCG
>CAYYUP010000107.1:0-17170 GCA_964474905.1 uncultured Nannocystis sp. | reverse complement strand
CCGGCCTCCGCCACGGCCTCCGCCTCTCCACCCCTTCAGCTTCCGCCCCGAGCACGGCATCGCGGATCGCCGGGAGCCTCCCCACGTGCGATTTTTCACTATTTTATCCATCGGCAACATTCCAAGACACCGCGCTCGACGATCGCCACCGTGCCCCCCCAAAACCTGCCCTAACTGGCAAACACGCCCCGAGTCGACCCCGCGTTCCGCGCGCAGCCGCGCCGGACGGCCCACATCGCCCCCGCCTGTGCCCGGAGTGCACTCCTGTGTTAGAGGAGCCAAAAGCCCAAGCATGGCCACTGACAACGAAACAGGCCCCAACGTCGCCCTACCCCTCCGCGAGGTCGACCCCGACGCGCTCAAGGTGGTCCGCAAGCTACTCGCTCGGGGCCACGAGACCTACCTGGTCGGCGGCTGCGTCCGCGATCTCTACCTTCGGCGCCGGCCCAAGGACTTCGACGTCGCCACTAGCGCGACGCCCGAGCAAATCCGCAAGACCTTCCGAAACTCTCGGATCATCGGTCGGCGCTTCAAGCTCGCGCACGTCTTTTTCGGCTCCAAGATCATCGAGACCAGCACCTTCCGCACGACGCCGCGAGCGACCGAAGGCGACGACGTGATGATCACCCACGACAACGAGTGGGGATCGATCGAAGACGACGCCAGGCGCCGCGACTTCACGATCAACGGGCTCTTCCACGACCTCGAGAACAACCGCATCGTCGATCTCGTCGAGGGCATCCCCGACCTCGACCGCGGTGTGATCCGCACGATCGGCGAGCCTCTGCTCCGCTTCCAAGAGGATCCGGTGCGCATGATCCGGGCGATTAAATTCGCCGCTCGCCTGGATTTCACGATCGAAGAGCAGACCTGGCAGGCACTGCTGGCAACCGTTGGCGACATCGCCAAATGCTCCCGCGCCCGCCTCCTCGAGGAAGTCTACAAGCTGCTCCGCGGTGGCGCCTCTAGACGCAGCTTTGAGCTGCTGATCGAGGCCAAGATCTTCCCCTTCGTGCTGCCGAGCTACATCGAACTATTTACCGAACGCACTCAGGTTGGCCTCGTCCGCACCCGCCACTTTCCCAAGATCGAAGCCGGCGAGAACGGCGAAGAAGGCGAGCTGCCGGCCGAGTACCACCCCTCGCGCCTCTTTTGGGAGTTCCTCGACGCGCTCGACGAGTACACGATCGAGACCGGTCAGATGGCCAGCAACGGCGTACTCCTGGCGATTTTGCTGGCGCCGATCATCGACCAAGAGTGGATCAACGCCAGCCGCCGCGACCTCGATCGCACCATTGACGCGACCATGGATCAGCTCTGCGCGCCCTTGGGTGTCGCCCGCCGCGATCGCGAGCTCGCCCGCCAGATCCTGATGGCCCACCGACGCATGGTCGGCCCCTCCAAAGGTCGCCGTCGTCGCCCCTCGTTGGTCCAGCGCCAGTACTTCCACGACGCCCTGGTCTTCCTCGGCATCGCCGTCCAGGCGCGCGGCGAAGACAACAGCGAGTTCTCCCACTGGCAGCACTTGGCCGCCACGGTGGCGCCGATCGTCGCGAGCGACGATTCGCCCTCCTCCCACACCGGCAAGCGGCCGCGCAGGCGAGGCGGACGGCCGCGCAGACGGGGTCGCTCCGCCGGTTCGGGTCGCTCACCGCGGGCCTCTGGCTCCGGTTAAGGTCGAAGGTTAAGGTCAACCAACGATGGGCGAGCGGCGCTCCACAGACCGAGCGCATCTAGGCGCAGATCTCCGGGCCCGTCTCCTCGATCGGGGCAGCCGCGAGCACTATCAAGACGCGCCGCTCTACGACTTTGAGTACGCCGATCGCCTCGACGATATCGAGTGGTACGTCGAGCTTGCGGGCGAGCTTGCGAACGAGCTTGACCGGCCGCTCGAGATCCTGGAACTCGGAGCCGGCACCGGCCGCATCAGCCTTGCCCTGCTCGCGAGCGGTCATCAGCTCACAGCGCTCGATCGCATGGCGCCGATGCTGCGCCACCTCGAGTCCAAAACCCCCCCCCGTGATCGCGCCCGACTGCGGCTGATCGAAGCCGACATGAGCGCGCCTCCGGTCGATGCCGGGGCCTTTGATCTGGTGCTCGCCCCCTTCAACACCCTGATGCACCTCTACACGCAAGAGCAGCTCCGCACCTGCTTTGCCGCGGTCTGGCGCGCGCTCCGGGTGGGCGGCACGTTCGCCTTTGACGTGCTGCTCCCGGACATCGAATGGTTGACCTGGGACCCGAGCCAGCGCCACGGCGTCACCTTTTTCAAGCATCCGACCACAGGCGAGCGCCTGGTCTACTCGACCAACCACACCTACGACCACTCGACGCAGATCTGTCACGTGCGCATCTTCTACGACGACGCGCCGATGCGACCCCAAGCCTTCGAGCCGCCGCCGGTGCCCCGTCGCCTTGTGCACCTCGCCCACCGCCAGATCTTCCCGGAGGAGCTGCGCCTGCTGGTGGCCACAACGGGCTTTTGCCTGGACAGCCATAGCGGTGATTTTTACGGCGCCCCGCTCAGCGCCGACATCGAGTCGCAGGTCGTCCGCTGTCGCAAGACCGCGTGCAAGACCGAAGCCGCTGACGGCAGTTGACGGCGCCCATCGATCGCCCTACACCAAAGCGATCCGATGAGCGCCGAAGCCCCGCCACCGCCGCTCCGGCCGCTCCGACTCCTGCTGACAATCGGCGCTGGCATCATCGCCCTAACGCTCGTCTTCGCGGTCGTCGGCTACTTCTTTCGCGAGCCACTGCTGGCCTTTGCCGGCCGTTTTGTCGCCGAATTGGGCGGCGCCGGCGTCGCGATCGGCTTTTTTATCCCCGACGCCTTCACGGTGCCACTGCCAAACGACGCCTTCTCGGTGCTCGGTCTCGCTGGCGGTCTCGGCTTTGTCGAGGTCGCGCTCTGGAGCACGCTCGGCAGCGTCCTCGGCGGCTCGACCGGCTTCGCGATCGGCCGCCGTCTCTCGCAGACAACCTGGTACCAGCGGGTCATGAAAAAGCGCGGCGCCGAAGTCCAGGGGTTGATCGATAACTACGGCGGCTTTGGCCTCGGCCTCGCCGCTCTCACACCGCTGCCCTACTCGCTCGCCTCTTGGGCCGCCGGCACCAGCAAACTGCGCTACTGGCAATTTTTGGCGATCTCGATCCCGCTGCGGGCGATCCGAGTGACAAGCGTGCTCTGGCTCTTCTCGCTCGGGCTCTGGGCGATCGGTAATTAAATAAACCAGCGGGCCGCCCCGCAAACACCCGAGCGAGCAACACACGTGCAGGCCCGCCCGCGGCTCGCGGCACCTCGATCACAGGCGAAGCAGGCCCGCGTGCGCTACCGTGGAGGAGGTGCGCCGACTCCAGCGACAGCGAAGCGGGCGGATCGGGATCGGGCTCGGGCTCGGGCTCGCACTCGTGCTCGGCCTTGGCTCCGCTCCTGCGACCGCCGACAGCCTCATCGTCGACCCAAAGGTCAACACAGAGCGCAGCTACATCCCCTTCGAAGAGCTTTCCTACGAGCTGATCGTCGACGGCATGGTGGGCTTTCGCGCTGATGTCCGCCTGCGAACTGCCCTCCACAATCACAGCGCCCGCGAGCAAGACATGGTCCTGAGCCTGGCCCTGCCCCGCGGTGCGGAGATCCACGCCCTCCGGGTCGCCCGCGCCGGCGAGTGGCACGAGGGCATCGCCACCAAGCTCGCAGGGGAGGCCGGACGCAGCGAGCCCGGCACGATCTTCGTCCGACAATTGCCGCCCGACGAGCGAGGCGATCTGCCCGGCGCTGAGTTGGTCGCCTTTAGCCTCGCTCCAGGCTCAACCACGCAGATCGAGATTCAACTCTTGGTGCCACCGCGCATGCGCGGCGATCGTTGGGAACTCACCCTTCCTGAGCGCGGCGACTCTCCCCTCGGCCTCGCCCGTCAGCGCCGCGTCATCGTCCGCAACGTCCACGAGTTTTGGATCGACGGCGAGAGCAACCACCAGGGCGCGGCACACCAACCAATGCTGCCCTCCCGCGCCAACGACCGGGTCACGCTCGCCTGGCCCGCGACCCTGCCCCGGGGCAACTCGCGCTCCCGTACACCAACCCTCTCCTCCCGCTACGAAGTCACCGCCGCCGACCGAAACCGCGGTGATTTCCGTCTCTACCTGCGCCTCGGCGCGACCTCTGGCCTGCACCCAGACCACGTCATCGTCG
This sequence comes from uncultured Nannocystis sp., assembly GCA_964474905.1. GTDB lineage: Bacteria > Myxococcota_A > Polyangia > Nannocystales > Nannocystaceae > JADJRG01. Next base: position 12,975 of record CAYYUP010000107.1, on the reverse strand, counting down.
TCGTCGACCGCTCCAAAAGCACCGCCCCGGCGATGCACCGCGCCGCTTTCACGATGCTCTCGGCGCTCTTCGACGCACTGCCATCAAAGACCACCTTCGACGCGATCAGCTTCGCCCGCACAGCCGTGCCGCTCGTCGACGATCCCCGCTCCAAGGTGCACGACCGCAACGCTCGCAGCCGCCTCGCCGGAACCCTCGACGCTGGCGCCCGTCTGCAGGGCACAGACCTCGCCGCCGCCTTTGCGATGGTCGGCACACGCCTGCGCTCGCGGGGCGCCAAGCGACCGCTCATCCTCGTCATCACCGACGGCATGCTGCCGCTCTCGATCGAACCCAAAGATGCCGAAGCTGCCCTCGCAACGGGCCTCGGCATGCGCGCCCACAGTCGCGGTTGGCCCGAGATCCTCTTTGCAGTCGACGAGCCAATGCTCGCCCAACGCGGCCTCGACCCAGACCATCCCGTGGCTCGCATGGCTGCTGGACTCGGCGCTCGGATCTCCCTCGAGACCCTCGAACAAAAAACCGGATCGGTCGCCGACCTGCTCGAGGCGCCCCAGGTACTCCGCGATCTGACGGTCACCCTGCCCAAAAATGCAGTGCTCCACGAGGCCGCACCGGCGGGCCTCGTCGCCGGCAATTTCATCGTACTCAAGGGCTCCTACGAGGGCTCTCGTCCGCCCAGGCCGCGGATCCGCGGCAAGATCGGCCCCCACCGGGTACGGCTCACCCCAAAGACCATCCACAGCGCCGCGCCACCGAGCGCTCTGGTCGCGTCGGTGGGCCCCACGTCGCTCACCGATGCGATCGACGAGGGCTTCGCGTCACCGCCCTGGCTAACCCGCAAGCACCAGCGCGACGCCAAGCTCGGCATCACCTGGGCGGGTCGCGGCGGCTACACAGCCAAGGGTTTCCTCGACTGGCGGATCTTCAAACGCTACCTCGGTACCCGGGTCTACCCGCGAGCCCGGGCCTGCTACAACATGGCGCTGACCCGCGATCAAACCATCGGCGGTCGCGTCGTCTTTACCTTTGAGGTCGGCAAGGGCGAGGTCATGCTCGCCGAGATCGCCGAGATCGAGCTGACGACGCCCGATCCAGAGCTGCGCCGCTGCCTTCTAGAGGCCGCCTGGTCGCTGACAATCCCTGTAGGTCAGCTCGACGATCAGCTCTACCGCCTGCGCTACCCACTGGTCCTAACGCCCCCCGAGGGCGGCACCTCGCGCATGAGCGTCGACCCTCTGGGCGAGGGCACTGTCGAGCTCCTCCTGCGCAGCGATCCCTGAGCACTCTTATCGCCTGACTTAAGGGTCAGGTTACTCAGATCTGTAGCTCACGATCTGGACCTCGAAGTCACAGCTTCGAGAGTTCGACAACTCGGGCGCTCACCCCTTGGGGGCTGGAGGTCGCTTGCGCCGCTGAAAGATCCGCCGCAGCCACTGCCCGAGCTGCTCGCTGCGGGTCGTAAAATTTGAGCGGTACATGAACTCTTTGATCGCGTTTTGCAGCTCACCGGCGGTCTGAAAGCGATTCGCCGGATCACGGGCGAGCACCCGCAGGAGGATCGCCTCGAGACGCGCCGGGATCTGCGGATTGACGACGCTGGGCGTCGGGATCGTGCAGTCACGAACGCTTTGGTAGGTATCGAGGTCGCTGTTTTTGCGAAAGAGGCGTTGGCCGGTGAGCAACTCGAAAAAGACGATGCCGACCGCAAAGATGTCGCTGCGGTGGTCGAGCTTCTCGCCGCGCACCTGCTCTGGCGACATGTAGGCGAGCTTGCCCTTGATGATGCCTGCCTGGGTGTGGATCGACGAACTAGCCGCCTTGGCGAGGCCGAAGTCGATGAGCTTTACCTCGCCCTCGTAGGAGACCAGGATGTTCGGCGGACTGACGTCGCGGTGGATCACGTTGAGCGGCAGGCCGTCCTTGCCGCGCTTTTGATGGGCGTAGTCGAGGCCCTCGCAGACCCGCGAGATGATGTAGCAGGCGTAGTGCAGCGGGATCGCCTTCTTGCGCTTCTGCGAGTAATCGAGGAGAGCTGCAATGTCGCGACCGTCGACGTACTCGAGGGCGATGTAAAAGCTGTTCTCGTGACGGCCGAGCTTGTAGATCTGGGCGATGTTGCCGTGGGTCAGCTGCACCGCCAACTTGGCCTCGGCATGGAACATGGCGATGAAGTCGGGGTCGCTGGCGATATGCGGGAGGATCCGCTTGATCGCGACCAAGCGCTCAAATCCCTCGACCCCATGCAACTTGGCCTTATAGACCTCCGCCATGCCACCGGCGCTGATCCGTTCGACGACCGTGTAGGGACCGATCGTTTGCGGCATCGACGACATCGGCCCATTCAGTAAATCCCCCGCCGTCGAGCAAGTCAATCGCCGCGCCCGCGATCCCAGGGTCGAGTTCGGCTAACAAGAACGCCCGACCGAGCGTTTTTGTCGCCAGGCCGGTCGCGAAGATACGAGGGCCCGCCCCCCCAGACGCGCCCTAAAAACCCGCATACAGCACGGGCGCGGGACCCCAGAGACTGGAGGCCCGCGCCCGCTCGCGGCTATCGCTCGCAACTAGCGCTCGCAACTAGCGCTCGCGGCGAGTGCTCAGGCGACGACACCCTCGGGGTCGATCTCCCCACCGCCGGCGGCGAGCGATCGGAGCCCCTCAGCTTGCATCGGTACCACTTCGAGCGCGGCCAGCAGGACCTGATGCATATCCTCGGCGAAGATCACCTCCATCGCCTCCCGCACATCCGCCGGCACGTCGGCAAGATCTCCAGAGTTTCGCTGCGGCAAGATCACCCGACGAATGCCCGCGCGATGGGCCGCGAGCACCTTGGCCTTGATGCCACCGACCGGCAGCACGCGACCGCGAAGCGTGCACTCGCCGGTCATCGCCGTATCCGAGCGAACGCGTCGACCGGTGAGCAGCGACGCCAAGGCGGTGAAAATCGTCACCCCCGCCGACGGACCGTCCTTGGGCACACCACCTGCAGGCACGTGGATGTGAAGGTCCGAGGTCTCGAGGAACCCCGGATCGAGCCCGAGTTCCTCGGCGTTCGCACGCACGAAGGTCAACGCCGCCCTCGCCGACTCTTTCATGACATCGCCTAGCTGTCCGGTGATCTCGAGCCGCCCCTTTCCGGGCATGCGCGAGGTCTCGATAAAGAGGATGTCGCCGCCGAAGGGCGTCCACGCCAGACCGGTCGCAACGCCCGGCATCGAAGTCCGCTCGGCGACGTCGCTGGTGAAACGCACCTTGCCGAGATGATCGCTCAGGTCGGCCTCATCGAGGCTAAAGCGGCGACTCTTTTGATCGCCACGGCGGGCGATCTCGAGGGTGATGGCGCGACAGAGCTTGGTCAACTCGCGCCCCAGCTGACGCACGCCGGCCTCCCGCGTGTAGTCCCGGACCACCGCCCGCAACGCAGCCTCACTGAGGCTGAGCGTGCCATCGGCGATCGCGTGCACTTCGAGGGCCTTTGGCAGCAGGTGGTTTTGAGCGATGCGCACCTTCTCTTCGGTGGTGTAACCGGCGATCTCGATCACCTCGAGACGATCGCGGAGCGGCGCCGAAAGCTTGCCTAGGTTGTTCGCTGTGCAGATAAAAAGCACCTCCGAGAGGTCAAAGGGCAGGTCGAGGTAGTGATCGGTGAAGTGCTTGTTTTGCTCGGGATCAAGAACCTCGAGCAGCGCAGACTCGGGGGAGCCCATCACGCCCTGACCGAGCTTGTCGATCTCGTCGAGCAAGATCACAGGGTTGCGCTTGCCCGCCCGCTTGAGCGCTGCGAGCACACGCCCCGGCATCGCCCCGACGTAGGTCCGCCGATGGCCGCGGATCTCGGCCTCGTCGCGAATGCCACCCAGGGCGATCCGCACAAATGGACGGCCGGTAGCGTCGGCGATCGATTGACCGAGCGAGGTCTTGCCAACCCCAGGGGGGCCCGCGAGGCAGAGGATCGTCGCCCGCTCTTGACCCGAAATCTTGAGCACCGCCATATGCTCTAAAATCCGCCGCTTGACCCGATCTAGACCGTCGTGATCCTGGTCGAGCTTGTCGGAGATCGCGTCGATGTCGATCGGCGCCTCGGCGCGCTCGTCCCAGGGGAGTTCCGCGATCGTCTCTAAATAGGTGCGGATCACGTTGTGCTCGGCCTGCGCCGGGTTCATCGCCGACAGGCGGCGGAGCTCTCGATCAACGACCCGGCGAGCCTCGTCGCTGAGCGTCAACTCCCGCAGGCGAGCGCGCAGATCCTCCGCATCACCGCCCTCCGGCCCCTCGCCGAGTTCCTTTTGGATCGCCTGCAACTGCTGTCGCAAGACGGCCTCGCGCTGCCCCTTGGAGAAACCGCGACGCACCTCAGAGTCGATCTTTCGACGGACCTCGGCGAGCGTCAGCGCCTCCGCCAAGAACTCGCCGACCCGGCGCAAACGCCTGTTGACGTCGGGCATCAGCAGCACTTCGAGCTCCTTCTCGGTATCTAAACTGAGCGCCGCCGCCAGTCGATCGGCGACCACCGAGGGCTCCTTTGAGCGACCCAATAGCTTGCCCCACTGCACCAACGTCGTGTGCACCTCGGTCGCGAGCTGCGGCAACCGCTTGCCCGACTCGGCCCGCAAAGAATCGGCCAGCGCCCGCGCCTCGACCGGATCTGTGCTCGTATCGACCACCGGAGTCGCGAGCACGCTCAGGTGAGTGCCATCGTGCAGGAGTTCGTTGAGTTCGAATCGACCCAGTCCCTCGGCGACGATGTGATAGGAGCGCTCGCCCCCGCGAGTGACCTGGCGAACCCGGGCATAGGTGCCGGTAGGATGCAGATCCGCGAGCCCTGGATCACTGACCTTTGGGTCACGTTGCACGGCGACGCCGATGATGGTCTCCCCCGGGACCAGCGACTCGACGAGCGCGACCGAACGCGGCCGACCGACCGGGATCGTGATCACCGTGCCGGGAAAAAGCACACCATTGCGCAGAGGCAGCAGCGGAAAGGCAGTGACCGGGAATTCAACAATTTTGTGGCTCATAGTGTCCTCGTCGCCAGTTGAGCGATGAACGAAAGCTAAATCTGTTCACGGGGCCGTCAATGGCTCAGCCCAGGAAAAAAGCTTAGCGGGAGAATCGGCGATCTGACCGCTCGCTCTCGACCGACCAACCAAGAGCACTTCGCTCGCGCGCCGAGTCGTTGCACAGGCCAGATCTTCGCGCGGAAAACCCGGCCTGGCGACATCACGATAACTGTCGACGTGTCGACCGTTTGTACGCCGAGTCTTCGCGCACCGGAGCTATCAACGACGCGCGAGGCCCAAGATGATCAGCTCCAGAAGAGCGGCCTGCTCCGCGCGCACTCCCTCGAGCGGACGCGAGTAGAGAACCGGCGGCGCAAAGGCAGAAAATGCCTGGAGCAGGGCCCCAGCGCTGCGCCCGGGATCACTACAGCTAAACGCCCCGGCCTCACTCGCCTCGCGGAGCAGGCCCTCAAAGAGCCCACGCTGACGTGACTCAAAGGACAGCCATACCCCATGGATCACTGGACACGCGTTGCAATGCACCAGATCCACCGCGTGCACACCGGCGCCGGCGATCTCTACAAATGCGTCCAGACGAAGCTCGAGGATCCGCCCCAGACGCTCTGCATGTCGACCCTCGCCCACAGCAGCCGACTGCATCGCCTCGAAAATCGCCGCGTAGCGCTCCTCGGAGAGCGCGACCAGAATCTCGTCCTTGGATGAGAACTCGAGGTAGATCGTGCCGACACCGATATTCGCCGCCTTGGCGATATCCGCAACTGTCGTCTTGCCCGGACCGTAGTGCCGGAGAAGACGCTCTGCGGCGCCCAAAATGTGGCGCCGACGACAGGCGACAGAATCCTTCATGGCGCAGCGACCCGTCGATCTAACCCCAAACCTCGAGCCCCATGCAACCGGTGTTGCGCCCGGTCACGGATCGATGTCAGTAAACATTGATCGATTTTGAGCATTGCTACCAGTTAGGCTCTAAGGGCATGTTTGCGGCCTCTTTATGATCCCCCGCCGCAACCCCGCCGAGCCAACGGGCAGCACTTCTGCGGCGATCTAGCCGGCGCTAGACGGACGCGATACACAGGTCGCAGTGTCCGAGGCGCGCACCATCGCCCCCGATCGCAGACGCCTGCGACAGGCCTCGCGGGCTGGCATGCGTTCGCGCTCGCGATGGCTCAGCCGCGGCCTCCTCTGCTTGGTGCTCGCCCTCCTCCTCCAAGGTTTTCACGCGAGAGGCCTCGCCTGGGCAAGCGACGCGCTGCGCAGCGACGATCCACTGCGGCTCCTGCAGAGCGCGAGCGCTGGCCTGGGTCTGGTTCTTCTCGCCCTCCTAGGCGTCGCCGCTCTCTGCCTGCTCAGCACCACGGCCCTCACCGGTAACCTCCGACCGATCGATGGCGGCGGTCTGCGCAAGTTGAAGGCGAGCCGGCATCGCGAACCTGCGCTCGCCTGGCTCGGTCTCATCCTGCTGGCGATCTCCCTCGGCGTGCACCGGGGTGTGCTCGCTGGCGCCAGCCGAGCCGTCGATTCGACGCCTTCTTCACTTCCTGTCTTATGGGCCATATGGGGGATCGACGTGCTGACGATCGGCGGTGCACTCCTGCTCGTCGGCGGTCTCATCGAACTCTTCCTGGACGAGCGCCTGCGCCGACAGGCACTCCACCGCAGCCCCCGCGAACTCCGCGACGAACTCCGTGAACGCGGCTGAGACGAGCCTCGATGACCTCCAGCCCCCAGCCCCCAGTTTCCGCCAAGAGCCCGCGTTTGGTCTCGATCGCCGCCCCGGTCACGGTCGATCGCGCCTTCACCTACGCGGTCCCAACCGAGTGGCCCCAAGCACCCGCTCCTGGGGTCCGCGTGCTCATTCCCTTCGGCTCCCGACACCTCGTCGGTGTCGTCCGGCAGCAGCCCGGCGAAAATGTCGCCTCCGGCAAGATCCGCAAGCTCCTCGAGATCCTCGACCCTCAACCCGCGCTGCCCGAGGATCTCCTGCGCCTCTGCGAGTGGATCAGCAACTACTACATCGCGCCCGTCGGTGAGGCCTATCGACTCGCTCTGCCCGGCCTACTCACCGGCAGCGATGTGCGCCGGGTAAAGATCTCAGCGGCAGGTGTCGCCGCCCTGGAGAATCCGCTGGCAGCCCTCGCCAACGCCGAGCACCAGCTCCTGCGGGCCCTAGGCGAGCGAGCACCGCGCGAGCTTGCGGTCTCCAAGTTGACATCGATTCGACCGCGAATTCCAAAAGTGCTCGGAGTTCTCAGCGATCTCGCCTCTCGCAAACTGGTCGAGATTCTCTGGGACGAAGGCGAAAATGAGGGCAGTCGCACCGAGCTCCACCTCCGACGCACCGACTATCTCCGGGCCTCGGCCTCCGACGAGGCGACCCTGCGCCAGCACGTCGGTCGAAGCAAACAGCGTCGCGCTCTCCTCGATTTTCTCGAAACGTTTAAGCCTGGCACTTGGGTCAGTATCGCTGAAACTCGCGGACCCTTTCCGCGGGCTCGAGCCCTGCTGCCGCCGCTCCTCGAAGCCGGTCTGGTCGCCGCTGAGGAACGGCCCCGGGCGCTCGATCCCTTCGCTCTTGGCGAGGTCCTGCCCGACAGCCCACAAACACCGACCGACGACCAAAAGCAGGCCCTAGGGATCCTCCGCGAGCGCCTCACCGGCCGTCGTTTTGCGGCCGCGTTGCTGCACGGAATCACCGGTAGCGGCAAGACAGAGGTCTACCTCCAGACGATCGCAACAGCCCTGGAGGATGGCGGCGGCGCTATCGTTTTGGTCCCAGAGATCGCCCTCACCCCACAGCTCAGCGATCGCTTCCGGGCCCGCTTCGGCGACACCGTCGCAGTCCTCCACAGTGCCCTCACCCCGCGACAACGCCTCGACGCCTGGCAGCAGATCCGGTCGGGGCTCCGACGCATCGTCATCGGCCCACGCTCGGCGATCTTCGCTCCGCTCCCGGACCTCCGGGTGATCGTCGTTGACGAGGAGCACGACGGTTCTTTTAAACAAGAGGAGGGCGTGCGCTACCACGCCCGCGACGTCGCCCTGGTCCGCGCCCGGGAGGTCGGCGCCCTCGTGATCCTCGGCAGCGCAACGCCCTCGCTCGAGAGCTACGAACTCGCCCGCAATGACCGCTACACGCTGATCGAACTCAATACACGACCGACGCCCAGGCCCCTGCCGACGGTCGAATTGGTGCCGCTAGCGACCCACAGGCCAGATCCCGAAACCATGCTCACCGCTCGCCTGCGCGACGCGGTCGCGACCACGGTCGAAGCCGGAGAGCAGGCGATCCTCTTCCTCAATCGCCGCGGCTTCGCGACCACCCTGGTCTGCTCCTCCTGCGGCGAACTCCTGCCCTGCCCCGACTGCTCGGCGCCGTCGATGACCTACCACCTCGGCCGCAACCGACTGATGTGCCACCTCTGCGGCCGCATCGAAGGCCCCCCAGAGCGCTGCCCGAGCTGCGGCGACGGCGAGCTGCTACACGGCAATGCGGGCACCGAGCGCATCGAGGTCGCGCTCGCCACTGTGCTGCCTGGCGTACGAGTGCTGCGTCTCGATCGCGACACCAGCCGCGGCCGCGGCCTCCTGACCACCTTAGCCAAGTTTCGCGCCCGCGAGGCCGATGTCCTGGTCGGCACTCAGATGCTCTCAAAGGGCCATGACTTCCCGGGCGTGACGCTGGTCGGCATCCTGCAGGCCGATCACGGCCTGGGCCTCCCCGATCTGCGGGCTGCGGAGCGCACCTTTCAACTCCTGACCCAGGTCGCCGGTCGGGCGGGCCGCGGCGAGCGACCGGGCCGCGTGCTGATCCAGGCCTACGGGGTCAAACACGAGGCGATCCGCTACGCCGCCGAGCACGACTACCAGAGCTTCGCCCGCTGGGAGTTAGCGCGGCGTCTCGAACTCGGAAATCCGCCCTACGGCTTCCTCGCGCTCCTCCGGATCAGCGGCCTCGAAAACGACGCCGTTGTCGCCCGTGCGACCGCGCTGATCGACATCGTGCACACCGGCATCGCCGAGGTCTCGCGTGCTCACAGCGATGAGACCCGCGCCCCCTTGATCGCGCTCGGTCCGATCCCCTCGCCGATCGAACGGATCAACCGTCGTGTGCGCTGGCAAATCCTGCTGCGCGCCAGTCGGCGCCATCCGCTGCGCTGGCTGCTCCGCGCCCTGCGACCGCACATGGGTCCTCAGGGCAGCGGCAATACCCAAAGCCTCGCGGTCGTCGACGTCGACCCGCTTTCGCTCCTCTGAGCCGCATCGACTCTTGCAACGCATGGAAAAATTGAAAACTGAAAACTGAAAACTGAAAACTGAAAACTGAAAACTGAAAGGCCCGCGCTGGATTCAGCACGGGCCTCTGTTTGAACCCCTTTGAGGGGCTCTTTCGTGATCACATCAACTGGCGATCTAGCTATCTATTTGGCTATTCGACCAGTTTCCAGGTTTGGGTCCGGAAGAAGGGTCCGATGTAACCGCGGACCTGAAGCTCGCCGTTCTCGATCCACATCTTCGCGCGGTAGATCTTGCCCTTTTTGGGGTCGAGGATCTTTCCGCCGGACCACTCGTCGCCGCTCTTTTTCAGGCCCCAAAGGATCACCATGCCCTGGATCGGCTTGTCCTTTTTGTCGCCCTCGCACTTGTCGCAGGTCGCCCGCGGATTCTCGAGCAGCTTGACGATCGTGCCGTAGAGGCGATGGTTCACTTCGACGATTTGCACATACGACTTGGCCTTGTTGGTCTCGTCATCGATCGTCTTCCAGGTATGTCCAGCCGGGCTCTCAGGGGCGGCCATCGCCAACGTGCTGAAGAGCATTGAGCCTGACATCGCTGTCGCGCACGCAAAGCGACGCAACAACCGTGCACCGCCACCTTGTTTCCGTTCCGTCTGTCCACCGAGGTGCATGAGGTCATCTCCTTTGCCGGTCCTGCCGACGAGGCGCATAGACAGCGGGGATTCCCGGCCTATTCATGCGCTGCTGTGAATTATTTCGCACGAAATCGCGGCCAGGCCAAGGCCCGAAGTACCGGCCCGCACACCGCCGGCGAAGACAGGGTTTTTGGCCCCGAATCGAGTATCTTCTGGCGACCGTGGCCCCAGATCTCTTGATCATCGGCGAACGACGCGAACGCGAGGACCTCTCCGGGCGCGTCGATAATTTTGGCTACCGAAGCGCGACCACGAGCGCAGCTGAACTCGCGCGCTATCTCGGCGAACATCCGCCAGCGGCGATCCTCCTCTGCGCGCGCGGTTGCGACGTGCCCGAACTGCTGCACACGCTCCGCCAGGATCCTCAGGGCATCGGCATCCCGGTGGTTCTGCACAGCGAACTCGGCGGTGAGATCCGCGATCTCGCGGACGTCTTGGAGCTCGGCGCAGATCGTTTCTTGGTCGCACCCGTCGATGACGACGAACTCCGCGACACCCTGCTCGAACTCCTCGGACCGAGCGAACCAACAACACCCTCTCAAGTCGATCTTGGCACCGGCAGCGCGCTTCCCCTCCGCCAGCGCGATCCCCTGCTCGCCCAGCTTCGACGGACCCTCGCCGCCCTGGACGAGCGCCACGACGTGCCCGCAAGCGACAGCGGCGACTTCGATCTCGACGCGATCGGCCTCGGCGGTGGCCCTGGTCTCGAGAGCGAGCGCGAGGACAACGACAGCGACATCGACAGCGATATCGACAGCGACAGCGACGGGCTGCTCGACGTCGAACCGGCCACCAAGCGCGTGGTTCGACGCCCCAGGCAGGGGCAACCGCGACCGGTCCCGACCCTCCGCCTCTCAGAGAGGGGCGAAGCCCCGCGACCCGAGGTCTCCACAAAGACCACAAAGGTCTCCAGATCTCGCAAGACCAGCTCTAAGCGACAGGTCACATTAACGCGAGGCTCAGCGCCGCCAGATCAACCGAGCGCAGAGTCCGACCTCCAGACATCGCCGTTACCCGAGTTGCTCGTGCGCCTAGAAAATAAGCGCTACTCGGGTCTGCTCCGGATCCACGGGCCCAGCACGATCGAGATCGAGTGGTCCAACGGAGCCCCCGTGTCCGCCCGCAGCGATCGACCCGAGGACCGTCTGAGTGCCACCCTGCTCCGCCGCGGGCTCATCAACGGGGCGAGCGCACAAGATCTCAAGCGCAACCTACCAAGCGACACGATCGACGATATCGACGCCGCCATCGAGACCGCCGCGATCAAAGCGAGCGAACGCAGCGCAGTGATCGACGAATACACCGCTGAACTCCTCACCACCGCCTTCACCTGGCGCGGCTCCTGGTCATTGCACGCCCCAAATGCCCCAAAAGGCACAGCTCGGCCGCCAGTGTTGCACCGACCGCTCGCTGCGATCACCTGCGAAGGCATTCTCTTAGAACTCGAAGAACCCGTGCTGCGCGAGCGCCTGGGCTGCGGCGAACTCCGCCCCCGCATGCGTCCCGGCAACGACCTCGACGATCTGGATCCGCCGGCCGAGGCCGCAGTGCTCGGCGAGCTGCTCGACGCGAGGCTCAGTATCGACGAAATCGCGGCCCTCGGCGGTCGCCCGCTTCTCGCCTGGGTCTACGCCCTGCAGGTGCTCGGCCGAATCGACCTGGTCGATGGGTCAGGATCAAGAGAGACAAACGATCCGAACGATCCGAACGATCCGAACGATTTGACCGATCTAGGCGAGGTTGAGAACGACGGCAAAAACGAGGCCGCCATCGATCGCCAACGCCTCGGCACCGCCCTCAAAAGGGCTCGTGGCGGCGATTATTTCGTCCTCCTGGGGCTGCCGCAGAGCGCCTCGGACGGAGAACTTCGCCGGGCCCACCACCGACTCCAGCAGACCTTCGCCGACGAACGCCTCGAAGCCAGCACTCTCAGAACGATGGCCGCCGAACTCCGAGAACTACGGGCCGCCCTCGACGAGGCTCGGGATGTTCTCCTCGACGACGCCCTCAGAGCCGCCTATCTCGCCTACCGCGAAAACTAGCCGCGATCACGACCCTACAAACCTCGACAAGCACGATGCAAAAGCTCCGCGCAGCCTTTATGGGATCCCCTGATTTTGCCGTACCAAGCCTGCGGGCAACCGCGGAGGCCTGCGATCTCGTCATCGTCGTATCGCAACCCGATCGCCCCGCTGGCCGCGGCCGTAAGCTCGCGTGCCCTCCGGTCAAGGTCGCCGCCTTAGAGCTCGGCGTGCGGGTGATCCAACCGCGTAGGCTCCGCAACGGCAAGGTCGCGGCCAAGCTCCGCGCCCTCGATCTCGACGTCATCATCGTCACTGCCTACGGCCGCATCCTGCCGCCGGCGATCCTCGAGGTTCCCCGCTACGGCTGCATCAACGTACACGCCTCGCTACTCCCTCGCTGGCGGGGAGCCGCGCCGATCCAGCGGGCAGTGCTCGCCGGCGATCCAGAGACCGGCGTCGCGATCATGCGTATGGAGGAGGGCCTCGACACAGGCCCGGTGTATCGAATGCTGCGCACCCCGATCGCCGGCGATGAAACCAGCGGCGCACTCTTTGCTCGACTCGCGCACCTAGGTGGCGAGGCCCTCGCGGGCTTCTTGCGCGAACTCCCCAACGTACCCGCCCCCGTCTCCCAAGACGAAAGCCTGATGACCCTGGCACCGATGCTGCGCAAGGAGGAGGGAGCCGTTAACTGGGACCTGCCGGCGTCGACCGTCGCCGCCCACATCCGAGGTATGGACCCCTGGCCCGGAGCGACCTGCATGCGCGCCGCCGATCGCCTAAAGCTCTTCGGTGGCCGGATCAGCGACATCGTCAGACCCTCCGCCGCAACGGCTGGCTGCGTACTCGCCGTCGACCGACGCGGAGCACATGTCGCCTGCGGCGAGGGAGTCGTCCTGATCCAGGAACTACAACCACCGGGCAAGCGACGCATGCCCGCCAAGGCCTACGCCTCTGGAAAACGCTTCAGCGAACTCGAACGCCTCCGCTGATTTTTCTT
>CAYYUP010000106.1:7691-17198 GCA_964474905.1 uncultured Nannocystis sp. | reverse complement strand
CAAAGTCTGGGAGACCGCCTCCGGCCACGAAATCCTCTCCCTCCAGGGCCACTCCGGCCCCGTACTCGCATGCGCGTTCAGCCCGGATGGCCGCTTCATTCTCTCCGCTTCCCACGACGGCACCCTAAAGCGCTGGCACGCCACCACAGGCGAGCTCCTGCGCACCACCTGGGTCGGCAAGACCGACTCGGCAACCATCGACCATCGCAGCCAGCGATTCATCGCCGCCACGCCCAACGCCTGGCGTCGGCTTTCCTACCGGGCCTTTGATCCCGAGCGAAACTCCTTCCGCCTCTACCCAGCCGAGGCCTTCGGACCCCTGCCCGCCTCGACAAAACCCTGAGCCCGGCCACGACCACGGCCACGACCACGACCACGACCACGACCACAACCAAACAACCCCCCGAGCAAAACGAGATCAAGCGACTGCCAGCGCCTTATGTCTCTCCAAAAACAGCACTCGCGACCACTTGACAGCGCTTGAGTCCCAGGCCCAAGCGCAAATACCGCACAGCCTACGACTCCCAAGATCCACTAACTTTGCTAGAGAATGACGACCGTGTTCTCCGTATCATGGGGCCATGGACGCGGCTACGTACAAGCACCTCGCCTTCCTGCTCTCGCTTGGAAGCGTGCCCGCCTGTTTCCATGACATCGAGCCAGATGCAGAGAGCGCCTCGGGCACAAACAACGCCACATCTACAACCACAACCGAGACCGCCACCGGCACCACCGGCACCACCGGCATCACCGGCACCACACTCTCAACCGAGTCGACAGACACTCTTAGCTCATCGACCGGCACCACCGGCACAAACGCCGGCAACTGCTCCGAATTCGCCAGCAAAGTATACACATGCACCGACGGCGAAGAGAACGCAGAATATATTTATACACATTGTCACTCCATCCGTAACCTCCACCAACAAATCGACGGGGCCAATTGTGTGCTCGCCTTTGATGCGTATTCGGCCTGCTACGGCGCGGCCAGCTGCGAAAAACTCGGAGGCAACAACGGCTCGTGCAACAAAGAACTACAGACCTATTTACAGGCCTGCGAGATGCCGGCCTTCAACACCTGCCTGACACACCAGGCCAAGGTTGAAGAGTGCGAGACCATGGCCACAAGCCCGTTTCTCTCTTGCTTGTACAACATCGTCTACGGCGCCCAGTCCTACAGCGAACCCTGCGGTCTCGCCACAGAAGATGCATACGCTTGCCTCTCGCTCCTCTCATGCTCTGACTTTGCGGCAAACACGGGTTGCGAAGATGAAAAAACCGCGGTGAGTACTTTCTGCAAATAGGGTTCGAGACCACTGGTCGCGAGCCTGCGATTCGCCCGCAGTCTAAAGCGACTGCCCCCGCTCCCAGGCCCTGTGCAGCTGGTGCTCCACCGGCCGACGCTCGCGACCTAGATCATGCGCAAGGGTCTCCGCGGGTGCGAACTCGGACGCTGCAGAGCGCTCCCCTGTGTTAGTCACGGAGGATGCGGAGACGAGAGCTGCTGCGTCTAAGCGCGCTCGGGGCCCTGGCTAGCTGTGCCCGGACAAGCGGTGAGTCCCGCAGTCAACCCCCAGAGCCGACGAGCCCTGCGAGTTCGGCAAACAAGCCAGCACCCGGCGAAGCAACGCAGCCCTCCGCGATTCCGAGTACACCGGCAATGCCCGCCGTCGATGACGATGCCGCTCTGGCGGCGAAGATCGGCCAGCTCCTGCTCGTCGGTTTCCGCGGCCAGCGAGCGGCCGCCGACGACATCGTAATTCGCGATCTTCAAGACCGCAAGCTCGGCGGTGTGCTGCTCTTTAGCCGCGACAACATCACAGGAAAGCGTCGCCGCAACATTCGATCACCGGCGCAGCTGCGCGCGCTCACCGACGAGCTGCGGGCCGCCGCCGGTAACAAGATACCGCCGCTTATCGCGATCGACCAGGAGGGCGGCTATGTCAACCGGTTGCTGCAACGCGATGGTTTTCCTAGCACTGTCAGCGCTCGACGCATGGGTCGATTTGACCGCGAAGTCTACACCCGGCGCATGGCCGGACGCATCGCCGATACGCTCGCAGAGGCGGGCATCAACCTCAACTTCGCGCCGGTCGTCGATCTGCTAGTCGACCCCAAAAACCCGATCATCGGTGCGGTCGAGCGCAGCTTCTCCGACGATCCCCAAGTGGTCGTGCGCCACGCGAGCGCGTTTATCCAGGCCCACCACGAGCGCGGCATTCTCTGTTCGCTCAAACATTTTCCCGGCCACGGCAGCTCCAGCGCCGACTCCCATCTGGGCTTTGTCGACATCACCGAAACTTGGTCACGCGCCGAGCTCACGCCCTTCGCCGCGCTGATCAAAGCCGGTCTCGCCGACACCATCATGACCGGTCACCTCTTCAATTCGACACTCGACCCAGATCTTCCCTCGACCCTCTCGCCTGCGGTGATCGGCGGGTTGCTGCGGGGCGACCTCGGCTTCTCCGGAGTGGTTGTCAGCGACGATATGAGCATGCGGGCGATCTCCGACATGTACCCCTTCGCCGAAGCTCTGCGGCGGGCGCTCAAGGCTGGCGTCGATATCTTGACCCTCGGAAATAACGTCAACTACGACGTCGATACAGTCGAGCGCACGATCGACATCATCGCTGAACACGTCGCCACCGGGCGGCTCCATCGCGATGTGATCGATGCCGCGTACGGGCGAGTACAGGCGCTCAAGGCCAAGATTCGGCCGCCCGCAGCCTGATCTCCGGCACTCCTCAGCGACCCCGCAAAACCTAGCGACCGCGGTCTCTGGCTGCGCCTCTCTGGTAGGCTGCGGCGATGGACCTCAGCACTAAACATGCCCCCACAATCCGCACCGCTCTCTTTGGAGGTTGTGGTTCTGTCAAGCTGTGGAGCCTGCTACGGGGCCCCGCAGAGCCCTTTACGGCGGTTTTAGCCTGTGCGCTCGAACCCCGCGGGCATGTCGGCCGGCACAAGCAGCAAGAGTTTCCCGAGATCGTGATCGGCCTCGGCGGTATTGGCGAGGTGACGATCAACGGCGTGCAGCAGCCGCTCGGCACAGGTGACTGCGTCTATCTGCCCCTCGGTGGGGTGATGGAATTAAAAAATCTCTCGGACAACGAGGACCTCCACTACCTGATCATCAAGGCCCGCAGCACCGAAGGCGCGGCTGCGAGCGAGCGATGAGCAAGGACTCGGCGGCGCTCCTCGATCGAGTCCGCAAACTGTTGGCGCTCGCGGCCTCGCCTAACGTGCACGAAGCGGCAAGCGCCGCCGCGAAGGCGCAGTCGCTGATCGAAAAGCACCGCCTAGAGTCGATGGTCGCAGCCGCGACTGCCGAAGATGCCGACCCGGTCACGGACGGCCGCGAAACGCCCCTTGACTGCGGCCGAAGGATCCGAAAATGGAAGAGTGCTCTAGCCACAGGATTGGCTAAAAACAACGGCTGCATCGCCTACACGGCACAATTGGCGGAAAAGACCCAGCTCTTGATCGCCGGCCGTGAGGCGGATCGTCTGGCCATCGTCGCGCTTTGGCAGTGGCTCGTGCCGCAGATCGAATGGCTCTCCGCGACCCACGGCGCCGGCCAACCTCGGGCCTGGCACGAAGCCTTTCGCATCGGCGCCGCCGAGACGATCGTCCGCCGTTTAGAGGGCGCTTTGCTCGAGGTGCGCGCCGCGATCGGCAGCGCTGCGCTCGCTCGCATCGAGCCCACCTGCGCCCGGCGAAAAGCCGCGGTTGAGAGCTTCGCCGACGAGCGCCTGCACCTTCGGCCAGGCCGCAGCATCCGGGTCGATTCGCGCGCCCTCGAGCAGGGCCGAGCGCTGGCAAAGCGCCTGCCCGTGCGACCCCCAAAGGACTGAGCCCGGGGCCAAAGCAAAGAAAAGAAAAGAAAAGAAAAGCAAAGCAAAGCAAAGCAAAGCCCTGCGAGCCTGCCACCCGCGAGCCTCCTGCACGTGCGACGCGCGGATCATCGTGCGATAGTGGCGACATGACGCTGCTCGTGCACATCGGTGACATCCACGTAAAGGCAAAGTCGAACAAACAAGAGAACCGCCGCTTCGCACGGGTCATGAAGTGGGTCGCAAAGCACTACCAAGACCTGCCAAAGCCGCTGCTCACCTTCACCGGCGATCTCACCGACAACGGCTCAACGGCTGAGTACAACCACGTCCTCGATGTTTTAAGGCCCCTCCGTGCGCAGGGATTTGACATGATCTTTGCCCCCGGAAACCACGATGTCGGGCCAATGGGCAATACGTTTAGCGCCAGCCGGCAAAATAATTTTCAGCGGCGAATCCTCGGCGAGCTGATGGGCATCGCTGCCGCCCAAACATCGGCCAATCGCATGCCGTCGCTCTATCCTCTGATCAAAGACACAGGTGAGTGCCGACTGGTGGCCCTCGACAGCTGTCACTCCGAGCAACACCTTGCGAGCGGCGCGATCGGAGAGCGGCAGATCGAAGCCCTCGCCACCGCGATCAAGAGCGCGACCACACCGGTGGTTGTGCTCCTGCACCATCACCCCTTCGTGCGCGCCACCTGGCTCAAGCTCGCAGTCGCCGACAGTGACTCCCTAAAAGCCACGATCGAGGGCAAGGTCGCGGCCTTGCTCTTCGGCCATAAGCACAGGGCCCAGGTCTGGAAACGCGGCGAGCCCTGGAACGTGCCCCTGATCATTGCCGCCGGCAAGACAAGCAAACCCGACAGAAGAAAGCTCTACGAGATCCGCGAAGTCGAGGTCTCGCCCGCCGTGCACACAACGTTCGCGTACACCCCCCCGCTTCCAGACAAACGTCGGTGAGCCCGACTCACACTCGCCGCTGATACAGCTCAGCCCCGAGCCCGTCGCCAGCGAGCCCCCGCGATCCGGCCGAGGATCCGCAGGCCGTCGCTCAGGCGATCCAGATCCGTATGACCGTGCGCGCGCGGCCGGCGAGTGACAGCGACCTCGACCACCCGACCTCCCCGGCGGAGAAGCTCGACAAGCATGTCGGTCTCGATGTCGTAGCGCTCGGCGGCGAGACCCAAATCGAGCAGCGTCTGCCGCCGAATCGCCCTAAATCCCGCCTGCGTGTCGGTGACCCGCGCCCCGGTGACGAGGTTAAAGAGCCCGGTGAGCGCGAGGTTTCCTAGACGATCGATACGGGTAATCGCACCGGCCTCAAAATGTCCTAAGAAACGTGAACCAACGACCAGGTCGACGCCCGGGCGCAGGGCTTCGACGAGCAGCGGGATTTCGGCGGGCTCGTCCTGGCCATCCGCATCCAGCAGCACCACAAGCCCACCCGCCGCTGCGAGCACACCGGCCCGCACAGCCGCGCCCTTGCCCTGGTTCGCAGGCAGACGCAGCACCCGAGCACCGGACTCTGCAGCAATGTTCGCGGTCTCGTCCGTCGAGCCATCATCGACAACCAAAATTTCGACCAGCCCCGGGGTCGCACGTCGGCAACCATCGATCACGGCGGCGATCGTCGGCGCCTCGTTATGCGCGGGCAGGAGCACGGTGACCCCGCGATCTACACCAACCACCGCGCCCTCCGATCGCCGTCTGCCCAGGCGACCGCCTGAGCCGCGAAGATCGTCGCCCAGGTGTTGATATCGTCGGATCGTCGGCTGTAACGGAGCCCGCCGGCGGGGGTTTGGAAGGCCGCCAAACAGGTGAGACCGCGGGCGATCTCCGTCGCAAAACGGCGGCGATCGATCGCTACCCACAGGCGAACACATTGGGCGACAACATCCGCCGGATAGGGACCTTCGCCGCGGATGCCGTCGTGCCATGCGGGCACTGCCCCGTCAGGTTTTTGGATCGTCGCCAACCAAGTCGCAGTTGCAACCGCCGAAACCCGCGCCCGTGCGTCGATGCTCGGATCGATCGCCAGCAGCCCCTCGGCCGCGTAGCAGCAGGCGTGCACGTAGGTCCGTCGCGACCCCCGATGAACGACAAATCGACCTCCGTCGGCGAGCGGCATCATGTCGCTGAGCAAGCGCCGGATCGCCGCCACCGGTCGCGCATCGCCAAAGGCCCGAGCGTAGGCGCTAAGCGGCAGCGCGAGCTTGAGCAAGTGACAGCCCCAGGAGTCGCTCCACCGCGGAGTCGCCGAGGGCTCCGACGTGATCGGTCGCCGTGCAGAGATGGCCCCAAGGACATATTTATACACAGGCTCGATCGCCGCCTCGACCCGCGCTCGCTCGCCGTCGTCGATGCCCTCCTGCAGACGATCACGGAGGCGGAGAAAGGCGTGCAGGACGATGCCGCTGTCAAAGAGGTAGCCAACGCCACCGCGACCGAGTGCGCCCTGGCTATCGATATCAGCGCAGAGTGTGCCAAAGATCCGCAGGCATTGGTCGCGCTGCATCAGTGTGCGCGGACCCAGCACCGGCGGACCTCCGTCGATCTCCTGAACAAGCAGCGCCAGCAACAAGCCGGCGGCCTCGGGATAGCGATACCCCGGGTGCTCGGCGTTGACCCACGAGAGCACACCGCCGTCGGCAGTCATCGCCGACTCGATAAGCCAGACCAAAAGACGCCGACGATCGGGGCGCTCGGCCTCCATGATTTGCAGTTCGTACCTGCCCGAACGATCGCTCATGGGACCACCGACTCCCCTCGCAAGGCCTCGCCGCAGAGACTCAGCAGTCGCCGCGAGGTCTGCCGCAGAGTCGCCAACGGTGCGCCTGCGAGCGCCGGATAGGCCTCACAGGGGGTGAAGCAACCGCCGCAGGCGAGCGCTTTGATATCGGCCCTCGCGGCGAGCAACTCGGGATCCCCCCAGAGGTCCGCGAAGCTGCGCTCGCGGAGGTTGCCGAGGGGTCGATCGTAGACATGACAGGGGTAGAGGTCGCCCTCCGGTGAGACAAAGGCGGCACTGCGCAGCGCCTGGCAGGGCACGCCCGAACCCTCGCCCCGGTTGACGAATTCGCGGTTGATGAGGAAGACCAGCTCCATCAGCTCGACCATATCGCGAGGTAGACCCCGAGCCCGAAGATGATCGTGCACCAATCGCTCGGGTGGAGTCGGCACTGAGACCCCCTCATTGGCGAAAAAATGTGCCGACAGCTGCAACCAGTTGTAATGCCACTCGCGGCGGGTAAACCCGGGAATCGCGGCCCTCAGCGCGTCCTCTAGGTCGCCGAGAGAGTCGCAGTTATCGGTGCTTATCGTCGTACCTAGATAGACCTTGACACCGCCCGAACGCAGCCCCCGGTAGGTGGCGATCGCCCGATCAAAAGCCCCGTCGCGACCGCGGATCCTGTCGTGTAGCTCGCGCGGGCCGTCGACGCTGACAGTGACGATCAGTTCGATCTCTGGCCGCCGGGCCCGGATCTCTGCGCAGGTCCGCAGCACTCGCTCGGTAAACCAACCATTGGTCGGAAAATGCAGGACCTCGAGAGCACGACCGCGAACAGCGATCTCCGGCAACAGGGTCTCGGCATCGCGGCGAAAAAAGGGCTCGCCGCCGGTGACGTCGAGCCAACAGAGGCGCGGCAGCTGATCGATGATCGCGAGGATTTCGGACGTACTCATCTCGCCCGCCGACGGCACCTCCCAAGTTCGACACATCGAGCAGCGCAGGTTGCAACGGCGGGTGACGTCGAGCACCAGACGCGTCGGCGTGCGCGGGCGATGCACCCAGGTCTCGGCCAGGCGAAGGGCGAGCGACGCACGTCTCGCCAGGGCTGCGATTCGCCGCGCCATAGACGACAGATGATAGCAATGCTAGCCTCGCGCAGCCCTGTCACAAACCAGACGATTGCGGACCCTGACCTCGGCCAAACCCGGCCCGCATCGAGGGACTAAGGGCACTACAAAGCTGCGGGTCGTGCTCATCCACCCGCCGACGATCACCGCTCCGCGCTCCCTCTCGTACTACGGGGCGATGCCCCCCTTAGGCCTGGCCTACATCGCTGCGGTTACCCGAGAGACTGGCCACCGCGTCGATGTGATCGACGGCACAGGCGAGGCCCTCGGCCAACGCTGGAGCTGGCCAAGCACGATCGGCGAACTCGTCGTCGAAGGCTTGGAGCTTTCGGCGATCGTCCAGCGCGTCGACCCCGAAGCTGCGGTGATCGGGATCTCCCACATGTTCCTCCACCAGTGGCCGCTGCTGCGGGTGCTCTGCCCCCTGCTCCGCCGCCGCGCTCCTGGGGCTCGGATCATCCTCGGAGGCGAGAACGCGACCGCTCATTGGGCCCAGATCCTGAGCGAGTGTTCGGCGATCGACGCCTGTGTTCTCGGCGAGGGCGAGAGCACCTTCGTCGAGTTGCTCGCAGCGATCGCCGACCGACGCCCGCTTTCCGAGGTCGGCGGGCTCGGGCTCCGGATCGGCGCGCGGCTCCGGCTCACCCGTAACCGACCGCGACTGAGCACCCTGGACGAGCTGCCACCGCCGGCCTGGGACCTGCTACCCGTCGATGCCTACCTCGATCACGGCTGCCGCTCCGGCGTCGATCGGGGGCGATCGATGCCCGTGCTGACCAGCCGCGGCTGCCCCTTTCGCTGCTCATTTTGCTCGTCGCCGTCGATGTGGGGCACACGCTACCGACGTCGAGATCCAGAGCGCGTCGCCGACGAAATCGCCGACCTTGTGCGGCGCTATCGGATCACCAACATCGATCTCAACGACCTCACCGCAATGCTGACAAAGCAGTGGATTCTCGAGTTTGCCGGACTTATCCGCGAGCGCGATCTAAAGGTAAGTGTGCAGTTGCCGTCGGGTACCCGCTCCGAGGCAATCGATGCCGAGGCCGCTCGAGCCCTGGTCGCAGCCGGCTGCCGCAACTTCACCTACGCCCCCGAGAGCGGCTCGCGCAGGACTCTTCGGCGGATCCACAAGAGGGTCGACCTGGCCGCTCTTCGCCGGTCGATGCGTGCGTCGATCGATGCCGGCCTTATCACCCACGCGTCGATCATCATCGGCTTCCCGCACGAACGTCTGCGGGATCTGGCGGCGTCCTTTGGCCTTGTACTCCGGCTCGCCGTCGACGGCTGCCATACAGTCGCGATCATCGTCTTCGCCCCTTACCCGGGCTCGGAGGAGTACAAAAACCTGCTCGACGCAGGTGCGATCCGCTTTGACGACGCCTACTACTTTGGCTCATTGCTGCGCTCTGCAGGCGGCCTGCGCTCCTATCACCCGATGCTCGGCGCCAGAGCCCTGCTCGGCCTCCAACTCGGGGGGCTCATCGCGTTTTTTGCCGGCCAATTCATCGTCCGACCGCGGCGCGCCCTGGGTCTGCTGCGCCGGCTGAGTCGCGGTGAGCAGAGCTCGGTGCTCGATCAATTTTTGATGACAAAACTCCAACAATTATGGCCCAAGAGACATCTCCGCAGAACGTCTTCCAAAAGCCCCCAGGCCCGTCACGACAAAGAAGAAGCACGATGACGCGAACCATCACCCCCGCAGCGCTCGCGACCAGCTCGATGAGGATGATCGAGCGCAGCCACAGTCTCTGTCTCAGCACCCGCCTAGGCGCGCTTTTTGTGCTCGCTTGCGGCGGTTCGCCGACCTCCGA
>CAYYUP010000106.1:0-7591 GCA_964474905.1 uncultured Nannocystis sp. | reverse complement strand
TTGGCCTCCGCTCGGGCTTCGG
This sequence comes from uncultured Nannocystis sp., assembly GCA_964474905.1. Taxonomy (GTDB): domain Bacteria; phylum Myxococcota_A; class Polyangia; order Nannocystales; family Nannocystaceae; genus JADJRG01. The sequence goes on along the minus strand of CAYYUP010000106.1, from coordinate 7,569 downwards.
ACGCCGGCGATCATGTGCTCCGTATGAGCCTCGGCAAAGGCGCCTTGCACATATTCCTCAACCCCTGGCGACAGGCCCTCGCTGCCACCGGTTTTCAAGAGCAGGGCAGCTGCACCGCCGATGCCGAAGCGATGACCTTCGAGTGCGTGTACAGCAACGGACAACGCCTCGTGCAACTCCTCGTCGGCCCGGAGCGCAGCGATCCCAAAACCGACCCGCTCTCGCTTAGCCTGCACGCCCTGCCCCCGGGACACCGCCCGCTCCAAAAGCTGCCCGGTCCCTGCGTGGTCCCGCCGATTCGTGAGCGCCTTGTGCGAGTGCAAAGCTCAGGGATCGATCAACTCGGTGAATTCCACCAATCCACCCAGGACTGGCGCGTCCGCACAATGCCCCATTTCGATCTCGACGGCGACGGAACGAGCGACGTTCTCGTCCCAGCTGCCCCCCCTAAATCCAAAAGAAACCGCAACCAGTGCCCCTGGCAGATCGCCAGCGACGTCTATATCATGCGCGGAGAGTGCGGCCATAAGATCGGTACAATCGTCGGTAATCTCGATAGGCAAACGAGGACAGCCCCCTTCGTCGCCGGCATCCGTGAAATATCAACATATGCCGAGTGGGGCGATTATAGCGACGCCGCCACCGGTACCTACGATCATCAAAACAAGAGCGCAAAACGGCCTAAAAAGCCGCGAATGGGCGGAATCCCCTCCCACCATCAACGCGAACGTCGCTATCGTTTTAACGGCACCACACTGCGCATGAAAGCCGACCACGACAGCGTCGGTATCTGCCACCATTGCAGCGTCAGCTACTGCACAGCCCTTTAGCTGCCATCGCCATCGCCATCCTCCAACGCCAAGGCCAGCATCAGTTCGATCTGCAAAGGTCGATGGTCGGAGCCTAGTTCGGGGCCGAGCTCGCGGCCCAGGGTGGTAAGGCCGGGGTCGTGCAACGCATGATCGATCGGGATCGCCAGGAGCACGCTGAGCACGCCCGCGCCGGCGGGCCAACTCGGCTGCAGGCCAAAACCCCGGGCTGAGTCGACCAGCCCACCATCGGCAACTAGAGCCCGCAGCGGTCCGCTGAAGGGCGTCGCGTTGAGATCGCCGATGATCACCGGCAGCGCCCCCGCACGACGCCGTCGCTCCGCCCAGGCAGCCGCATTGCGCAGCATCAGGTCCCGGCGGCGGGCGTACTCCGCAGAGACTGGCGGCAATGTGTGCACACTGAGAATCGACACAAGCTCATCCCCGAGGTGCACATCGACCCGCAATGCCGGCACTTCTGCGCCCAGATCGACGCCTTGAAGAGTCTCAACCTTGAAATTTTCAGCTGCCAGGATAGCGATCCCAAAGTTGTCTGACCGAGGCTTTGAGGCGAGGTTTTGATATCCCGGAACGCCCTGCAAACGCTCGGCCCAGGAGGGGCTAACCTCTTGCAAAAACAGTAAATCGGCACCGCTCGCCGCCAGATAGTGCACGACCTCCGAGTGGGCCGTATTACTAGAGAGCAAATTAAAGTGAAGGAGTCGCAAGCGCGCATCAGAGGTCCCTGCGGGCCGTCCACTGCCGAGATAGAGTGGGCCTATCAATACAGCATCGATGCTCGCGATCAGCAATGCGACGAGAAGCCATCGCCATCGCCGGTCCAGGCCAACCAGCAGTGCCGCGACCAGCATCAGCAGGAGATAGTGGGCGCGAAGGTGGTTGAAGAGATCGAGCGCCCAAAGCGATGGCGATGGCAAATGCCAAGCGATGAGGCCCGTCAGGCTCGCGAGAGCGACCGAGATGATCGCAAGCTGAGCCACACGGACGATAATTCGAGGCATTCGAGGCATTCGAGGCATTCGAGGCATTCGCGACATCCGCGGCACTCGCGGCATCCGCAGCACCCGCAGCATCATCGCAGCCCTCTCTACCGCGGACCAGCGCAACCAACGGCAGAAGAGGCTATCCTCGGCTCATGGTTCTGCTGGTTCTAGCGACTCTGGCGGCTCTGGCGGCTCTGGCGGTTCTGGCAGCTCTCGTTGGGGCTTCGCGGCGTCGTTCTCACGCAGTCGGATCTCAAACGTAGAGCCCACACCAAACTCGCTCTCCACCGTGAGAGTGCCCCCCATCAACTCCGCGAGACGACGACCGATCGTCAGCCCCAGACCGGTACCTCCGTGGATCCTAGACGCGTGATCATCCGCCTGGCTAAAGGGCGTAAAAATGCGTCGCGCATCCTGAGAAGAGATGCCGATCCCCGTGTCCCGCACCGAGATGCACACCTGTGGCCTCTCGCCACCTTCGTCGACCCGCTCCGCCGAGATCGTGATGCCACCCCGCGAGGTAAATTTGATCGCGTTCGACAGCAGTCCGAGCAACACCTGACGAAGCCTCATCGGGTCGGCCAAGGGCGAGAGATCGCCGCGCACCTCAAGGGAGAAGGCGAGCCCCTTATCGATCACTTGCGCCCGGATTCCGCGGACGAATTCCTCGAGAAATACCCGCAGCTCAATCACCTCTAGACGCACCTCTAACGTGCCCGCCTCGACCTTTGAGAGGTCGAGCACATCGTCGATGATCTCCAGTAACAGGCGCGCCGAGCCGACGATACTGGCGACCTCCTCCCCGTACTCAAAGGCCTCGTCGGTCTCCTCTTGGATGAGTTCGCCATAACCGATCACCGCTGTCAGTGGGGTCCGCAGCTCGTGGCTCATCGTCGCCAAAAAGGTGCTCTTCGCCCGGCTCGATTGCATCGCCGCGTCGCGGGCATCGACCATGCGTTGGTTGAGCTCGCGCAGAGTTTGGGCCCGCGATTCGCTCTCTGCGAGCGCCTCCATCACCGTCTTCAGCGACAGCCAGCCGAGCAGCGCCAGACAACCAAAGGCCATCGCCGGGCCGAGCACAACCGGCCAAAATTCCCCATCGCCAACCAGCCCGCTCGGGCGGATCGCTTCGCGCAGCGACACCGATACGACGTAGGAAAACCCGATCACCAACGCCCAGCTGCGCACCCGCTCGAGCTTGTCGAGCGTCATCGCGATCTCCAGCAAAAATGCCAGGCCGAGGGTCGTCGCGATCAGGGCCATCGCCGGCGTCTCGAAGATCGCAAACACCGCGATGACCAGGAGAATCGACACCAAGAAGATCCGCGTGGCCACCTCCACACGCCCGAGACGTACAAGCACCAGCGTCGCCAAGCTCGCGCCCAGGAAGAGCAGCCAACCGCCGAGAACACCGATACGACCCGCGGGATCAGAGGGCGGTGCGTTGAGGAAGCGCGTCGGCGCGATCACCAGCGCCATCATCGTTGTCGCCATCGCCGCGAAGCGCAGCACCTGTCGCCGCCTCGCCTCCAACTTTTGGTAGGGCGACACCAACGAAGACGACGACACCGACGGTTTCGGGCGACCATGCATCTACGAGCCCGGCGGTGCTCATACACGAGCGCTCCACCCGAGCATCAGATTACACCTGTTTTTTAGAGCATGTTTGTATCGACATGTGTACGGCGAACGATATCGGCCGCACTGAGGAAGCGAGTCTCATCGTCAGCAGCGAGTGATTGTGGGACGCACGCCAAACCACCGGCCTACGAGTTGACGCCGTAGAGTTCGCGAAAGGTCGCGGCGAAGCGCTCCTTCGCATCACCGACGAGCGGTGAACCATGTGCGCTGAGCAGGTGCTTGAAGGGCAAGGCCAGCACTCGCTCAAAGTCGCTCGCTTTGGGCTCGGCAAAGCGAGCCCACCCGGGGCCGACGTTCGCCGCCTTGATAAAGCCGATTTCGGTCATTATCTTGGCCGTTTCCCCGTCGAAAAAGCGATCGGCCTCGGCCCAATTCTGCAAGCTGTCACAGGAGACAACAATGCCGCCCTCGCGCTCGATCAGCAGCAGCCCCTCCGGCATCTTTGCCGTCTCAAAAACGAAGAGCTTGGCGCCGGTAAAAGGCATCGACTCCGCTCCGAGTTCGCCCTTGGTAGGCAAACCGCTCTCATGTTCCATGCCCGCGAGCGCCCACAGCTTGGCGCCGTATCGGTCGACGTAAAAGGCGTCGTCGTACCCGTGGAACGAGCCGATCTTGACCACATTCTTGACCTCACCTAGTCGATCAAGCGCGGCCAAACCGGCGTCATCCAGGCGCACTGTGTTGATAAGGGTCAACGCGTCCCCCTCGCGGACGACCGTCATGTTGCGGCTAAATTGCCAATTCCTGCCCTCAAAAAAAGGGCGCGTTGTACCGGTCACGAAGTGAATCCCAGAAAAAATCTCTAGCAGTTCTCCGTGGGGCATCTGTGGGGTGAAATCAGCCATCCCCGCCGACATATCAAACAGAGCGAATACGCACAAGAAAAGGCTCCGCTACCATGCCCGCTCGATGGCGGCAAAGCGCAGGGCCCGAAGCCTTTCGACCTGGCTGATGCGCGCCCCCGCGGCCGCTTGGCTCCTTAGCGCGGCCGTCGTTCTCTTCGCCCTCGTCAGCGCGCAAAGCGATCGCTACCTGCACGACGAAGGTCTACTGACCTGGTACTTCGCACAGATGACCGCAGCCGACCCTGCCGCGCTCATCTTCTTCCAAAAAAGCCGGCCGCTGCTCGGGCTCATCTATGCGCCGCTCGCCGCCCTGGGTGTCGGGCTTTGGGGCTTCACTGTCGCGCACTCACTCGTCGCCGCAGCGGCCCTGCCCCTGCTCGCCGCAACCGCCCGCAGTCTCGGTCTTAAGGTCGCAAATCTCGCGCCTGCACTGCTGGCAACCTCGGCGCTGTGGCTCGCCTGCGGTCCCTCGGGCGTTTCCAACAGCGATGCGGTCACCGGCCTCGCCCTGGTTCTCTACCTCTGGATCGTCCGCGAGCGCCCCCTCTTGGCGGGACTCCTGCTCGGCGCCCTGCTCTTCGCCCGCTCGGAGCTCGCGCTCTTCGCCCTTGGCCTCGGCGCCTTCGCGTTCTTGCACACCAAGAACAATCGACGCCTGGCCCTCGCGATCCCCGTGGTGCCTGCGCTCTACGCCCTCGCGGGTGCGCTCTACCACCACGATTTGCTCTGGGCGCTCGCCTTTCCGCCGGCCCTGCCGACACCTCCCCCCGAGACCCCGCGCTTCGGCGAACACGGCTACGGAGCCGGACTCGGCGACACCCTGCTCGCACTGCTTTCGCTGACACCGGCGCTGCTCCTGCTGCCGGCAGCGCGCATCTTCCGCGGGAAAAGCCGCGCTGAGATCTACCTCCGCCTTTTCGCCGTCCTCGCCCTCGCCTACGTCGCGGCGATCCGCGGTTTGCCGGCGCTCGGCATCTTTAACTTCGATGACTCGCCGCGCTACCTGCTGCCGGTGCTGCCCTTCGCCGCCCTCGCCCTCGCCGGCCTCTGCGAACAATGGCAGGGACCCGCACTCGGCCGCAAGACAACCGCCCTGCTCGCGATCTGGCTCGGGCTCGCGTTCATCGGAGAACCCACAGCGGGCCCCCTGCCCCTGGTCGCCTGCGCTGTCCTGCTCACCCTGCTGGCCCTCGCCCGCAGCGGTCGCCCCCGGATCGCGACTCTCGGCCTCGTGCTCGCCTCGGCGGCCGCCCTGCCCGTGCTCGAACCTGTCACACGCATGCGCCTCGCCGACAACGATCCCGATCTGCCAGCGCTCACAACCTGGCTCAAAGAGCATGCCGACCGCAGAGCCTTGCCGATCGTCACCAACATGCCCGTTCTCAAGACCTGGCTCTCAAGACAGAATATCTTGACGGGGCCTATCTACTACCTGCTCGGGGCCGATCAAGACTACGAACTCAAACGCCTGACCAATGCCGCGGTGGGTCAACAAAAGGCACTGCAAAGCGGCCTCGACACAGCTTTTTACGGCCTGCCTCTGCGTCCACCCAGAAGCCCTAGCGACAGACCTGCGCCGCCTCGTCTCTTTATTTTGAGCGCCGATGATCGCCTGGATGGCAGCCTGCCCCCGGAGCAGTGGCGAGGCCAACTCGATAACCTCGCGACCCTCGGCCGGATCCGAATCGTCGTAGACTCCCATGACTGACACAGCGAAACCATGACGCCGGAGCCACGATCGATGAGTGAAGCGACTCGCCACACACCCGAGCCCCAGCGAGCCCCACACGCCAGGGCAGAGTCTTCTGCAACTGAACCCGCTGCGACCGAGCCCTCCGCAACTGGACCCGCTGCGACCGAGCCCTCCGCGACCGAGCCCTCCGCGACCAAGCCCTCCGCGACCAAGCCCTCCGCGACCAAGCCGACCGAAGCGCGGCGCCTGCCGCCTTGGCTGCTGCCGTTGCTACTCGCGAGCGCCACTGCACTCTATCTGCTCCTCCGCCCAGGGCCGCGCCCAGAGCCGATGGGCAAGCCCAGCTTTCCGCCAGCGACAGCCGCCGCGGTCGCGCTGCTCGGCGATCTAGACCCAGGATCGACCGTCGCCGGCTTTCGTGTCGACGGCATCGAGGGCCCCGGCGCCTCGGGCCAACACGATGCCGCAATCCTCGTGCATCTGCGCCAGGACGAGCTTCGCCTCGCGATCACGATAGCCCCGCGCGGCGCCCTCAACCACAACCCGCCGGCGCACACGGCAGACCACGATCTCTTTTTTGGCCACCTCCAACCAGATAACGCCCACCTCGACGCCGAACCGATCGGCGCGCTCTTAGACGCCTTTACGGCCCGCGTCAGCGCCCACGAATAAGAATAAAGCGCGCACACGCGAAACTATGTACATATAACCCAGACAGGCAGACCCATCCTAGGCCCAGCAGTGGGTCAAATGCGTGCTCTCGAGCGTATCCAGGCGCGAGTCAGCACATCACCCCTGGTTGACACATCAATCGATCTCCTGGACGATCAAAGGAGCGAGGCGCCCTGCGCTGAGCCCTTCGAGCCTATGGATGACGTCGGACTCACGGCGACGAGAGCAGAGGGCACTGACCTCAGCAAGTCAGCAAGCGCCCTCGTCAGCGGCTCGACAATTGGTCGCTATGTCGTTCTCCACGTTCTCGGCGAGGGCGCGATGGGCCAGGTCTACGCCGGCTTCGATGTGCAACTCGATCGCAAGGTCGCGATCAAAGTACTCCGCGCCGAACTCGTATCCACCAGCGTACGCGAGCGAACCCTGCGCGAGGCCAAGGCGCTAGCCAAGCTCTCCCACCCAAATGTCGTCCAAGTGTACGATTTGGAGTCCACGCTCAAACACGCCCATCGAGGTCGAATCCTTAAGAATCTGGCCTCTAGGACATACTCTAATTCCGCTTGCGCTGGATCGATCTCTGGATCGAATTTGAACCCATGCCGACACTGACAGAACGCAGCTGCGACCGCATCAAACCGCGCCAGCGGAAGTTTGAGATCGCGTGCTCGGGCCTCCGGGGATTCATCCTGCGGGTGCTGCCCTCGGGCAAAAAGGCCTACTACGTGCGCCACGTCGTCGGCGGTCGCGACAAACGAACACGGATCGGTTCGACGACTGACATCACTTTCGCCAATGCTAGGCGCCGGGCTCTCGAAATCCTCGCCGAGGAGGTCGCGAGTAGCACCTTGCCGCAAGCACCTCTGCGAACAGTCCGCCCGGCAACCGTACGACAACCAGCACAACAG
>CAYYUP010000105.1:0-17304 GCA_964474905.1 uncultured Nannocystis sp. | reverse complement strand
GTAGTAGTGGAGCGTCCAGGAGAGCCGGGCTGCGGCTTGGGTCGAGCCTCCATCATAGGCGATAAGATCTGTACTACTGCTGACGCCGACGGCTGCGAGGGCGGCTTCGACGGTCGCTCGGTCGGCAACCTGTCCGCCGATGCCATCCACGGTGGCGCGGATGCTGGAGGAATCGAAGTAGAGTGCGCCGGGGATGTGGCCGCTGGCGTAGGCGGAGGGCGAGCGCAGGTCGAGGATCAGCTGGTCCTGGGCGCCGAGTTTGGTGTCGAGCATGGCAGCGCTGATCATCAATGCTTCGCGGGTACAGACGGCCGGGTCGTCGGGACAGCCGAGCATGCCGCCCGAGGTGTCGCCGGTGCTGCCAGTGCTGCCGGTGCTGCTAGTGCTGGTTTCTGTGCTGGTTTCTGTGCTGGTTTCTGTGCTGGTCTCTGTGCTGGTGTCGCTTGTCTGGCTGGCATCGGTGGAGCCGCTGTTGCTCTCTGTGGCCATTGCGGTGTCTGTAGTGCCGCTTGTGCCGTTGCAGCTGATGGCGAGCAGCAGCGCGCAGAGGGGTGCCACAGGTGTTCGGCCTGCGGGCGCGAGGCTTTGGAGGCCTGCGAGGCGAGGGAGTGGGTTGTGGGCGCTGCGCATCGCCCCTTAGGATAGCGGGTTGTGTGAATCGCTCGAATTGAGAAGAACGAGCGGAATAGGCCGGAGACGTGTAGCGTTCGACGGAACACATGCGAGCGCCGATCTACAGCAATTGGGGGTTTTGTGCGGGGATCTTACTCGGACTTTGTGTGGGCTTGAGTTGTGCGCGTACGGATCGTGCGAATGTTGCGCCACCAGAGATGGCGGGCGCGGCTCCTGGGCCTGTCAACGGAGTGAGGCCGGGCGATCCAGAGCTGGGCGGAGAATCGCACGAGGCCGGGTCCCAGTTGGCGGTGGGCCAAGAGCTGTCCAAAGGAGCAGGTATAAATCCGGCGGTGGTGGAGCGAGAGCCGCTTGCAGGGGCGGGTGCACGTTTTGTGGCAGCTGGTGTCGATGGTGCATTCATCGTTCGTCAGCGGGGACGGGCCGATCGGGTCTACGGGGATCGGCGTGTCGACGAGCGCCGCCAGCCGTGCTCGACGTTTAAGTTGGCGAATGCGCTGATTGCTCTCGAGGAGGGCGTTGTGTCGGGAGTCGACATGAGCTTGCCTTGGGACGGTGTCGAGCGGTGGTTGGCGCCCTGGAACCGCGATCACGACCTGCGTTCGGCGATGAAGTTTTCTGTGGTCTGGTACTTCCAAGAGCTGGCTCGCAGGATCGGCGAGCCGGCGATGGAGCGCTGGTTAGGGGTGCTGGAGTACGGTGATCGGCGGATCGGCGATTCGGTCGATAGCTTCTGGCTCGAGGGGCCGCTGTCGATCTCAGCTGCGGAGGAGCTGGAGTTTGTCGATCGACTCGTCGATGGCAGCTTGCCGGTGTCCGAGCGATCGTTGTCGCTTGTGCGATCGATCGTGCCGGGTCGGACCTACGGGCGGGCGAGCATACGGGCGAAGACCGGCACCTGTGTCTACGAGGATGGGCGCACGCCGCACGCTTGGCTGGTGGGTTGGGTTGAGCGTGATGGGGCGCCCATCGGCTCGTTTGCCCTGCTGCTAGTGAAGGGGGCGAATGTCAACGCGCTGGTAGATGTGCGTTGGTCGCTCGCTGCCCGCTTGCTCGCAGATGCCGGCCTACTCGACGCTTCGGCACTCGCAGCTGCAGGATAAGAAAAGGAAAAAGGAAAAAGGGAAAAGATCAGAAGTCGTCGCTGTCCGAGAGTTCTTCTTCCAGAACATCTGCGGTGCTAGCGATGACGCCCAGTAGCAGATCAAACGTCTCGAGCTTGAGGGCGCTCATCGGCAGGCTGTAGCGGATCACGTAGATATCCTGGTCGAGGCAGATACTGCCGACGGCGAAACTCAGGCTTCGCTGCAGGGCGACTTCGGGGGTGAGTTTGTCGCGACGACAGGCGGGGGAGGTGAAGTTGCACCACGCCTCGCCGAGTGCGGCGTAGCAGTTGACGAGGATCTGCTGCAGGCGGTCGTTGTCGTAGCGCCAGACGAGCTTGAAGCTGTCTTCGTGATCCTCTGCGAGTTTGTACTTCGCGCGGGCGTGCTCCTGTATCTCGGCCCATGTCAACATCGGCGCCTCCTCTACAAATTCGGTTTTCGAAGGTCCTGTTATACGCCCTCTGACGGCCACCTGCGAGGCTCTGATCGCGGTCGACTACGCCCCCCTTAGCGGACGCCTGCGCCGAGCCAGATCCGAGCCTCTCCGAGTCAGGATCGAGGCCAGTTTGACCCCGATCGCGAACAAGATTCGAGCCCGACTACGAACAAGAACCGAGCCCGACTACGAACAAGATTCGAGCCCGAATACGAACAAGATTCGAGCCAGGCCGCGGACAAGATTCGAGCCCAACTGCGAACTGGACTCGAGCGAGCAGCGAGTCCAGTTCGAGCTTCGAGCGGGCCGGCAGCGAGCGTCCGGGGAGTTCGCCGAGCGCGTTTGCTACCCCTCTGCGGGCTTTTCTTGAGGCTCTTTCTTCTGCTTTTCCTTCTGCTTCTTCTGCTTCTTCTGCTTCTTCTGCTGTTTCTTCTCGGACTTTGGAGCGGACTTCTGCTTGCTTGCGATCTTTGCCCAGGAGTCTTTGAGCGCGATCGTGCGGTTGAAGACCGGGGCTTCGGCGGAGGCATCGAGGTCGGCGACAAAATAGCCCGTGCGTTCAAACTGCACGCCTTTACCGACCGGGACTGCGGCTAGCGCAGCCTCGATTTTGCAGCCGCGCAGCACCTCGAGTGAGCCGGGATTGAGCGAGTCGGTGAGTTCGCCGTCGCCCGCGTTTGGGTCTTCGGCGCTGAAAAGCCGATCGTAGAGCCGGACCTCTGCGTCTACTGCAAGGGGCGCAGAGACCCAGTGGATGGTGCCCTTGACCTTGCGCCCGTCGGGCGGATTTTTGCCGAGCGTCTCGGGATCCCAGGTGCAGTGGAGCTCGATGACTGTGCCGCTGTCGTCCTTGATAACCTCGTTGCAGGTGATGAACGCCCCGTAGCGCAGCCTGACCTCACGGCCAGGTCCGAGTCGGTAGTACTTTTTGGGGGGATCCTCCATGAAGTCGGCGCGGTCGATGTAGATCTCACGGGTGAGTGTGAGCGTGCGCGAGCCGTAGCTCGGATCGCTGGGGTGCAGGGGCGCGTCGACTTGTAGGGCTGCATCTTCGGGCAGGTTGGTGATCACAACCTTGAGAGGGTGCAGTACGGCGAGGTAGCGCGGGCTGGTTTGGTTGAGCTGCTCGCGGATGTAAAATTCGAACAGGCTGACGTCGACGACGCCATCGCGCTTGGAGACGCCGACGCGCTCACAGAACGCTCGGATCGCGGCTGCCGGCACGCCGCGTCGCCGTAGGCCGGCGATCGTTGGCATGCGCGGATCGTCCCAGCCGTGCACGTGTCCGGCGTCGACCAGGCCTTGGAGCTTGCGTTTTGAGAGCACCGTGAACGAGAGGTTGAGGCGACCAAACTCGGTCTGATGCGGCCTGGGATCGATGCCCAGGGCGTCGAGGAACCAGTCGTAGAGCGGCCGGTGGTTTTGGAATTCGAGGGTGCAGATCGAGTGGGTGATGCCCTCGATCGCATCTGATTGCCCGTGGGCCCAGTCGTACATCGGGTAGATCGGCCAGGCGTCGCCGGTGCGATGGTGCAGGACCTTGAGGATCCGGTACATCAGCGGATCGCGGAGTTTTACGTCCTTCGAGGCCATGTCGATCTTTGCTCGCAGGACGTGGGTGCCGTCCGCAAACTCGCCGGCGCGCATACGCGTGAAGAGCCCCAGGTTCTCCTCGACCGAGCGGCTGCGATAGGGACTGGCTGTGCCCTCGTTGTGGTAGTCGCCGCGGCCCTCGCGGATTTCGTCTAGTGACTGACTGTCGACATAGGCCTTATCGGCTTTGATCAGCTTGATCGCCCACTGGTAGAGCTGCTCGAAGTAGTCCGAGGTGAAACGGGCTTCGCCCTCCCAGGTGTAGCCGAGCCAGCGCACGTCGGTCTTGATCGACTTGACATACTCGGTCTCCTCTTTGGTCGGGTTGGTATCGTCAAAGCGGAGGTTGCAGGTGCCCTTGGGGGAGAGCTTGGCGAGGCCAAAATTGAGGACGATCGACTTGGCGTGGCCGATGTGCAGGTAGCCGTTTGGTTCGGGCGGAAAGCGGGTCGCCAGGCGTGCATCGGGCTCACCCGAGAGCTGCTGCTCGACCATTTCGCGGATGAAGTTTGGCGGGTTGTCGTCCGCTCGCTCGCTCGCGTTGCCGTGGCTCTTGGCGCTCATGATGCGGCAATCTACCAGAGGTGCAGCGCGCCGTTGCGGGGGCTTGGCCTGTGCGGCCCCTCACCCGCCAATGCTCCGCAGTGGGCCCTGGACTCGCTTTGCTGGGGGGCATGTGCGGGGCTGGTGCTACAACCACGCGAGCCTCGGTCGGATGCCCCGAAGAAAGCGACGATTGCGACGAAGAGCGGCGGCCAAGAAGGCGGCCGAGGCGGGCGCGAGTGTCCGATCGTCGGGGCAGGAGGAGCCGACGGTCAGCCTTGGGCCGCCGCTTCGTCGACGCTTTCCCGAGGGGCTGCGAGAGGAACCAAAGCCGATCCCCGAGCCGCCTGCGAGGCCGGTGATGAGCGAGGCCGAGGTCATGGCCGCGGTCTTCTCAGACGCCCGCTTTGACGTCAAAGCCGTCGAGATTCGCGAGCGAGCTCGATCTGTCGATGTTGGAGCGGATCGACGGGGCAAGCAGGAAAACCAGGAAAAAGAAGAAAAAGAAGAAAAAGAAGAAGAAGATTGTTGTTGGGTGGGCTCTGAAGTCGCCACGAGATCGGCGAGTGAGGAGCTGCGGGGGTTGCAGGAGCGGGATTGGGTTGGTGCGACCTGGGTCTCTTTTGCGGAGCCGATGGCGCCTGCGGAGGGTGCGTTGCCCAGCGCGAAAGAGCTTCGATTGATCGCAGCGGCGCGCCGTCGCTCGCCGCTGCCAACTCTGCGCATTCGGGGTCTCCGCAGGCAGGCCGCACTCGTCGCTCTCGCAGACTTTGTCAGTCTCCAACAGGCTGTGGGTCGCCGCTACGTGCGAGTGATTACCGGCAAGGGCATCGGTTCGCCGGGGGAGCCGGTGCTCAAGCGCGTGCTTGTCGTTTGGTGCGCTGGGGAGGGGGCCGAGTTTGTTCGCGAGCTAGCCCCGGAGCGCGAGGCCTCGCTCGAATTCGGGGGTTATATCCTCTGGCTCCGGCGGCTCGGCGGCTTGGCGGTTCGCGATCCATGATCCATGATCCATGACGGCCTTCGCTGCGGGCCTAAGTCTGTAATTCGCAGACCTGTGCAGAGCTGGCGCGGCCGAGGGGCCTGCCCTAATGTTATTTGATGGTCGTTAGGGGATCCCAATATCTGTATATATCGTTCGCTTTTTCCCTGATTGGGTTTTGTGCCTGTGGAGATGATGGCATCGGCGGGGATGAGACTGGCTCGAGCGCATCTTCGACGGAGGCGACGAGCACTGGCATGAGCACGACGGAAGCGACGACCTCGGGCATGTCGACAGGCCCGACCGGGACCGCGAGCGCGACGACGACCGAAACCGGCGGGCAGACGACTGGAGACCCCACAGGTACGACGACGGGCGGCATCACCTCGACCGACAGCGAGACGACGAATGGCAGTACAAGTGGCACCGGTGATACGACGGGCACGACGGGCACGACGGGCACGACGGGCACGACGGACACCATGGGCACGACGGGCACGACGGGCACGACGGGCACGACGGGCGAGCCCCCTTGCGAGCCCGAGGAGCCGGCGATGTTGGCCGGCGAAGATGTCGTGATAGCCCCTGAGTTCGAGGAATTTTATACGACCTTTGAACTCGGTCCGGTGCCGGGAATCCCGCCGGAGGCCCGCCTTGGAGGTTCGACGATTCTCTTTGATGACGATGATACGCTGTTGGTCGCTGGTTTTTCGGAGGTTGCCAACGGCAAGATTTACAAGATTGGTGTGGTCCGCGGGGCCTGCGGGCATATCGTCGGTTTTGACGGCAATGCCTCGGTTATCGCCAATACACCCTATGTAGATGCGAACTTGGTGTATGTAAAGAGCGGGCTTATGTTTTATACAGAGTGGCCCGTCAACAGGATTTCGCAGCTTTTGCCAGGGGCGATGGCGCCGGCGAAAACCACCGAACTCGGTGCGATCGGCGTCACGCCGAGCCCTGGCGGCCTCGGCTTTGTGCCGCCGAATTTTAACGATCCAGGGGGCATGCGGGTGCTTTCGTGGGCGGGTGGCGAATGGTCTCACCTCACACGCACCGAGAACGGTGACCTCTACGACCTGAGCGACGCCGTGCAGACCGCCAAGCTCCCGAACGGGCCCGGCGGCTTCTCCTATGTGCCCGAGGGTTCGCCGGGCTTTGACAAACCGCATGTGATCGTCGCGGAATGGTCTGTCGATAAGGTCGGTGTGTATCGGGTGAACGGCGACGGCGACCCAATGGTCGACACTCGAAAGGACTTTTTCACGAAGTTCCCTCGGCCCTGGGGCGCCTATTTTGAGCCTGTAACCGGTGATTATATGTTTTTGACCTGGGGGGCGGGCGTTGATCGTATCTACATTGTTCAGGGCTTTGAGGCGCCGCCGCCCTTGCCGCAATGAGTCGCTAATTGGCGATGTTTTTGGTCGCGGGCGACGAACTCGTGATTGCGAGTGGAGACAACGTCGCGGGCCAAGCGGAGCAGGCCCCGCAGGCTGCTCCGCTCTTTCCATGCGGCGCGCGACAGCTCGCCCGCTAGCAGGGGGATGATCCTGTGGATTTCGCCAAAGAAGAGCGTGCGGATCTCTGCGGTCGACTGGTAGCGGCCCCAGGCGAGCAATCGGAGGATGTTGCCGAGGGTCGCGGTGATCGGACTGCGGCTGTCGGTATCGGTGAAAGAGCGCGGTGCGAGCTGGGCCGCGCGGATGTGGGAAAAGATCCGCGCGGCAGCTTCGGGGGCCGATACATGTCCTTCGCGGGCCGCTTGTAGCTCGGCCTGCGAGGCGTCGAAGAGCTGCTCAAAGGGTTTGTAGTCGCTCGCCTGGAGCCCACGGTACGGCGCCTGGGTGAAGCCCGATGCATCAGCCGAGTCGATCACCCGGGCAAAGTGCATAAGTTCGCTCGCGACCTGTAAAAATGCCCCGATCGTCCACATCCGGTACCAGGCGTTCCACAGTTCGAAGCTCGCCCACGACGCGTAGCTGCCGGCGATAAGCCGGTCGTAGTGGTTGACGCTGCGCTCGAGAAAAGTCTCGTAAAAGCCCAGACGTTCGCCGCAAAAATTACCATCTGTGCGGGCATCGATCAGCTCCTGCGCGAGGATGTTGATCGCCCAGACCGACAGCGAGAGACCGCTGGAAAAAAGCGGGTCGACGAAGCTCGCAGCGTGCGGCAGCAGGCACCAGCGGGGTCCTGTGACCGCCGACGATGTGTACTGGAGTCGCCCGGTCGAGACCCATTGTCGAGTTGCGGTCGCGCCCTCGAAGTGGCGTGCGATCCCCGGGAATGCGCGGACGACCTGCCAAAACTCCTGCTCTGCGTCGCGCCCGTCTGCGGGGTATTTGGCGAGATCGAGGCAAAGCCCGACGCTGCACTCTGGGTGGATCGCGTTGGGGTGGTTGTCGAAGGGAATGACCCATATCCAGCCACCGTCGAATACGTGATGCAACGTTGTTTGGTGAAAGGGAGTGCGTGTCATCCGATAGGCTGAGCGCGGCGCGGCCTTGTGGTCGTAGGGTTGAACACCGCGCATATGGGTAAAGATGACTCTGGATCGCGTTTGCAGCCGGGGCTTGGGGTCGCGCAGGCCGAGCTTTTGTGCGAGCACCGAGTTGTAGCCAGAGCCGTCAACGATGAAGCGCGCATGTCGAGCCGAACCGTCGGCCAGGACGACGCGCACGGTGTCGCCAAACTCGACTTCGCGGATCTCTACGCGCTCCTCTAGCTGGGCCCCGTAGCTGACGGCGACCTTTGCCATGTAGGTGTCGACCTCGGAGCGGAGCAGGTGGATATCGGGCCCGAGCGGCGGCGGGAAGGTCCGGTACTCCATCGCCTCGGAGGGCAGCTGAGGGCGCCCGGGCCGGTGATACAAGAAGGTGAACGCGCGCTTGACCCCGCACGAAGGGGCGACGTTTTGGATGCTGCTAAAGCTGCTCAGTACCTCGATTTCGGGCACGTCGTAGCGTCGGGCGAGGATCTTCAGAAACCCGGTCGTCGACGGAATCGTCGACTCTCCGATCGCGAAGCGAGGATGTGCACTGCGATCGAGGAGCAGGGTCTTGAGACCGTGGCGGGCGAGAATTGAGCCGAGGATCGTGCTGCCCAAGCCGGAGCCGAGGATGCAGACATCATATAATTTCATGCGCTAGCTCCTGTTCATGATCGCTATCGTACGAGGTGCGTGCGGCACACTGTGTAGAGGATGATTCGCGGGAGTGCCGACGATTGCGATTATATGTGGTTTGATTTGTGGCCGCCTCCCCGGATGTCTGGGGCGGTGCGGAGGATCAGGGTGTCGAGCTCTCGCGTGGTCCTTCGGCGCAGGTATCGAAGCCGCTGTTCGTCGTCGAATGGCACGTTTGAGATCCACGTCCAGGCGTCGACAGCGACTGAGCGCGCCCCTGCCAGGTCGCCAAGGGCGAGGCAGGCCTCGATCACGGCGATCGACGGCAGCTCCCAGAGAGGGTCGTGGAGGTCCGTCGAGGTCAGCGCCAAGCCCTCCTGGGCGATCACCAGGGCCTCGCTCGTGCGGCCCTGGCGGAGGTGCGTACGTGCTAAGAGACCGCAGGCCGAAACCTTGAGTGAGCTGGGGATCGCCGCGTCGAGGGAGAAGCGAGCGCGGCGCTCAGCCAACTCGTAATCGCCAGCGTCGAAGGCGATGATGCCCTCGACGAGCACGAGAGAGAGCGAGAGCCACGGATTTGTGCTCACCGCATCGCGGACCGCCTGGATGCGACGGAGGCAGGCTGCATCTCGTTCCCCGAAGAAGAGGGCGATCGCGAGTTCGAGATGGGCGAGCGCGACTAGGAGGGGGATGCCGAGCGCCTCCGCGTCACGGCTCGCGCGTTCGAGTTGGGCGATCGCCGGGCCCACGTCGCCGGCAAAGCTGCAGGTGAGGGCGTTCTGGATCTCCATCAGGCTGACGTAGCGCAGCGCCCCAGCTTCGGCGAAGAAATCACGCGCTCGCAGAAGGCTTTTGGAGGGGACCAACCACCGGTACGGTGCGGCCTCGGCCCGTACGCGTTCGATCCATCCGAGCGCTAAAGGCCCCGGTGTTGTGCTCGCTGCGAGCACGTCGAGCTGTCGATGGACGGCGACGAGTTCGGCTGCGGGCAGGTATGTCAATTGGCAGATGCCACGGGCGATACAGACGAGGAGTGCGTCGCTCACCGGCGCGAGCGCTTGCTCGAGTGCCTGCTCGATCGCCTCTGCGAGCAGCTCCTTGACCCTATCGTTATGGCCTCGTTGACCATTACTGGCGATCACGAGGCTCAGCGCGGCG
Source organism: uncultured Nannocystis sp. (assembly GCA_964474905.1). Taxonomy (GTDB): domain Bacteria; phylum Myxococcota_A; class Polyangia; order Nannocystales; family Nannocystaceae; genus JADJRG01. The sequence continues at coordinate 7,735 of CAYYUP010000105.1, read as the reverse complement.
TACCAGGGATCGCTGCCAGGGATCGCCTCTGCCATCGCAGCAAGGCCCGCCGTGATGGCCTGCGCGAGTTCGCCGCGCCAGTAGTGGGCCTTGGCGAGGAGCCGCGAACTCTCGCGAGTGCCACGAGAGAGCGCCTGTTTGGCGAGGCGAATGGTACCGCTGAGATCATTGCCCTCGAGCGCCTCCTCTGCGGCGACGCAGTACCACCGACCTGCGTGTTTGACCTCGCCGCCGTGCTCGAAGTGCTCCGCGAGTTTCAAGGCATCGGTCGTGCCGCCTTCGGCCAGCCATCCGCCAGCGATACGGTGACAGGCGACGCGATCCTCGTCGGCGAGCGATGCGTAGGCGGCGTCGCGGATGAGCGCGTGCACAAAGTCGTAGTCGTCGCCGGTGTCGAGAATGCGGGGCACGAGAAACTCGCGTTCGACGAGTTCTCGCAGCGCTGCTTCGATCGAGGGCGTTGGCCCGAGGAGTTCTTGCAGTCCTGCGGCGGTAAATCTCTCTCCAAATACGCTCGCTGCTCGCATCACTCGACGAGCCCCCGGACTGGCGATATCGAAGCGCGTCTGCACCAGCGCGAGGACCCTGTCGGGGAGGTTGCTCTGGAACGTCGACTCGGTGTTGGCAGCTCGCAGCAGCTCTTCGATGATGAGGGGATTGCCGCCGCCCTGAGCGACGATCGTCTTTACCCGCGACTCGCTCGCATCGTCGCCGAGAACCTGACGGACCAGGCGCTCGGCGACTCGAGTGGAGAGATCGCCGAGGCGGAGTTCTTGCATTCCGCGCCCGTGCCACAGCCGAGGGAAGCGCTCATGGACCTCGGGGCGGGCGCTGGCGATGATGACAACGGGGAGATCGGCGAGCACCCGGAGCGTGCCGTCGATGAGCTTGATGCTCGAGGCATCCCCCGCATGCACATCCTCCAGGATCAGGACCACCGCTCCGCGTTCACACTCCGCCGAGATCAGGGCGCGCCAAGCATCCGCGAGCGCGTCACCTAGGAGCACCGGATCGTCGCGGAGCTTCGCGACGACCGTGCCTCGGGCGGTTTCTCCAGGCACCAGGGCAGTCAAAAACTCTGCCCTCCGAGCCGCATCGGTATCCTCCTGGTTCACTCGCAGCCGGTTGTAGACGTAGTCGTAAAGCGGTTCGCCGCACTCGTGGGCGCGCCGCTGCAGCGCGCTGGAGATCAGTCCGAATGCACCACCGCCGAGCAGGTCAGCGGCGCCGAGATACGAGGCCGCGATCTCTGGACACCCGCGCAGCGTGGTCATGAATTCGCGGAGGAGGCGACTCTTGCCGGCGCCCGGATCCCCAACAACCAGGGTAATCGCGGCGAGTGACTCTTCAACGCAGCTCTCAAAGGTTGCCGAGAGCGCGGCGAGTTCGCGTCGGCGACCGACGAAGCGGGTCTCGCGACCGAGTACCGTCCGCCGCGGGAGCGCTCGCGTCAGTTCTCCGCGAAGGACCTGGCAGCTGTCGTCAACGCTGAGTTCGAAGCGACCCTCGAGGAGGCGCGCTGTGTTCTCGTCGAGGCCGATGTCGGGGCTGCGGCGCTTGACTAGGGCGAGCGCCCGATCGATGACCGGACCGTAGGGCAAGGATGGGCCGATGATCGCGTGGCCCGTAGCGATCGCGATGCCGTCGTCCCCGATCCGAGGGCGGGTCGCGAGGGCAAATGCTGCGGCCCTTAGCGTCTGGCTCTCGAGGTCGACCGAGCCGGAGAACACCGCGATGAAGCCCCCGTTGCCCAGGGGCTCAAGGCGTCCGAGATGGCGTAGGGCGACCTCACGGAGAGCGGCGCCGAGTCGCTCGAACTCCTCGGGTAGGACGGTATCACTGCTCCCTAGTTTCGCGTGTGTGAGCACGAGAGAGATGACCCGCTGCTCACGCACTGCCACGGGGGATCGCGGTTGCAGGCGGTGGTCAGAGCTTCCATTTTCGAGATCGGCGAGGGCCGCGAGGAGTGCCTCAGCGTTTGCAGGGCGAGCCTGCCGATCCTTGCTGAGGAGGCAGGCGAGGAGATCTTCGACCGCCGGTGATACGTGCACATCCGCGTCGGCGAGTCGGGGGGGCGACTCTAGGAGCATTCGAGCGAGGATCGCCAGGGGCTCTGCGGCGTGGAAGGGCGGTGCGCCCGTGAGGCATTCATAGAAGAGACAGCCTACGGAGTAGATGTCGGTGCGCGGGTCGATTGTCTCGCCGCGCACCTGCTCGGGCGACATATAGGCGGGAGTTCCGATCGCGGCTCCCGTGGCGGTGAGCCGCCGATCTGAGGGTATGCGGACGATTCCGAGATCGAGCAGCTTGACCCCGTGACAGTTGCCATCGACGAGGTAGATGTTGCTCGGTTTGACATCGCGATGGACGACGTCTCGCTCGTGGAGGGCGGTGAGGGCATGGCTCACCTCGCGGAGGACGACGAGGGTGTCGCTTAGATCGAGCGGGCCGCGGGCGAGTCGTGCGGCGAGGTCCTCTCCCTCGAGCCACTCCATCGCCAGGTAACTGCCGCCTCGACAGTGTCCGTGTGCGACATAGCGTACGATTCGGCTGTGCTTGATCGCCGCGAGTACAGCGACCTCGCGGGCAAACCTTTGGGCGACCATCTCTGGGCCGTAGACGAACTTGAGAGCGACGCGGTCACCGGTCTGGAGGTCGTCGGCGGCAAAGACCACGCCCATGCCGCCCTGTCCGATCCGGTCGACGAGCAAGAACCGCCCATCGAGTAGCTCACCCGCCTGCATATCGGTGAGTATAGAGCAAGTCACGGGAGTGTGAGCCCTGCCGAACTCGGAGTTACGTACCCGGAGTTACGTACCCGGAGTATTTGCCGAGACCGCCACCGGTGGATGCCCTTGGTCGACGAGATCGGGCGTCAGATAGGGGGCGATACCGACGACGGCGGAGGCGATGTTGCTGGCGCCGTCCTCCTTTGGCGCGGTCGCCTTGCCCCAGCACTCGACACTCTCGGCTCGCCGAGCGCAGGTATGCGCGTCGCCAGCATCGATCTCGACGATACCGCGAAGGCCCGTGACCTGGACCATCGCCTCCTGTTTTCGACTGTTGCCGTTGCCGAGCTGTCCCCTCGTATTGTCGCCCCAACAATGCACAGTACCGGCGGCCGCGAGCACGCAGGCGTGACTCTCCCCGACTGCGATGTCGATGACCTCGCGTGGAGCATCAGCGATTCGCCACAGTGGGCCCCCGTCGGCGAAGGGCTCCGGGTTGTCTCGGAAGTCGAGAACATCGTCCTCGTCGTTATCGCTGTCATCCTCGTCTTCGACCACGCGGACGTGGGCTTGGGCGGCGTCTCCTAAGCAGCGGACGACACCCTCTGCATCGAGTGCGCAGAGCGAGTTGCCTGCGGCGCGGATCATGCTTGCGTCGACCGGGCTCACCAGCGTTGCGGTATCGTAGATCGGATCTTCACCGCCGGTTGCATCGGCGAGAATGCCCCAACAGTAGAGGCCACCCTTGGTTGCCGCGCACGAAAAATCCTGGCCGAGGGCGAGATCGCGGACGCTGCTGGGCACACCCTTCACCAGGAGCGGAGTCGCGCTCATGATGCCGTCGTCGTCGTTGTCGTCGTCGCCGTCGTCGTCCATGTCGAGATGGCGACCGTTGCCGAGCGCACCGTAGTCGCCGCTGCCCCAGCAGAAGACAGCTCCGTCCTGGCGAGATGCGCACGTATGATCAATACCGGTGGCGACCCGGGCCGCATTTGAGATTCCGGCGACTCGGGCCAGGCCATCAAACTCGCCCTTTACGCCGAGCTGGCCCTCGTAGTTGTCACCCCAGCAGCGGAGTTGACCGCCGCCGACGACAGCGCAGGCATGGGACGACGAGATCGAGATCGAGCGGACTCCGGCGACTTTGGGATCATCCCAAGGGTAGATGCGGTCGATGCAACGCAGCCCGCCGTCGCCAAGACGAACGCAGCTGAGGGTGCAGCCGAGCTCGAGGCCGACGATGTTCGCTGTCTCTGCGCGGGTAGAGGCAGAGGTTGCGGCAATACCAAAAAAAGGCCGCGGGGTTGGGCTGTAGCCAGTGCGACCATTGCCGAGTTCGCCGTGTTCGTTGCTTCCCTTGCATTTTACGGTACCAGTGCGATCACGGATGCAATCGATCCCGTGGGCACCGGCGTAGTCGATTGTTTCGCCCCACAGCTCGGGCGGCGCCTTTGCTTTCCACAGCGGGCCCTGGACTGGGCTGACCGTCTCGTATCCTTTGTAGCTCGAGCAGAGTTGGCTCCCGTCCGTTCGGCGGTAGCAGTGCTTGCCCCCGGAGTTCTCGGCTTCGACCACATTTTCGGCGATCGATACGGGTTGATAGCCGTCTTCTCCGCTGTGGGTATTCCAGCAGACGAGGCTTTTGTTCGCCCGGAGTGCACAGAGTTCCAGGCGACCGCGGCTGAGGCTCAAGGCATCGTCGATGTCGAGCATTCGCGGGGCCGTTTTGATGTCGCCCGCTCCGTCCAGGCAGGCGACGGTGCCATCGGCTCGCAGGCCACAAAGCTCGTCGCCATAGCCGTCGGTGATCATCTGGATGACCTTGCCGAGCCTGCGCGTCCGCAAGAGCTCGTTTTGCGGTTGATTGGCGATCGTGCCCCAGCAGGCGATTTCTCCGTCGCTGTGGAGAGCGCAGCTCATGCGGCTGTTCACGCTCAGGGCGATCGCTCCCTTGATCCCCGGGACTTTCACTGGCCGGGCTTGGTTCTCGACGATGCCAGGCGCGACCTGCCCTCCGTGCCCGGCTCCCCAACAGGCGACTTCTCCGTCCGGGAGCAGGGCGCAGACGTGCTCCCGTGATGCGGCGATCGTCGCCAGTCGCAGCTGCGGCTTCATCGGTACGTGCTCCGCCTCAGCACCTATCGTCATTGTCGAGGTTGAAGTCGTGCCCGCGGTCGTGCCTGTGGTCGTGCCTGTGGTCGTGCCTGCGATCCCCAGGGCGACCTTCTCGGCATCACTCGGTGGTGGTGGTTTCTTGCTTGTACAGCCCAGGCCGAGGATCACAGACAAGCCGAGCGCTCCGAAGACATGCAGGGCAGGGTTCGTTCGCGGGTCACGCTCCATCACTGGAAGCATATCTCCCTTGGGGGGACCTGACCTGTCGAGGTCGCGCACGAGTGCACGAGTGCACGAGCGCACGAGCGCGCGGGCAGGCCACGGTGCCATGTGCTTTGTTTACAGGGGTCTTAGGGCTTCGTTTCGAGTCTCGGCCCAGTCGTAGATATCGCGCCAGGCCTCGATACGGATGCGAAGGTCGTCCTGTGTCCGGTCGTTGATCAATGCGGCACGGGCCTCGTCGGCGAGCTTAGGGCCGCGGGTACGCGACGCGGGGGAGTCGGCGGTCGCGAGGATGCGGGCCAAGGTGAAGCGAGCGCGGGCGTATTTCCAGGGGCGCTGGACTCTGCCGGCGTCGATCTCCTCCAGGTCTGCGGCGAGTTTTTCGCTTGCACCCTGGAGTTGCTGACGCGCGAGCTCGATCTCCGCGAGGCCTGCCTGGGTATTGATCATTGTACTCGCGGGTACCCCGAGCCGCTGATAGATCGCCGCGCTCTCTTCAAAGCGCTGCGAGGCGGTCTCTAGGTCACCCGTGTCGAACTCGATCCCGTAGAGCTCAATCCAGCCGAGCAGGCCCAAGGCGCGGGCATTCACGGTCGAGTCATCGGTGCCGGCGATGGCTCGCAGGTCTGCGAGTTCTGCGCGGGCGGCCTCGAAGTTGCGGGTTTCGACGAAGAGTCTCGCAACATCAAATACGACCCCCGCGAGGAATAAATTGTGCCGACTATTTTGCCGCGGGAGCAGCTGTATTGTATCGTGATAGCAAGCGATCGCGTTACCTGTGCCTCCCCGGCAGGCCTGAATTGCGCAGCGAGAGAGAAGCATATACAGAGTCTCTGAGTGGTTGGGACCGAGCGTGCGGGTTGCGACGACCAAGCCTTCCTCAAAGGCCTCCTCGGCCTCGTCGCACAGGAGATGATCGAGGGAGATCGAGCCAATATTGAACAGGGTAAAGGCAACCCTCGGGCGCTCAGGACCCCCCGCAACCCGCCAGAGTTCCAGAGCCTCGCGAAAATGGGCGAGAGTCGTCTTGACGTCTGTAGAGGCACTTTTGGCGGAGGTGTAGGTTGTGAGGATCAACGCTCGAAGATCCGCACTGTCGGGGATTCTATCGGCCATGGCCATGGCGGTGATGTACGGAGTTTCGACCTCGGCGACCCTCTCGAGCCCGTAGCCGACGCAGTATATCCATTGCGCCAGCGCCTCGACTGCGAGACGGTCGGCCTTCACACGCAATGCCGAAGCAAATGCGTCTCGCAGGAGCGCGGCGGCTGCAGCGGGGTCGCCCTGCCACATTCGCAGGCTGCCTTCGCGGAGCATGACCTCGGCGGAGAGCGGCAGGTAGGCGGCGCTCTTGACCTTGGGTGTTAGCGTTGTCACGAGTTCGAGCGCGTCGTTGTAGCGGCCCGCGCTCTGGAGGGCCCGCACCCGGCCAAGCTCGTCGCGGAGGGTCTCAACTACCCGCAGGGCGCTGGGATCATTTGGTGGCGGCGTCGTTGCCAAGAGTGCTTCGCTCTCTGTGCAGGTGGCGAGGCGGGGCAGGTGATGGGCCGCCCGCACTGCGTTGCCAACGGTGCCCTCCTCTGCTTCGGTCAGGACTGCGACGAGGGCCGCGAGTTCGCCCTTTCGCCGACGAAGGCAGGCCATCGTCCGGTCGAGCAGCATCGGCGAGCTCTCGCCGCGCTGGTGGGCCTCGCAGCTTTCGTTGTGGAGGCTGGCCCAGTCGCCGGCGTAGGTATCGAGGATTTGCATCACTCGCGGCAGCGTCGGTGTTGCGAGCGGATCGGCGGTCGCAGAAAAAGCCGCTTTGAGGGTCACGCGCTGCTGCTTTCCCCAGACCTCGGCGATCTCCTGAGCGGCACCGGTGCAGCGCTCGTCGCTCTTTGCGTGGTGGGTGGCGAGCGCATAGGATCCACCTGCGAGCAGCACGAGCCCGAAGACAACAGCACCCCGCCAGCGCCACCGGCGGGCCCTATCTCGGCGCAGGGCATCGAAGAGGGCCTCGAGCGAGGGCCAACGATCATCAGGATTGGGTTTGAGTCCGCGCAGCAGGGCTCGCTCGATCCAGCGCGGGACCTTGCTGTCGATCGGAGGAGGCCGCACCTCGCCGTTTAGTGCCTGCTTGCGGAGGTTTTTGACGTCGGGTCCCGCAAAAGGGAGCACTCCGTAGAGGGTCTCGTAGAGCGAGGCGCAGATCGCAAATTGATCGGTGCGGGCATCGACCTCGCGACCTAAATGCTGCTCTGGCGCCATGTAGGCGGGCGTGCCGATCGCTCGGCCCGCCTGGGTGAGAAGCGGTGTGCCCCAGGCTCGCTGGCTGCCCGAAAGACTGCTTTGCGAGCTTGCCCCTGGCGTGCTCTCTGCGCCTGTCGAGCTGTTGATGCTTTGGCCGCAGCCGGACTCGAGTGTCGGGTCGAAAATGGCGCGAACCAGGCCAAAATCCGCGATCCGAGCGCGCCCATCGCTGCCGACGAGTATGTTGTCGGGCTTGACGTCGCGGTGCACTAGGCCGATGGCGTGGGCCGCCTGGAGGCCGCGTCCGACCTCGAGGAAGACGTCGACGATCTGCCTCCATGAGCGCGATTCGATCAGCCGCCACTTTCGGAGATTATGCCCCTCAATGTACTCTAGGGCCATATAGAGCTGGTTTTTGTGCTCGCCCACATCGTAGA
>CAYYUP010000104.1:0-17632 GCA_964474905.1 uncultured Nannocystis sp. | reverse complement strand
CCGATCTTGATGACGTCTTGGTCGAGGGTCTTGGTGTCGACGAGCTGGTCGCCGTAGAAAATCTTAATTGCGAGGGTCTTGGTGGACATGCGTGAGTCCTTGGTCCGGGCGTTACGCCGAGACAGACAGGCAGATCGGGCTGGGGTTCCCAGGTTCGCGATTATCCGAAGATGGATTCCGTGCGTCTGCTCACGGATAAGTGCCTAGGCGGCTCCGCTAGACGTCATTGGCCATTCTGATGAGCTCAGGGATGAAGTGAGGCCTGATCGTAATCAGGCTCGCGTGCTTCGCCCCTCCACGCGAGGAGATGTTTGCCCCCTCGGGAGAAAGCAGCTCTCCATCGACATTGTCGTCGTCGAAGTCGTACACGGTTGTACCGCCCTGCTGACCGCGGTTCGCAGCGGCATCGGCATCACCGCTACCTGCGGGCGCAGCCCAGGCGGAGGTGGACATCAAAAGGATCGAAACGAAGGTGGCAAAACCGATGCGCATCACAGAACTCCCGACCCCCAAAGACACGGGGGTTCATCACACGGCATCCTAGCTCTGCTCTAGCCACCTTGTAAACCGCCTGCTGCGCTCCCTTGCGCCCAATTGCACTTATCCTGACGGGCGCAAGATCTCCCTCACAGCTCTGCCAGCTCTGCCCAAGAACGATTAAACGAAAAAACGGGCGACCTACAAGGCCGCCCGTCTTTTATCTCTAGTCGACGAAGCTACTTCTTCGCATCACCGGCGGCAGCATCGCCTCCGGCAGCAGCCTTTTCTTCGGCTTCCATCGCCTGCTTCTCGAGCTGCAAAAGACGCTCGCGCTCCTCAGCGTCCTGCTTCTTCTGGAGCTCCTCCATCGCCTTCGCCTTCTTCATCAGCTCGGCCATGATCTTGAAGTTCTCGAAGGTCTCCTCGATCGTCGCCATCCGGTCCTTCACATCGAGGACCTTTTCCTTGTAGCCGGCATCACTACCCGCAAGCTGAAGGAACTTGTTGTAGTGCTTCTTGGCGGCGTTGAAGTACTTCTTCGTGCCCGCCTCATCGATGTCGTCCGTGGTCGCCAGGTGCTCCTGGTTGAGGATCCCAAGATTGTACGGAGGGCGCGGATCCTTGCTCTTTAGCTTCGCCGCTCGGTTGTACGACTTCTCCGCATCCTTGAACTTCTTGAGACCTCGCTGGGCCACACCAAGAGCCAACCACGCCTCGATGTTCTTCTTCTGCTTCTTATCCTTGAGCGCGATCTTCAGGCTCTTCTCCGCCTGAGCGAAGTCCCGAAAGCGAATCGAAATAAAGGCGATGTTGAGGTTCGCCTGCGTGTGGTTCGCCTCGATCCGAACCGACTCTTTGAATGCCTTCAGCGCGTCGACCTGGTTGTTGCGCTCCATCATGAGCAAGCCGGAGATGTTCATGATGTCTGAACTCTCCTTGCTCTCTTCCTTGAGCACCCGCAGGGCCTGCGTGATCACTAGATTCGCCAGAACCAGATAGGACTTGTCCTTGCGGATTCCACGATCGTAGTAGAGCCGCGCCAGGTTCTCGTAGGCAGCTTGGTTGCCCGAGTCGAGCGCCAAGACCCCCTGGATCGACCTCTGCGCCTGATTGAACAGGTTGATGTCGAGGGTCTTGATGTACTTGTTGCGCGTGATACCGGCGACGTTGTTGCGGGCTGCTCGCGCGACCTTCTTGTTGTTCTCGACGCCCTTCTTGAAGAAGCCAAGAGCCTTCTCAGACTGCCCCTTCTTCCAGTAGATGACCCCGAGGTTGTTGTAGGCGAGGTCGAACTTCGGCGCCTTCTTGACCACCTCGGCGTAGATCGGCTCAGCCTTGTCTGGCTTGCCGCACTCATCCCAAACAGCCCCCGCATTGAAGTACGAGATCGCCATCTGAGCGCCATGCTGCTTGTAGACCTTCGCGAAGGCCCCTGCAGTCGACTCACACTCAGCATCGCTGAGCTTGCCGTCGGCCTTCGCCGATTTGTACTTTTTGACAGCGGCTTCAAAGTCCGACTTGGCCTCTGCCGATGCCTTTGTCGGATCTGCACCCGACCCCTTGCCTCCTCCGGACACCCCTGCGGTGTCCGGCGTCTGCGTGTCGTCCTTCTTGCCCTTGCAGGCCGCCAAGGTGACCGCCAGGAGGCCGATGCTGAGAATCTTGCTCATTGTGCGCATGGTCTTATCTCCGTGTTTCGGTCGACCGACTTAGAAGCTCGCCTCGCCAGCTTCTTCATCCTTGGCCTTCTTCTTCTTGGACCCGCCGAGATTCGCTTTTCGCTTCTCGCCTTCGAGATCGAGCTGGACCTCGACGACGTCGGGACGACTGTCTGTGTAGATCGAGTCGCCAAAGATCTCGTTGGTCGCGGGGTACTTGTCGGGGTCTCGCTGCTGGAGTTCATCCTCGCAGAGGCGCGAGAACTCATTGAAGAACTGGAACTGCGTCGAGCGATCGAGACAGTAGGTGAACTTCTGGACCGCCGACTCTTGGATCGGACCGGCCATGTCTGCGAGAGCATCGCAGTACGCGAAGTACTCCTCATCGGTCTTGAATGAGGTCGGCACATCGGCACGGTAAAGCTGGTCCGCAAAGTTCTGCGAGACCATCGCCGAACGAGCCGCCGCTGCAAGCATCCAGTTCGGGCTTTGCTTCGCAGCAACGATGCCGTCGTAGGCCTTGACGAGCTTCGCTCCAAGGCTCTCCTTCTTGGTCTTCCACTCCGTGAGCTTCTTGACCGAGGCATCGCGGACCTTGACCTGCTCCTTGTACTCCCGCTCCCACTTGGGCAGCCCGGAGTCTTTCTTCCACTCATCGACGTTGAAGTTGAGGCCACCAGGCATCTCGAGGGTCAAGTACTCCTCGTAGTCCTGGTCTGCGCGGTAGACCTGCGCCATCGCCACGGCATTTCGGAAGTCTTCAGCCCGCTGACGATCACCCTCGGGGATGTCGACCTTCTTGTTGCTGAGCTTGATGACCGTCGAGAAGTGCTTTTGTGCCGAGGCTGCCCCCTTCTTGCTCCGCGAGTAGACGGTGATGATGCCCGACGTAGCGCTACCGCAATGCTTCGGGATATCGACCTTCTTCTTGCCGCTTCCGCCACCTTGCTTCTTTTTCTTGGCCTTTCGGGCCTTACGCTTGAGGAGCTTCGCCCGCTGACGAGCTTTCTCGCCGGCGACCGCGGTCTTGCGTTTGATCGAGATGCAAGAGTCGTAGAGCAACCCCTTCTCGCAGGACTGCCGCCAGAGGATCTGACCGATGACACCTTCGGCGACGATCTGACGATCGTTACCGCCGCTGCGTGCGTAGGTCTTGAGGTAAGCCTGCGCGTGCTTGAGGACCTCATCGTCGGTCTTGAGGATGTCATGCCTCGACCAAAAGATCGTCGCAGCTTTCTTTGGGTCCTTCCTCTTGTAGAGGTTCTCGTACTTCCGAAGGTTCGTCTCCGCCTCCTCGTACTGACCCAGGCCTAGACGATAGAGATAGGCGTTCTGAAGTGCAGCGGGAGCATCGGTCTCCTTGATGTACTTCTCGGCGTAGGCCTCGTAGCGCTCCGCCGCCTTCGCGTACATCGCGATCGCCTGGTAGTTGCCGCCCAGGTACTGGAGCGTCGCCTTGTAGTGCCCACTCTCGGGGAACTTTTGCAGGAGGATCTTCCGGAAGCGGACAGCCTGTCCCAAGAGGAAGGAAGCCTCGTAGCACTGGGCCGCGTTCCAGATCAGGGTGTCAGCCTTGTCGTGATCGTCGCCGTACTCGTTGTAGATGGCGATGAACTGCTCAGCGCACTTTCGGTAGCCCTCGGGATCGCCATTACGACCGGCCTCGAGGTAGGTCATGCCCTTTTTCCAGCCGATGCCAGCCAGGAGCCGTGGGATCGCGCTGCGAAGTTCGTCGGCCTCTTCGTGCTTGTAGACCTTGAGGGTCTGGAACTTCTTGGCCCACTTCTCTAGATCGTCAGACGCAGCCAGGGTCTCCTCCGGCGTATTGTCTTCTCGAGTCCAGTTGATCGTCAGGATGTCCAGGAGCATCTCAGCACACCACGCGGCGTAGATGCTGCCGTCAAACTTGACGACGATCTCCTCCGTGAGGGGCTTGGCCTCCTTGAACTTGTTGTGGATCATCATGAGCTTGGCCCGGTGATACATGATCTTGGGCAGCTCTTTGTCGTCCTTCTTTTTGACGTACTTTTGGTAGACCTCGTAGGCGCTGAGCATCGAGCTCTCGTCCTCGGTGTACTCGCTCTCCGTGTAGTCCGTCGCCGCGACCTTGGCGTTTTTGTTCTTCTTGACCCTCTTCTTCTTGCCCTTCTCCTTGTAGACGCAAACGCCTTCGGAGTTGGTCTCGCAGGCCTTGGACTGACCGCCGGTCTCGTCGTACTCGAGGGCGTTCTTCATCGCCAGCATCTGCGCGTAGGCGGCGTCCTGCGTGTACTTTCCGGTGGGATTGACTTCGAGAACCTTGACGAACTCCTCGTGAGCCCGGCGGAACTTCGCGAGTCCTTCCTCCTTGGTCTCTTTCTTCTCGATGAGTGAGCTCGCCCGCGCCCAAAGCAGCTCAGCGTAGTAGAGCTGGATCTCGTAGCGTTCCTTGTCCTTGGGGAAGGTGCGCAGGAAGCTCTCGTAAGCCTTCTCAGCGAGCTTGTAGGTCTCGGTGTTCTTGGTCTTCTCGGCCTCGTCGTGCCAGACGGTGGCCATCTGCTTCATCGTGTCGAGGGTCTCGTCCCGGCACTTTCGCTTGATCGACTTCTTGTATTTGCCGTCACGAAACTTGTCCCAGTAGTCACCGAGCTTGTCGGTTTCTTTCCACTGGATACCCTTGTTGTCGCTCGCCAGCGCATTGATGACGATGCGCCCCTGCCACTCGCAGGTGTCCGGATCCTCCGGGAAGGTGTTCTGGAGCTGCTTGTAGATGAACGTCGACTCGGTGTAGAAACCGCCGCCGAAGTAACGGACTGCGAGCAGCTCCATCATCTTCCGCGACATGCTCTCGTCCTTCTTTGGACCGTCACCGATCTTCTTGAAGAAGTCGTAGGCCACCGAGACCTTGCCGACCTGGGCGTAGGCCTGGACCAGATCGCGGCGTGCATCACGGCGAAGCTGCTTGGCGTTGCCCTCGGAGCCAGCGCGGCCCTCAACGGTCGCCTTCACCGTGTTGACGAAGTACTGCAGACTAAGGTCGTAACGCGGCTCGGCGGTGCCAACCGGGTTCAGGTGACACCAGCCCATTTTGTAGAGGGCATAGGCGTAGACCGGGCTGTCCTTGAAGGTGATCACCTTCTCGTAGAGCCGGAGCGCATCGCCGATCTGCTGCTTGCCGAAGTAGTAATCGGCGAACGAGAGATAGGCGTTCGGGATGTACTGACTGTTCGGGTAGTCCTGGATCAGCTTGACGTAGGCGTCTTTCATCTCCGCCTCACGCCCGAGCTGCCCGAGCTCAAAAGCGTAGAAGTAGAGCGCCTCGTCGATCCGCTTGTACTTCGACAGCGCCGGCGAACTGACGAGCGCTTTGTAGAGCTTGACCGCCTGTCCGCTGGCCTCCTTGGCCTTCTTGTCGAAGTTCTTCTGCTTCGCCTTGAGCTGCTTGGCCTTTTTCTTCTGGCCCTTCTCCTCGGCGACGTAGACCTGCTCGTAGAGCGAACCCGACTGGAGTTCGAAGTAAGCCTTCTTCTCGAGGAAGTGGTCAGAAAGTCGAAAAAGGAGATCGGCGTACTCAGGATCCGTTGGATCCGTTGCCTTGAGAAGGCGCTTGAGCTGCTCGATCTGCTGATCGGCGATCTCTTGAGCAACCGCTTCACGCTTCTTCGCGAACTCGGTGCCGGCGATCATCTTGACCTTGCGGCCCTCAGCCTTCTTTTGCTTCGCCTGCTCTTTCTTAAATTTTGTGTCCAGATTCTCCTTGGCTTTCACCTTACTGGACGAGCGGTTGTACTTGACGCTGCTCTTCTTTTCACCGTCGGCACTCTCCGCCTGGGCAACGCTCGAGCCACCGACAAAGAGCGCGGCGGTGAGGACGATGCTGGTGAAAAGACCGAGACGGCGGAACTTCAGCTTGTTCTGCGACGTGTTCATGTACCCCTGTACCTCTCTTGCGACCTGCCTCTTTGGGCGGGCTTCGGACACTCACAAGGGGCCACGCGTGGGCCCCTTGTGGTGGCGATGATCACTCCTCTGTGCAGAGGCTAGTGACCTTGTAGTTGTAGTAACCGAGCTCGTCTTTCCAGTACTCGCCGTTATAGTTGTAGATCTCGTGCTCCGAGTCGATTTTCGGCTTGTCAGGCCGTCTATCGGTCGGCGTGCCCTCACCGCCAGCTTTGATGCGGTTTAGGATCTCGTACTCGATCTTGATCGCTTCGCGCTCGAGCGCGTTGATCTCGTTGATCTGCTGCGTCAGACGCTGACGGGCGAGTGCGCCAGTCGTCTCTTTTGCCTGGGAAAGCGCGGTGTCGATGTCCTCGCTGATCCGATCGCCCAGGTCACTCGCCTTGAAGTCGTTGCTTGCGGCCTCAAAGACCTCGAGCTCCCGCTCGAGTTCGGCGACGTAGGCGTAGGTCTTCTCGATCGTTTTGTCTTGGAGGGTCTTCTGGGCGACCTCTTCGACGAAGGGATCCAAGCTCGACTCGCTCTTGCGGATCTTGACGCTAAGCTCGTAGAGCGCGAAGTCCTCGGGAGCCCCCTTGAGCAGGGCCTTGAGATCATCCCGGGTCTTTGGATAGCGCCGGTTGAACTCTTCGACCGCACGCTTCGCCGGCCCGTAACGGCAGTTGAAGTAGTAGGTCACAGCCTTGAGGATGACCGACTCTGGGTAGAGGTAGTCGTAGAAGAAGGGCGCGTTCAGGGTGTGGATGTACCCGAGCGTCCGCTGGTAGTGCAGGTTGGCGTTGTCCGGCTCGACCTCGACGAGACGGAACTCGGACCAAGCGGTCGAGAGGATCGAGTCGAGCCAGTAAGGCGACTCGAGCGGAATCTTGTCGAAGTACTTGTTCGCGGTCGGGAACTTGCCGACCTGATAGAAAATGTAGCCGAGTGCGAGGTTTGCCCGCTCTTCGAAACGCTGCATCTCCTCGTCGTACGAGATGTCTTCGACGAAGGACTTGCCGCTCTTCTTGGCGACCTTGCGCTCTTTTCGGTTCTTCTTAGCGCGGGCCTTTTCCTCTTTTTTCTTCTTCTTGTTGTCCTTCTCGGCGGCCTCTTTGAGCTGGATGTTCTTGCGGAGAACCTCCTTGAAGGCATCAACGGCCTGTTTGCCGTGGTACTCGCGGGTCTCGGCGACCCCGAGGAAGAACTGCGCAGGGATGAAATACTCGCTGTTATCAGGCACCTGCCCGAGAAGAGCGATCGACTGCGCCAGGTCCCCCTTCTGATAGAAGAAGCGACCGAGCAAGTAGTAAAGTTCGTCGCGGACCCCGTCGAAGGCGCTGTCCTCGAGGTCAGCTGGCTTGTAGGTGCCGACCTTCTCGAGAACACCTGCCCCTTCGGGCAGCTCCTGCGAAAGCGACGCGAGCCAGGGCAGCGTCAGCTTGTGGTAGGGGTGGCTCGGACCCGCAATGACGATCTCGGAGAAGACCGCGAGCGAGGGCGCAAAGTACTCGAGCTTGTAGAGCGACTTGCCGAGCCAGAACTGACCGCGAGCGACATCACCGGGGGTCGCCCCGCTGGCGACCGCCTGGAAGGTCTTGGCAGCGGCGACAAATTTATCGCCCTTGTATTGACCTTCGGCCTCCTTAAGTACACCGGTGGCCTCTGAACTCGGAGGCGGTCCCTGAGGCACTCCAGCAGTCGGCGGCGGCACATCACCGCCCGGCGGCGGCGGTAGGGCACCACTGGGCGGCGGCGGCGCATCCTTATCCCCCGACGGCGGCGGCGGCGGAGCACCCGAAGGCGGCGGCGGCGGAGCAGCGTTGGAGGTTACGGCGTAAAGGGAGAGCGCCGCACAGAGGGGAAGGGAGAGAAGAGACGAGAGTCTGAGCGGTTTCATGCTGTCGCTGCGTCCTCGACGGAGAGGAGAGGGGTCATCGTACGGGCCTCTGGCATCCGTTGCGTTTCGGGCGCTGATCTCTTGCCACCTTGGCCGTCAGCAATACGCGCGCCCGACGGTCGGACTATCCCGGCGTGGCGCATTGCCTCATTGAGGCCATGGACATTACCAGCGGACTTCGACGCCCCGCAAGGGCCGAGAGCGCTGCTCCCGACCGCCCCTGCGGGTCCCTGTTTGCGGCGAGAGATCCCGCCCCGGCCCACTAGCAGGCCGCTTTGAAGGGCTTCTCTTGACGTAAATACCAACATTACTGCTCCGAGCGCGATCCCGCGAATTAGACTCGCGCACTGGCCCTGGTCCAACGCCTGCCATGGACTTCCGATCTACGACGAAGTGAATAAAAGATCAGCCACGCACCGATAGCTTGGTGATTTACATTACAGGTCTTTGGACCGCTGTTTTCCCCGCAAAAACCCGGAGCAAAGATCTCCTATCGCGAGATCTGGCGGCCCATGTCACTCGCCTCGTCACAGGTCCCCCACCGCGACCACAGAAAGGTCAAAAGCGTGCCTGGGAACGCCCGTATCCCCATGGATCGACCCTTGACCCTAGGGCTTGGCGGTGTACGATGCGACTTCAGGTACGGGCGCTCTCAGTCCACACCAACAGGTACTCTCTCGAACGCGAGTCGGAGCGTCGCTCCGGGCCCCAACAGGCCAATCGCTTCTTTCATGTTCTCAACTCCTTTAGGCGAGACCTCCATGCCAGCGATCCGCATGCCCGTTTCTCTCCGCAGTGCTGCGAAAGCCGCGGGTGCCCTCCTCTTGATTCCGCTGCTCGGAGCCTGTCCTCAGGCTGACCTCGGTGCGCCCTGTAACCACGGCAGCGTTGAGCCCCCAGACAGTAAACTCGTCACGTTCCCAGCGCTCAGCTGCAACGATCTCCTCTGCATCTACGCAGACGAAGAGAAGGCCCCAGAGGCCGCCTGCACTGACAGCACCGAGTGCAACAAGGTCGACCCAGGCGCAGCCCGCTTCGCCTGCGTCGACGGAAAGTGCGAACTCTCCCTCACCTACGTGCTCAGGCGTTCGATGTGCTCAAAGCGCTGCGAATCCGACTCTGACTGCGCCGACGGTGGCCCAACCGACAAGGTGCTCTCCGACGATACATCCTGCGTCGGCGCCTTTAAGTGTGTGATCATCCAACAGCTCGGCGAGTTCTGCTGTGAGCGTCTCTGCGTATGCGAGGACGACCTCTCCGAAGCGACCGTCAAGCAGCTCGCGAGCGACTGTGCCGACGGCAAGATCATGTGCGGCTCGGACGAGGCTGACCCAACGGCAGGCATGACCGCGACCGCTGGCGATACCATGTAAAATCCAGTTCAGGCGTCATCAACGTCAAAGGCCCCGGGGATCCACTCGATCCGCGGGGTTCTTTCGTTCTCAGGACCTGATCCAGCTCCGTCGTCGTAGGTGATGCCGATGACATCAAAGCGGACGGCCACACGCTCCCAGAGACCTCGAGCGACCAACCATGCGGTCGCCGCACGCAGCACGCGAGCCCGCTTGCGGCGGTTGATCGTCTCGATCGGTGAGCCAGCACGCTCGTCTGCCCGGCTCCGAACCTCGACAAAGACGAGCGTCTGGGTCTCCGTCGAATCCTGCATGATCGCGATAAGGTCGAGCTCGGCACCACCGATCTCGACGTTGCGCTCAACGACAGAGAGGCCGCGTGATTCAAGGAATCTCGCGGCCTCCTGCTCGGCAGCACGTCCACGCTCTCGCGTGGTTCGCCCTGCCATCTGTCGTTTCGCCCGAATTAGCGGTTCTTGGCCTTGCTGAAGCCAGCTGCGATGTTGCTCGGGTAATCGCCGATCTTCTCGCGAATACGTGCGGCATTGCCCCGAAGAGTGCGCAGGTAGTAGAGCTTGGCGCGGCGTACACGACCACGACTCACCAGCTCGATCTTGGTGACGCGCGGCGAGTTGATCGGCCACACACGCTCGACGCCGATACCGTGGGAGATCTTGCGAACCGTGAAGGTGCTGCGCGCTCCGTTGCGCCGCCTACGAATGCACACGCCTTGGAAGACCTGGACGCGCTCTTTGCCGCCCTCTGAGATCCGTGCATGCACGCGGATCGTGTCGCCCGAACGAAATTCTGGGATGTCCTTACGATCGTAGGAATTCTCGATGGCGGCGATGATCGGGTGGTGGTGGCTCATGGCAGAGGCTCGTGATCGAAGATCAAATCTGGAGGTCTGGGAAATCGAGTGAAACGCGGTGCAGGCGTTCACGGAAGACGAAGTGGCCGCAACCGGCGGAGCGCAGCGACGATGAGCGCCTCAATACCCGCAGCCGTCTGGGGCTGCGAAGATTCGATCATCTGCGCGGTCTGTGCAAGCTCTAATCCTTTTTGGCACGGTGAGCTGAGCAACGGCGCGAATGCCGCATCCAAGTCGCCAAGCTGCTCCTGTTGCCCTGCAACGAGCAACACCACGGGCTGCGTACTCCCAGAATTCGTCCGAAGTGCGAGCACATCGAGGAGCAGGCCGGGCTCATGGATCACCTCCGAGCCGCTGCCTTCACCGACAAGTGCGACGACCTGCGGCCGCTCGCCGTACCTGCGGCGAACCTGGCGACGCAGATCTCTGAGGTCTCGAACTCGCAAGTCGGCCGTTTCCCCGGGCAGCCCTGGAGCACGCCGACCGATCAGTGCGATCGGTAATTCGAATGACTCACGCAGATTGTTGAGGAGATCTCCTGAAGCCTCGAGCTGGGGACCGTCAGCAAAAGCGAGAATCACCTGCCGATCCTCGGCCAGGCGCGGCTCAGACCCGCACGTACCCCCCGCGCGCAGGTCCGGACGCAACGCCCAAGTCCTACGGCAGGCCTGCTCCGCACGCCAACGGGTGATTGCAGGATGATTTCCGCTCATCAACAGAGCCGGCACTTCGAGACCGCGAAAATCTACAGGGCGGGTGTAGTGGGGATGCTCTAGCCAGGGACCGCGCCCTGCGAGCCCGAAGCTCTCTCCGACGACCGACTCAGGATTGCCGAGCACCCCCTCCCGGAGCCGCGCGACCGCCTCGATGATCGTCAGCGCCGCGACCTCGCCACCGTTGAGCACAAAATCGCCGATCGACAGGCACTCGTCGACAAAGGACTCGCGCACACGATCGTCAATGCCCTCGTAGCGCCCGCAGAGCAGCCCCAATCGGGGCTTCGTGGCGAGTCGCTCCGCCGTGCGTTGGTCAAAACGCGGCGCCGACGGGGTCACCAAAATCCGGTGCATTGGCCCGCGTGCAGCGGTGACAGCCTCAAGAGCAGCGACCACCGGCTCGATCTTCATGACCATGCCCGCACCACCACCGTAAGGAGAATCATCGACGCTCCGATGGCGGTCGTCGGTGAAGTCTCGATAGTCCGTGCAGTGCACCGCGACCAGTTCTTGGGCCAGCGCTTTGCCGATCAGACCGGCGGCAAGGAACGACTGGATCGCCTCGGGAAAGAGGGTAAAGACCTCAAATGTGAGGCCCGCGCTCACGCTTCTCCGTTGCGCTCACGCTTAACCGACTCTTCGCCTTCAGGCAGCTCTTCCGCGCCTTCCGGTTCGAGCTCGGGAGGCAGCATTCCAATCGGCAGGTCGACGCGCAGGCGATCGTCGCTGAGCGATTCGATAAACTGGGGGATCACCGGCATGAGCCAACGCTTGCGCCCACCTCCAGCGCCTATCCACTCGATCTCAAAGAGGTCCTGCGCGCGATTGCTGGTCAAGCCAACGATCGTACCCAAGGGCTGCACCTCGCCGGCCTGGCTCAGGCGCTCGACGGGTAAACCGATCACATCGGCGAGGTAAAATTCGTCCTCCTGAAGCGGCGGCAGGTGCTCTCGATCCACGAGCAGATCACACCCACGCAGCGCCTCGGCCTCGTCGCGAGTTCGAACACCGCGCAGCCGGAGACGGACAAAGTCCTTACCGGGCACAGGGTTGACGCCCTCGAGCGTCATCGTCGGTCCGTCGGTCCCGATCTGGACCTGGCGGCCCACCACAAGACTGGTCGACTTCGGATCGTGTAGCTTTGCCCGTAGAGCACCGCGAATCCCGTGAGGGGCGGTGACTCGAGCGACCACGAGTGTGTGTTTGCTCTCAGTCATCGCCCGCGGGCTATTCGAGGATCTCGAGTTCAGCTCGCTTGCGCAGCTTCGCGGAGGCCGCGCTGAGAATCGCTCGCATCGCCTTGACCGTACGACCCTGCTTGCCGATCACCTTACCGAGATCCTCGCGGGCGACTCGTAGTTCGAGAACGACGGTCTGCTCGCCAGAGATCTCGGTGACGTGGACCTCGTCGGGTTTGTCGACGAGGGCACGGGCGAGAAACGTAGCGAGTTCCTTAAGGGAGATACTGGGATCAGAGGAGCGCATAGTAGGCCTCCGGGGCAGGAGCGGGGAGTGAAGAGCACGTGTGAGGGCTTGGGCCTTGGACCCAGCCTAGAGCATTTCACACCGGGGACGCCTCGGCAAAAGTCGCAGCCTGAGAGAGGAGCCTCTCGGCTGCGGGCGACCTAGACCGGCGCCGGAGCGGCGGCCTTGCGATACTTGCGGATCAAGCGCGCAACGGTCGTCGTTGGCAGGGCACCGACTCCACTCCAGTAGTTGAGTCGCTCGTCGTTGATGATGATCTCTTCGATCATCGGGTTGTAGGTCCCGATGCGGTCGAGAAAGCGTCCGTCGCGCGGGCTATGAGAGTCCGCCGCGACGATGCGGTAGTAGGGTTTTTTCTTGGAGCCCATGCGGGCGAGCCTGATCCGGACGGCCATGATGTCTTTAAAACCTTGCGAGATGCGGACGGGTCAATAGGGGGCGAGAGGCTAACTGCCGCGGAGTGACGGGTCAAGCCGGACGGGGGTCGACGAGGCGACTCCGCCGGTGCATCCTCCCCCCGTCAGCTTCAGCCGATTTGAACGCTGAGTTGTTGAGGCGGGCCGCGGCCAGTGCCTCTGAACGACGGGCAGAGTAACTGATGCGCACGCCGATCTACGAGACGATGCAGTGGCTAGCGAGAAGCGCGGCCGCGACCCTCCTCACACTGGGCGCCGCCTGCGGCTCATGCGATCCCCCCTCGGTCGGTCCGACCGTGCCAGAAACCGAGGCGACCGCGGTTCACGAGGTCATCGACCTCTTCGTCTTCGGCCGCATGCTGGGCACGATCTCCCCCTGTGGCTGCACCACAGAGCCCCTGGGCGGCCTCAACTACGCGTTCGGCTACATCGAGAACAACTCCAGCGCGGCGACACGCTTGGTCCTCGAACCCGGTTCGTTCCTCTTTCCAGCACCCGACGGGCCCGAAGCACCGACCGACGAAGCCGGCTGGGCCCAGGCAAAGGAGCGGGCTGCACTACTTCAGAAGCGCTTCTCAGCCCTCGGAGATCACCTCGCATCGGGCGTCGGACCCACAGATCTATCCTCTCCCGAGGGCAAGGCTGCGCTCAAGAGCTGGTCCCTGCCCCGCACGCTTGCAAACGTCGACAGCGCGACCCGTGAGGGCCTGGGCGCCACTTCTCACCGACTGGTCCCTGCAGCAGGCGGCACCATCGGCATCACCACAGCGATCGATCCAAACGCTCCGGGCGCCAAGACAATTCCAGGGCTTCGCCCTTTAAAAGAAGGACTCGCCGAAGAGATCTCCGCGATGCGCAAAGCCGGAGCAGATCTCGTCATCGTCCAGCTCCACGCCGAGCGGCCCGCCGTCGAAGCCCTCGTCCGCGAGCTGCCAGGCATCGACATCGCGATCGTCGACCTCATCGGCAGCGGGGACCGATCCCGTCTTGGCACGCCCGCAGCCAGGATCGGCGACACCTGGATCCTCGAACCCGGCGAACAGGCTCAGACGATCACCCACCTGCGCCTGACGATCGAGCACAAGCCTGGACAGGCGCTGCCCAGGCCCGAGCTGTGGACCGTAGTGCCACCCCGAGCAACCATCGAGAGCGAGCTTGTGCGCGTCGAAGAACGCCTCAAAAAATTCCAGAGCGATCCCGATGCGGACCCTGGTTTCATCCAAAATCTCGAGGCCGAGCGCCAACGCCTCAAGAGTTCGCTCGCCAAGAACGCCCCCGCAAAGGGCCCCGCTACGGCGATTTTTAATCAGGTCAAGGTCACCTGCAAGCTCCAGAGCGATGAGCGAGCCGCGAGCGCACTCGAGGCCTACGATGCCTGGGTCGCCGAACAAAACCACGCCCGCTTTGCCGGAGTCACGCCGCCCGAGCCCGCCGAGGGAGACCCCCGCTACGTCGGCATCGACGAGTGCGAGACCTGCCACGACGAGGCCTACGAGTTCTGGAAGACAACCCGCCACGCCGGCGCCTACAAAACACTGGTCGACGACAACAAGCAGTTCGATCTGAGCTGCGTCGGCTGCCATGTCACCGGCTTCCGCAAGCCCGGGGGATCCGAGGTCGTCGAGAACCACGACCTGCAGTCGGTGCAGTGTGAGCAGTGCCACGGCCCGGGTAGTTTTCACATCGACGAGCCCGAGCTCGAGGACAAACCCAACGCGATCCGCCGCGAAGCACCCGCCGAACTTTGCCGCGAGTGCCACACAGCCGAGCACTCCGATACGTTCGAGTACAACGCCTACCTGCGCGATATCCTCGGACCCGGGCATGGCGAAACCTCGCGGATCGCTCTCGGCGAGGGCCCAACCGGCCACGACCTCCGCGAAGCGGGCTTCGCCAAGGCCGGCGGTGCCTGCAAGAAGAACAAGATGGGCACCAAGATGCCGAACTAGCGATCAGATTCGGCACTGGCCTGCTAGGGTTTGGGGCCCATGACCAGCTTTCCCGCGCTGCTCCTGCGGGCCGACTCCATCGCCGCTCAAGGCGCTTTTGCGGAGGCTCAGGCCGACTTCTTCGATCCCGATCCTGAGACCCTAGTCGGTCTCCGCGAGCGCCTAGCGGCGACGCAGGCCGGCGTCGTCGCCCACTTTTACATGGACCCAGAGCTCCAGGGCGTGCTCTACGGCGCTGATTGGCCTCACATCCACATCTCCGATTCGCTCGCGATGGCCGATCGAGCGATCGCGATGGCCGAGGCCGGCGCGACTAGCATCGCGGTCCTGGGCGTCGACTTTATGTCGGAGAACGTGCGAGCGATGCTCGACGCAGCCGGCCACAACGATGTCGGCGTCTACCGTGTGCGCCAAGAGTCGATCGGTTGCTCTCTCGCCGCGTCCGCCGAGGCCATCGCCTATGGCGCCTACCTGGAGCGCGCCGCGTCGACCCCAAATTCGGTGCACGTTGTCTACATCAACACCAGCCTGCGAACAAAGGCGCACGCCCACCTCAAGGTGCCGACGATCACCTGCACCTCGTCCAACGTGCTGCGCACGGTGTTGCAGGCCTTTGCTCAGGAGCCCGAGATAAACCTGTGGTTTGGCCCGGACACCTACATGGGAGAAAACCTCGCGAACATGCTGAGGGCAATCTCTGCCATGGATAACGCGACGATCGCCGCCCTGCACCCGGCCCATGATCAACGCTCGATCAACCGCCTGCGCAAACGATTCCACTACTTTGAGGCCGGCACCTGCATCGTTCACCACATGTTCGGGGCCGAGGTCGTCGCCAGAATCCGCCGGGACTACGGCGACGATACCCACATCACGGCCCATCTAGAGGTCCCTGGGGAGATGTTTGGGCTCGCCCTGGAGGCCCGCGAGAGCGGCCACGGCGTCGTCGGGTCGACCTCGGACATCCTCAGCTATATCCGCACAAAGGTCGAAGAGGCGGGCAGCCGTTCGCAGGAGCAGCGTCTGCGTTTTGTGCTCGGAACAGAGGCCGGCATGGTCACGGCGATCGTGCACGACCTGCGTCCGACCCTGGCACGGCATCCTCATGTCACCGCAGAGATCATCTTTCCGGTCGCCAGCGATGCCCTGGCGATCACCGAGGATCGCGATCTGCCGGTGGTGCCGGGTGTCTCCGGTGGGGAGGGCTGCTCGAGCGCAGGCGGCTGCGCAACCTGCCCCTACATGAAGATGAACACCATCGATGCGCTCTTCGACCTGCTCGACCGGATCCACCGCAAAGCCCCAGATCTCAGCGCCTTCGAGCCCCGCAAATACCTCGAACGTCTCGGTGGCGAGACCATCGCGGCGGTTGGCTCCCGTCCGATCCTCCACATGCGCAGCTTCCAGCGGACCGGCGAACTGCCCGAGAGCCTGCTCGGCGCAGCCATGGGTCGCCTCGCCTGAGCCCTTGCAGGTCTCCCCAGACGCGCCCTTGGTAGCGCACCCGGTTGACCGCGTGACGCGAGCGTGCTCCCATCCGCCCGCGCTATGCCTGAGTCCGAGCACACCCCCAAGAAGGTCTACTTCGTCTCCCTCGGATGTCCGAAGAACCAGGTCGATACCGAGGTGATGCTCGGCCTCGTCCGCGCCCGCGGTCATGTACTCGTCGGCAGTGCCGAGGAGGCCGATACGTTGGTCGTCAATACCTGCGGCTTCATCGACGATGCCAAAGAAGAATCGATCGATACGATCCTAGAACTCGCGCAGGTCAAGAAGCACGGCTCTGGACCGCGCAAGCGCCTGGTCGTCGCCGGATGCCTCAGCCAGCGCTACCCCGACGACCTCGCCCGCGAGATCCCCGAGGTCGATCACATCCTCGGCTCCGCCGACATGCTCGGCCTTGAAAAAGTCCT
This sequence comes from uncultured Nannocystis sp., assembly GCA_964474905.1. Classification (GTDB taxonomy): domain Bacteria; phylum Myxococcota_A; class Polyangia; order Nannocystales; family Nannocystaceae; genus JADJRG01. Next base: position 977 of record CAYYUP010000104.1, on the reverse strand, counting down.
CGAGGGCAGCGCCGGTCGCCTCGCCGTAACACCCCTGAGCCGTCGCTCCTATCTCTACGACCACAATACCCTCCGCCAGGTCAGCGGCCGCCCCCACGCCGCCTACGTCAAGATCGCCGAGGGCTGTGATCGTCCCTGCGCCTTCTGCATCATCCCCAAGCTTCGCGGTCCGCAGCGCAGCCGCACGATCGCCTCGCTGGTCGCCGAGGTCCACCACCTCATCAGTCTGGGCACCCGAGAGATCTGTCTGGTCGCGCAAGACCTCACGACCTACGGCACCGATCTCGAGGACAAACCCACCCTCGAGGGCCTGCTTGACGCCCTCGGTGCGATCGACGGGCTCCGCTGGATCCGCCTGCACTACGCCTTCCCGACCACCGTCACCGACGGCCTTATCGACCGCATCGCAGACCACCCCAAGGTCGCCTCGTACCTCGATGTTCCGCTCCAGCACATCGACACTGAGGTGCTCCGGAGGATGCGTCGCGGCTACACCGAGAAGGTCGTGCGCACGATGGTCGACCGCCTGCGCGCCAAGTCGAACTACATCTACCTGCGTACGACCCTGCTCGTGGGTCACCCCGGAGAGACCGAAGACGCCTTCCGCCGCCTCTACAATTTTGTCGAGGAGGGGCAGATCGACCACCTGGGTGTTTTTCCGTGGTCACGGGAAGATGGCACCGCAGCGGCTCTGCTACCAAATCGGGTCGACCCCGACATCGCTGACGAACGCCGTCTCGCCCTGCTCGAACTCCAGGATGAGATCCGAACGCGCAAGCACCAAGAGATGATCGGCCGCGTTCTCCCGGTGATGATCGACGGTGTCAGCGAAGAGAGCGAGCACCTCCTCGACGGCCGTCACGAAGGCCAAGCTCCCGGTATCGACGGCAAAGTGATCCTCACCGACGGCAGCGCTGAGGCCGGCGAGATCGTCGACGCAAAGATCATCCAAGCCGATACTCACGACCTGGTCGCAA
>CAYYUP010000103.1:6010-17879 GCA_964474905.1 uncultured Nannocystis sp. | reverse complement strand
CACATTCGCCGGCTCTCTACTCCACCGTGTGGAGGACGTCTCGCTGGGACGGGCGAGGAGGGCATCGCGAGGGAGTCTAGGACGTGCATCGGCCCCTTTAGGGGTCGACGCGCGTTCCGACCTGTCTGAGAGAGTGATGCCCTCCTTGTCCGGCCTCCGACACGGCCTCCACTTCTCCCCAACGCGTGCGGCTTTTGTCCTCTCTTGTCCGCCGAAGAGCATCCCAGCGATCGTCTGCAAGCAAGTAGGCAAGCAAGCAAGCAAGCAAGCAGAACAACCGAGTCCAAACAAAAAAGAACCCCGGGCAGCCAGCTGCTCCGGGGTTCATTTTTCTAGTTCGACTGTCGCCAGCCCCACGAGGCCGGCACCGGTCTTGCGAGGCTCGTACGAGTCTCGTTTATTCGATGCGCTTACCGTTCTTGTACTTCTTCATCAGGTCCTCTTGGATGCTCTTGGGCACCTGAGCGTAGCGCTCGAACTCCATCGAGAACTCGGCCTTACCCTGGGTGCACGAGCGGAGTTCGGTAGAGTAGCCGAACATCTCGGCGAGCGGGATGTGGGCTTCGATTGCGGCGGTGCCGGCATGGGTATCGGAGCCGACGATATTGCCACGGCGGCGGATGAGTGTGCCCTGCACGGTGCCCTGGAACTCCTCTGGGGTCTCGACGACGACTTTCATCAGCGGCTCAAGCAACACTGGGCCGGCTTTTCCCATGGTCTCTTTGAAGGCCGCGCGGGCGGCGATCGTGAAGGCCATATCGCTGGAGTCGACCTGGTGGGAGCCACCGTCGTTGATCTCCATCTCGACGTCGACGACTGGGAAGCCGATGAGCACGCCCTTTGTCATGCCCTGCTTGAAGCCGTTGTTACAGGAGGAGATGTATTCGCGGGGGATTTTGCCGCCGACGATTTTGTCGATGAAGTTGTACTCCTTGATCTCGGAGTCCTCGGGCAGCGGCCGCATGGTGCCGCCGATCTTCGCGTACTGGCCGGAGCCGCCGGTCTGCTTTTTATGCGTGTACATGAAGGGCGTCTCGCGGGTGATTGTCTCGCGGTAGGCGACCTGTGGTTCGCCGACGATGGTGTCGACCTTGTACTCACGGCGCATGCGCTCGATGTACACGTCCAGGTGCAGCTCGCCCATGCCGGCGATCAGGGTCTCGCCCGACTCGTCGTCGCGGGAGACGCGGAAGGTCGGGTCCTCTTTGGCGAAGCGGTTGAGCGCCTTTGAGAAGTTGCCCAGGTTGGTCTTGTTCTTGGGCTGGATCGAGTAGGAGATGACCGGCTGGGGCACGAACATCGAGCGCATCGAGTAGTTGCGCTTGCCGTCGGTGAAGGTATCGCCGCTGGCACAGTCGACGCCGAAGAGGGCGATGATGTCGCCTGCGCCGGCATTGTCGATCTCGACCATCTCGTTGGAGTGCATGCGCACCAGGCGACCGACCTTCACCTTTTTACCGGTGCGGGCGTTGTAGATCGTGTCGCTTTTGGCGACCGTGCCCTGGTAGATGCGGATGTAGGTGAGCTGGCCGTACTTGCCGTCCTCGAGCTTGAAGGCGAGGGAGCACATCGGTGCGTCGTTGCGGGTCTCTAGGTCGATCTGGAGGTTGTCCTGGTCGCCGTCGAAAGCCTTGTTGATGACCTCGGTGGGGTTTGGCAGGAAGCGACCGACGCCGTCCAGGAGGTGCTGCACGCCCTTGTTTTTGAAGGCCGAGCCGACAAAGACGGGGGTCAGCTCGAGCGAGAGCGTTGCACTGCGGATCACCGGGTAGAGCTGCTCGGGCGTGACATCGGCGGCCTGGCCCTCGAGGTACATCTCGGCGATGCTGTCGTCGAAGTCGCTGATCACTTCGACTAGGCGCTCGCGGTACTCCTCGACTGCGTCCTTGAGCTCTTCGGGCACCTCTTCGACGCGCAGGTCTTCGCCGTTCTCGCCGTCGAAGTACATCGCCTTGCGCTCGATGAGATCGACGACACCCTCAAACTCGTCTTCGGCGCCGATCGGATAGGTGACCAGCACGGCGTTGTGGCGGAGCTTGTCGCGGAGCGCCTGGGTGACCTTGAAGGCGTCGGCGCCGGAGCGGTCCATCTTGTTGATAAAGGCGACGCGGGGCACGCTGTAGCGCCGCATCTGCCGGTCGACGGTGATCGACTGCGACTGCACACCACCGACTGCGCAGAGCACCAGGATGGCGCCGTCGAGCACGGCCAACGCGCGCTCAACCTCGACGGTGAAGTCGACGTGTCCGGGCGTATCGATGATGTTGATCGTGTAATTTTTCCACTCGACGAAGGTGGCGGCCGACTGGATGGTGATGCCGCGCTCCTTCTCGAGCTCCATCGAGTCCATGGTCGCGCCGTCTTCGGTCTTGCCTCTGACCTCACTGATCTTGTGGATTCGACCGGTGTAAAAGAGGATGCGCTCAGTCAGGGTCGTCTTGCCCGAATCGATGTGAGCGGAGATACCGATGTTTCGGACGTTCGCGAGTTCCATGAGCTTGCCGTATCTAGATGTCTGATCAGTTGGACGAATGCGGCTCGAATCCAGCGTTGCTGGGGCCGAACCTGCGTGTGATTCCCGGTTTACGGGCGCGCGGAGAATGCCACACAGAGGGGGCCTGGGCATCAGCGGAGGCGAACTTGGCCAGTGCAGAGGGCGTGACCGTGCGCACGCGAACATCGGCTGGCGGGCAGCCTAACCGTCGCTCCTGGGGGGGGAGGACAGCCCTCGGGGCAATTTGTGGGGAGACGCGGTGGCGGTGCCGGGTTTGTGTGATCGCGACCTGTCTGCGGACGCGACGGGCTGATCTCGGTCTTGCTTGACCGGAGGGCGGCGGCTGGTGGCTACTCTGTTGGGCGATGGCCCTTCCACCGGAGGTGAGCGCGGGGCCGACGAGGGTCGGCAGCGATGTGCGCACGTTGATCGCCAAGGACGGGGTTCCGGGGCGGAGTGAGCCCGTGCAGTTGGCCGCTGGCGATCGCGTCGGTCGTTACCGGATCGAGGGCAAGCTCGGCGCCGGTGGCATGGGCACGGTGTACCTGGCGCACGATCCTGATCTCGATCGGCGAGTCGCGATCAAGATGTTGCACTCCAGTGTAGGCGCCGGGGATCCGAGCATCGGCTCGCAGCGGCTCCTGCGCGAGGCCCAAGCGATGGCTCGTCTCGCCCACGTAAATGTCGTTACGGTGCACGACGTCGGGGTTCTCGGCGGCAGCCTCTTTGTCGCGATGGAGCTGATCGATGGTCAGGATCTCCGCGAATGGCTGGCCGAGCGTCCGCGGAGCTGGCAGGAGATCGTGGTCGCGTTTATCGAGGCTGGGCGGGGTCTTCTCGCCGCCCACGAAGCGGGCATCGTGCACCGCGACTTTAAGCCCGAGAACGTGATGGTCGCTGCGAGCGGGCGGATCTGCGTCGGTGATTTTGGCCTTGCAGCGGCCTCTAGCTCGCCGCAGGCGGCTCCGCGGGGGGATCTCTCGACCTCCTGTCTGGACTCCGCAGGCACGCTCACAGCGGCCGGATCGGTGATGGGAACGCCGGCCTACATGGCCCCCGAGCAGATGGTCGGGGGCGAGATCACAGCGGCTGCCGACATCTTTGCGTTTTGTGTCGCGCTTTACGAGGCGCTCTACGACCAGCACCCCTTCAAGGGGAAGAGCGTGGCCGAACTCTACGTGGCGATCGCAGGGGGGGAGCTGATACCGCCGCCGCGCTCCACGGGGCCGCGCCGGCTCGAAGCGCTGCTCCGCCGGGGCCTCCAGGGGCAGGCTGAGGACCGGCCGCCGTCGATGGCGGTGATACTGGCCGAACTCTGCCCGCTTGTCGCCTCGCGGAGCAAGCTCTGGATCTCGGCGGTTGCGGTGGCGGTGCTGGGCGCGATCACTGCGACGGTTTTGTGGGTTACGGAGGATCCTGTGAGCTGCGGCGGCGGCGCTGCAGAGGTGGCTGGCATTTGGTCGGACCAGCGTCAAGCTGGGCTGCGCGAGGCCTTTGAATCGACCGGGGTCGTGCACGCGGCGGAGACCTGGCTGCGGGCGCAGGCAGGCATTGACGATGCCGCCGAGGCCTGGGTCGACGCCCGCCGTCAGGCCTGCGAACAGACCCATCACAGCGCGGAGTTCTCCGAGGAGATCCTGGCCCTGCGGGTCGCCTGTCTCGGGCGCCAGCTCGGTGAGTTGGATCGTCTGTTGGGTTTCCTTGGCGAGGCCGATAAAAAAATTGTCGACCATGCGATCGCCTTGGTCCGCGACCTCCCGGATCCGCGGCGCTGTGATCCTGCGGAGGTGCTCGCTGCGGCGGCCAAGGGCAGCCCGCATTCACCTGAGCTCGACGCGCTCGAGGCTGAGCTCAACGACGGGAGTCGCTTCCATCGCGCCGGCAAGTACGACGAGGCGATCGAGCGCTACGACCATGCGCTCGCGGGGCTCGACGGGCTCGGGGCCCCTGCGCTCGAGGCTCGGGCCGTGGCCGAGCGAGCGCACTCGACTTACATCGATGGTCGCAGCGATACGCCGGAGTGGCTGGGGCGGGCCCTGAAGGCGACGCTGCGGATCGGTGATGACATCGCCTTCGCTCGGCTCGCCGCCGACAAGCTGGGCCTGCTAAGCGACGACCCGGAGGAGCTGGAGCTCTGGTACGGCATCGGCGGTGCGGCGATTACGCGGTCCGGCGAGCTGAATCATGTGGGCGAGAGTGTGCTTGCGATGCTCATGACCAACTACGGCAACGCCCTGCGGCGGACCTCGCGATTAGAGGAGTCGCTCGTTGTGCACGAAGAGGTGTTGCGGTTGCGGCGGCATGTCGATGCGAGTTCGTTCCTTGTGGGGGATGCGCTCTACAACCTCGGGGCGAGCGCTGGGAGCCTCGAGCGCTACGACCAGGCGCGCTCGCTCGTCGGTGATGCCCTGGAGATCTGGGAGCGTGAGCTCGGGCCGCAGCACCCGCGGGTATTGCGGGCCCTGCGGAGCCTCGCGCTCATCAACCAGTACTCGGGCGATACCAGGGGTGCTCTGAGGGGGGCGACTCGGGTCTTGGCGCTCTGTCGAGAGCTGATGGGGGAAGAGCACTCGGAGACCACTCAATCTCGGATGTTGCTCGGAAACGCCCTAGAGCATTGTGGGAATCGGCGGGCTGCCGTCCTGAACTACAACGCCGCGCTGGCGATCGAGGGGGCTGATACCCGGCGGGAGCATGCGTGGCGCAACAGCCTCTATCTGATGATTGCCAGCGTGGAGATCGATCGTCGGAATTTCGAGCGGGCAGAGGAAATGCTCGTGCTCGCGGCGGCCGAGGATGCCCACGAGGACGGCTTTGTGGTCTTTTACAAGGGTGTGCTTGTGAAGCTCGCGTTAGGGCGCGGTGACCTCGACACGGCAGAGGAGTACTTGCAACGCGGGCTCCAGGAGCTTTTTGCGAGGGAGCAGGTCTTTGGCGGGTACTTCGCCGCGTACGCGCTCTACGACGCCCGGCTCGCGCTCATGCGGGGTCAGCCGGGGATGGGTCTCAGCAGCCTCGCAGCCCTGGAGAGCCAATACCCAGAGAGTTTGCGGGGTGATCGGCAGGCGGATTTTCTTTGGATCCGCGCGCAGCTCCAAAGTGCTGCCGGCTACGAGGGGCGCGCTCGGGCGAATGCGCTTACGGCGCTTCAGGTCTTTGAGTCCAGTGCTTGCGGCGAGGGTTTTGTGTCGGAGCGCGCGGAGATCCGCAGCTGGCTCTCTGCCCACGGCGGGCTCGACTAGTCGAACCCGCCAATGTGCACTGCGGCTCGGCTAGTCGAGGGCGAGGAAGTGCGCGCTGATAGCTTCGGCGGTGAAGCCAAAGCGTTCTGCGAGTTCGGCACCGGGGGCGGATGCGCCGAAGTGATCGATGCCGTGATGGTCGTCGGCGTAGCGGCCCCAGCCGAGCGTGGTGCCAGCTTCGACGGAGAGACGGCGGCGCAGCTCCGGCGGCAGCACGGAGTCGCGGTAAGCCTGCGGCTGGGCCTCAAATGCCTCCCAACAGGGCATCGACACCACGCGCAGCGCCTTGCCGCGGAGCTGCAGGCTCTTGGCGGCAGTGAGCGCCAGCGAGAGTTCAGAGCCGGTCGCTATTAATAGACCGTCGAGCTTGTCTGTTGCCACGCCCTCGGGCTCCCAGAGCACATAAGCTCCGCGGGTGAGATCGGTCGACGACTCGGCGAGTGTCGGCAGGTTTTGGCGGGTGACCAGGATGGCGGTGGGTCCATCGCCGATGCCGCGTGCTAGGGCCAGGCGCCAGGCCGCGGCGGTCTCGCGAGCGTCGCCGGGGCGGATCACGTAGAGATCGGGGATCAGACGCAGGGCCATCGCATGCTCGATGGGCTGGTGCGTCGGGCCGTCCTCGCCGACCCAGAACGAATCGTGGCTGAGGATAAAGATCACCGGCAGGCGCATCAGCGCCGCCAGCCGCACGGCGCCGCGCATAAAGTCGGAGAAGACCAGGAAAGTGGCGACGTAGGGGCGCATGCCGTGGAGCGCCAGGCCATTTGCGATCGCCGCCATCGCGTGCTCGCGGACTCCGAAATGGATGATGTTTGCGCCGTGCTCGCTCGCCGACTGGGCGGGTCCAGCGAGGGCCACGCCGTTGGAGCCGGCGAGGTCGGCGGAGCCGCCGATGAGCGTCGGGTGGTGCTGGACAAGCGCCTTGAGGATCGCCGCTCCGGCTTTGCGGCTCGCGAGGCTGGCACCGATCTCAAATTCGGGGATCGAATCGAGCGCAGCTTTGGGGGTCTTACCGGCGAGCAGTGCATCGAGTTCGGCGGCCAGGGCGGGCTCGGCTGCGCGGTAACGATCCATCGACTCCTGCCAATTGAGGCGTCTGCGGCCGAGCTCTTTGGCGGCCTCGCGCTGACCCGTAATGATCGTCGGCGGTACATAGAATGTAGGCTCGAGCGGCCAATTCATGGCGGTCTTGGTCGCAGCGATCTCGTCGACGCCGAGCGGGGCGCCGTGGGAGCTGCTTTTGCCGGCCTTATGGGGGGATCCCTGGCCGATCACGGTGCGGCAGGCGATCAGGCTCGGACGGCCGGTATCGGCACGGGCGGCCTCGATCGCGGCCGCGACCGCCTCTGGGTCGTGGCCGTCGACCCGGGCGACTTGCCAGCCGTAGGCGGCGAAGCGCGCGACCGTGTCCTCGGTGAACGAGAGTTCGGTCGAGCCGTCGATCGAGATCTGGTTATCGTCGTAGAGGAAGACCAGCTTTCCGAGGCCCAGGTGGCCGGCGAGGCTCGCCGCCTCCGCAGAGATCCCCTCCATGAGATCGCCGTCTGAGACGATCCCATAGGTGAAATGACCGATCACTTGATGACCCGGACGATTGAAGCGGGCGGCCATCCAGCGCTCAGCGATCGCCATCCCGACCCCGGTGGCGAAGCCTGTGCCGAGCGGTCCGGTGGTCACCTCAACGCCGGTAGTATGGCCAAACTCGGGGTGGCCGGGGGTCTTGGAGCCCCATTGCCGAAAGCGGCGGAGTTCCTCTAGGGGAAGATCGTAGCCGCTCAAGTGGAGCAGCGCATAGAGCAGCATCGAGCCGTGGCCAGCGCTGAGAATGAAACGATCGCGATCGGGCCAGCTCGGATCCTGAGGGTCGTGGTGTAGGAAGCGTGTCCACAGGGTCACTGCCATATTCGCGGCACCCATGGGCATTCCAGGGTGCCCTGAGTTCGCCTGTTGCACGGCATCGATCGCGAGCGTCTTTACCGTGTCGACGAGGAGCGCGTGGTACTCGGGGGTGGGGCGGGCCGGGATCGACATTGCGCCTCTCCTAGCACGGTAGCGGCCGCGGGAGAACCACTGCATGGCAGGCCGACGCGAATCCCGCAGTGTTCCTGAACCTATCTGCAGTCCGGGGGCAGCACTCGTGGAATGTAAGCTATGGTAGGTTGAGCGGAAACGGTCTGGAGAACGTAATGAGCGACCCCGGCTACCTGCGGAGGACTACCTAAAGTCCCCGGCAAGCAGTCGAAGCCGCTCAGTTGGATGAATGTTTGTCCCAGCTCAGACGGGGGCTTTAGCCCTCGATCAGGCTGTAACGGGTACCGCGGGCCTTGCCCTCCCAGGTGACGGTCCCGGCGTTGATCAGGCGAGCGAGCGAGGCGCGGGCCTGGAGCGGGGTACCACCAACCTCGGAGCGGAGCTCCTCGGCGGACATCGGCTTGCCGAAGCCCCGGATCGCGGTGAGGACCGATTGATCATAGCGATCGCGGCCGGTCGCCGTGCGGGTCTCGACCTCGGCCGAGGTCTTGGGGCTGCTCTTGACCGGCGGCCTGACAACGCTCACCTTGGGGGGTGCAACGTCGCTGGCGGGCCGACGACCGCGGGTCTTTGCGACCTTCGCGGGCTTTGCTGCGGGCCTGACGGGCTCTGCGGTGATTACGGCACCTGCGGCCTGGAGGAGATCACCAACGGTGAGTCCCTTGAGCAGTGGGCCAAGACCACCAGAAGTCAGCTTGCCCAGCTCACTGAGGGTCATTTGTGGGTTCGCACGGATCTGAGCGATGAGGACATCGCGCTCAGCGTTGGCGACAGCGCTTCGGAATGTATTCTCGAACCTCGACATGGCGGCAATCTGCCTAAACGACTTACAATAGTCAATAGCTATGAGTAGGATAATTTACTGTTACCTTGATCCCTAGGTCCTAGGCCCTCGCGGGCGCCGCTCTAAGGCCTCATGATCGACGTTTTCGGGGCAAATAAGAAAAGACCACTGCGTCTCCGCAGTGGTCTTTTTTCCTAAAATCGCGCGTCGTTCACTCGCCTCTCGGGGTCCGCGAGTGACGCGCGGCGGGCAGGAGGGTATCTCGTGTGCCCTCGTCCTTGCAGACGAGAGCAGGCGAGAGGTCCTGAGAACCGCCGCGTTCGCCCTAGTATCGGTAGTAGTCGGGTTTGTAGGGGCCCTCTGCGGGGATTTTGAGGTAGTCGGACTGTTTGGCGGTCAAGGTCGTGAGTTTGACGCCGAGTTTGCCCAGATGGAGGCGGGCGACCTCTTCGTCGAGGTGTTTTGGCAGCACGTCGACCTGACCAGGCTTGTATTTCGCGGACTCGGTCCAGAGCGCGAGCTGGGCGAGCACCTGATTGGTGAACGAATTCGACATCACGAAGCTGGGGTGACCTGTAGCACAGCCGAGATTCACTAGACGTCCACGGGCGAGGAGGATGATCGCGTGGCCGTCGGCAAAGATGAAGCGGTCGACCTCGCTTTTGACGTTCTCTTCGCTGATCGTCGGGTCTTGTTCGAGGCCGGCAACCTCGATTTCGTCGTCAAAGTGGCCGATATTACAGACGATCGACTCGTCCTTCATCTGCCGCATGTGCTCGACGGTGATCACATCGCAGCAGCCGGTCGAAGTGACGAAGATGTCTCCCTTGCTCGCGGCCTCTTCCATCGTCGTCACCTCATAACCCTCCATCGCCGCCTGAAGCGCGCAGATAGGATCGATCTCGGTGATCAGCACGCGGGAGCCAAAGCCCCGCATCGACTGGGCGCAGCCCTTACCGACATCACCGTAGCCGCAAACGACGACGGTTTTGCCGGCCATCATGACATCGGTTGCCCGTTTGATGCCGTCGGCGAGGCTCTCACGACAGCCGTAGAGGTTGTCGAACTTGCTCTTGGTCACCGAGTCATTGACGTTGATCGCGGGGATCTTGAGTTCGCCGGCCTGGGCCATGTGATAGAGGCGGTGCACCCCAGTGGTGGTCTCTTCGGAGACGCCGCGGATTTCGCTGAGGACGTCGGCGTATTCGGGCTTATGGGCGATCAGGGTCAGGTCGCCGCCGTCGTCGAGCAGGAGGTTGGGAACCCAGCCATTGGGTCCGCGCAGGGTCTGTTCGACACACCAAATGTACTCTTCCTCGGTTTCGCCCTTCCAGGCGAAGACCGGCACACCCGTGACCGCAATCGCCGCGGCGGCGTGGTCCTGTGTGGAGAAGATGTTGCACGAGGACCAGCGGATCTCAGCGCCCAGGGCGGTGAGCGTCTCGATCAGTACGGCGGTCTGAATCGTCATATGGAGGCAGCCAGCGATCCGCGCGCCCTTGAGCGGCTTGGCGGCTCCGTGCTTGGCGCGCAGGGACATCAGCCCTGGCATCTCTTTTTCGGCGATTCGGATCTCTTTGCGCCCCCAGTCGGCGAGCGAGAGGTCCTTGACCTTTTGGTCGGAGGGCGTGGTGTGGGTCTGGGTCGACATGATGTGGATAGTTCTCTCTCTCGCTATTGCGGGTGCGGGTGCGGGTAAATCTTCGGTTTACGCGGCTTTTAGCCGGCATTTCGGTACTCTGGTGTCCAGCCGCCGCGGTCTTTAAACAGGCGAACGCAGCGGATCTGACGACGATCGGTGAGGAAAAATCGGTGGTAGAGGCCGGCTGGTACCACGAGGAGGTCGCCGGCGCCTACCTGGACCCGGAGCCAGCGGTCGTCGGCGGAGCGGAGGTCAAAGACCCCTTCGCCGGAGAGCACAAAGCGGACTTCGTCGTCGCTATGTAGGTGTTCACCCCTGAACTTTTCGCAGAGTTCGTCGAGCCCTGGGGTCTCGGGGTCGAGCTCGATGATGTCCTGGCTGACGTAGCCGCGCGCGCTCATCAGCTGATCGATCGCCGGTTGATAGTCGTTGGGATCGACCTCGAGGTGTTTGTGGAGCACGCCAATGCGGTCGAGTTCGGTGGTGTCGACCGGTGAGTCGGGGGTGTTTAGCCAGCTCAGCTTCATGGGTGTTTTTCTAACTGTGTGCGCGGGGCGATCGGCAGGCCCATTCGCTGGGACTCGACTAGTGCGCGAAAGAGATAGTCGTAGCACTCGGCCTGGGTCTTCGCCTGGACCCAATCGGTGCCCCAGATGTAGACCCCGTGGCCGGCGACGAGCACCGCGTCGACCTTTGCATAGGCGTCGATCGCCGCGCTTAGGCTCGCTGTGAGCTGCGATTCGCGGGCGGTATTGGCGATGATAGGCACCCGCAGAGTGTCTAGAGAGCCTGTGCCCCGTAGTCCTTTTTGCATCTCCAGGCCCTGGCAGACCAGCTCGCCGGGCTCGCCCTGGGGGCTGAAGAGGCGAGCGGCGAGCAGTGCCCAGATCGAGTGGCTGTGGATCACCGCCCCGGCATCGCGCTGGCGGAAGGCGTTGTAAAAGAGCGGTTGACACTCGCTTATCTTGAGCCCCGGATCGCGTGGCGCCTGGAGAACCACTGCCTGATCGAGGTTGTCGCCGCGGAGGAGGTAGATGTCCTCGGGCTTCATGCGCTCTTTTTGGACCCCAGAGGGTGCCATATAGATGCCCTCGGCGGCCCGAATGGAGATTCCACCGCCGGTACCGCTCACCCAGCCGAGACCGTAAAAGAGTCGGCATAGCTCGCAGATGAGATCGGGGAGCGGAGTCGCGTCGGTCATCGCCAGAGAGCCAAGGGTGCCAGAACGCCGACGAATTTCCCCTGGGAGAGGAGAGCGGCGGGCGCCGGGAGCATACACGGCAGAGCTCGAAGCGGCACCTGCATTCGTATGTGTGGAAGCTCGCGGAGTGTAGGCTCCACGGCGATTTGAAGGAGCACATTGTGGGCCCCCTATCGGGACTGGCCGCAGGGCCGCCAAAGGGGCCCAAGGGCGAGTTTAGTGGCCATTTTTCGGGATTTCGGGTGGATCCTGCTCGTAGCAGGTGTCGCTCGAATCCTGTCGACATTGCTAGCGACGACGGCGACGGCCGAGCATCAGCAGTGCGAGCAGGGTCAGGGCCGCCGCCGGGCGGGCATCCTCGAGTCGACAGGAGCAGGAGCCCGGCTCGTCCCCGCCGCCGCTCGCCGAGGCGCCGGATTCACTCGCGGCGCTGGAGCTGTTGCTGTCGCTGTTGTTGCCGCTGTCGCCGTCGCTG
>CAYYUP010000103.1:0-5910 GCA_964474905.1 uncultured Nannocystis sp. | reverse complement strand
GCCGTCGCTGCCGTCGTTCGAGCCGTCGCTCGCGGGACCCGAGTCGCCCGTGGATCCAGAGGAGCCGGTGGTCTCACACTCTGGATCGATGACAAAGCTGCCATCGCAGGTATCGCCGGTTTCGCCCATGCCGTCGATGATGACGATCGTGTAATTGCCGTAGGCGGTGGCGGTTCGATCCATCGGATCGGTGATGTCGACGCGGAGCATCACGCTGTCGCCAGCGGTCTCGGGCGGCGGCATGAATTCGATGGTCGAGTCGTCGCCGACGACCGGTTGGTCCTCGATAAAGGGGACCCACTCCATCTTGTTGGCGTCGGTGAAGGACCAATAGGCGGTGAGTGTCGAGCCGTCGGTTGTCGAGTGACAGACGTCGAGGGGCACCGCCTGGTCGGCGTAGGTGAGGTCTAGATTGTTCTCGATCGCGACCGCCGGCGGCGAGGCGGCGAGGTCATCGTTATCGACCACCTTGATGACACCGCTGCGAAACGACCAGATGCTCGGTTGCGGCTCCCAGGTGTAGCCCTCGACGACGTAACCGCCGATCTCGAGGCCCGTAGTGTCCCATAGAACAGGTTTTGCGGCCTCTGCGAAGGTGATCGGCCGGCGCTCGTCGTCGGCGGTGATCCGGTGCCAGCACTGTGCCCAGACGGCGCTGGTATCGAGCACATCCTCGGGGCCGACGATGTCGGGGTCGACGAGCTCCTTGGCGAGGGCGGCTTCGACGTCGGCGTTGGCGATCCAATTGGGCAGCGGATCTTGGGGGGAATGGTCCCTGCAAAATGCGGCGAACTGGTGGGTGCGGCCGTCTTCGACCTCGTGCCAGGTCGCCATGTCGTCGGGGTCGTACTCGGGTTTGAGATCCTCGTAGGGGATTGTGTAGTGGAGCTGGGCGACCGGATCGACGCTGCGGTTGACGATGGTCATGCAGGGCGGCAGCGGATCATCAAAGAGTGTCGGTGTGCGCGGGTGCGTGCCATCGCCGGCAGAGGCGATGGAGGGCCCAAAGACGAGGGTCGCGAGGGCCCCCAGGGCGAAGAGACGAAGGCCGCGGCGGAGGTGCATGGCGCGAATATAGCTGACATCGCCGGGCATTGTCGGCCCGGTCTGGACTCAGTTGTGATGCGTTGGATCGAGGATATAGCGCCGCCGATCGCGACGGATCGCGCGGTAGCTCCGCATTTTCTCGAGAGCTTGCCGGGTGAGCATGCGGTCGTATCCGAGGCGATCCTCGGCCTCGAGCGGATCTTCTTGGAGGTAGAAGAGCTCATGGCGCTTGCTGATGAAGTCGTAGTTCACCTTGTAGGTGGGGTAGGCGAGCGCGCTCTCCATCTGGTTGTGGCCGATGAGTTCGACGACGACGGCGCCATCGGTCGCCTGCAGCATCGGCGCGAAGATGCGATCGATGCGATCGAGCGCCGGCCGACGGAGCTCTGGGGGGCCGCGAAGTGCCAGCCAAGGCAGTACGTAGAGGGTGGAGGTCGGTGCCGTGATGACCCGACCGGGCAGTTTGGGGATGCGCACGAGCAGGGGGACCCGACAGAGCTCGCTGTACACTGATTTGGTGTGCTTGGTGCCGCCGTGCTCGCCGAACTCCTCGCCGTGGTCGCTCATATAGATGATGATCGTGCGCTCTAAAAGGCCATTGGCGGCGAGCGACTCGTAGATCCGCCCGAGCTGTTCGTCGGCAAAGCGGATCTCCTGGCGATAGCGATCGAGGGGCGTCTCCTGGGGCATGCCCGCGTAGTGGTTGTTGTAGCGGGCGTGCGGGCTCTCGAGGAAGACCCAGCCGAAGAAACGGCGGTCCTCTTTGGCGAGTTTGTTGAGGTGCTTGATGGCCGCATCGGCGATTCTGCGGTCGTTGAGAGCACTTTTTGGGCCCGAAGGCAGCAGATCGTCGTGATCCCAGCCGCGCATGAAACCCTCGATTTTGCGCTGGAAATAGCGCTTGTAGTTGTGGCCGATCCAAAAGGTCGAGTAGTCCGCCCGCTGGAAGTGCTCTTGGATCAGTATCTCGGAGCTGTGCAGGTGACCTGACCAGGGGGCGCCCCAGACCTCGAGTTCGAGCATCGACGGGTAGGCCATGCCGAGGATGCCGGACATCGAGAAGAGGGTGCCGGTGGAGGGCGAGTAGGCCTGAGTAAAGACAAAGGCGCCGTCGTCGGCAAAGGCCTGCATCCACGGGCTTGTGGCCAGGGAGGGCTCGGCGAGCGAGGTCTGATCAAAGCGGGTGGCCTCGCTCGCGAGCAGCAGCACGTTGTAGTCGGCGAGGTCAAAATCTGCGGGCAGCTCCGGCAGCTGCGCGTGCTCGAGAAAGATACGTGTGCCCTCCTGATCTGAGAGCACGATGGGGGTCTCGGGAATGCCTTCGTCGGCGCTCGAGAAGGGGTGAAAGATGACGTGGGACTGGCCTAACACCGAGAATGTGCGCAGCTGGGAGATACTTACATCGAGCGATCCCGCGCGTTCGGCGATCGTACCAGTGATGATCAGACCGCTGATGATCGCCGCCGAGCTGAGCACGAAACGGGGCCCAGGCCTAGGGTGGGCCCGTTCCAAGAATTGCCAGAGGCCAACGCCGAGAAGGTGGTGCGCGACCTGCAATGCGGCCAGGTGCAGGGTTGGGTAGTGGCCGGAGTTGGCGATGTACGTATAGAGGTAGAGAACGAGGGCCGCGGGCAGCGCGGTGTGGCGGATGATGCGCTCGCACAGCATCGCCCTGCGCCCGGCCAAGCGCTCTCGCAGGGGCCGGTGCAGCCCCAGCAAGGTGTGCAGGAAGAGGCCGCCAAAGAGCGCGTAAAAGGGCGCGTAGCGGAGGAACTTGGGGTAGCGAAAGAGCACCGCCATGGCCGCCAGCGGGACTACAGCGCTGAGGGCGATTCGGGCGCCCAGGAGGATGCGCGGCCCGGGATTGAGGCGCTTCAGTGCGCTCACCCCGAGCAGGAAAATCAGCCCCGGCCAGAGGTAGCGCGGGGCGGTCGCGATCGCGAGCAGGAAGGTCTCGGCGAGCAAGCTCGGGGTGTTTATGTAGATCCGGAGCGGGACCATCGCGGTCTCGGCGAGCGAGAGCAGGATGAGTGCGATCAAGAGGGCCGCCAGGGGGGCGCCGGCGCTGCAAATTTTGGGATCCCGAGGGCTCACGGCCTGTTTGTTGCCGCCTTTGGGCGCCGGAACGACGGCGCCTTGGGTCTGGGGATCCTGCGGGTTCACGGGGTCTTGTTCTTCGCTGTGCCCGTGTCGGGTGTGCACTCCCGAAAGAGGGGGCAGCGCAGTACAGGCAGCGGTGGGTACTTGGGCAGCTTGGGATCTCGATCGTGTTCGCTGCAGCGCCAAAACACCGAGCCGCGGCCGCTTGTGAGTGATCGGCTCGCGGCGCAGCGTTTGCAGAGGCCCGGATCAGTCGAGGCCATCGGCGCTCCCGAGCGCGGGCACAGGGGGGGTCGCCTCGCTCGGCGGCAAGATCAGCTGCTCGCGCTCGGCGAGCTTGGCGAGTTCGTCGACAAGGCGGGCTGCGAGCTGGATCCGGCCGTCTTTGACGCCGCGGCGCAGAAGCGAGGCGCCGCCGAGCAGGCCCGCACTCCAGATCAGGAGGGAGATAAAGCTCGCGCTCTTGAGGAAGAGCAGGCCGACAAAACCAGAGACCACGAAGACCAGGAGAGTGCGGCGCATCGCCTCTGTCGCCGAGCCGCCGCTGCGGGCGACCTGGTCGGCGACCCGGAGTTCAAACTCGCCGTCGTCGACGCGCAGCGAAAAGTTGCGGGCGCCGAGGCTGAGGTGGGTGAAGATCCGCCGGAGCGCCGGCTTTAGCTGGGTTTCACCGAGCACCGTGCGGCCGCGAAGCACGAGCGCGTGGTCGAGGGGATCGCGGATCTGCAGGCCGCCGATAAAACCCTTGCGGTAGAGTTCGAGGCTGACCTCATCTGTGGCGAGGCCGGCTTCGTCGGCGGCGCTGACCTGAAGGCGGTGTTCGTCGCCTCGCCAGCCTGCAGGTTCGCCGGGGGGTAGCGTGGTGGGCAGATCATTCATCGAGGGTGCTCGCTTTTTGCCAGCTGGCGGTGCATCGCCGTCGCCACCGGGCTCGGCACGTAGCGCTCGAAATCACCGCCGTGGAAGGCGATCTCGCGGACCAGCGACGAAGATACATACATGTGTTCGGGGCGGGGGATCAGGAAGATCGTCTCGACCTGGGGCGCTAGGTCGCGGTTGGCTAAGGCCATCCTGAACTCGGGCTCAAAGTCGCCGATCGCCCGCAGACCGCGGACGATCACCCGGGCGCCCTGGCGCTGGCAAAACTCGACGACGAGCCCGTCAAAGAACGCAGCTCGGACTTTACTGAGGTGCGAGACGCTGGCCTCGATCAGCTCGCAGCGGCGTTCGACGGCAAAAAAGCCGGGCTTTGTCGGGTGGCGACCGATGGCGATGATCACCTCGTCAAAGATCGCCGCGGCCCGCTCGACGATCTCGAGATGACCGCGAGTGATCGGGTCGAAGGAGCCGGGGTAGACGGCGATACGGGGGTCTCGTGGGACCTCCGCCGGAGGGGTCTTCGCGGGCGGCACCTGGGGAGTATAATGCCCGCCATGCGCCGGCCTGAATTGTGCTGCATTGGCCTCTCCATCGCCTTCTCGACTGCCCTCTTCGCCTGTGGTGGAGGTCCGCCGTCGGCGTCCAAAAAGCTCGAGTCCGCGGCCGCACCGCTGGTGGTCGCGCCCGAGCGAGTGAGCGCCAAGAATCCCGCGAGTCCCTTTCGCAAGCCCTCCTTCGAGGCGCCATTGCCCCGCTCCGAGCCTCAGGTGAGCGAAGATCGCCTCACCGAGATCCTCGCGCTGGCGGAGTCCGAGATCGCCACCGGCAACACCCATGGGGCGATCCTAGAACTCCGCAAGTGTGCCAACAAAGTGCCCGCGAGCGCGCGCTGCGAGGGCACGCTCGGTCAATTGCTCGTCGATATCCCGCTTCGCCGAGCGGAGTGTCGTTATTACCTAGCCGAGGCCGCCCGTGCCGACGATGCGCTCGCCGATGCGGCCTTTTACGGCGCGCTTGGTGTGGCGCTGATGGGCCAGGGTTACTACGAGGACGCGGCGACGGCCTACCAGCGGCGTATCGATCGCGGTGCGGCACAGGCTGCGGATTACGAGTCTCTGGCGACCGCATTGCAGGGTCTCCAGGGTCGCCAAGAGGATGCCGCCGAGGCGCTACGCCGGGCCTTTGAGCTCGATCCGACGCGGATCGACGATCTGCATGATGAAGGTGTGCTGCGCGGGCAGCTGCCTGGGCAGGCCAAACAGGCGGCCAAGCTGCTCCGCGAGTTTTTGGCTCGCTCTGCCGATCTGGGCCCGCGGGCTGTGACCCTAGAGGCTCGCATCGCCGAGCTCGAGGCCGTCGCAGAGATGGAGGAGTCGGGCACAAAGGACGGCTCCCCCGGCGCGCCGACCTGATCGTTCGGCCATGCTGCGCGAGTTCGCCCGACGATCGAAGAGGTGATCGTTAGACCCGTATTGAGGTGCTCTAGGGCGCGCTCTGCATGACTATGCACGTTCGCGAAGAGCTGGGGCAGAGGCCTGCTCTAGGGGGCGTTGCGGCGATTTCACGCGGGGTTTTGCGGGAGGGGCGAAGGTTTGACCCCATGCGGGGCCTATGCCATCGTCGGGGCGTGGCGTTCGTCGCCCTTCGCCCTTCGCCCTTCGCCCTTCGCCCTTCGCCCTTCGCCCTTCGCCCACGGCTCCCATGACGAATGACGAGAACCGCTCCGCCGATGAGGCGTTCGCGGACGAGGCTGTCGGCGAGTCGGCACCCCGCTCCGACAGCGATCCAGCCGTCGAAGACGCGGCTGCAGGTGTCGCCGAGGCCGAAGTGATCGAGGAGATCGAGGAGATCGAGGAGATCGAGGAGATCGAGGAGATCGAGGAG
>CAYYUP010000102.1:14074-17895 GCA_964474905.1 uncultured Nannocystis sp. | reverse complement strand
GACTGACTGTAGCTAGTCAGGCTCTTGAGCTGAGCATATGGTTGTGATTCCTGAGTATCATCTGCATACTCTAGCAGTTGATCTTAACCTTTGGTGCTCCTTGGAGTTCGATATCGCCAGCAGCGGCAGTGACGTCGACACCCGTTGCCCCGGTGATGCTGACGGTTGTTGTTGCCGCAATGTCAACGTTTTTCTTGTCCGCAGTGACGCTTACGCTTGCGCCAGTAATAGAAACATTTCCGGTCGCTGTGATCGTGATGTTGCCGATCGCCTTTAGATCGATATTGCCCAACGCATCAACCGTGACATCTTTCTTGTCAAGCGTAACAGTCGCCTGGCCGCCCGTTGTCAGTGTGACGAGATGGTCTTTGTGCAAGCTAAACTTTGTTGGGGGTACTGGGATCGGGATCGGGGGAATCGACGGCAGGAAGGGCAGCGACGGAAATTTTAACATCACGGGGGGCGGCGGAGCCATTGTGACCATGTACTCAACACCGATGGTCGTCGCGTCGATGGTCGCGACGTTCAGCGTACGCGCGACACCAACGCTAATAGACTCGGAACCGCCGATGCTCGAGGTGCGGCTAGAGCCGACGGTCTCGCAGAAGTTGTTGAGCACAAAGGTGTTCCAATCCTTTTGTGCGTGCAAAAAGACCTCTTCGCAGCCTTTGCGGTCCTCGAAGCGGAACTCATTAAACCCGCCGCCGCCGATCGAGGAGTTGGACTTGATCGTGGTTTTTGTCTTTTCGTCGGGCAGGGGGTAGGGCAGGTCGTTTTTGCCGTGGTAGACGCGGCCGGTGATGATCGGTCGGTCGGGGTCGCCTTCGATGAAGTCGACGAGCACCTCGTGGCCGATTCGGGGGATGAACATCGCACCCCAACCATTGCCAGCCCAGAGTTGGGAGACACGTACCCAGCAGGAGCTGTCGTCGTTGAACTTGCCGTCGCGATCCCAGTGGAACTGGACCTTGACTCGGCCTTGGTCGTCGGTGTGGATCTCTTCGCTGTCGGGGCCGACGACCTTGGCTGACTGCACGCCGCGGACGATCGGGCGCGGAGTGATGCGCGGCGGCCGAAAGGGCACGCTGTCTTCGATGCAGACAAAATCGTTGCTGTAGTGAAAGCTGCCTTGGCCGTCCTCGTCGAGCACCTGGGGCTGGCTGCCGTGGTGCATGACCCGCGTCAGCAGGTAGCCGCGGTTGAGGTCGGGGCGCTTGAGGTGACCTGCGAGCGTGAAGGTAAAGCCGGGGGTCAGGCGCGGGCAGTCCGAGCCGCCGCTGCCCTGGCGCTTGGCGGCCTGCAGGGATTCGAGTCGAATCTTGGCCATCGATCCGCCCATGTGCGGGGCACCGTCGCTCGGCTCTTGGTACTCGCCGGGGTAGTCGTAGATCTCGAGATCGACGTCGCGCTCGGCATCGGCGTTGACATCTAATGGATCATCGGGCTCTGTAAAATTGAAGTCGCGGAGCGAGATCTTGCCGGGCCGGATCGCCTCGGCGAAGCGCATGTGGTCGATGTGTTCGCGGGCCCGGACCTGGCTACCGGCGTTAAACCAGACCATCGGTATACCGGTGATCGGCTTGTGTGTGCCGGGATGATCGGCGAGCACAAGCGTTGTCTTGTCGGCTTCGTGCTCGAAGAAGTAGAAGATGCCGTCCTCCTCCATCAAGCGCGAGATAAAGGCAAAGTCGCTTTCGCGGTACTGCACACAGTAGTTGCGCTCGCCGTAGCCAGCGTTCAGGTCGAAGCGGATGTTCTCTTTTTTGAGGCCGGCGTCCTTGAAGACCTTTTTTAAGATCGCCGGTGTGTCGGCGGGCTGGAAAATCCGGCAATTGGTTCGATGCAGTAGTTTCCAAAGCGCCGGTACGAGAGTTAGCTCGTAGAGAGTGTAGCGCCGAGAGTGTCCTGAATACTGGACATGCGAGATGATGCCGTGCATGAAGCGGGGAACCTCGACCCCCTCAATTGTCAGCGTGGCTTCTTTGCCGATGATTTGCCGCAGATCGATGTCGTCGCCGGCGAGTTCGAGGTGGAATTCGAAGAGTGCAGACATACCCTCATGTCCACTAAACCGGACAACCCGTGAGAGGCCTGAAATACCCTGGATTTCGAGCTGAAAGAGGGCTGCATTGCCGAGGAGGGCGCTTGGGTTGGGGATCTGCATCGTCGTCGTCGGCCGTCCTTTAATAAGGTTAGCCGCTCGTGAGGCATCTGTTCAAGTATTTTCGCGATGTCTTCAAGAGGGTCGATGTGTCCACAAAATAATGCATGCTGGAATACATAGTGATCTGTCGGTCTTTCGTGATCGAAGCCTGACGCTGTCTAGTGGATAGGTCAGTTTGTGGCGGTCGACTAAACTGTAATGCTCGTTGCATTTCTGACTCTTTGCACGGGGAGCGGAAGCGGGTATCCTGCCGGGGTTTCGTGACGTCAGAGGTGATCATTCGGGTCTTCGACCATGCAGCGCAGCGCCTCGTCTGCGAGCAGACGATCCAGTCGTTGCCTATGCGCATTGGTAGGGACCCAGGGAACGATGTTTGCCTCGATTTTGACTTTGTCTCGTCGTGGCATGTGGAGCTTCGCGGGCAGCTGTTGGGGGAGCTGCAGCTCTGTGATCTGGGCTCGCGAAATTCGCTAAAAATCGCCGGTCGGCGGCTCAAATCCGGGTGCTCAAGGGTTCTCGAGTTGCCCGCCTCGGCGACGCTCGGTCCTCTGGAACTTCGATTTGAGGTTCGCGCACCGCCTGGGCAGGCGGCTGGCGCGGTCGCCAAGGCCGGTCAAGAGATCGGAGAGGAACTGCCGGATTTCTCGGAGTTGGCGGGTTTTTCTGGAAGCTCGGTGAGCCCGCAGGTGCTGACAGGCGAGCTCGATGGCGACGCGTTGCCCTCTTTTGGGGGCGAGCACGAGCCCGATTTTTCGGCGAGAATCCAGCGGATCCAAGCGGCTCGCGAGCGGCTGCGTCCGTTGCACACCAAGCTCGAAGCCTCACGCCGCGAGTGGCAGGAGACCCTTATCCAAGAGGTCAATTCGCTGCGCCAGGAGGTGGCTGAGCAGGTCGGCGAAGTCGCGGCCGAAGAGGTGCGCGACCACGATATGGCGATGCTGCTGCGCTCCTTTCCGGCGGCAGATCGGGGCAGCTTTGCCCAGGCGCTTGCGGGCGGCGTTCTCGGTCAGGCGCCGGAGCTGGCCGCTGTTGTCCAGGCGGCGGCGGAGCTCTTGCCGGGCATGAGTACGCCGACAAACGAGGACGAGACCCGTCGCTTTTTGGCTCGCGTTGTCGATGTTCTGCGGGTCTACGCGGCTGCAACGTTGGAGGTTCAGCACGTGCGTCGATCGCAATCTGCGGAGCTCGGCGTGCGCTGGGAAGAGCCGGCCGATCCGCTGATCGCCCTCGAGACATCCGACGAGGTGCTTCGCTATCTGCTCGACTGGCGCGACGCGGGCGAGGACCGTAGCGAGGAGCTGGTGCGTTCGCTGGGGGCGCTTGTCGATCACCTGCAGGGCTACGTTAAGGCGTCGTTGATGGCCACTCGTGAGGTCTTGATGATGCTGTCGCCGATAGAGATCGAGCGCGGAGCGGTCGACCGTTGGCCCAGCCGCGCGTCAGCCCTCTGGCGACATTACCAGTCAAGTTTTACGGCGTTGCTCGGTGAAGGAATAGACCATCTGTCGCCGGCATTTCGGGCGGCCTTTGCCAGGGCGTATCGCGACACGCTCACCCGCGCTGGCGTGCCGACACGACCCGAGGATCCGAGGAGCAAGAGAGCATGGCGTTGATCATGAGCGCAGCTTGGCGGGCGGCGTTTGTTCCGTCCACAGTT
>CAYYUP010000102.1:11732-13974 GCA_964474905.1 uncultured Nannocystis sp. | reverse complement strand
CCCGAGGATCCACCGATCTGTCCCTACCGGGTGGCGAGCGAGCGCGCGGACGAGGCCGATACGCGCATGCTCGAGGTCGATGTTTGGTACGACGTGCTGCTGCGCGGGATCTCGCGGCGTCCGCTTGTGGTCCCAGAGGAGGTTCGCGAGTGTTCGAATGTACCGGTCGCGATCCGACTCGCCGAGGATCTCGCGGCGGCCGATCCCCGGACGAGGGCGGCAATGCTGCCACGACGTGCTTTGGGCGACGCTGACATCACCTTTGGCGATGCGACCCTGGCGAGCGATCAGCTGGTCTGGGCGCGTATCGACTACTTCGAGGACGGCACCGCGATAGGTCCGATCGCGCTCGCTCGTTGGCAAGAGAAGGGGCTCGAGATCCACGGCATCGGCACCCTGCGCGCGCCCTTTACTCGGGTCTCGCTGCGGTTGGAAAAATTCGGCGACGAAGAGAGCGACGAGGGCCTGCGAGAGGTGTTGGTTGTCACAGGGGAGGCATGCCGGGCCGAACAGGTCGGCGCTTGTCAACGAGAGGTCTATTTGATGCCGCTCGTCGATCAACATTTTATGCAGGCCGGTTTGTTTGAGGCGGGTAAACCCGCGGGGCCGGCCCGAGTGGTGCTGCGCGAGGTGGAGGAGGCCGAGCTCTCCGACGGCTGGCTGCGCCGGGCCGAGGTCCTGCGTACGGTGAAATACGGCGGGCTCTCGCTCGAGGTGAGCGAGCATATCGAGCAGAGCAATTGTCCGCCGGGCGCAAAGGCCTCGGAGTGCGGGCTCGAGGAGACCTCCGACAAGGTTCGCGCCCTCTTTTGGGACCAGGCGAAGGGGGTGTTTGTCGCCGACGAACCCTCCGCTTGGGCGGGCGTGCAGGGAGGAGAGCTTTGATCGTCGCCTCAGCCTCAGCTTCAGCCGCCGCTGGGTCGATCCGTGTCATGAGAGATCCGCTTGCGAGTCTTTTTCGGGAACTGCAGGTCGATGCTCAGCACCCGCCTGCCGCCGCGGCGGCTGACGGCGAGCACGTCGTTGATCTCGGCGAGCGAGCGCTGCTTCTGGAGGTGCAGTCGGTTGCGGTGCTCGACCTTGTTGCGGCGAGGGCGGTAGCGACGGTAGGCGATCGGATCCTCGTGCAGCTCGCGCTTGGGCAGGATGACGAGCGAGTAGCGGTCCTGTTCGGTCAGGACAAAGCCGTAGGCGCACGAGAGGTCATGACACTTGTCGGCGTCGAAGTTCACCCAGATCAGCGGCATCGAACTGAGGCTGCCGATGCTGAGGATGCGGCCCGTAACCTGGCGGGTGATCGGTACGTCCGTGATTTTGGTGTCGTTGCTGATCATGACGCGGTCCTTGGTCACGCTGATCGCGTCGGCCTGGGCCCTTTTGGCGTAGGTAACCAACACTTTTCGGTTCACGTGGACCCGCAGCTCGTCGAGCTCTGGATCTTGCCCCTGGAGCCGCAGGAACTCTGCTGGTGTCAGGTAGACGTGGCGGGCACATCCGCCGATGGGGCCGAGTGCACATGCAAGAAAAAGGAGCCCGACTGCGAGTGACCTCGTTGACACCGGGCGTTGCTACCGCCCGTCAGCTCCGCAGTCAACTGCGATGTCACGACTACCCGTAGCGGTTGCCGAGTGAACAAAACATGTCCCAAAAGACATTACATCTAAAGATCATCTCTGGGGGCGAAGTCACCGAAACCTGCTCGTTTAGTCAGGCTGTGGTTCGCATCGGCCGGGTGCCGAAGGTCAAGGGGGAGGCGAACGACGTCGTGCTCAAGAGCGGTGCGGTCTCCGGTCTGCACGCTCGCATGCTCTTTGAGGGGGGCAGGGTGAGCGTCGTCGATTGCTCGCGCAACGGGACCTTCGTCAACGGGCAGATGCTGAGCGCTCCAAAGCAATTGGTGCCCGGCGAGGAGGTCAAGATCGCCGAGTTTACGATCCGCTGGTGGGTTGCGAGTGACGTCGAGGTGGCCAGTGAGGGGCCGGAGCAGGTCGGAGCTGCCGAGGAGGAGCAGTCGCTTGTACCCGAGGAGTCGGAGTTGCCCGACCTGAATTTCGCCGACCTCGAAGAGCCGCCGATGCCCCCTGTGGAGGAGATTATGCCCGCCGCTCGCGAGGAGCCGCGCCTGTCTGCTCGGCCCACAGGTCCGCTGCCGATCATCCCGCAGGCCATCCCGCAGATCGCCCCACAGATGCACGACGATGCCGAAGAGTTCGTGCTGTCTGAGGGTACCGAGGAGCCGACC
>CAYYUP010000102.1:0-11632 GCA_964474905.1 uncultured Nannocystis sp. | reverse complement strand
GTGGTTGAGCGGCCTCCCAGCTCGGAGTTGGCGGCGGCCTATCGATCGCTGGCGAAGGAGTTTGGCGCCCCTGGCTGGGGGCGGCCGCCTGGCGCCGACCTACGAGTTGCGCCTGTGCGCGAGCTAGCTCGGCGCTTGCTCGATAGCTCGGAACTCCAGGATTCGGAACTATGGAGCAACTGGTTGGCTCACGAGATCTGCGGCCTAGATCCGATTCAGGCGTTGCTCGACGACTCGCAGGTCGTCAGCATCGTTGTTCAGGGCGAGGACCGGGTACGGGTGTTGCGAGGGAATACCTGGGAGGTCGCGGCCCGGCGTTTTTCCTGTGTCGAGGCGGTATTTGCAGCGATCGAGCGTTGGACCTCGCGTCGCCTGGAGGAGCAGCCGATCGAGTGTGTCCGGGGCGGATTGACGATCCGTGCGTTTGGCGGCTCGCTGGCACCGCTGGGGCCGATGATCGCTCTCCAGCGCAGCTCGCTGGTGGTGGCCGCGGCCTCGCTCGATGATCTCGTGACGTCACAGGTTCTCTGCGCAGAAGCGGCAAAACTTCTGCGGCGGGCGATCGCCGGGTCGGCCTCGATCCTCGTCTACGGATCGGCCCTGGCTACACCATCGATCGTGCTGCAGGCGCTTTGGTGCGAACTCGCCGAGGGGGCGCTCGCGTTGGTGGTGCGCCGCGCTTCGGAGTGGTCCCCAAAACACGCGCTTGTTGTTGACGGTCGTGTCGCCACCGCCGAAGTGGTGTGGCGCGGTGTACAAAGCGTGGCGCCGGAGTGGCTCTTTATCGAGGAGGTTGGGCTCGCGGATGCGGCTCCACTCTGCACCTACGCGCGTCATCGCGGCGGTGGCACGGTGGCGACGGTGCGGGCTGCGTCCGGTGCGGCGGCGATAGGTCGGCTTACTGCATCGCTCGCCGCGAGCCTGGGATCGTCGTCGTCGGCGTGCCAGGAGGTGGTCGCAGACAGCTTTGATCTGGTGGTCGGCTTGACCTGCCGGGCAAACGGGCGCGCGCGGGTCGTCTCGATCGCCGAGGTCCGCCGAGGGGGCGATCTGGCCAAACTGTTCGCTTGGAAACCTGAGACCTCGACGCTCGAGCCGACCGGCATCGAGCCGGCGATCCTACGGGGAGAAGCGCAATGAAGACGCTTTCGACGTTCGTGTGGTTCGTGTGGTTTTCGTGGCTTGTGTGGTTTTGCGGGGTGCTCGGCCTCCAATCGGGGTGTCACCGCAACTGCGAACTCGATCGACCGGTACAGGTGCAGGTGCTCGCGGGCGCGTCCGAGGTTTTAAACGCGGACGTCGACGGTACGCCCTGGGCCCTCAATTTGTGGTTGGTCGAGCTCAAGAGCGATCAGGGCCTGGAGGGACTCGACGCCAAGGCGGCGATCGCTGCTGAGCGAGCGGGCGAGGGCAGCCCCTTCGGCGAGGACTACGTGAAGTCGCACGACCGCACGATTTTTCATGGCGAGAAAAAAGCGTGGCAGATCGAACTCAGTCCCGAGACCACGCACGTCGTCGCCATCGCCGACTTTCGTCAGATCGTCGGCGACGCCTGGCGGGGCGTGTACGAGTTGCCGCCAAATTATCCCGAGCAGCGATGCAAGGCCGAACGCAAGCGAAAGCGAAAGCGTCGCACGCTACAGCAAGAGTCGGCGCCCTGCATTTACCTCTTCTTTGATTCGCACGAAGTTCGAGGCGGTCGCTATCGGCCTGCGGGGCTCAGCCGTGATGGATTTGGCGAGTCGATGATCTGCGCCCCGGTGGTCGACCTCGACGCCGAGAAGCGAAAGAAGCGAAAGAAGCGAAAGAAGCGGCGGAAGGAGCGAAAGAAGCTGAAGCCTCCTTCGTTGCGGGCACCGTCAACACCGTCGGCACCGTCGGCACCGTCGGCACCATCGGCTCCGGTCAAACCCACAGTCCCAGTACCGAGATAGCGCGACGAACGCGACCCGAAGTGCACGAAGTGCACGAACAAAACCACCTCAAGAGAAGCGCGAGATAGCCGTGACAACCATCGCATACGCTGCCCGACCCCTCTGGAACGAAGGAATGCTGGTGTGCCCTCAGCACATGCAACAGCAGGATCTCTATCATGAACAGAACCTTGATGCGCGACTTCGCGCAATTATGCCTGCACCTTGGGGGTTGGTCGAGCTTTCGTTTGACCTGCCAGCGCTGAGCACTGGGACGGTACGGCTGACAAAATTTCGCGGTGTGTTGCCCGATGGTTCGGTGCTGCTTTTCGACGCGAACTCATCCCAGCGACCCGCGAGTCGACCGATCGACGCTCACTTTGCGTCGAGTGCGAGTTCGGTCGATGTGTATCTCGGTCTGCCCTTGATGCGCGAGGGCGTCGCCAACTGTGCAATGAGGGAGGGAGGCCGCGGGGCTCCGCGCTACCGCAAGGTCGAGCGCAAGGTCTACGACCTGACCCTGGCCCGCAACGAGCGGGACATGCTGGCGAGCGATCCGGTGCCGGTCTTGCTCTTTGAGGGGGAGTCGCTGCGGGATTTTGCGGCCCTGAGGATCGGCGTGCTGGTGCGCGATGGCAGCGGCAACTACCGTCTCTCCGAGCAACATATCCCTCCCTGTCTGGGCATCAATGCGGCCCCGAGCCTTCGGGAAGAGCTGAGGGATCTGGTCAGTCGAGCGGTGGCCAAGCGGCGCAAGATGGCCGAGGAGCGCCGCTCGCGGGATCGGGCCAAGGTCGATATCACCGCTCGTGAACTCGACAAGTCCCTCTTTTTGCAGGCGATCGACAGCAATCTCGGCTGGCTCAAGCATTGCGCCGACGAGCCGAGTACGCCGCCGTTGGTGGTCTACGAGGCGCTCCTGCGCTTTACCGGATCGATGATGACAGTTGCTGCCGAGGGCGATCCCGCGGAGCTGCCCGCCTATCGATACACCGATCTGGCGGCGACTTTTGGGCCGTTGCTCGACGAGGCGAGACGGCTGGTCAGCATCGAGTTTGATCCGGTGTTCATCGAGGTGCCGCTGCGTCCCTACGAGGGGCGTTCGTGGCTCGGCGAGCTGCGTGACGACCGGCTCCTTCACTGCTCAGTCTTTGTCGTGATTTTTGAGGTCGAGGGCGATCTAGTTGTCGCCTCCAATGAGATCCCCGAGGTCACAAAAATCGCCTCATGGAAGCAGATCCAGGCGATCGTCAAACACAACGCACTCGGTGTGCCGATGCAGCCTTCGTTCCATCCGCCGCCCGAGATCCCGGTCAAGGCGAAGCAGGTCTACTTTTTACTCGATACCAGGGAGCCGCTCTGGCAGGAGGTGATGAGTACACGAAAG
This sequence comes from uncultured Nannocystis sp., assembly GCA_964474905.1. Lineage (GTDB taxonomy): Bacteria > Myxococcota_A > Polyangia > Nannocystales > Nannocystaceae > JADJRG01. The sequence continues at coordinate 8,332 of CAYYUP010000102.1, read as the reverse complement.
GTCGCGATCTTCATCAAGCCCCCCTACGACCCCAAACACGCACGTGTGCGCCTGTTGGCGATTCCCCGCGAGGAGGGCTGAGCATGGACGCCGGGGCCTGTATGCGGCATTACTGCGCCGGGGCTTTCTCCGCGATCCTGTTGCTCCGGCATGCCGTCGTCGACGGCGGCTTCGATCCGCACGCGCTGCGCACCAGGATCGAGTTCGAGATTTTTCAGACGGTGCGCTCGGATCAAGTGGCTGAACAGATCGGCTTTCGGCCGAAACATTTTGAGCTGGTTCATCTAGCCCTTGTCGCTCTCGCCGACGAGGTAACCCAGGTCGGTGACTCGCGCTGCGATTACTCGTCGCCACCGCCGCAAAACGAAAAGTCGCTGCTCCAGCAGAAGCACTTTCGCTGGGATTTGGGACAGCGGTTCTTTCAAGAACTCGACCTCTTGCTAAAGCCGATGAAGCTCGACGAGGTCGATCACGCGGTCCTCGAGGTCTTTGCCCTCTGTCTCTCGCTCGGCTTTCGCGGCAAGTACGAGGCCTTTGGCATCGCCGGCTACGAGGCGATGCGCCGTCGGGTCAACCACAAGCTCAGGCATCCGCCGATCGCCGGCCCGCCGGAGGTCGTTGGCATTCCCTGGCCGCGGCCGAGGCCGCTGCCGCCCTGGGGTCTGTGGGCCGGTGGCGTCGTCTTGCTCTTTTGCGTGGCCATGCTGATGACCGTTCAGGGTCATGTCGTCGCCCAAGCGGGCTTCGTCAGTGATGCTCTGCGCGAACTCGAGGTTGCTCCGCCCAAGGTCGACTCATGAGTGCACTCGTCGCAACAATCGCCCAAATCGCGGTCCTGGTCGGCCTCGTCGTCGCCGTCGCCTACTACCTCAAACTCGATCCGATCGTCACCCAGATCGCTCTGGGTATCGGCATCTTCGCGGTTTTTGTCGTCACGATTGTCAATTTTGTTCGCCGACTAAAGGTGCCCAAAGGCAAGCAGGATCCGGCCAAGCAGGCGCGCCGTGATGCCAAAAAGTTGTTGCGCGAAGAGGCCAAGGTATTGCGCGTCCGCTTTCGCGAGCTGGTGAAACACCTGCGACGGCAACAGGAAGGGCTCGGGATTCGCTACCGAGAGTCCGAGGACGGGCGGGCGTGGTGGTTTATGATCGGTCCCCAGGGACAGGGCAAGTCGACCTTGCTCGCCACCGCAGCGGACAGCGAAGAGGTCGCTGGTGCAGGTGCCGAGGGGCCGCGTTTTTTTGTCACGCCCGCTGCCGTTTTCATCGAGCTGCCCGCCGATTACGATCAGCGGCCCGAGACAGCGCTCGCTTTTCCTTCTTTCCTTCGCGATTTGAGGCGCCTCCGACGGCAGCCGATCGACGGAGTACTGCTTGTCTGGAGCGTCGAGGACATGATCTCCGAGCATGTCGATGCGACCGTCCGGATCGCCGACGCCCGCAGGCAGATCGACAGGCTCGCCAAGGCCCTGGAGGTGCAGGTACCGGTGATCATCGCGGGCTCGCAGCTCGACGCATTGCCGGGTCTCGCCGAACTCTGCGCTGACGGGGCGCACGTCGACCCGGCACGCGCCTTGGGCATCGCCCTGCCCGCACGACTCACCGGTCAGGCGACCGAAGACACCGCGAGTGCTCATTTTACGGCACCTGGAGGCCCGATCGAGTGGGTGCGTGATCGCTGCTTTACCCTGGTTGCCTCGTCGACGGAGGGTCACCAGAGTCAGGCTCGGCTCTTCGGTTTTTGGCAGAGTTTCATGGAGGTCGCGGAGCGCTCGGCGAACCTCGCGGGTTCGCTTTCGGCGGCGCGGTTGCCCGGTGGGGACCCGCTGCCGTTGCGAGGCATTTACTTCACGGCTGCCGGCTCTGGTGGCCGTGAAAACCCCGCGGACCCCTCCTTAGCGAGGATGGCCCGGGAGGTCGGCGGCGAGCTTGTAGGTACTGGGCTGAACGCGCCGCCGCGGGTCTTTACGCAGGAATTTCTCGGTCACGAGTTGCGTCGTGCGGGCGGCTACGGGCGTCGCTCCCGGCCCTACCGCAGGCGTCGTTTGATCACGCAGGGGGTATTTGCCGGGCTCGCTGTCTGCGCGGGCGTCTACGCAGTTGCCGGTGTCAGGGCCTCGGCGGGCAGGAATATCGATCTGCTGCAGAGCACCTCAGATCTCGCCGACAAGGCGGCGTCCAGGGCCTCGGCGCGCCTGCCAAAGGGGCAAGAGCTTCAGCCCTACGAGGCGGTGATTGACAACGTCGAACGCTGGCGGGCGGCGAACTCTGGCGAGGGGCGGGACTTCGGTCTCTTTCGTCCCGACCTGGTCAAGTCTGCGGTCATCGGCGCGGCCCGGGTGTCGGTGTGTCGCGGTGTCGTCGCTCCTGCGGTTAAGCTCGCCGAGGTTGAGCTCCGCGAATTTGTCCGCGCCTTTGCCGAGGGCGGCGTGCCCGGTCGCCAGCGCAGCCGCTCGGTGATCCGTCATCTCCAGGTATTCCTGATGTTGACAGAGGGGGCCGAGGAGCCCTCCTGCATGCCGCCGAGGGATGTTTGGGGGGAGACTGAGCGAGGACTGATCATCGAGACGATCGCGGGCCGGGACGAACGTCTGCGTGCTCTCCTGGGGTCCTATGCGGATCTCGCGGGTAGACACGTTCGGACCCTCCCTGACAGTGGCGATGTCGATCGCTGCGCTCGCAGTGCGGGGGCCAAAGTCGCCGATCGTGACGACGATCAGGAGCGCTTAGTCGAGTTGGTCCGCAACATCCTGACGCGGGAGGAGGGGGAGCACGCGCTCGTCGATGAACTCGTGGCCTCGATCAGCGACGGCAAGGATCCCTGGCGCCTCGCTAGGATCACGGCTTCGGGGCGAGTGCACTCCCGCCGCCGCATGGAGGTTGACTACGCCTTTACCAAGAAAGGTTGGCGAGAGTTCAGTGAGGCGCTCACGAAGCAGCTGCGAGACCCCTCGTCCGGCAGCGGCTGGGCCCTCTGCCGCGGCAATGATGGTGCCGAAGAGCGTTGCGAGACCGCCATGGGGATCTACGTGTCCCGCTACGAGAAGGCCTGGCGGGATTTCCTCGAGGACATCTCGATCGAGCAGCCGACGTCGATCCCCCAGGCGATCGCTGTCTACAAAGACCTGGTCACCGAGTTGCCGCTGGAGGCGATCTGGAAGCGGGTTGCAAACAATACGCAGGGGCTGTCAAAGGTCGCATGTATGGAGCCGCCTGCATTTGCAGCGGAGACGGGAAGCTTCGTTCAGCAGATCCTCATTGCCGCCAGAGAGGGCCTTGTCGCAGAGGTCGACGATGTCACCCTCGAGTTCTCGAGGCAGCTGGAGGGCAAGTTTAAGGGCTTCGTGCGCTTTGGCAGCGCACCTGAGGGCGAGGGGGCTCCGACAGAGACCCCGCTCGGCAAGTACAGCAAGCGCATGGGCGAGCTCCGTGCCGCCGCCGAGCAGGCAGAGCAGACATCCGAGCGCGTCAGTGAACTCGTTGGCTCCCTAAAAAACGCGATCGACGATCTCAAAAGTTCGCTGCGCAACGAGCCCTTGGGCGGTTGGAACCGAACCGTCGAGGATCTGCTTCAACCGCCGCTCAAGTCGCTTGAGGTCGTGGTTAATACCGCTGGTGCTCGGAACTTGAACAAGAGGTGGTGCAACGAAGTGATCGCGCCGCTGCGTCGCGATGCCGCCGGTCTCTATCCCTTTGACGCAAAAGCGCGGCGACATGCCGAACTCAAGAACGTCGACATCCTCTTTCACCCGGTTCGCGGAGAGATCGCCCGCTTTCGCGAGGACAACCTCGAGTCCTATGCGGCGACCCAGGAGCACGAGGTGGTTCTCGTAGAGGCGGATATCGGCGCGGGGCGTCACATCAATCCTGCGGTGGTTCGCTTCCTGAATGCATCCCATCAGCTCGGGCTCTTGCTCTACCCAAATGAGCAGGTTGAGATCGCCTACGACCTGAGCATGGCATGCACGCCTCAGATGGCGAAGGTCGAGCTTCGCCTGGGCGAGAAGGTGCTCTCGTACGGCTGTGGCGATGAGCCGCCAAAGCGTGTCGTCTGGCCCGGTGAGCCCGCGGCGAACTCTGTTGTGCTCGAGGTGACGGGCACGATCACTACGTTTGATACCCGACGAAAAGAGGGGGACTTCGCGCTCCTCGAGCTGATGGATCGCTCGCTCTCGCCGAGCCGTGACCGCTCGACCGGCAAGGTAAAACTCAGCCTCGACGCTCGCAAAAACAGCCTCGGCATCCTGACCATGACGCTCGCTCCCGAAAACACTGAAGGCGGCAACATCTTCTACGGGTTTGGTGGACAGACGTTTCTCGCACCCTTCCGTTCTCCCCTCTTTATGGAGCCGCCGACGTCGCTTTTTCAGGAGTTCAGCTTCTCCTGTGGTGGCGGGGATTCGGACCTATGAGTGAGCTTTTAGAGGAACTCCGGGCGAGTGCTCCGGCGGGCCTGGGCGAGCGCGTTGTCCAGGCCCTTCGGGAGTTGTTTTTGCGCGTCGACAACGATGCTCATCTCGATGAGATAGCGGTCGATCAGCTGATCGCCGATCTCGACCGTCGCCAGGCTGCCCAGCTCGACGCGATTCTCCATCACCCACAGATCCAGGCGCTCGAGTCGGCGTGGAGGAGTGCCAAGCGCCTGGTCGATCGTGTTGAGCACCAAGAAAATATTATTACGGAGCTCTTCTCGTGCTCTCGCGAGGAACTCTTTGAGGATTTTTCGGGGGCCCCTGAGATCCCGCGCTCAGGGTTCTATTCGGTGGTCTACAACCGGGCCTACGGGGTCTTTGGCGGCAATCCCTACGGAGTGATCTGCGCCGCCTTCGATTTTGGTTCGGGAGCAGAGGACCTCGGCCTGCTGCGTTACTGCGCTGCGGTGGCGGCGATGGCCCACGCGCCTTTCATCGCCAACGCGAGTCCCTCGCTGCTCGGCCTCGACAGCTTTGCCGATCTTCCGCGCCTGCGCGATCCGGCGGCGGCGATGAACGCCCCCAGGCTGCGCCTTTGGCGGGCATTTCGGGCGACCGAGGACGCACGTTACGTGACGCTCGCGCTGCCGCGGGTATTGCTGCGCGAACCCTACGACGTCGAAACCTGTCCCAAAGAGCCGCTTCGATACCGGGAGTCGACCCGGCGGGGGGCCAAGGATTTGCTCTGGGGATTTGCCTCCTTCGAGCTGAGCGCCCTGATCGCCGCCTCCTTCGCCCGCCACCGCTGGGGCATGTATTTTTTGGGCACGCGGGCAGCGGCGGCGGCTAAGCAAATTCGCTGGGCATACCCCTCGCTCGCCGGCATCTGGCATCGCTGCCCGCTCGAGTGCCAGGTCACCAATCGCATCGAGCACGCGCTCGCCGACGAGGGCCTGACGGCTCTCGTGTTCCAGCGCGGGCACGAAGAGAGCCCAGGTCGCGCCTGTGTTCTTTCGGCGCCCTCGGTCCGGCAGCCCCGTCATTTTGTCAGCGCGGCCGGCGATGATGAGCGCGCCAACGTCAGCGAGCGCCTAGGGGCGGAGATGCCCTACATGCTTTTGGTTTCGCGGATCGCCCACTACCTAAAATGTGTCGAGCGCGAGCGAGTTGGTTCGTGGCAGGACCGTGCGGCGGTCGAGCGAAGCCTCGATCTTTGGCTGCGAAATTTTGTGGCCGACCAAGACGACGCCGACTGGGATGTGCGGGCGCGTAAGCCCTTCCGCCGTGCCCGCGCGCGGGTCGAAAAAGTCGAGGGGCAGACGGGGTGGTACCGCTGTCGCCTCGAGATCCAGCCGCATCTCACCCACAACAGCGCGTCGTTCACCCTCTCGCTGGTCGGCAAGCTCGATCGGCCCGCATCCGAGAGTTCCCGTTAGCGGTCGCACTAGGAGACTCGCATCATGTCCGAATCCCTGCAGAGCGTGATCGAGGCGATCTCTTCGCCGCTCGATGTTTACAAGCCGGCGCAACGAGACGAGCGTTATCTCGATCTGCGGGCGGAGCTCGACAAGCTCAGTTCACCCGCTGGCGGCGACGTGGATTGGCAGCGGGTTCTCGGTCTGGGCGCGTCGGTGCTGCGCGAGGTCGGCAAGGACCTACTGGTCTGCGCCTACTCGATGTCGGCCCTTTACGAACTCCACGGAGTCGCTGGTTCAGCCCTCGGGATCAGGGCACTCGCGGGACTCATGCGCTCGCAGGCCGAGCACCTGGGGCCGCGCAAGGCAGGCTCACGCGCGAATGCCCTTCGGTGGTTTTTGGAGCGCCTCAAAGGATCGCTCGCGCGCACCGTGGAGGCCTCCGAGGGTCCTGCGTTGGTCTACCTCAAGGAGCGCGTGGCCGAGCTGCGGGCGGCGAGTACGGAGCACCTGGGCGAGCGCTCGCCGGCATTTGGTCCCCTGCTCGAGGTCATCGAATCGCAGCTGATGACCCTGCCCGCCGAGGCGCTCTTAAAGCCGTTTGTGAACCCACTCGGGACCGAAGTTAAGGGCGAGACTCTCGATTCGTCTGATTCTTCTAGTTCTTCTAGTTCTTCCAGCTCAGAGCCGGCGGAGATCCTGGTGGCAGAAGAGCAGCCCGGCGTGCTGAGCATGGATCCCTGGCTCGCGCCGATCGAAGGGCCTGATGCCTGCGGCGAAGATCCGCGCAAGCACCACGAGGAGTACTCGCTCGCGCGCACCGAACTGCAAAAAGGCGACGCGGTTGTTGAGGGAGTGGAGGTCGATTGGCGCCGCGTTTACGACCTCGCGGATGGACTGCTGCGGGAGAAGTCGAAGGATCTGCAGGTTGGCTGTTGGTTCGCGATCAGCGGGCTTCATTGCCGTGGTTTTGATGGCCTTGTACTCGGGCTCGGTGTCGTCGCAGAGCTCGTGCGGGCGTATCCAGAGATCCATCCGAGGCGAGCGCGGTCGCGGCGTAACAGCGCGCGCTGGCTCGTCGGTGAGGTCACCCGTGTGCTCAAGACCGCCGATATCAAAGAACTTGCGCCGCGGCTTGAATCCCTGCGCAGCGTCTGCACTCAGCTGACCGATGCGCTGCGCGAGCGTCTCGGCGATGACGCCCCGGCAGCTCGTCCGCTGCGGGATGTGTTTTCCCAAATCGATGCGGACCTCGCGGAGATAAAGAAGGGGACGTCGAAGGACTCCGCTGCCGACGAGTCCGCCGAGGAACACCGCCGTGATGAGCCGCCATCTGCTGCGTCGTCGCCAGCTCCAGCTCCGCCATCGGTCGAAGGGCCATCGTCGTCGCCAGCTCCAGCTCCAGTTCCGCCATCGGTCGAAGGGCCATCGTCAAAGTCGTCGTCGCCGGCAGAATCTGGCTCGGTTGCTGCAGGCGAGTCGGTCCCGCCACCTGCGCCGCTGGCTGTCCCGACATCAACACCGGCACCGGCACCGGCTTCGGCAGTTGCGGTCGCGCTGTCGATCGCCGAGCCTGCAAACCTCGTCGAGGTCGAAAAATTTCTCACCTCTACCGGTAGGGCTTTGGTGTCGACGGCGAGTTCCCTGCGTGAGTCGACGCCAGCGGAGCCGCGCTCCTACCGTTTGTTGCGCGCGGGTCTTTGGTTGCATCTTCGGGCGCCACCGCCGACGCGAGCGGATGGCAACACGGGCCTGCCGAGTTTGGACGAACTCAGTCGGCAGAAACTCGCCGAATTCGCTGCTGCGGGGCAGTGGAAGGGGCTGCTGCATCGCAGCGAAAACCTGCTGAGAAACCACCGCTTGGTCCTCGATCTCAACCGTTTCACCGCCGACGCGTTGCGGGCTCTGGGCTCTGACTACGAAGCCGCTGCGCTCGAGGTACGGACCGAGCTTCGGGCGCTGCTCACCCGTTTTCCTTCGTTGCCAGATCTGCGCGCCAGCGACGGCAGTCCCTTGGCGGACGCTTCGACCCAGCGATGGATTTTGAAGGAAGTGCTGCCGCGGGCGAAGGCGGTCTCGTCCGCGGGTTCTTCGAGCGGAGTTGCGGGCGAGCAGGATGCCGACACTGCCGAGTTTTGGTCATCGCTCAGCCAACGTCTGCAGGGGGACGAGAAGAGCAGTGCACTGTCCGAGGCGCAGTCCAAGGTCTCGACCGCGCCCTCCGGTCAGCTCCGTTTTGTGCTCGCTCTTCGCCTCGCAGAAGCGACAGCCGAAGCCGAGACCTTTGACCTCGCAGAAGCACTTTTTGCGGGTCTTGCCCGCGAAGCCGCGTCGCTGGGTCTCGCTCGCTGGCAGCCTGGCCTGGCTGTGAGGTGTCTGGCGGGCCTCGTACGGGCTCAGCACCACCAGGGAAGATCCTATGCGCGGCCGCTGAGCGGCCTTAGCCTGCTCGATCCTGCGGGAGCAGCGGGGCTCTTGGATGAATTGGGCGTAGCGCAGAGCTGAG
>CAYYUP010000101.1:8883-18081 GCA_964474905.1 uncultured Nannocystis sp. | reverse complement strand
TTTGCGAGTCCTCGACCTATTACGGGGTTCGATCGATGCGCTTGACGGAGCCCACTTGTCGCCTCTGCGGTCATCCGTCATACTCCACAAATGCCGAGATTCCGTCGCCCTCGCACCTTTGCGCCCTGGCTCTTTGCTCTTGCGACGGGCTGTTCGATTTGCGGTACCGAAAGCGATCAGGGGCAACTTGTTTTTGGTCTCGGTCTCAACGTCGATCCCGTTTCAGAGCTGCAAAGCGGCGGCGCAGTGCTCGAGGGCACGCGGATCTGTCTCGACGAGGTGAGTAGCGCCGTTACGAGCAGTACTCCGACAGATGTTGATACCTGGTGGAGCGAGTGCATCGAGCTCAGTGCCGAGGGGCCGCAGAGCGTCGATAGTGACGGTTGTTTTGTGTTCGATGCGGGCCCCGGCGAGGTGACGATTCATATGATCGAGCAGGCCTGCACCGCCGAGGAGCGGCCCTACTCCGCGGGTAACTTCGACGACGATTCGCTTCGGGTCGAGGTCGTCGAGGCTGAAAGCGTCGAAGCTCGGCTCGATCCTGGCGCGATCGAGCGTTACCTAGAGGCCAATACAGATCCCGGTCCGGCTGGCGAGTGGCCGGCGGATTGGATACCTGATATCGGCGAACCATTGCAGGTAATCGCCGGTGAGATCATCGCATTGCCGGTGACGCTCTGGCACGGACCGGCCTCAGACAAGATCGTCGGCTGGGATAAGAGCGACGCCGTGCTTTCGATCGATAGCGGCGACGGCCCGCAGGCCTACAGCGCTGAGTGGGCGCCGAGTTCTCTGCAGATGATGGTTGCAGCCAATGAGTCCGCCCTGGTCAGTCTCGATCGCCAGGGCCATCACTGGGAGGCGGGTGCGCTTGAGGGTGTTGATGTCTCTGCGGCTGCGTCGATCGAGCTTGTCGCTGCGTACACAACTCTGAGCGACGGAGAACTCGCGAGTCTCGAGGGGGGGGCTCCCCAATGGGGTGTGCCCTTCGGGGTTCGGGCGCTGGTCCGTGACGATCAACATCGCCTTCTGCGGGCGGTGCCGGTCGCCTGGCGGCTTGTCGACGGAGCGATGGTGCTGAGCGATCTCGACGCTCGCCTGATGGGGGCCGAGGCCGATGCCGATGGAGATCCTGAGGCTCTGGCTGCGGGGCAAAACGAAGCCTATCAGTTGCCTGCGGAGTATCTCCAACTCGATCCCGAGTCTTGCTTCGCACCCGAGCCCGAACCGGTCGTTCGCCAGGCGACGATCCAGGCGAGCATCAACGGTCACGAGGCAAGCCTCGATCTCGAGTGGAGCGAGCTCGCACGCAATGTCGACGAAGAGCCCTTTGAGGTCCCCGAAGAGTGCATCATCGAGAGCGAAGGCTGTGGCTGTCGCGCCAACGCTGGCGCTCCTGGGGTGCTGCTCATCGGCCTCGTAGCACTCGGATTCCGACGTCGGCGTCGACGGTTGGTTTGAGCCGAGCACGACCCCAAGCGCTCAGCTCGAAGCGCGGGCCTCTCGTTGTGAATACTGTGCACTCCGGGTCGGTGGAGGACACGAGTCGACGAGCAGGACCCGCTGGAGCCGCCGATCAGCCGACAGGCTTGCAGTCGATGATCTCGACGGTGTCGGTATTGTTGTCGTAGTCGCACTCGACGGTGACCTTGCCGCCCATGCCGTCGTCGTTGACAACCACGGTGACTAGGCCGTTGACCTCGCCGTCGATCGTGCACGAGACCTTGCGGCATTCGCTGACCGGCACTGGCTCCTCGGTGTAGGCGACGCAGAGAATCACGCCGTCGGCCGGATCTCCGAGGTAGAAGGTCGCTGGCAGGGCTGCGCCGACCGCTTTGAGGCCGCGGTTGCAGACGGTGCTCGCGAGCACGACGCTGTCACCCAGGGTTTCGCAGGTTCCGACATCATCGAGCTTGCCGGTGATGTCGGGCAGGAACTCGGGAGCGGCATCACCCTGCTGGTTTTGTCGAAAATTGTTGAGTGTCGGGTCGGTCCAGTTGGCTGGCCACTCGCTGGATTTGGGTACGCTTGTATCGTCGTTGATATTTGTGATCGAATAGGCGTGTTGGTTCCAGAGCGGCCTTGACGAGGCCCAGCGATCGAGAGAGTCGCGGAGCACACGGACGCCCGTGAGGCCGACGCCAGGTGGGTGCGTCGCTCGGCAGGTATTGCCAGTGCCCGGCGTATCGGGAAGCGAGGCCGTACAGATATGTTCGCTAGGACACTCGATGTCGTCGGCGCAGCGGCAAAACCCGGCATCGCAGAGGCCGGAAAGGCAGTCCTCTCCGGATTCACAGCGCACACCACGGTGGATCGGGTCGATTTCGGGGCAGACGATGCCGCAGTTGGCATTGGAGCCGACGAGTACCTCGGTATTTTGGTCGTTGTCGGGGTCGCCGACCACCGGGTTTTCGTACCAGGTGCAGGAGGTGCGGAAGGCCGAGTAGAGAACCTCGCCGGAGGAGCCCTCGTAGACCCGCAAAAAGCATTCGTCGGCGTAGACGGCTTCGGCTTCGCCGTCGCCTTCGAAATCGAAGATCGACGAGCCCGTGGTGGCCGAGCTTGCATCCTGCGAGGTCATGGTCCAGCGGGTGTAGGGGGCGATGCAGCCGGGGTTGTTGACGTCGGCGCAGTCGAAGTCGTAGACGGTGAAGGCGGTGCCGCCTGCGGAGGCGATTTCGGGGAAACCGTCGTTGTCGAAGTCGCCGATCGTCGGTGGTCCACCGCCGCCCGGGGCGGTGAATAGTAGCTGGCCCTCGAGTGTGTAAAGTGAGACCGCACCGCCGCCGACGACCGCGATTTCGGCGAGGCCGTCGAGGGTCTTGGGGTCGAAGTCGGCGGGCATCGGTCCGGGAGTGCCGAAGTCGGCGATACCGTAGTGGAGATGCTCGGGGCTGCCATTGTAGGCATTTTCAAAGACTCCCATGCCGACATTCCAGCGCCAGACGCCGTCGGCGACGAGTTCGATGTTGCCGTCTTGATCGACGTCGGCGAGTACGTTGAGTTGGCCTGCACCGGCGCCAGGGATGGATTGTCCGGGGTTGAGGCGGACACCGGTCAATCCATCAAAGACCTCCGAACCGCTGATGACCTCGCCGATGCCGTCGTCATCCAGGTCGTGGATCGCCGGGCCGTCCCAGCGGAGGACGCCGTTGATGTCGCTGGGTGCGACCCAAAGGGTTTCGTGGGCATTTTTGCCTTGGTTCCAAGTAAAGGCAATGGTGCCACTCAGGGCGCGGTGGGTGACGATTTCGGGGATCCCGTTGCCGGTGATGTCGGCGATCGCCGGCGTGCTCGAGGCGATGATTCGATTGTCGGGATCGTCGATCGTCTCGAGCTGTTTGCAGGTCTGGCCGTTGAGGATTCGGATCACACCAAAGTATGCGGGGTTGCTGCCCAGGGCCGCTTCGGCGCCTCCATCGTCGAAGTTGTAGGTGACGATGATGATCTCGGCGGCGACGCCCGAGTCATTGGCGAGGTCGGCGATCAGCGGCGTGGTCAGGACTTGGACGTGGTCGGGGAAGGGGTCGCCCTCGGGGGGGCCCGACCACTCGCATTGCACGGAGGGTTGGAAGAGGCCGACCGAGACATCGCCGACGCAGAGATCATTGACATCACCCTTGGGTCCAGTGCCGTAGGGAATGCAGAGGCCGCCGCTTTCGCCCTCGGGCAGGCAGCCCTCGGCACAGCAGTAGGTGTCGCCTGTGCACTCGGAGTCCATTGTGCATTCGCCGTCGCTCGGCGTGCATTCACCGGCGGCACAGACGAGGCCCTCGTCGCACTCGTCGGAGCCAGTGCAGGGGGTGCCTGGGCCGCCCGGATTGCCGGTGCTCGTGCTGGTCTCGCCGGGCGATGTTGTGGACGAGGTCGACGAGCCTTCACTGCCGCTGCTGGTTTCTCCCGAGGTTTGGCTGGTGGGTGCGGTGAGCGTCACCGTTGAGGTGTCGCTCTCCTCGGTGTCACCGCTGGTGCAGCCGCCGAGCATGATGAGGGCGCTGAAGGGGAGAAGGCGGAGGTGAGCGACCTGAGAGTGGCGGGCGGCGATGGGCATCGCAGAAAGGCTACGGAATTCTTTTAGCGATGGTCAAGCGCTGGGCCGTGGGGCGAGCGATCGGGGCGATTTTTGTTTGATGGGGATTCGGCGCTTACTCGAGTTCCTCTGCGGGCCAGCGTTTGACGAGCTTGCCATTCGCGCTGCCGCGGAGATGCGCTGCGAGGTAGGCGCGGCGGTGTTGCATCGTTTTGTCTGGGGGGAGGTTGGGGTGAGCATTTGAAATCAGCCGGCTCTCGCCCATCTCCCATGGTTGACGGTAGGCCCCAGCGAGTTCGTCGATCTGGCGGAAGAACTCTCGGCCGGCTTCGGCGGTGAGTTCACGGCGGACCGCGCGAGTGATCAATCCCTGGGCGCGGTCGAGCTCGTCGCCAGAGAGCGCGTCTCGGGCGTCAATACGGCGTTGCCAGGGTCTTAGGTCGGGCGCAATTCCGAGGAGGTCGATGCCGTGGCGGATCATCGCAGATACGACGGCTTGAAATGGGGCGATGGCGGTCGCGATGTGGCGATCAACAGTCTGATAGGGGCAGCGAATTTCGACCACCCGCGGCTTGGTCGGGCTCGTGCAACCATCGTGATGGTAGTACTCGCTTTGGCTCAGGCGTCCGCGGCTCGAGCGACCGCGGACATCGCGGTAGCTTGGGTGGCACGAGCGAACTCGTTTGCAGATCAGCAGGCCCCAGGTGTCGACGAGCTGATAGGTAGCCCTACGGTGTTCGGGGCTGAGGAGGAGATCGGTTAGGTAATCCTCGGGGCGCTCTGGAGCCGTTGCCGCAGGGGCGGGCTCCTGGGTGTAGCCAGTGAGGACAATGCCGAATTGTCTGCGCGGCCCGAAGATGCCCAGAGCCTCGATTTGAAGGCGGTGCCCGCCAACCAGGAGGGTCGGTGTCTCTGTGTCTAATTGGACCTGGAAGTCCCCCCTAGGCGGAGTATGAGAGGCCCGAGGGGCGGGGGTAAGCGATAACATTTAGCTCGATTCGGAGTGTTTTGGGGCGTCGCCGCGAGGCTTTCTCCTTCGCCTACGCCGCTTGCGACGGGGTCCGCCGGCCGGATCCGAAGCGGTAGGGCGCTCTTGAGGCGGGGTTGATTGCCGCTTCTCAGCGGGGTGAGACTGCTGAGACTGTTGAGACTGTTGAGACTGGGTCGAGGAGCCGTGCTTCGGCTTGGCGGCTGGGAGCCGGCGGCGCGAGGAGGCGCTGGTTTGTTTTCTTTGACTCGAACCTCGCTGCGGCTTGTCGGGCTCGCTGTTCCTGCTGCTTGTCCGTTGGCGACCCGCGGTCGGCGGGTTGATCACCACCTCGACCTTTGGACCGCGAGGACCGCGAGGACCGCGGGTTGCATCGGCGGAGGGCTTGTCGGGTTGATCGATGGGGCGAGAGGAACCTCGTCTGGAGGTCCGTCCGCGTTGTTTTGGGGATGCGGTCTCTCGGCGGTGTTGCTCGTCGCGATTCACCTCACCGATCAGTGCGAGCATCTCGCGGGTATTGACCGGTTGCGAAGAACGGGCGTGGCGACCCGTAAGTTGGGTCTCGGGGGTTAGCAGGTTTTGTTGGTAGAGGTCCCACATTTCCTGGGCGTAGGGTGCAGGTCGGCCGCGGACGAAGCGGCCGAGGAAATTATGGAGGTTGTCGACGTCGCGGAGCAGTAGCTTGCGAGCGCTTTGGTTGCTCGCCGGGTCGACTGCCTGAGGAAAGTCGATGATCACCGGGCCATCGGCGCTCATAAGGACATTGAAATCGGAGAGGTCGCCGTGGATGATCCCGGCGCAGAGCATGCGGACGACCTCGCGGATGAGGTGGTCAAAGATGGCTTGGGCGTCGGCAGGATCGAAGTGCATGTCGCCTAGGCGCGGCGCTGGTTGGCCTTCGGCATCCTTGACCAGCTCCATCACCAAGACGCCGTCGATGAAGTTGTAAGGGATAGGTACGCGTACACCTGCGGCCTGGAGGCGGTAGATCGCGTTGACTTCGGCGGAGCGCCAGGCGGCTTCGTCTTGGGACTTGCCGTGGCGCGAGCGTTTGTTCATCGCCCGGCGATCGCGGCTGTTTCGGGTTCTGCGGCCCTCGGTGTACTCGACGCGGTGCTTGAAGGAGCGCTGCTCGGCCTCCTTGTAGATCTTGGCGACCCGTTGCTCGCCGCCCGCGAGTACCAAGTAAATTTGGGCCTCCTTGCCGCTCATCAACGGCCGCAGCACCTCCTCGACAATGCCGTACTCGATCAGGGGTAAGAGGGCCACAGGTGTGCGCATGTGTCGGCCGGGCTTAGCACGGAAGAGAGGCGCGTGGGCGCACTCGGGTGGCGCGATGCCCTCTTCGTACCAGGGGATGCAATCCTGGGTCTGCTCGAAGTGCCGCGGCTTCGCGCGCCCTGGCGCTGACGCAGCGTTGTGAGGGCACGCCGAGCCGGTGAGCAAGCCCACCAAGATGACGCGCGGTACACCTTGCGAACGACAGATCCATGACCGAGGATCTGGGCGGCATTCGCGCATTCGTCTTCTCAGGCCTCGGCGGTTCCGTCTTTCGCCCGAATTCCCAGATCAAACCTCCATAAGCGCTCGGCGCATTCGCTTTCACCGCGAGGCGAATGCCACGGTCGAGTATTCGACCCACCCTTGCTCAGCACTCTGCCGGGCAGTACCCTCCAGCGCGACATGTTGTACACATACTATGGGTTCTTGGTTCTCGCCATCTTCGCACTCGGCCTGGGTGTCTTCATGTTGGCGAAGCCCGATAAGATGTGGCAGTACAGGCAGTGGAAAAATCGCGCGTCCGGTTTGGCTGTTGGGGAGCGAACCAAGACGTGGGAGCGGATGAATCGCCTCGGCGCCATCTTTGTGATTCTGACAGGCATCGGTACCGGCGTCGTCTTCTGGCAGGTCAATCAGTTCGTAGCTGAAGAAGCGGCGCGCCGTGAGCGATCGCGCGCTCTGCCACCTCCGAGTTTAGATCCTAGACTCCGCGGAATTTCCGACATGCCCTGGCGTCGCGCCCCGGTCGAAAAGTGATGAAAAAGGCCGGGCGAGTCCTGAAATAGGTGCTGAACGTGTGGCGAGTACCCGGCGGGGCATTGACGATCGCTGAAGTCGCGAATCCAGTCAAGAAGGTCGCACGGGTAGTACATCGGGGGCTTCAGGCTTTCATCTGGACAGTGATCTGCGAATTGCGAATATAGCTGCAGTTCGGCGCAGTGGAAGAGGATCGCATGGCGGAAGCGATCACGATTCCGGTAGCCGCACGCGTTTCTTCAGCGCTTGAATCTTGACACTTGTCGACTCGAGGTCGGCATTGATGATATGCCACAGCCTCAATCCTGCGAGCTGCCGCGAACCTCGACCTCGAGTGTGCCTTTGTGTAGTCGGACTTCCAGGCGTTCGCCGAGTGCGACCTTTTCGGCGTTGGTGATCACGGCACCTTGGCGATCTGTGGCGACCGCAAATCCTCGCTCTAGTACCTTGAGCGGGCTGAGGGCGTTGAGGGCCCCGGCTGCGCGGGCGAGGCGGAGGCGATCGCCACGCGTCAGCGAACCACCGATTGTATGTAGTTCGGCGCGCAGTTGCTCTAAGCGGCGGCGGGCAGTGGTCGCTCGCATGCGCGGGTGGTGGGCCATCAGGCGCTCTGTGAGCTGGCTGAGCGCTCGTCTGTCGCCGGCGAGGCGTTGGCGCGGATGCTGACTTTGCAGACGGTGGAGCAGGGTGGCGAGGCGGCGGCGGGGCTCGGCGAGGAGGCGGCGGCCGCTCTGAGCGACTCGGAGGCTCGCGTGATCGAGACGGCTGCGCTCGTCGAGGAGGCGGCGGTGAAAGGCGAGTTTTAGGCGGTGCTGATTATCGCTGACACGTCGGCGGTAGACGCTAGCGTCGGGCACCACGAGTTCGGCGGCGTGGGAGGGGGTCGCCGCGCGCACGTCGGCCGCGTGATCGCAAAGCGAAGTGTCGACTTCGTGACCGACTGCGGAGATCACCGGCACCTTGCAGGAGGCGATCGCCCGCACCAGTGCCTCGTCGTTGAAGGCCCATAGATCCTCTGCTGCGCCGCCGCCACGACCGATGATGATCACGTCGATGTCGGCGATCTCCTGCAGGCGGTGCAGGGCCTTGAGCAAGCTCGCGGGGGCGCTTTCGCCTTGCACCACCGCGGGCGCCAGCAGCACCCGCGAGGGGCAGCGGCGACGGATAACCTTGAGAATGTCGTGGATCGCCGCACCGGTCGGCGAGGTGACGACGCCGATGCGCAGCGGCCAGGTTGGCAGCGGCCGCTTGCGCTCGCGGTCGAAGAGCCCCTCGGCGCTGAGTTTCTTTTTGAGCTGCTCGAGCTGGAGCATCATCGCCCCCAGGCCGGCGGGCTCGGCTCGCTCGGCGTAGAGCTGGAATTTGCCCTGCGCCGGGTAGATGCCCAGGCGACCGAGCAGACGCAACGATTGCCCATTTTCCAGGCGAAAGCGGAGGCGGGCGAGGGACGAGCGCCACATCGCCACCGGCAGCACGGCGCTCGAATCCTTGAGGGTGAAGTAGGCGTGACCGCTGCTGACGATCCGTAGATTAGAGACCTCGCCCTCGACCCAACAGGTGGAGTAGGTGGTCTCTAAGAGGCGGTTGGCGCCGCCGACGAGTTCGCCGACCGTGAACACCCGCGGCCGGCCGTCGTCGGACTGATCTGGGCGCCGAGAGCCCGTGCGCAGGGTGTAGCGGGTCATGCCCGTGCTTGTAGCACAGGCATGACCTGCGCATGCACGCACTTCCTGGAGGCTTCGTGGGCCGATGATTCTCTTGTGCTGCGGTAGTATTGAGGCCTATCCCGCTCATACGTATCGATTTGAGACCTGCTTGACCGAGTCCGGGTAGTGTTGCTTGTCAACGGAAAGTGCGTGGGCGAGACAAATCGGGTCCAGTCG
Organism: uncultured Nannocystis sp.; assembly: GCA_964474905.1. Classification (GTDB taxonomy): domain Bacteria; phylum Myxococcota_A; class Polyangia; order Nannocystales; family Nannocystaceae; genus JADJRG01. The sequence continues at coordinate 9,143 of CAYYUP010000101.1, read as the reverse complement.
CGTGCGTCTGTAGATTTCGCACGCTTAGGGAACTGTGAGGTACGTCACCATTTTGAGGGCGGGGAACTCTCGAGTTCCGAGATATACATGATGCCATGTCGCTCGCAAAGTTAGCATTACTCTCATTTTCTTCCGTATTGCTCCTAGCGGGCTGTGATGACTTTCCGGTCTTTGATATCAGTGTTCAAGTTTCGGATGCGGTCGCGTCAAATTACAGCAAGGAGGCCCCCGGGAGATTGTACGTACAACCGAAATTCGGA
>CAYYUP010000101.1:0-8783 GCA_964474905.1 uncultured Nannocystis sp. | reverse complement strand
TCGATTGTGATTGAGTAGCCATGCGGCCGTGGATACATGACATACAGATCCCGCCCTAAACCGAGCAGGAGAGCCACCAAAAAACGCCCATTTCGGTCACCACACACTCACTTCACCGATCGTCGCAAACTCGCGTTTTTTGCCCTTCACGCGGACTCCGTAAGCGCCGTGCTCTCCGTTGGGTTCGCTGATCGAGAGGTTTTTTTTGCGGGTTCTGCGGACGCCGATGATCAGTTCGTGGGTGCCCGAGACGATCTCTAAGAGCGGCACTTTGAGCGGATGGCGGTGGATGATGAAGTCGCCGGGGCGCCAGAGATTGGTCGGATAGAGGCCGTCGGCGAATGGTTCGGGGGTACCGCCGATTCGCGAGAGCTTGCCGCCCTGCAGACGCAGGTACATCTGGGCGCCGGCGGGCAGCTGTCGCAGTACCCTGATCATCAAGATAGCAGTGGTTTTGGTGCCGCGGATCACCGGCTCGTCGAGCTGCCATCCAACGATCTCTAAATAGTTATCGAAGCGCACCAGGGTCTCGTGGGCGAGGGGCTTGGGCGCATCCAAGACGACTGCAGAGAGCGGGTTTTGGTCGATGGCATCCGCGGGTAGGGTATTGCTGACCAGTGTCCAAAGGGCGTGGCTGTGGTCGAGCACGTAGAGGGGCCAGTTGTCGCGGCGGTGGGCGGCGAAGAGTGCGGGAAGATCGGTGTTGCGGATCAGTGCGACGCTGGGCTCGGGGCGGCGCAGCCAAGCCTGTTGTTGGCTGCGGCTGGTCGCTTGCTGAATGCTGGGTTTGGCGGGGCCGTAGATCACGAGATCCGAGCCCTTTACGCGGCCGACGGCGAGCGAGGGCGGCAGCTCGTCGGATCGTGTCCAGGAGGCCAGGCGCGCGAGCGGAATCTTGAGTGATCGCTGGGCTGCGATCTTTGGGATCAAGCTGTGGCCGAGCATCGTCGCTTGATAGAGGAGCACGAGGGCGGCAGTTCCGGGGGCGAGCCAGGGTTTGGCCAGGCGACGGCCGCCAGCGATGCCGGCGATCAGGACCATCAATACGGCGAGCGTATTGAGGCGGGGCAGGAGCACATCGGCGCCGATCTGTGCGGCGGGCAGGTGATCTTCGATTTGTGGGGGCGCGAGCACGGCGGCGACTCTCGCGGGTGTGCGCTTGGCATCCTTGCCGATCACAAAGATGCCGCCGATCGCCAGCAGTAGCGCCAAGCGGCGGAGCTGACGATGGGTGGTCGGGTCGGCGAGGTGCACGAGGCCGGCGGTGCAGCAGAGCGCGGCTGGCACGGTTAGCGGCAGTGGCCCGGGCCCGTACACGAGGGAGGTTAAAGAGTGCAAGCCGAGGCCGCAGAGCAACCAAAGCGCCGGCCAGCGCATTCTGCCTGGGCGCAGTACGCCGACCAACGCGAGCGGCAGCCAGGGGAAGATCTGGAGTCCGAGCTCTTGGAGGCTCGCCGTGAAGCCGCGTAATTCAGGGCGCTCGCGCAGTGCGAGATCCTTGGCGGCGCCGAGCAGCGGGATGTAGCCGTCTGCTTGTCCGTAGATCAGCCAGGCCGCGAGCACGGTGGTGGCGATGATCAACAGCCAGAGGCCGAGTATCGCCCGTCGCACAGGTGGGCGCGGAGAGGTCGGACGCCCGACCGCGATCGCTAGCAGTGGCAGCAAGGCACCCATGACAAGGCCAGTGCTGGCGGTGGCGAGGGCGATGCACGCGGCAGAAGCGGTGGCGGCGACGACGGCTCGCCAGCCCCGGACACGCAAGCTCAGGTAGCCGGCGATCGCGGCGGTGGCGGCGAAGAGCTCGGCTACCGGTGCACCGAGGGCGAGTCGCCCCTGGGCCAGGGTCAAAGGAAAGGCGAGGGCGAAGGCGCCAGCGATCAGGGCGGCGAGCGGGCCGATCCCGCGGGCGGCGGCGATGAGTGTTGTCAGGCCGACGAGACCGATGGTGGCGAGGGCCCCCGGCAGGCGGATCGCCTCGGGCGCGCCGATCGCTTTGTAGGCCGCCGTGCGCAGGGCATCGGGCAGCCAGGGGGCCCGTACGAGGTCGCCAAGGGCGATCCCTAGGGCCGCCCGCGAACGATCGAAGACCGCCATTTCGTCGCCAGCCCAGAGCCCGTGAGCGCCGAGCGCGGGCAGCACAATAGCGGCGGCGACGAGGGCGGCGACGAGCGCCAAGGCAAAGGCGCCGCGCCGCGAGGGTCGTTTGCTGCTGCTGGCGTCGGGATCGCGGGCGCTCTGGTCGTGGGCGCGCAAGGGCGCGAGCTTAGCACGCGTGCCCTCACGTGTTGCACCATCGCGGGTCCGCCCGAGAGGGTGACCTGTCACCCGCTCAGATTGCCTTTGGTTGGGTATGCTGGCGTCATGCTCCGGCGCTTTGCCATCTCGACTCTCGCAGTGTTCGCCCTCTTGGTTGGGGCGCCGACCGTGCATGCCGCTCCGGCAACAGCCGCCAGCGCCAAAGCGGCGGTCAAGGAGCACGCCTTCACCTACCGCGTGTCGATGAAAAATCCGGCGCGCCACGAGTTCCAGGTGGAGATCGGCCTCAGCGAAGTTCCGAGCAAGAGCGTCGATCTCCAGATCCCGCGGTGGAACCCCGGCCACTACAGCCGCTCGGACGCCCAGCGCAACATCCGAGCGGTCGTCGCCAAGAGCGGTGGCAAGGCCCTGCCGGTCGAGAAAATCGACGCGATCACCTGGCGGGTGCACAACGGCGGCAAGCCCTTTCGCCTGAGCTACCGGGTATTTCGTGGCAAGTACGAGGGCGTTTCGGGGGCCTATCTCGACGACGCCTGGGGCTTTTTTAACGGGGCGCAGATCCTGATGTACGTCGTCGGCCAAAAAAGCCGCCCGGTCGAGCTTAAGATCGATCCGCTCCCCGGCACGAGCATCGCCACCGGCCTGCCGCGCGGCGGCGGTGCCAATACGTTTAAGGCCAGCGATTACGATGTGCTTATCGACTCGCCGGTGCAGGTGTCCAAGCTCGATGTGCTGCGATTTGAGGTGGCCAAGACACCCTTTCGGATCGCGATTGCCGGTGCGGGTAGCTACGACAAAGCCCAGCTGATCGCCGATTTTAGCAAAATCGCCAGCGCCGCCTTTGACGTCTTTGGTGGCGCACCTGATGGCATTCCCTTCAAAGACTACACATTTATCGTGCAGCTGCGACCGGGGGCTCGGGGCGGCCTTGAGCACCTCAATTCGACGGTTGTCGGCGCCGATCCCTACGTATTTAGCGAGCCCGAGTCCTACAATCGCTTTCTCAACCTGATCGCCCACGAATTTTTCCATCTGTGGAACGTCAAGCGGATCCGGCCGGCGGTGCTCGGGCCCTTTGCCTACGACCGCGAGGTGCACACCGGCATGCTCTGGTTTAGCGAGGGCGTGACAAGCTATTACGCCTGGCTGATCCTCAGCCGCGCAGGGCTGCTAAACGAGACCCAGACCCTCGAAAAATTGGCATCGGTGATCGCTCGTCTGCAAGACGCGCCCGGGCGCAAGTTGATCACCGTCGAGCAGGCGAGCTGGGAGACCTGGAGTAAGCCCGACGACGGTGCCAATGCCTACGTCGATTATTACACCAAGGGCATGCTGCTGGGCATGGTGCTCGATCTGGAGCTGCGGCGGGCGACCGCTGGGCGGGCGAGTATGGATTCGATCTTCGCCGAACTCTGGCGACGTTTTCGGGAGAACGGGCGCGGCATCTATCCGAGCGAGCTGGAGGAGTTAGTGCTGCGGCAGGCCGGTGTCGGCGGTGCGGATCAGGCGATCAAAAAACTCTACGCGAGCTACGTGCACGGTCTCGACGAAATCGACTACAACAAACATCTGGAGGCCGCCGGGTATGTGCTGAGCATTGATATCGATGCCTCGGTGGGCGATCTGGGCGTCGATCTTCGCGGCCGCGACCAAAACGTGACGATTGCACGGGTCGAACCCGGCGGTCCCGGTGAGCTGGGAGGTCTGGCCAGTGGCGATCGATTGGTGGCGATCGACGGCCTCGCGGTCGATCTAAGCCGGACCAAGCGGCAGATCCGGGCGATGAGCGCGGGCAGCAGCCACGCGGTCTCGGTGATCCGCGGCGGTCGTCTGCTCGAGCGTCGGGTCAAAGCGGCGGGCGGTGGCGAGGTCGAGTACAAGGTCACCTCGGTGCCGACGCCGAGCCTCGAGCAGCTGGCGATCCGCAATGCTTGGCTCGGGCTTAAGCCGACCGCCGCATCGCTCATGCCGCGGCAGCCCAGCACTCCGCCGACACCGCCGAGCCTGCAGCCAAGTGGTGGTCTGATACTCGCGCCTCGGGGTTGAGTTTGAGGTTAAGTTTGAGTTTGAGTTAAGTCGGCATGCCGCCGTCGCTGCTGTACACTCCCGAGACCTCGCCCGAGGCCGCTTCGATGGATCGCCGCGCCTACGATACCCACCATGATCTCGACGCTCGTCACTTCTGGCGGGTCGGCAAGCGGCGCCTGATCCTCGACTGGCTCGACCGCTATTGGCATGCCACGGAGGCCTCGCGGATCCTCGATGTCGGCGGCTGCGCTTCTCTGATCGCGGAGGACCTGAGCGCCCGCGGCGAGCTCACTGTGGTCGAGCCCGACCGCCAAACGATCGACGAGGTTCGCGATCGGGTCAGCGGGCGTTTCGAGATGCTCGAGGGCTCCCTCCCCGACGAACTGCCGCCGGGCCCCTTCGATCTGATCACACTCTTCGATGTCCTCGAGCACGTCGATGACGATCGGAGCTCACTCGCTGCGCTCTACTCACGCCTGCGACCGGGCGGCACCTTCGTCCTCACGGTACCCGCCCTGGCCTGGCTGTGGAGCGACCACGACGTGGTCCTCGAGCACCGTCGACGCTATCGCCGAGCTGAAATCGCGGCTCTCTTGGTCGATGCCGGCTTTACGATCCGTCGCCTCTCGTATTACACAACACTGCTTTTCCCCGCTGTGGTCGCCTCCCGACTCAAGCCGCGATGGCCCCGCAATCGCGCCGGACAAGCCGGACAAGCCGGACAAGCTGGACAAGCCGGACACGCCGGACGCGACGAGCGACTTGAGTACAAGGTCAGCGTGCCCGCGAGCCCGGTCAATGCGTTGATGGCCGGAGTCATGACAGTCGAGCGCAAACTCCTCGGGGTCGTCGATCTCCCGATCGGCTCGTCGCTCATCGCGGTCGCCCATCGGCCATGAAGGGCGTTCTTCTCGGTCAAACCGTGCTTGACAGGCAAATGCGGGGCTGGCTAGCGTCTTGTTGTGTCGGGGTGGAGGTTGGAGTTTGCGACCGGGGACGGCTTGGTGTTGTGGCGTGGTGTTGCTGTGATCGGTCGCAGCGCGACCTGCGATGTGGTGCTTGATGACCCGGCGATCTCTCGGCGGCAGCTCCTGCTGCAAGTGGCCTCCGACGGCGTGATGCTTGTCAACGTCGGTCGTCAGGTGGTTCACCACAACGACCAGGAGATCGATGAGCCGACCTTGGCACTCGACGGTGATCGCATTGCGATCGGTGGAGAGGCCTTTGCGGTGGTTCGAGCGGCGCCTGTCATCGGCGGGCAGCCTCGCTGGATTCTCCGCCTGGACGGGGGCTTGGCGATCAAGATCCGGCGGGCTCCGTTTTTGGTGGGTGGCGGAGCGGCGGACGACCTGACGATCGATGGCTGGCCCAGCGCTGCGCTCAGCCTGCACGATGTCGGTGCCGGTCTGGTCATGGCATTGGCACCTGCTGCGAGCGCGCTACTGCAGGGTGGAGAGGGGGCGGCCTTTGACGACGGGGGTCTCGCCCGACTCACGGTTGGCGAGCGGGTGCACGTCGGCGGTCGCAGTTTTTCGGTCATCGCGACCGGTGCGGACCTCGAGGGCAGCACGCTGCTCGGCGGAGGAGCGACGGCCTCCGAGGTAGAGCTTCGTATCTGCGCCCATCGACGGGGCGGCACTCTCCGCATTCGGGAGGGCGGAAGGTGCTCCGAGGTGGTGCTGGCAAAGCGGCGATTCTCGCTTGTGCAGGCACTGTTATGCCCGCAGAGGCCTGCCATGCCCGGGGATTTTGTCGCTGTCGAGACGCTCTGCCGGGTGATTTGGCCCGATGATCCGGGCAAGGATGAGTCGGACTTTAATGTGCTTCTGTACCGAGTGCGACGCGACTTTCTCCGGGCTGGAATCGACGCGAATGAGGTAATCGAGCGCGGGCGTGGTGCCGGAGTGGTGCGCTCACCGGTCGCCGCGATCGCAACTATGATTATATCTTGAGAGGGTGGTCGGCGAGCCAGCTCTCAAGATCGCGTATGCGCTGTAGGTTTTCAGGGTCGTTCGCGCGGCAGTCGGCGAGGCCCGAGTGGGCTTGTGTGCGAGCCTTGTCCTCTCGCCCCTCGGCGGCGAGCACTCGGGCCTCGATCAGTGCCGTGCGACAGCCGTTAGCCTCCTCCGGGGGGCGGCCCCGGGCGGCTGAGAGCGCAAGCTCCAAGACCTCCCGGGCCTGTCCGGTGTGGCCCGAGACGAGCAGCGCTTCGGCGAGGCTGGTGCGCGCGTGGATCGTATGTGTGTGGCCGGGCGGCAGGTGGAGTTCGCGGATCGAGATTACTCGCGACAAGATCGTGACGGCTTCGTCGCTCCGTCCTATCGCGATCGCGCTCAGCGCGACGCCCTGCAGCATGATCGCGATCGGCAGGCTCTCGGGGTTCAGGTTCTCCTCATAGATCGCCAGAGCGCGGCCATAAAAATCGTACGCCGCTCGGTCATCGCCCTCGCTGAGTTCGAGCGAGCCCATGTTGCCGAGGACTTTCGCGACGCTCACGTGATCGGGGCCGAGCTTGCGCTCGCGGATCGCCAGGGCTCGTTGCAGATTGGCACGAGCGGCATCGATATCACCGGAGAGTCGATAGACAACGCCGAGATTGTTGTGCATCGCTGCAACATCGTCGCTCTCTTGGCCCTTGGAGAGTGTCCAGATCGCGACCACACGCTCAAAGGCCTCGGCCGAGTCGCTGTAGCGGCCGGATTTTGAATAGAGGATGCCGAGGCTGTTGTAGCCGCGCCCGACCAATGGGTGGTGCTCACCGACCTCGGAGATCCAGATGGATAGGGCGGCCTGTAGATGTTCGCGGGCGCTGTCGTAGCGGGTGAGCTTGAGTTCTGCGAGGCCGAGATTATCGAGGATTTCGGCGGTCTTCAGGGGATCAGGAGTGGCGCTGCGCTCGTGCAGGGTGAGCGCCCGCGAGTAGGAGGCGAGTGCGGCTTCGAAGTCGTCAGCGGCCTCGTGGGTCTCACCGCGATTGAGCGCTAAGCGGATGCGTGCCGAGTCGTCGCCGGTGTACTCGATCTTGGCCTCGGCGAGTCGAGCCCAGCGCTCGGCCTCGGCGGCATGTGCCTGGCGATAGCCGACGACATGCACCAGGCGAAGAGCGGCTGACTCTGCCAGGGAGAATGCGCCACAAGCATCTGCGCCGTAGTAGGCGGCCTCGAGCGCATCTTCGGCGGCATCCGCCTCGCCGAGATCGTCGAGCACGGAGCCCCGAGCGAGGGCGACCTCGGCGATGAAGGGTCGGTAGCGAATCGAATCTGCCCGATCAGACAGACCAGAATCGAGGACCTCGAGGGCGTCTGCAAAGCGGCCCGCTCGCTCGAGAGCGAGGGCTCTCGCGAGCTGCCCGCGAGCGGCCTCGATCGCCGCCGCATCCGCTGCAGATTCGGGGGGAGGGTGCTCGGCGCTGACATAATCAACGTCTGCACAGCGGCCGATTTCAGGCAACTCGCCGATGGCCGGCACGGCTCGGCGAAGGACTTCCGCATCGCCGCTTAACAGTACCCGGAGCAGCGCCGAGAACTCCTGCGCGCGCCCGTCGAGGCAGCGCATGCGGGCGTCCATCAGTGCCTCTGATTGCTCTTGGCGGACGCGTGTCGCCTCGCAGGCGTTGCGCCGCTCGATCTGCCACTGCTCTTTGTAGGCATCAAGGCGGCGGAGAACAGTCGCGGCGTTCACCGAGGCTTCGGATTGTCCCGGCTCTGTGAGGGCCTGGCGGAGCTGATGGCGAGTGTTGGTATTCCAACTCGAGGTCAGAGTGTCATCTTCACCGCAAAGCTCTGGGCCTGGTTGAGTCCAGAGCGAGAGCGAGAGGCCTGCTATCGCTGCGAAGCCGATGCTGACCGCACCGATTCGGCGTCGGCGTCGGTGTCGGCGGGCGTCGAGGTCCAGGGCCTCGAGCAACGCATTCATGTCGGGCCAGCGACGCGCTCGATCACAGAGCCCGCGGATGAGGATTAGGTGGACCCACGCGGGTACCGAGCCTGATCGCGGGGGCGAGCGAAGGTCCCTCCTCTGCATGTCCAGGAGCAGCTCCTGAGGTGTGTCGCCGACGAAGGGGCGTTGTCCGTAGAGGGCCCCGTAGAGCGCGGCGCAGAAGCTGTAAAGATCGCTCTGTGAGTCCGCTGTGCCACCACTGAGCAGCTCTGGAGCCATGTACGCGGGCGTACCGACGACGGCGCCAGTCTCCGTCAAAGTGCTGGCGAGGGGAGAGGGCAGGCCGCCAATCGTATCTGACTCTTCGGACAGACATGCGAGGCCGAAGTCGGCGACCCGGGCCCGACCGTCGTCGCCGACGAGCACGTTCGCAGACTTAAAGTCGCGGTGCACAAGGCCGACCGCATGGGCGGCGCTGATACCCTTGCCAGCCTGGATAAAGATCCGCAGGATCGCCTCCCAGCTCCGCCGCTCTCGGGCCAACCAGGTCGCCAGATCCGGGCCATCAACCAGCTCCATCGCGATGAACACATCGTCGCCGACAATGCCCACCTCGTAGA
>CAYYUP010000100.1:0-18546 GCA_964474905.1 uncultured Nannocystis sp. | reverse complement strand
CTCAGGAATCACAACCATATGCTCAGCTCAAGAGCCTGACTAGCTACAGTCAGTCTATTCCACTAGGCACCGTCCACACAGACAGGACATTCTCTTCTATGTCAACTACTCGAGATCATTCAGCGACAAAGGCGCCCTCCCAAGGTGTTCAGGCTTTGAGCCCAGAGCGAGCTACCCATCAAACGGAACGCTCGAACCGGCTACTGCAAACCCTGCTCGACGAGAGCCGGCAGGACCCGTGGATCCACAAAACAAAGACCGGCTATATCCTTGAGATTCGGGCCGCCCCGGAAAAAGCCTCGGAGTGCCTGCGCATCACCGCAGACTGCGGTCAGCTCTGCGCAACGATTCACCTCGGCCCCGGCGGCCCCCGCATCGAAGTCCACGGAGGCACATTGCATGCAAGCGCAGACACAACTCTGCACCTTAATGCCGACAACATCGAAATTTGCGCCCGCACTTCACTTACGATGAGCTCTGGCGGTACAATTCGCCAGGATGCAATCGGAGCCATTCAAAGCGAAGCCTTCGAGCATCAGATCGAATCGACACACGGCGAAATCCGGCTCATCGCGAACGACGATGTCGCCCTCGATGGTGAGAGGATTCGTCTCAATTCTCCACTTGTTCCGGTGCCCCCACATCTACGCCCGAGCAGGCCATCTCCTCGAAATCAAAATTCTGAGTCATGAAATTCTTAAACGAGTCAGGGTGCCCAGCCGAACTCTTCAGAGGTGAGATACAGCCAGGCACAATGCACACATCACTCCTCGCACGAGTACGCTACCGCCTCTCCAGAATTGGAGATAGCTGGGCCCTGACCGCTCTCGATGGCAGCGACGCACTCAAAGACATACGCCGCGAGCAAACAAAAGATGACTACGGCACCATCGAGCCAGACCTGCCCTTCCCCCGGGTAGCTACCGACGTTATCTGCCTCGCAGATGCCCAATCGTACAGCGGCCCGACTGGCGTCATCAATGTCAAACTTATCGCCGGCCCCTACACCATGAGCCTGCGCATCTATGGCGAAAGAGTGTGGGAACGACGGGCAAACGGCCTCAATATTTCGCCCCCCACCCTCATCGAACAGCTCCCCATAACCTACAAATACGCATTCGGAGGAAAGGCCCCCACTTCATATGGCGAGTTGCCGTGGATGGCAAACCCTATCGGCAAAGGTTTCTACCTCAGCGCAGATGAGGCCGCCAAACATCCCCTTCCAAACATCGAAAACCCCGATCATCTACTCGCTCAGTGGGACGATCGCCCCGCCCCCATGGGCTTCGCACCCTACCCATCCACATGGTCCTTGCGTCAGCTCAAAACCACAACGACAGACTCCGAACACGGAGGTCTGACACTGCACCCAGAGGAAGGCATGTTTGATCGCGCTCACCCTCGGCTCTCTGGAAAGAAGGTGCAACCTGGAGACCCTGTCATCATCACAGGCACATCCATCGCGCCCAAGGTCGCGTTTACAATACCTCCATGTCCCTTCGAGATGGAGCTTCGCCTCGGCAACGAACATTGGCGTAAGATTCTGGACCTCGAAGAAATCCTACTCGATCTACGAAGCGGGATCGTGGACTTGTCATACCGCAAATTATGCAAATATTCCTTCGTTCCTCACCAAGTGCGCACGACCATCCTTCTGCTTTGCCCACAGATCGCCTGAGCACCGTTAATGAAGACTTTTCCGCATAAAAAATGGAATCCTTTTGTCCAATTGGACTACCATAAGGGCATCTTCATGACCGGGCCCATCCCAATACCCGGAGGAGCTTGGCATCTAGGCGCAGGTATCCTCGCGATGCCGTGGATCTACCTGGGAACGGCAAAGAATAATGGAGACACGATTCTCGCTGACGGAATGCCGATCGTCAGCCGAGGGCACGAACCCAAATACGCCATCGTCCCGCATTGGAACCTGTTCCCTTTCACCGTAGCCCAGCCAAACATAATGATGCCACTCCTCATCCTGGGATCGAGCAATAAATGCCAATTCGCAGCCGGTACCGTGGTCGGCAAAGATGGCCCCATTGCCGTATCGATCTTCAAATACGTCGGCATCAACCAAGCTTGCAATGATCCCTGTTCGGCCCCCACCTCGCTTGTTGCCAACTGGGGGTCTGTCGAACTCGGCTTCACCTGGGGCGACTTGCTCGCCACTGTTCTCCACTTTGCATTCGACTCCCTGAAGAGCTTCCTCGAGGGCAAACTCTTCGAGTCACTCGACAACTTAATTCCAAAGGGCCTACTAAAGAACCAAATGAAGTCCCTTCTCGGACGACTCGGTCTGCCAAAGATCTATCGCGGCGCACTCGGCCGATTCGCCAGTATGAGTGAGAACCTCGTAGGCAATACAATTACGAAGCTCTCTTCGACACTCTACGGCGAGGTCTTTGGCGGCAACCTCGGTGCGTCACTTGGGAATCCTGACCCTATCTCCGCGATCAGCAATGCCGCCTCCAGCGGCGCAGACAAGCTCGGTGCCTGGATCGACGGCCGCAGTGAGAGCTTCGGCGACTAGCCGTAAGGATATTGTATGAATACGATACTCATTCCATGGGTCATGGACTCGCAAAAAGCGGCACTTAGCATCCTTTTTGGGCGCACATTCGCCATCGATGCAAGGGGTCAATGTCACGACTCCAACGATTTTCAACTTGTCAACAAATATCTGTATTACGATGAGAAAACTCTAGACAGACAAGCGGGTTACATCAAGCCTTCCATCCTCAAGCGTGACATCGACGTCTATACTCAGCGACTCTGGACAGATCTTGTGATTCAGGGAGTCGCACGCTCGCCCTCACCAACCACGTCGCTTACGGTCACAGCAACCGTCAGGGGTCCTCGTACAGGATTCTCTCAGGTCATTTCGGTCCACGGTGATCGCCATGTCGCACGCGGGCGACTCGGCCTGCAGCTGAGTTCACCACTCCCATTCACGGAAATACCTCTCCGCTACGACAAGGCCTACGGCGGAACAGACGAACACGCCCGCGAGCGCCTCGCAGATCGCCTAGAGGACCGCATGATCTTCGAGACCGTCGGGGAAACCGAGGATCGCGAGTACTCGGAATTTTCATACCCTCGTAACCCTGCTGGCAAAGGCTACGTGCTCGACTTTGATGCAGCGCTCGGCATGCAGTGGCCCAATCTCGAGTTTCCGGACCAACTCCTGAGCCTAGAGAACCTTGTGCTACCCCAAAATGCATGGGGCGAACGCCCCTACCCTGCTAGCTTCGACTGGTTTGCTCACGCCTGGTTTCCGCGTGTCGCTTTTTTCGGCGAAATACCGCCTACCGTTGACGGCAGACCCCCACAAATCGAGATTGACCTCGGGCTATTCACCGCTGACCTCACGAGCACTCCGCTGATCCAACGCCCAAAGGCGTCGTTTTCCCAGGGTGCCCATCCGTACATGTGGCGACATCGCATGCAGGGAGGCGAGACTGTGGAAGTCAGTACAATTGGCCGAGATGGAAGTCCTCTGTATCTTGTCATACCAGATCTCAAACCCTCGGTTCGAATCCGCCCAGAGGGCGCCCGCGAACTTCGCATACCAGCCGACCTCGACCTTGTCTTTATTGAGGCAGATGCCCGGAGGCTGACACTGCTCTGGCGCGCCACCACAACGCTACATACCGCACCCAGTCCGGTCTGGCGAAATAATACCGCCTACTCGATCCATTGGGCTTAGCCCTACGGCCTACGGGCAACCCACGAGGCCTCCCTGCCCTCGAAAATCCGCAAACCGGCGCTCCGAGCCTGGCGCTTAAGTATGTCCGATAGCCGATCGAGGGAGAGAGGTTCCCTCTTTGGCCGTACCTGCCACAACGCCCCGCGGGCCAGCTTGAGAACTTTCCTGTCCGTCACAAAGACCATACTCACGGACGCAGTTATCCATGCCTCCCGTAACAATACGGTGGCATACCACGGACACTTGTAATGGTATTTTATCTCGGCTAGATCAGACCAATCAATGCTTCTTCCAGTGAGCAACAGTACGCCACCTGCATCGACGGAGAACCGACCGATCCGTCTCGATTCTCGGATTAGGAGTACGACCGTCCCCCCACCCCCTATCACTGCCCCCCACCAGCTCCCCTGCAGTACCACGATCACAGAAAATACGCAGAGCAACATAAACGGATAGTATTCGACAGCTCGGCGCCTCAAGATGTACAGGACACACCCATCTTCACTGCGAACCCTCTGTTTCTCAGCTGAAACCTGGGTCACGGCCTCCGCAAGCGCAGCAAGTTCGTCTGTATCAAGTTCGTCCTGAACACGTGGCATCCTTCTCCCAATAACACACTTTTCCGCCCCCGTACTCCGGTCCTAGTCCCGCCCACAAAATCACTCGGGATAGCGCACATCAAGAGTAAGCTCCCTTTGCCCATCTCTATACGCGCGCCGGAGCAACGCTTGAAGCGCAATGATATCCTTGCCACGCAACAACCCAACACACCCAGAGGTCCCGGGGTGTCCGCCATCATGGTGGAGAAAAAAACCACTCCTGCCACCAAAATAATTATCAACACGCCCAAAGAACGTCTCTTTAAGGAGCCAGCCACCCCTTCCCCATCCACGACCGCTCCTGTCAAATTTCATCCTCTCGGACAGCGGAAGATAGTACGTCCCGCTTGGAATTGGGCCTGCAAATTTTACTCCTTGCTGGTCAGGCGATGTGTAATCAATAGCGGGATCGAGATCTAGGTTGTGTGCCTTGCTTACAACGGGGACGGCCTTGCTACCCAGCGGCAACCCTGACCGGGCGGAAAACGTCTTGAGCGTCCTTCCGTCCCCCCGTGAATTATCGATGATAGAAAGAAATGAGCCATTGAACTTGAGTCCAACTCGAAGCGGGCGCACATCCGGAATTTTAATGAGTTGCCCAGTATTGATATGATTCGCGTCTTTAATCGATGGATTGGCACGCAAGATCACCGCGACCGTAATGCCATAGATATCCGCAATCCCCAGTAGGGTCTCACCTTTTTCGACTTTGTGGGTCCGCACTTGAGAGACAGTACCACTCCTTGTGGCTCCTCATAAGTGTGCAAGACGGTTCCTGCTCACAAACATTTTGCCTCTTCTTGCTAATCTCCCCTCAAAGCCGCCACCAACGGCACCGTCTTCTTCGTCGAAACCCCGCGATGCTCGCTATGCGCCAACCAAAAGTCATCCCCGAGATGCCGCTTACCCAGGATCGCTGGCGGGTAGTCTATGTCTTCGATTTCGAGGACCAAATCGTAGTGCACAGGCTCCGGGGCGAATCCTGCGGTCAGCTCCAGGGCCCGGGCAAAGCCGACCTGCCCCGGCGTAAAAACTTTGTAGTGCTCGCCGCTGAGGGGACCGATCACGACCTTGGCGGCGCCCGTGGGATGAAGCACTTCGGTGCCGGCAACAAAGCTCTCGCCGAGCACTGCGCTGCCAAGGCCTAGGCGAGTCCACTGTGGCTCGTCGATCGGCATCCAGCCACCGCTCATCGGCTCGACACGCAGCGTTGCCTGGCCGAGTTGATCGTCCAAAATGATCTGCAAAGCCGCCGCCAACATCTCTGGAGAACGCACCCCAGAGGCGAGGATCGGCGCCAGGCGTAGGAGCGCCGTCTCGGGTATCGCGGTCTCGGAGCCCGCGCTTACTCCGAGGTAGTCGAGTAGGCGCTGCGACCAGGGATCCGAACCGTCGCGGCGCAGGCTCGAAGGCAGATCGAGCTGATGCAGGCCGCGCAGCAGCAGCGTGTAGAGCCGGTGATGAAAAACATCGAAAAGCCCGCGGGTCGCCTCTCCACGCTCGCCATCACCATCTGCCTCTTCGGCCAGATAGTGTGGGAGCGGTGAGGCCGAACCGCAGAGGCCGAAGAGCGAGGCTGTGAGAGTGACCGCGACCGGCGGCTCGCCCTCGGGCTCGACCGCCTCGATTTCACCGACATGCATGGCAAGGGAGGCGCTGTGTTTAAAGTGGATCCGCTCGTCGATGTAGCGCTCGGGTGTCGCCTGGTCGAGCGAGCGACGTTCACCACGTTCGGCACTTTGTCCGCTCTGCCCACAGGGAAAAACACGCTCGAGAAAGCGAGCGGCAGCGATGAGCGACACCTCGGTCGGAGCCTCTACCAGGCGACCGAGCCAGACCCGCTCGTTTGGCGTCAGCTGCCGACTCGCACCGGCCATACGTACTCCTGCTTGGAGGGGCTCAAAACCAGCTTGACCTCGCTGGCGGCGTTGATGTTGATGAGCGAGGCGAAAAGTTCGTTGAGCACAGCACCAAAGAGAAAGGCGCGGCCGATGCCCGGAAAGCCGCGCTCGTCGAGTTCGATCGTCGTCCGCGCGGCGCGGATCGGGATACCGCGGATCAGACGGGTCACCGGCTCTCGAGAGACTTTGCGGATGGCCTCGACCTGCCTCTCGTTGGCCTGACCCGCCTGCACGTCGGCGCCCGCGTGGAAGTTGTAGAGCCGAAGCAGCGAGCGCAGCGAGCGGGCATCTGCAGGCCCGCGTTGGTTCTGCGCTAGATGTGAAAGCAGTCGCCAAAGCGCCTCTTCACCGAGGGCCATGCGCACCGGCGAACTCACCGGCGTGATGTTGGTGTAGCTGGCAACCAGACCCCCAGGCCTGCTCTCACCGAGGTAGCGAGTGCGGAGCTCGCGGGGTAAAAATCGGTTGGTGCAGCGGACCCGCAACGAGAGCACCTCGCCCTCGCGCGACTCGAGATCCGGCGGTTCGAGCAAGGAGATGTAGGTATCGATCCCGGAATCGACCGGCGAGAGGGCCCGGCGAAGCGAAAAGCTGGGCGGCCGACGAGCACCGTAGGCAGCGACCTGAGCGAAGGGCACATAGGTCCGCCGACCGCCGACACTGCGGTCACTCGCACCCACCGAGGTCACCTCGTAAATCTCCATGTGGCGGGCATCAACCCCCTCCGCCCGGATGATCGCCTCGCGGGTGAGTACGTCGTAGCTGATCGGCTCAGCCGGTGCTTCGAAGAGATTGACCGCCGGTGTGCAGTGGAGACGCAGGGTCTCGCGACCGATCGCGGCGGGCAACTTGGGCGGTCTGTCAAACTCAAACTCAACAACAACCGTCGCCCCCGTAGTGTCGACCTCGTGAAGACCGTGGAGTTCGAAGAAGCAGAGTTTTTCGGGCAGCGCGAAGACCTCGAGCACGCTGCGGTAGCCGATCGGCGCAGTCTTTGGCCAAGGAAATACCGCGTGCTCGCTGGGCGCGAGTGCCCGCACGCGATCGGCCGGCAGCGTCGCCGCCGAGCCCTGACCCGCCTCGGCCTGGACCCGAATACCGACGAGGTAGCGAGAGAGCCAAAGCTGCAGCATCGCCGGCAGAGCGGCATCGGTGTGGTGGATAAAAAAGCGGAGCGGCGCCTCCTCGTCGAGGGCACCGCGACCGGCCTCGCTGACCTCGAGAACGAGTCGGATCACCGGGCGATCCGAACGCGACGTGCTGAGGTGCAAGTCGGCGACCGAGACCGGCCAGAGGTCGACATCAAAGCAGGTTGTAAAACCGCAGGCCGTGCCCTCTACTGGTCGCGCACGCAGCAGACGACCGCTCGGGATCCGGTGGCGTGCACGGAGGGCACGTACCTCGGGCTCGAGTTCGACGATGGTCGCCGCTGGCAATGAACGCAGCAGATGCGGCAGGGTCAGCTCGGCGAGATGGTGGGCGATCTCCATGCCCGCCCGATCGACCCGCGAACGCATGCCCGCAGTGAGAAACGCGACCCCCTCGAGGAGCCGCTCGACGTCCGGATCGGTGCCGCGATCGAGCAACGCCGCAGCGATCGCGGGGTGTTCGCTCGCAAAGGCCTGAGCGGTCTCCCTGAGATACGAAAGCTCCGTCGCGTAGTAGTCGGCGAGCTTCATGCTCGAATGCCCCTCATTGCCCTCATTGCCCTCATTCTCCTCACTACCCCTGCCTGACCTCGAAGTGGCCCGACGCGGAGAGCTCGGTGCGCAGCCGGAGCACGCGGCGACTGTCGTCGACAAAGCGCGCCGAAATCTCAAACGAGAGGGTGAGCGGGTCGTCGGTTTTCATCGGTACGACGTGGATCGAACGGAGGCGAGGTTCGTAGCGCAGGAGCATGGTACGGATGCCCTGCACCACCACCTGAGCACTCGCAGGGAAGCCGTGCACCACATCCGCAAAGTCGGCAAGGCCGAGCTCGGGCACGGTCATCGCCTCCCCCCGCCGCGTATTAAGGAGTGCCTGCAGATGAGCGAGCACCGACGCCTGCGGATCCGGCGAGCGCCGTTGGCCCGCGAGACGCCCCAAGAGCCCTCTCTGGCTCCCCTCGACCCGCTGACGCTGCGACCCTCGACCCACGACCCGTGCATTCTGGGCTGCGCCGGGCGCCGACGTCAAGCACCTCACTACTGCCCAAAATATGTACGCAGCAATACAAAGAACACAAAAGTGGACACTTTATCGCTTCTCTAGATTGCATATTTTGTATGGTGAATTACGTTCACAAATCTCATCACAAATATGTCTACTAAAATGGACATGCCCTCGAGATTTACTTCGGAGTTTTCTATCTGCATACTGACCGGCGCGAGGCACCGTGAGCCCACCTACGAGACGACGACGACCCCACCCCGCGCTTACTGGTGCCGCGATGGTCTGCCTCCTGTCGCTCCCCGGCATGCTCGTCAGTATTTTTCTCACGGTCGTCAAATTCCGCTCGGCCTACCGCTGCGACTTCAGCTGGTTCTCGGCGTGCACAGGCGAGTTCGCTGAGTGCGGACGGGTGATCGCAAGTGACCTCTCGATGTTCGGACCGCTGCCTGTGTCGGCCTTCTCAACGGCGATCTTCGCCGTCATGCTTGGCCTAGCCATCGCCACGCTCCGCTCGCCATCCAAAATGACCCCCGATACCCGGCCGCTGCTGCTCGCACTGGCCACCATCTCTCTGCTCTCTGTGGTCGTGCTCGGCGGCTACGCGACCTTCGTGATCGGCGGCTATTGCAGCTACTGCGTCGTCATTTACGCCTGCACTGCGACGCTCTTCCTGTCGGTCGCCCTCCTCCATCCCCAGGGGCTCCGCACCGGCTATCGGGTCCTCTTCTCCAAGCGCACTCTGCGAAGCAGCGCGCTTCTCTTCTCGCTGCTCTCATTGATGGCGCTGCTCTCGGTGCAGCTCTGGCTCTACCGGACAAACGCGGCCGATATCAGCTTTGGCGAGGAGTGCATCGTCAATAGCGGTCAGCTCCCCGACACCAACATTCGACTCGGTCCAGAGCATGCCCGAGCCGAAATCGCCCTCTTCCTCGACCCCTCCTGCAACCACTGCAGGCGTGAGTTCAATAGGTATTACGATCTCGTAACCTCGCAAGAAGAGGGCAAGAAGAGCAATCTTCGCCTCTCGATTTTTCATCTGCCGCTCGCGGGCCGATGCCTGCCCGACGGCAAATACCGGCTTAAAGAGCGCATCGCCTCCGTCGAAAAAGGCGCCTGCCAAGCGTCCACGGCCGTCGAATGTGCCGAGCGGATCGCCCCGGGCACAGGCATCAAGTTGCTGCACGAACTCTTCCCGCTCCAGGACGAATCTGGCCAATGGTTCAGCCTCGATCGCATCGGTGCGACGGCACAGCGGATCGGTCTCGATGCTTCGATCATCAAGGACTGCGTCCGCGCACGACCCGACAACGATCTTCTCCATGAGCACGCAAGATTCGCCTTTGACAACGATCTATCGCCACCGACAACGCTCTTTGTCTTCTTTGACAAGGACAACAATCCGCTCTCCACCATCGTCCGCGATCAGGGCGAGAAAAAGCGCCCGCTAGAGGCGACTCTCAGGGAGGCTGAACGCGTCTCGCGTGCGGCCCAAACACCGCCCCCGGACTGACCTCGACATGTCCCACTACGATCATCGACAGCGGCAAGAGGTCACCGTCCCGGTCTCGTTTTCCGCGCAAGAGGGAGCCCCTGGTGCCCATGAGCAGCGAGAGACCCGACTCATTGTCGGCATCGCGCTGGGCTCTGGAGTGATGCTCGGTCTCATCAGTATCGTGCTCTTTCAGCTCACGCTGCACCTCTTAAGGACCGACATGCCCCCCCGTGTCACGGGAGGCGCCTGTTCGGGGGGCATGCCCTGCGCCGAGGGGTTCATCTGTCAAGACGGACTCTGCGTGGCCACCCCGCCCCCCGAGCACCAACGCTGCCAACCCAATGATACCTGCGGCACCGAGGACTCTGTCTGCACCTGCGAGGCACCGTCGACCTGCGTTGACAACAGCTGTGTCCCGCCCAAAGCGGTCCAAAGCAACGCCTGCGACGACCCCAAGGTTCAAGAGCTGCTCACGCGAGTCGCCGAAAAGTGCAAGGGCGACATCAACACGTGTCCGCCAGACAAGCTCAAAAAGTTCGCGCTCGCCTCGGCTGACTTCGACGAGATCATCCATCGCGTGCCCGAAACCATCACCCTCCACTTCCCCGCAGGCACACCCACACTCAATGCCGAGCAGAAGAGTCGCTACATTGAGCGAATGAAGGACCTCAAGGTCCTGGACAGCCTAAAGAATGCCAAGGTGATCCTGATCATCGGTCGCGCGAGCGCCGGAGGAACGCGGGTAAAGAACGATGAATACTCCAGAATGCGTGCGGATACCGCGAGCGATCTCATCGGTGAACTCGCTGCCGATGTCGACGATAAAACCTATACACGCATCACGACAGCGCGAAAAAAGCTCATCCTCGGCAATCGCAAGATTCTCCAACCGAGCTTTTTCAAAGACTCGCACCGCAACCGGCTGATCGCCTGGACGGACACGGTCGAATCGACGCTGCTCAGCAACCTCGGCAACATCGACCAGCTCTCTCGTGCGCAGGAGCGGTGGACGCGAAAGCAGATCAACCAAGTCTCGCTCATCGTGCCCCTCGCCTGCGAGTTACCTGGGGCGTCCCAACCTCAAGGGTCCGAGGCCGCCAAATGAACGCTACAGACGTCGACAGCGGCCCCCTGGTCGAAGTCACAACCGAACCCAAGCTCGGCGCCCTGCCGTCGGCGCTGGTGCCCGAGCCGAGCGGCACCAGCACGGTCATCATGAGCGAGCATGAGCTGCGGGCGTCACACGAGCAGCTACAGGCCGAGGGCCAAGTCGTGCCACCTTCGGCCAGCGATATACCGGCGCTTCCGGCCGCCCGTAGCTGGCACGAGGGGCTCGCGAGTGAGATCCAGGACGAGGACCTAGCCGTGCCCGGAGAGGCTCGCAGTTCCCTCGCCAGCAGCAAGGCGCTGCTCATCGCCGGCCTGATCGCGATCATCGCATTCTCCCTCTACGCGCTGCCCCCCACCGACATTCCAGAGTTCGAGGACGGCCTCCTCGGGAACGGCAGCAGCACCACCCTTGCCCTGGGACCGCAGACTGCGATCTCACTCGCCCCGCAGGACCCTAGTTCGCTGCCGCAGCTCCGCGACAAGGGGACCCCTGTGCCCGCCTTCCTCAGGACCCACGTCGAGCGAGTGCGCTTCGACAAAGAAAAAAACATCGAGCCGCGTCTCGAGTCTTCGACTGTCGGCGCCGCGATTCCGGTCCAAAAGGTCACCATTGTCAACATCTGGGCCACCTGGTGCACTCCCTGCAAAAACGAAATGCCTGGCCTCAAGCAGGTCTTTGAGCTCAGTGGGTGGGGCCACGAGGTCCGCTTTGTACCGATCGAGGCCGACGACTCATCGCGACAAAAGGCCTATGCAGAGTTCGCTCCGATCATGCCAGAGCACCGCCACTACCTCGCAGGCACCGACGTCCTCGACTCGCTCGCCGCCGACGACGCGATCAAAACCGGTGAAAATCTGCCCATCACTCTGCTCCTAGACTGCCGTCGACAGCTCCGGTGGGCCAACGTCGGCGAACTCAAGGCTCCAGACATCGAGGCTCTAGAGGGGCTGGTGGATGAGCTGCGAGCCGAACTCTCTGACAAGTACTGTCGCCGCCGCCACAGACCGAAAAAGACCCTCGAACTCGTGGATTCTGCGGACTCCACGGATCCCGAAAACCCGGTCGATCTCGGGGAGCCCAAAAAGAACCAACCGCCCCCCAATTGTGGCAAGCAGTACTGCCCCAAGGGGGATATCTGCAACCGCAACTTCAACCCTCCGCGCTGCACCGCCCCCGCCTCGGCGCTCCGGGATGGCTGACGTGTCGGCAAGCCTGTGTCACCTGCTCTTGGCCCTGGCGCTAGTGAGCCCTGAAAGCGACCACGCGCGGCATCTCTACGAGCAGCAGCGCTTCGCCGAAGCCGCTATTGCCTACGAGGAGCTATGGGCCGCCCAGGCCTCCAGCACCGACCTCTTCAACGCAGCACTCGCCAGGCAGGCCGCCGGCCAGCTCACTCAGGCGAATCTCTACTTCCGCATGATCTCTGGGCACCGCGACTTGGGCCCCGAAGAGCGCACCCTCGCGGCAGAGCGTGTGAGCCTGCTCCAGCTCTCGCTCACCAAGATCGAACTCGAGATAAGGCCGGGTCGAGCGCTCGGCCCCGACGCCGAGCTGTTGCTCCAACGCGGCGCCGATGTCATCAGCATCAAACTCCACGACATCGACGAACTGCTGCCCCTCGACAAAAACGGCGATCCTCTGCCAATCGACCGCGAACGCCCCGACTCCGGGCCGAGAACCTGGACCCTCTTTCTCGAGCCGGGCGAGTGGACGCTGCACGTGATTCCCCGATCTGACCGAGCAGCCTTCAACACCGAGAACGCAGTCGTGCCGCAGGTCGTGATGGTGCCACCCAGAACGACCTCCGACCTGACGATCTCCGCCCACTTCGCCCTGGTGCCCGAGACGACCGCCTTTGAGATCGACATCGGCGAGGCTGCGGCGGCTCGCGGCGTGCATCTCCAACTGATCGACCCCCTGAGAATCCGCGATTTCAAGCCCAGCATCCACCAGCCCAGCCTCACGCTCACCCTGCCCACCGGGGTCTGGCGCTACCAGCTTCTCCTAAAAAAACATCGTTGGCTGCTAAGGCCGCAAGGTCCGACCTTGGCGGGTGTACTTGAGGTGTCCCAAGGGACATCTATGAGCAGGCAGAGCTTCGCCGACGAACTCGACCGCGAGATCGTCGACGAGACCAAGCGGTGGATCTTCGCGACCGCGACGGCGAGCAATGCCCTCGGTTTTGCGGCCCTGGGCGGCGGACTGCTCGGCGGCAGCTTCCGCAGTTCCCGCAGCGATGCGCCCACGCAGAGGTACGACCTGGGCTCCGCTGGCGCCTTCTTCCTCGGCAGCGGAGCGGGGCTCATCGGTACGACGCTCAGCACGGTACTCGGTGCCAAGCGTCGAACCTGGCTCACCGAGTTCGCCCTCGGCGGCATGACAACGATCAGCGCAGTGACCTGGTACGGGCTCATCCGCAGCTCCCTCAACAATCAAATCGCGGGGACTTCAAGCGACAATTTGGAGCCTCAGCTCTACGGGTCGATGGGGCTCGTCGGGCTCGGCACAGCGCTCTCACTCGGCGCTGCATCAGCGCTCCTGCTCCGACGCCGCAAGACCGCTCGCCCGCCCAGGACCAAGACCACAATCTCAGTCCAAAAAAGCCTCACCAGAGGAGCACTCAATGTCTCGTTCTAGCTGCCCACCATCGCAAAAAAGAAAAAGGAACAAGAGAGGGGCCTAATGAGCGATCGCGGCGACTCATTACTCCTCCGACGCGAGACGCTCGACGGGCGTTACGAACTCGTCGAGGTCATCGGCAAGGGTGGCTTCGCAACGGTGTACAAGGCCCACGATCTCAATATGGGCGTCGATGTCGCGATCAAGGTTCTCAAGAAAAAATGGTCCGCCAATAACGAATACCGCCGCCGCTTCCTCCAAGAGTCGAGGCACCACGCGACCCTCAAGCACCCGCGCATCGTACCGGTCACCGACCGCGGCACCACCCAAGAGAACCGCCTCTACTTCGTCCTGGATCTCCTCCACGGTCAGTCGCTCGACGAACTTCTTAAAGCCAACCCCGAGCCGCAGCCCTGGGACGAGGTCATCCCGATCGTCATCCAGATCTGCGAGGGCCTCGACTTCGCTCACCGCCAACGGGTCATTCACCGCGACATCAAGCCTGGCAACATCTTCCTCGAAAATCGTGAGCGCCTCAGCGTCAAGATCCTCGACCTAGGGATCGCCAAAGAGCTACCGGACGAGGCCTCGGACGAAGAGCCCATCACGGAGCTCACCGATATGCGCAAGGGCGGCGCCCCCTGTACGCCGGAATACATGGCACCCGAGCAGGCGCTGCACTCCCCAGCCTCGCCCCAGACCGACATCTACGCGCTCGGCGTGATGATGTACCTGATGCTGACCGGAAGCCTGCCCTTCCGCCCGCCATCCGGCCTTCGCGGCAACGCTCGTCACAGCGCCCTGAGTGCGATGCACATTCGCGACGAGGTCGAGCCGCTCCGCGAACGCTGTCCCCAAGCACAGATACCGCAACTCGTCGGGGGCATCGTCATGCAGACGCTGGCCAAGCGCCCGGAGGAGCGCTTCAACTCCGCCCGCGACCTCAGCGACGCGCTGCTTTTCACCCAGCGCCGTCTCGTCGAGTCCTCGCACCGTGGCGCCCTCTCGAGTCATCGGCGCGAGCGCCGGATCATCCGCCTCGCCGCTGGCTTTTCGGGCCTGACCACTGCGGTCTCGATTTTCCTCCTCCTGCTGCTTGTCGAGATCCCGGGCCTGCGCAGCTGCGCTGTCTGGATCAAGACGCCAGGGCAAGCCACCAACGCCGACCAAAAACCCACGATTGCCCCGATCCATCCGCCTCCAGCGGCCAGACCTCCGCGACAACATGCCCCCCACGAAAGGCAACCCCCTCCGCCACCTAGCGCGCCGAAAATCGTCGCAGATCCGCCGACAGATCCGCCGAACACACCGACAAACACACCGACAAACACACCGACAAACGAGCCCGCCGAGATCGTTGCTCCCCCAACGGACCCGACACCCGTAAAGGCATCCCCAGCGTCGCTCTTCAAGAGGCTGGTCTCCCGGAGTCGGTCCAAAACCGAGAGGGGCTGCGCTGCCAGACTGGTGAGCAAATGGCAGTTCGAGATCTCGATCACCAAAAAATCCGACACCTTCACGGTCAAGCTCCTCGGCAGCCTGCAGCCCTCGCGGTCGGCCAAGTGCGCCCTCAATTCGCTTCGCAAAGTCCGCGTCGCCAAATCGATCCGCGCCGGTGCTCCGCTCAAACGAACCGTGACCTTAGAGATCTGACAATTTTGAGACAAGCACACGCCACTCGGCTCCAACGAGTCGCTCCGGTGACATCGACCCTGCACATTGCGCAGGGCCTGCTCATCGCCGCGACCCTGCTCATCACGGGATCTGCGGGCAGGTCCGTGCAAGCAGCTCCCCCGGTCCGCTTCTCAGCGGAGGACCTGGCGACGATCTACAGCGCCGCCGACAAGAGCGTTCGAGCGATGAAATCCCGCTGCCTCGAGAGCACCGACGAGGGCGGGCTTATCGACCTCAAGGCCAAAGTCATCTACAGCCGCAGCGCCCAAAACCTCGCTTGGGTGGTTCGAGACTACCCTTACGAAGCCGACAAAAACGGGGCATGGGAGCGCGACGACCACACGCTGCTCGCAGTCCAAGCCTACGAACGGGCCTTTAACTGCAACCCCTCGTGGTCCAATCGCCACTACCTACAAGACGCGCTCGACCTCATTGGCTTTCGCCTGAACCTCGCCACCGAGCACGAGAAGCGCTCGCGCAACGCCAAAGATCTCCAGCCTCTCACTAAAATCGAGAGTCGACTCCGCCTGCGACTCCAGGGGCTCCATGCCCCCCCCTGCACGGCGACCGTCACGAAGTGTCCGATTCCAGCAGAGCCCATCAAGAGGCCCCAAGAGTCCGACGAAAGGCCCACCCGCCTGCTCCGTGCCCTCGACAACTTCGCGCTCGGCATCGAAATCGGCACGGGCGCATCCAGCAGCAAAACGAATGGCCAAAAGTACGTGGCGACCCTCGTCGCATTCGCGATCTCGCCGTCGTACCGCCTTGTGCTCGGCAAAGATGACCAGCACCGAGTGCACCTAGGCTTTCTCTACGGGCTTCAGGCGGGCAGATTCGGAGAACCTCCAAACGACCGCTACACCACCAGCGCAGTCACAGCCCAGCTCGACTACGCCATCGCCGACAAAACGGGTTGGTTGGCGGTGCACGCCTCGCTCGGCGCGGGTTTCCAGCAGACCAACGCGAGCCTGATCCAGAGCACCATCACCCCTGGCTTCGGGATCTGTGTACTCAGCGAAATGGTCTGCCTTCGCGGCCGCGGTTTTGTCCGCCTGCGACACAGAAACAAGGACACGATCCGCGACTTCTGGACCCTCGCTCTCGGCATCGATCCGATCCGGATCTTTTCCAACCTGTCTAAAAAAAGGAGCGACCCAAAATGAGCAGCTTCCGACGCCCTGCTTTTCAGGTCTCCCAGGTTTCCCAGGTTTCCCAGGTTTCCCAGGTTTTCCGAATCCTCCGAACTCCTCCCGTTCTCCCGGTGCTCAAACCTCTGCCCGCTCGGCGAATGCTGCCCGCTCCCCCGGCGAAGCCCGCTCGCCAACGCCTGCCGGCTCGCCGGGTTCTCTCGGCTCCTCCAACATCGACAACCCGCTCTACTTGCCGACGGCTCGCACCGCGGGCTACATTGCCGCAGATGCGACGCTTTGGGCTCTGCGCAGCGATGTTTCTCCTGTCGGCCGCGACCACCGCGAAGGCCGACGCCTGGGCTCCCTCAGAGGCCACTGCGCTCTACAACGAGGGCCACTTTCTCGACGCCGCTCGGGCATTTGAGGCCGCGTTCCGTGACAGCGGCCGCGCTGGCATCCTCTACAACGCCGGGCTCGCCCGCGAGGCTGCGGGCCCCGGCAACGACGCTCTAGCCCTCCTGCACTGGCGCCGTTTTCTCGCCGAAGCCGACGATGTCACCGAAGCCGAACGCGACGATCTCGGCCGCCGCATCGCGACCGCCGAAGCTCGCACCGCCGCCGTCGAATTTCTCTACGACGGCCCTGCGAGCGCCCATCCCCAGAGCGTCACTCTCCGCCGTCAGGGCGCGGACGAAGCCGACCGCCTCGATGTCGACTGGCCCCAAGACCAGGCCGAGCTTTCGCTGCACGTCGACCCAGGCAAATGGACCGTGCAGATCCTCGGACCCCAGGCCATCGCCCAAAAGCTCAGCTTTCACGCCCGCCTAAGCGGCAGCGAGGCCCTGAGGCTCGCCATCGTTGGCACCCAGCCCCTAGAGCCCGTGCCCGTGCAGATCCGCCTGGGCCCGCAGCGCGCCCTCCGACACGGCATCAGCCTCAGCTGGACCGGCCCCACGCCCGCCGAGCACCCCAAAACCCGAAAAGCCCACGCACCCAGCCAAAAGTGGACCCTGCCCCCCGGCGCCTGGACCCTGCGCGCCAGTGCCAAAGGTTATGAGCCCACAGAGTCGCTTGTCACCATCAGCGACCAACCCGTGCACCTATCGATCGAACTCGAATCGAAGGTCGATTGGGCGCGAGTCGGGCTCGGTGCCGTCAGCGCGACCGCGGCCATCTCCGGTGCCGCCATGTTCGGCATTTCCAGGTGGCAATTTGCGGGCAAGCTCGATGACTACAACCTCAATACCCCGCCAAACAAATCAGAGACTCTGCCAGAGATCAAAGAGAGGATTGAGCCGACGAGCGACGCCCTCCGCACCAATCTCAGCCTTCAGGAGTACGGTGCAGCTGTGTTCGGTTTTGGTGTGGGCACCGCAACGAGCACCCTGCTCTCGCTCCGCCCCCGCTGGCGCACCCCCCGAGAGGCATGGATCGAAACCGGCCTGGGTTCTGCACTGATCATTGGCGGCAGCATCTCGTATGCCTTACTGCAAAAAAATCGCCGGCAAACACTTCGCACCTCCGATTGCATGCTCGTCAAACAAGGCGGATGCATGAGCGATCCCAACATCTCGAATCCGCTGCCCTTGACCTCGAACAGTCTCCATTTAACGACCTCACTGCCCGCAATTTCATTACTTGGAATCGGCGGCGGGCTACTCGTTGGCGGCATCGTGAAGCAAATTGTGTTGCGTCGACGCTCTCGCTCCTCCAAACTCTCGTTTTCACTTTCGCCCGCGCAATTCGGCGCACAAACGGCGATCTCAGGTAGGTTCTAATGATATCCATCACTCCCCGAGCACTCACATGCATCCTCTTCGTCTTTGTTGCCTGCAACGGAAAGTCGAATATTTCTGACGCTAGCTCGGTAACAAGCAATTCCAGTAGCACAACAGAGTCGTCGAACAGTGCGACAGAGACATCTAGTAGTTCGACAGATGCGTCGAGTAACTCGACCGACACGTCGAGTAGCTCGACCGACACGTCGAGTAGCTCGACAGACCCCACGACCGCGGGAAGCATCTGCGGCGATGGCATGCAGGAGGGCGACGAAGACTGCGACGATGGCGACGACAACGGCGACGACAAAACCTGCAGCGAAAACTGCACGCTCAACTGCGGTGATGGCGTCGTCAACGGCGACGGAGAGGCCTGCGA
>CAYYUP010000099.1:11800-19518 GCA_964474905.1 uncultured Nannocystis sp. | reverse complement strand
CGCGCAGCCGACCGCCCTGGCCAAGCCCCCGCTTCGCAGCGATCGTCTGCAGACGCTCGCGCAGGGCCGGGGTGTAAATCGCCCCGCAGGGGATGAATCGCGGACCCGAGAGCGGCGTTGGCCCGAAAAGGTTTAGCTGATCACGGATGATGCCGAGCTCGCCCGGGACCAAAAGCGGACTGAGCCCGCCGGCGGCGCAGGTCAGAGCGACCCCGCGGGCACCACAGGCGAGCATCGCCGCCAGAGCTGCGGTGCAGGTCGCGATCGGGTGGCCCTCGTAGGCGTGGATCCGGCCGGTTTGCACACAGACCCGCCGCTCACCGATGCGACCGTAGACCAGCGACTGACCGTGCCCCGCCACCGAAGGTACCGGCAAACCGAGCTCCGCCAAGGGCATTGTCCAGTCGATCTCGAGACCCAAACCAGAGCCCTCGGCGACCATTCCCTTGCCGATTCCAGAGCCGCAGATCAGCGCCCAGTCGATGGTCTCGCCATTGAGGCGTTGGCGCAGGATCTCGGTGGCCTTCGCGCCCTGAGAAGACTTTGGTGCATCCATATGTTTGGTTCTCTGTCGGACTTACAGGCGATTCATGATCGCGATCATCACGCCCAGACCGATGCCGATGGTGACGCCAATACCGACCGCGAGCACCGTTGTCCGGGCCGCGCTTCGCCTGGGCGCGGGCGGAGGCAACGCGCCGAGATCGACCTCGGAGGCGGCCCGGTCGCTGCGCAGGATCACCTCGGCGTGCCGCGGCGGCACTCGGCCACCCATGCGCCCAGAGACCTCGCCAAGCACCTCTTTGAGTTCTTCGAAGGTCGGCCGCACATCGGGGCGACGACTCATCATGCGCCTGCAGAGATCCGAGAGCACAACATCAAAACCGGGCACCTCGATCTTGAGTTCGGGGCGCTCCGACTTGAGATGGCGGCGCACAACCGCGGTGTAATGGTCGTCTTGGCCGCCCTTGCGGAAGGGCGGATGCCCGCTGCACATATGATAGAGCGAGCATCCAAGGGCGTAGACATCGGCGCGAGCGTCGACCTCCTTGCCCATCGCCTGCTCAGGCGCGAGGTAGTCGGGGGTACCGACAAAGACCCCAGTCGCGGTGATCGAGAGGTCCTCCTGCAGCGCCTTCGCGAGACCGAAGTCCGTCACTTTAACGGCGCCCCCTAGCGTCACGACTAGGTTGGACGGCTTGACGTCGCGGTGCACAACATCGACGCGCTGGGTCTCTGCGAGCCCGATCGCCGCTTGGCGGATCACCTCGGCGGCGTCCCCTGGCAGCAGTGGCCCGTTGCGCTTGACCAAGACACCGATGTCTTCGCCGTCGAGGAACTCCATCGCCAAGAAGGGCCGCCCCTCATGCTCGCCGATCTCGTAGATCTGGACCACGTTCGCGTGGTTCATCTGCGCGAGCGCGCGCCCCTCACGGAGGAAGCGCGTCTTGAACTCCTCGGACTCGCGATGCTTCCGGCCGAGGATCTTGATCGCGACACGCCGGTCGAGCTTGCCGTCGACGCCTTCATAGACCTCGCCCATCGCCCCCTTGCCCAGGAGACGCTTTACCTTGAAGCGGCCGATCTTCGCTGGGGTCGCCACGCCGCGCCCAAGCTATCACGGACGGTCACGATTTGCCCACGAAACGCGCGTTGCAGCGGAGGAGCGCATCACACCGACAGCTGCGCAACTTCCGCGCGCCCGCAGGCTCCCAGACTCGCAATCAGGCCGCCGCACGCCTCCTGTGCGCTCGCCTGAGCGGCCTCACCCGTCGCGCCGGGCCTCGTTTTCGAAGCGCGTGTGGTGCTTGATGAAGGTCAGGTGGACCGTACCCACCGGACCGTTTCGCTGCTTGCCGATGATGATCTCGGCTTTGTTCTCGACCGCCTCGCGCTCCTGCGGCGAGGCCTCGGTCGAGAGATAGCGCTCGGCCCGGTAGATAAACATGATGACGTCAGCATCCTGCTCGATCGCCCCGGACTCGCGGAGATCGGAGAGCATTGGCCGGTGATCGGCGCGGCTATCGACCGCTCGGTTGAGCTGCGAGAGGGCGATGACCGGCATCTTCAGCTCCTTCGCCAGGCCCTTGAGACCCCGCGAGATCTCGCTGATCTCCTGCTCACGGGAGTCGTAACGCCCGCCGCCGCGAGCGAGCTGCAGATAGTCGACGACCACCATGCCGTGCTGCTCATCACCGCCGTCGAAGATGTTCTTGTCCTCGCGAAAGCGACGGGCTCGCGCTCGGATCTCGAGGATCGACGGCGCTGCCTGGTCGTCGACGTAGAGCTTGGCGTTGGAGATCCGGTCGGCGGCGTTGACCAGATCGCGAAAGTCATTCTCGATAAATTGCCCAGAGCGCAATTTAGAGAAGTCGACCCTCGCCTCTGAGCAGAGGATGCGCTCGATCAGCGACTCCGAGGACATCTCGAGGGAGAAAAAGAGCACCGGATTGAGCACCGGTCGCTCCTCCTCGGGCAGATGCCGATGGCGGGCCTGGGGCACACAGGCATTGGTGCAGATGTTGAGGGCAAAGGCGGTCTTACCCATCGACGGACGTGCCGCCAGGATCACCAGGTCGCCCGGCTGCAGACCGCTGGTCATGCGATCGAGATCGGTGAAGAGTGTCGGCACCCCGGTGATCGGGTTCTTTCGCTTGTGCCGCTCGGTGATGTTTTTAAAGACAGTAAGCAGCAGCTCACGCGACGAGACGTAGCTGGTCTTTCGACCATGCTCGTTCACCGCCATGATTTTTTTCTCGGCCTCGTCGATGAACTCGTAGGGGTTCTCGGGGTCGCTCTGCGCGTCCTCGGCGATCTCGCGGGCGGCGATCGACAGATTGCGCAATACCGCCGCCTGCCGGACCAGCTCGGCGTGATGGGCGATGTTGTGACTGGTCGCGTAACGATCGCCGAGCGTACTTAACGCCTCGATACCGCCGACTAGGCGCAGCGTATCGGTTGCCCGCAGCTGCGCCTCGAGGGTGATCACATCGATCGGCTCTTGACGCTGCGCGAGCGTCGACATCGCCTTAAAGATCGCTTGGCTCGCCGGGTTGTAGAAATCGTCAGAGCTGATGACATCGATGATGTCGTTGAGCGCATGGATCCCCCTGAGGAGAATCCCGCCCAGGACCGCGGCCTCAGCTTCGCGGTTGTTGGGGAGCTGTCGCGAACCGTTCATCGAGCGTCCGAGGTTGTAACACGGGCGGACTCCCTAGCTGCGACGCCAGAAGGTCGACAGTCAAGGAGCCAAAGAGAATCACAAGGAAACGAAATTGAAATTGAAATTGAAAAAAGCCGGCGTCCGCGGGCGGACACCGGCTCTCTTGATCAAGCGGCGGGATTAGATGCCGATGACCTTGACCTTGAGGCTGACTTTGATGTCGCGACTGAAGCGAATCTCAACCTCGTGGAGACCGACCTCGCGCAGCGGATCGGAGAGCTGAACCAGCTTGCGGTCGATGATGATATTTTGGGCGGCGAGCGCCTCCGAGACGTCCTTGGAGGTGACCGAGCCGAAGATGCGACCGCCTTCGCCGGCCTTGCGGGCGACGGAGACACTGACGGTGGCCAGATGAATGGCCATCTTCTTGTGCTCTTCTTCGATCTTCGCGCGCTCGCGGGCGATCACTCGCCGGCGGTGCTCGACCTCAGCGATGTTGCCACGGGTCGCCGCCAGGGCGAGTCCGCGGGGAAAGAGCATGTTGCGACCGTAGCCCGGGCGCACGCTGACGACCTCGCCTGCGCGGCCGAGATTGTCGACATCCTTGGTCAGGATCACTTGGATATTTGCGGGCATGGCGACCTCCCTAACTGACAGTGAAGGGGATCAGCGCAAGCATACGTGCCCGCTTGATCGCCTTGGTGATCTGTCGCTGCTGACGCGCGCTGACCCCGGAGATCCGGGCAGGCACGATCTTGCCGCGATCGGTGAGGAACGCGCGGAGGAGCTGCGGGTTCTTGTAATCGATGACCAGAGTCTTATCGATCGCCAGCAGTGATGCCCGGCGACTGTATTTTTTCTCATCCATGGCGATCGGCTCCTATTCCTCGGTTTTGGTGGCCGGAGTCGCGGCCGTCTCAGCAGCGGCCGGGGTGGCAGCATCGGCTGGGGCGGCAGCGGTGGCGTCGGCCGGGGCAGCAGCCTCGACCTCGGGCTCGGGCTCGGGCGGCGGCTCGGCGGCGGCGTTTAGCAGATCCTCGGTGACTTCCGAGGGGCGAGCCGCTGGATCGATGTCTTCGTCGACTTTGATCGTGTGATAGCGGAGAACCGCGGTGGCGATCTGAAAGTTGCGATCGAGTTCGCGGATGATGTCGGAGCCGCCGAGGAAGCGCCAGTAGAGGTAGACGCCGTTCTTCGAGCGACGGATCGGGTAGGCGAGCGTTCGGCTGCCCCAGTTCTCGATCTCGAGCAGGGTGGCGTCGAACTCTTTGAAGATCCCTTGGACCTTGCCGACAAGATCGAGGATGTCTTTTTTGTTGGTGGACGGTTTGAGGATCGTAACCGTCTCGTACTCGCGCTTGGTGCCGCGGAGCGCACCGTTTGAGAGCACTTGGCCTGTAGTTGCGGACATGTGTTGTCTCCTTGTGGACGTGGTTGGCCCCCGCAATCGGGAGCAAGGAGCGGCATCACCTTCGCAGACGCGATCGTGAAGCCGGTGCCGGGTGATAGACCAAAGCCGCCATGCCGCGCAAGTCCTGAGAACAGCGAAGACCGCCGGCCCCGGAGGGCTCGACGGTCTTCTTTCTTCTTCTGAGGAGGCCCGCGCGATTTGCGCGACTCATCCTCTTGTGTGCTCGCTGGGCTCAGCGGGCGATCAGTGGGGCAATCACCACCGCGACGATCGTCATCAGCTTGATGAGGATGTTGAGGCTCGGGCCCGCCGTATCCTTGAAGGGGTCGCCGACGGTATCGCCGATCACCGCTGCATGGTGGCGCTCAGAGCCCTTGCCGGTGTTGACCTTCGGGTCGAGGTTCTTCTTTTGATCCTCGACCTGCTTTTTGGCGTTGTCCCAGGCGCCGCCGGCATTGGACATGAAGATCGCCAGCATGACGCCAGAGACCAGGGTGCCCGCCAGGAGACCGCCCAGGGCAAAGGGCGACCAGAAGCCGACCACAACCGGAACGACCAGAGCGAGAAGACCCGGGGCCATCATGCGCCGGAGCGAGGCCTGGGTGGAGATCGCCACGCAGCGCTCGACCTCGGTCATCTTGCCAGCGGCCTCGACCTCGGCCTCTTCCTCGGGGGTGAGCGCACGCTCTTCGCGCTCGGCCTTGGCGACCAGCTCAAGACCCCGACGAAGCAGCGGGATCTCACGGAACTGCCGGCGGACCTCGGTGATCATGTCCATCGCAGCGTCACCGACGGCGTTCATCGCCATCGCGCTGAAGATGAAGGGCAGCATGCCGCCGACCAGGAGGCCGATGAGCACCTCTGGATCGGTGAGGATGAGGTTTTCACCGGGCGCAAAGGCCAGGTTGCGATAGGCCGCGAAGAGCGAGAGCGCCGCGAGGGCAGCCGAAGCGATCGCAAAACCCTTGCCGATCGCCGCCGTCGTATTGCCGACCGCATCGAGCTCGTCGGTGCGCTCGCGGACCTCTGGAGGCAGACCGCTCATCTCGGCGATACCGCCAGCGTTGTCGGAGATCGGCCCGTAGGCGTCGACTGCGAGCTGAATGCCGGTGGTCGAGAGCATACCGAGTGCCGCCATCGCGACCCCGTAGAGGCCGGCGTAGTAGTCGGCGACGTAGATCGCCGCGGCGATCAGGAGGATCGGGATCGCCGTCGACTCAAAGCCGACCCCGATGCCGGCGATGATGTTGGTCGCCGGACCGGTCTTCGACTGCTCGACGATGCTGTTTACCGGGCGCTTGCCCTTGGAGCAGTAGTAACCGGTGACCAGACCGATGAAGACACCGGCAACGAGACCGGCGACCATCGCCGAGACCAGCTGCATCGTCGTCACCGGATCACCGCCGGGCAGGAGAATGAGCGGGGTACCGTGGGCGGCCGCGGACTTGAGGGTGTAGTCGACGATGAACCAGGAGACTGGCACCATCACCGCGGCAGCACCGAAGGCGCCGATATCGAGTGCGACCTGGGGATTGCCGCCCTCACGGGTCCTGACCGCGAAGGTCATGACCAACGAAACAACAACGCCGGCCGCGGCGATGAGCAGCGGCAAGATGGTCGCCTCGAGGCGTCCCGAAACCGAAATTGCGCCGAGAATCATGCAGCCCAAGATCGAGCCGACGTAGGACTCGAAGAGGTCCGCGCCCATGCCCGCGACATCACCGACGTTGTCGCCGACGTTGTCAGCGATCGTCGCCGGGTTGAGGAAGTGATCCTCGGGGATGCCCGCCTCGACCTTGCCGACCAGGTCGGCGCCGACGTCCGCGGCCTTGGTGTAGATGCCACCACCGACGCGAGCGAAGAGGGCGATCGATGATGCGCCCATCGAGAAACCGGCGAGAATATTGATCACCCGGTTAAACTCGACCGCCTGGCCGTCGACATCCGCAAGGGCGTCGTACTGCCCCAGGTAGATCAGCAGCAGCGAGCCGAAGCCGACCAGCGCTAGGCCGACGACCGACATGCCCATGACTGCACCACCGCGAAACGCGACGGTGAGCGCCTTGGACAGGCTGGTGCGAGCGGCCGCGGCCGTACGCACGTTCGCCCGAGTGGCGACGCGCATGCCAAAGAAGCCCGCGAGTCCCGAGCAAAAAGCGCCCGCGAAAAACGAGAGACCGACCGTCCAAGCCGAGGTCTCGCTGCCGTTGTAAAGCAGCGCCAGGCCGCCACCGAGCACCAGCACGAAGACACCGAGCACCTTGTACTCGGCAGCCAGGAAGGCCATCGCGCCCCGGAAGATCTGGGCTGCGATCCCCTGCATGCGCTCGTCACCGGCGTCACGACTGGAGATCCACTGAGAGGTAAAAAAGGCGTAGAGCAGGGCGAGTCCGCCGGCTGCTGGCACCGTGTAGAGGAGGTCTTGGATCTGGAAGTCCACAGGGAGATTCCTTTGGGGGTCGAGCGGCTTGGGTCAGCCAGGGGGCTTGGCCGCAGTCAAACGGTTAAAAGAGTTCATCGCGGCCCTGACCCCAGAGGTCAGCACCGCCTCGGCCGCCCCGCGGGCGCGGCCTAGAAGATCCGGGAGTTCCCCGGTCTCGGTGGGATTGAAGTCGGAGAGCACGTAGTCCGCGACCTCGCCGTGCACCGGTCGGCCAACGCCTATCCGGACCCGAATAAAGTCGCGGGAACCGAGGGCGCGGATCAGATCACGAAGGCCGTTATGACCCCCATGACCGCCGCCCTCCTTGACCGCAACACGGCCAAAGGCGAAGTCGATCTCGTCGTGGAGAACCACGACTTGCGAGACCGGGACCCGGTAGTAGGCCGCCGCCGGCTGCACGCTGTCGCCACTTCGGTTCATGAAGGTCATCGGCCTGAGAAGCACACAGCGTGCCCCTCCGATCCTGATGGTGGTCGTGCGCCCCTTGAAACGCTCGTTCCAAGTGGGCGTCGGGTAGATCGACTCGCATAGGGCAGACACCGCCATAAAACCGACATTGTGTCGGTTTTGAGCGTAGCCGGGCCCGGGATTCCCGAGCCCCACAATCAGCCATGGAGGCGTGTCGACCATCGCCGGCGATCACGACCCGAAGGGCTTATTTCTTGTCCTTTTTCGCATCGTCGTCGCCGCCGCCGCCGCCG
>CAYYUP010000099.1:3565-11700 GCA_964474905.1 uncultured Nannocystis sp. | reverse complement strand
CGCCGCCGCCGCCGCCGTCCTCGCTCTCCTCTTCGGTCTGGGCCTTGGCGACCTCGACGAAGGCGAGCGGGGCGCTTGGCTTCTCGCGGAGGCGAAAGCCCTCGACCTTGAGATCGGCGATGCGCATGGTCTCGTCACTATCTAGGTGGGCGACGTCGATGAGCACCTTGACGGGGATGTTGCCCGGCAGCGCTGCCACTTTGACGTAGCGGCGGAAGGTCTTGAGCCTGCCGCCGGCCTTTACGCCCACAGGGCGGCCGGAGTACTCGACCGGCACCTTGACGTCGATCTCTTTCGTCGGATCGACGCGCAGGAAGTCGACGTGCACGATCTCGCGATGCAGCGGATCGATCTGGCGATCGACGACGATGCAGGACTCCGAGCGATCGCCCTTGCCCTCTTCTTGGACTGTGAGGTTGAACCAGGTGTTCCAGCGGCGCTCGGGGTCGATCGTCCGCTTGAGGGTGTGAAGGTCCAGGCTGAGGGCGATCCTTTCGCCACCGCATCCGTACATGATCGCGGGGATTCGCCCGCCACGACGGAGGGTGCGTGCCACGCCCTTGCCGGTCCCGTAGCGCACATCGACGGTCAGTGCTCTTGCATCATGGCTCATGTTTTTTCTCTGCTTTCGGGTTGTTGCCGACGGGTGGGTGCCACGATCATCGGGCTCGCCGCCGCCGGCAGACAGCTTTGGACTGGATCTAGATAAAGAGGCTAGAGATCGAGTCTCCGTGGTGGATCCGCTTGATGGCCTCGGCGAGCAGCGGGCCTAGGGAGCAGACCTCGAGGCGATCGCAGGCGGCGACCCGCTCGTCTTGGCAGATGCTGTTGGTGACCCAGATCTTGGTGAGCGCCGACTCGTTGATGCGCTTGATCGCCGGGCCCGAGAGCACGCCGTGGGTGGCGACCGAGTAGACTTCTTTGGCGCCGCCCTTGTCGATCACCGCCTGGGCCGCGTTGCAGAGCGTGCCGGCGGTATCGATGATGTCGTCGACGATGATCGCTCGCTTGCCCTTGACGTCGCCGATCAGGTGCAGCACCTGGCTGACGTTGGGCGACTCGCGGCGCTTGTCGATGATCGCCAGCGAACACTTGAGGTGCTTGGAAAAAGCCCGCGCTCGCTCGACGCCACCGGCATCTGGAGAGACGATCACCGTGTCCTCGCCACCAAAGCCGTACTCGCGGAGCACCGGACAAAATACCGGCGTCGCAAAGAGGTGGTCGAAGGGGATATTAAAGAAACCCTGGATCTGGCCGGCATGCAGGTCGACTGAGACGATCCGGGTGGCGCCCGCAGCCGTCAGCAGGTCGGCGACCAGCTTGGCGGTGATCGGCGTGCGCGGCTTGACCTTGCGATCCTGACGGGCGTAGCCGAAGTAGGGCATGACCGCGACGATGCTGCCGGCGCTCGCACGCTTGAGCGCGTCGATCATGATCAGCAGCTCCATCAGGTTTCGATTGGGCGGCGAGCATGTCGACTGAACGATGAAGCAGTTGACGTTGCGGACGTTCTCACCGATCTCGACGAAGATCTCACCGTCGGAGAAACGAGAAACTCGCACCCGTCCCTCGGAGATATCGACGTTCCGGCAGAGCTCTGCTGCCAGCGGCGGGTTCGAGTTCCCACTGAAGATGGTCAGGGTCTTGTTCACGCAGGGCTCCTTGCTGAACTCGGACGAAGGGATGTGTTTGGGGCGGTAGGATTCGAACCTACGAATGTCGGTACCAAAAACCGATGGCTTGCCACTTGCCGACGCCCCAGCAGCGAATGGAGAGCACCTTCCGCTGACCGCGCGGCCTTATAAGGCCCGCTTCGCGCACCTGTCAACCTCTACGCGTTGGTCTAGACGTGCCCTCCACGACCGCAGGTGGGCCCCTCAGAGCCCGTGCGCAATCGGCGCCGCTGTCGTACAAACCTCTTCTGCGATGTGAGTTGACGATCTCTCCGGAGGCGGCACCGAGAGGCCTTGAGAGGGGTCGTAAGGGGGCCTACACCCCCCCCCTGTGGTACCTTGCGCGCCATCATAGTCGCGTATCACGTGGCCATTGAGACCCTAGAGGAGAAGATCTGGATGCTGTCTAACGAGCGTGGTTCCATCTCGAAATTTGCCCGTCTGGCCGTCGTCGGAGCGCTTGCAGGCGCCCTGGTCGCACCGAGCCCGGCAGCCGCTGGCGCTAAAAAGGACGAGCTGAGCTTCGAACTGCCGATCCAGTCGTTCACCCTGGCCAACGGCCTCCGGGTCTACGTCGTCGAGGATCACTCGACACCGGCGTTCAACCTCACCCT
This sequence comes from uncultured Nannocystis sp., assembly GCA_964474905.1. GTDB lineage: Bacteria > Myxococcota_A > Polyangia > Nannocystales > Nannocystaceae > JADJRG01. The sequence continues at coordinate 9,413 of CAYYUP010000099.1, read as the reverse complement.
CCACTACGACGTCGGCGCCCGCGACGAAGAAAAGGGCCGCACCGGCTTCGCCCATCTCTTTGAACACATGATGTTCGAGGGCTCGGCCAATGTGCCGCCGATGGGCAACCTGACCTTTGTCCAGCGGGTCGGCGGCAACAACAACGCCGGCACCTCCTGGGACTCGACGATCTACTACGACAACCTGCCGAGCCAGTACATCGACATGGGTCTGTGGATCGAGTCCGACCGCCTGCGCTCGCTCGAGATCAGCGACGAGAACTTTGAGAATCAGCGCAAGAACGTCAAAGAAGAGAAGGCGATGCGCATGGATAACGTGCCCTACGCCGGCGCGTTCATGAATTTCCTGTCGACCGCCTGGGCGGGCTCCGGCTACGACCACCCGCCGATCGGCTCGATCGAAGATCTCAACGCGGCGACCACCGCCGACGTGACGGCATTCTTCAACCGCTACTACACCCCCAACAACGTCGTGATCGTGCTCGTCGGCGACGTCGATTTTAATGACGTCAAAGGCAAGATCGAGGGCTACTTCGGCGACATCCCGCGGGGCCCCGAGCGCCCGCCGTCGCCGCCCACCAAGATCGACAGGTCCAAGAGCCTGAATGTGGTCACACCCGACCCCCTCGCCCAGCAGGCGCTCTACGCCATCGGCTGGCACACCGTCGGCGAAACCCACCCCGATCGCTACGCCCTGGATCTGCTCGGCAACATCCTCCTGGTCGGCGACTCCGCCCGGATCCCCAAAATCCTCACCGACGAAAAGAAGCTCGTCGCTTTCACCGGCGGCTCTCACTTTTCGCTGCACGAGACCGGCCTGGTCTTCATGCAGGCGATGCCCCTGCCCTCGACCAAGTTCGACGACATCAAGCAGGTCGTGCGCGACGAGGTCGCCAAGGTTCAAAAGCGGGGCATCACCAAAAAAGAGCTGCAAAAGGCGATCAACACCCAGCTGATGGGCACCGTGTCGACACTGGCCACCAATCAAGGCCGCGCCAGCGCCATCGCCTCTGGGGTGATCAACCACAACGACCCAAAGTACGTGCTCACCGAGCTGCAAAAGTACCAAGAGGTCACGCCCAAGGACATCAAGCGGGTCGCCAAGGAGTACTTGGGCCCCAACTGGCTGACCCTCGAGATCCAGCCCGGCGCCGGCTCCTAAGGCCGCCCTCTACCCCCTAGATTCCAGAGGAAACCGACATGATCGCCACTCCCAAGCGTGCCCCGATGACCCGCATCACCCGCACCCTCACCTGCGCCATCGCCCTCACCTTCGCCAGCCAGAGCGGCTGCAAGCCGAAGCAAGAGGAGACCGTCGTGCCCGAGCCCGAGCCCGCGCCCGCGCCCGCGCCAGTCGCCGTTGCCGAGCCCCCGCAACGCGAATACATGGATCCGCCACCGCCTAGCGAGCCGCGGCCGGTGCAGTTCCCCGAGATCCAGTCGTTCACGACGAGCAACGGCCTCCAGGTCTACATCGTCGAAAACCACGAAGTGCCGCTGGTCACCGCTCACCTGGTGATCCGAGCTGGCAGCATGGACGACGAGTTCCTCGCCGACATGACCGCATCGATGCTCGCCGAGGGCACCAAAAAGCGAAAAAAAGCGAAGATCGACGCCGCCATCGAACAGGTCGGCAGCTCGCTGAGCGCCGGTGCCGGTATCCACGACACCTCGGTCTACTCCCGGGTGCTAAAGCGCGATCTGGCCCTGGCCCTCGACCTGATGGCCGACGAGGTTCAAAACGCGGCCTTCCCCGCCGACGCCCTCAAAAAACTCAAAGAGCAGCAAAAGACCGGCCTCAAGGCGGCAAAGAGCGACCCCGGCACCCTCGCCGACACTCTTTTTAACATGGTCGCCTACCCCGAGGGGCATCCCTACGGCCGTCCGCTGCCGACCGACGCCCAGATCGACGCGATCACCGTCGAGACGATCAAGGGCTTCTACAACACCTTCTACCGCTCGAATAATGCCTACTTGATCCTCTCTGGGGACATCAACCAGGCCGAGGCCGAGCCACTGGTCAAGAAGTATCTAGGCAAGTGGAAGCACCTCGAGGGCACGGCGCCACAAAACCCGCTCAACGCCTTTAGGGCCGAGCAGTACCGCCATCCCAGCAAGCTCGTCGTGCACCTGGTCGATCGTCCAGGTTCGGCGCAGGCCGAGATCCGCATCGGCAACCTGGCACTCGCGCGCAAGCATCCCGACTGGGAGAAGTTCGAGATCGCCTCGGCGATCCTCGGCGGCGGCTCCAATGGTCGCCTCTTCAGGGACGTGCGCGAGGACAAGGGCCTCGCCTACGGCGTCTACTCCAAAATCCAGCCCGGCCAGGCCCCCGGGACCTGGCAGATCTGGACCAAGACCAAGTCCAAGAAGACCGACAAAATGTTGACCGCACTCTTCGGCCACATCTCCAAGATGCGCGACGAAGCGGTCACCGACGAGGAACTCTCCGACGCGATCAACCAAGAGGTCGGATCGTTTCCGCTCGGCATCGAGACCCCCAACCAGATCGCCGGCAAGGTCCGCAACATCCTCACCTACGGCCTCGCCAACGACTACTACCGGGTCTACCGCGACGAGGTGCTCAGGGTCACCAAGGACGACGTCCGGACAATGGCCATCAAGTACATGCTGACGGTGCCGCATATCGTCATTGTTGGCACCGCCAAGAAGATCGAACCGCTGATCCAGGAGGCGCTGCCGAGCGCCGAGATCATCCACTACGACACCGACCTCAATCGCGTCGGTAACTAGCCAGCGAAGCAAAAAAGCAAAAAGCAAAAAAGAAGAGAAAAAGAAGAGAAAAAGAGAAAAACGAAGAAGAGGGCCCGGCCGGAATGGTCGCGGCCCTCTCTTCGTTTCGGAAGTCGAGCGAAGTCTGGTATTTCGGCTCTACAAAGGCAGAGGAGCGACTTTTATGTGCGGGATCATCGGCTACACCGGAACGCGAGACGTCACCCCCATCCTCCTCGACGGCCTCCGCCGCCTCGAGTACCGCGGCTACGATTCGGCCGGCGTCGCGGTCTACGATCCGGCAGCGCAGCACCTGCGACTCGCCCGTCGTGAGGGCAAGATTGGCGGCCTCTTAAGCCTGCTCGAGGCGAACCCGATCCGCGGTCAGGTGGGCATCGGCCATACCCGCTGGGCGACACACGGCCGCCCCTCCGACGACAACGCCCACCCCCACCGCGCAGGTCATGTCGCCGTCGTGCACAACGGGATCATCGAGAACTACCAGCAGCTCCGCGCCGAGCTCCGGGGCAAGGGAGCGAGCTTCAGCAGCGAGACCGACTCTGAGGTCATCGCCCACCTGATCGAAGCCGAGATGCGGAGTGCCGACTGTGATCTTTTTTCCGCCTTGAAGCACACCCTGGGCCGTTTGCAGGGCACCTGGGCCCTGGCGGCACTCAGCGATCAGCAGCCCGGAGAGATCGTCGTCGCCCGCCACAACGCGCCCCTGCTGATCGGCCTGGGCGGCCCCGGAATCAGCGAAGATCGGAGCGACGGCAAGCCGGTCGCCGCGGAAAATTTTGTCGCCTCGGATGCCGGTGCCCTGCTCGCCTATACCCGCCTGGTAGTCGACTTGGAGGACGGCGACACTGCCCGCGTGCGCGCCGACTCGGTCGAGATCTTTGACGCCACAGGAGAGCCCGCCAGACGCCCGCGCAGGCGCATCGAGTGGAGCCCGATGGCCGCCGAGCGCCAGGGTTTTAAGCACTACATGCTCAAGGAGATCCACGAGCAACCGCGGGCGATCGCCGACACCGTCGTCGGCTGTGGTTTTGCCGACGGTGCGGTCGCCTTTGACGGTCTCGATCTCGGCGCCCTCAAAACGCGCGGCCGGCTGATTCTCCTAGGCTGCGGCACCTCCTGGCACGCCGCGCTCACTGGCAAATACCTGATCGAGCGCCTCGCACGTCTCCGGGTCGAAGTCGATCTTGCCAGCGAATTTCGCTACCGCGATCCGATCGTCACCGGCGACGATTTGGTGATCGCGATCTCCCAGTCGGGCGAGACCGCCGACACCCTGGCGGCACTCAAAGAGGCCAAGTCCCGCGGCGCCCGCAGTCTCGCGATCTGCAACGTCATCGGCTCGACGATCACCCGGGTCGCCGATCAGGTCCTGCATACCCGTGCCGGCCCTGAGATCAGCGTCGCCTCCACCAAGGCTTTCACCACTCAGCTAGCGGTGCTCACCCTGCTGGCGATCCACCTGGGACGCCTCACCGGCACCCTCGAAGAGCAACGCGCGACCGCCCTCGTCGAGGGTCTCCGCGACCTGCCGCGCCAGGTCGACAACTTGCTCGCCCAGGGCGCGGCGATCCGCACCGTCGCCCGCCGCTACATAAAGGCCCGCGACTGTCTTTTTCTCGGCCGAGGTCTCGGCTTTCCGGTCGCTCTCGAGGGAGCGCTCAAACTCAAAGAGATCTCCTACGTGCACGCCGAGGGCTACGCCAGCGGCGAAATGAAGCACGGGCCCATCGCCCTGATCGACGAGCAAGTACCGGTCATCGTGCTCGCACTCCAGGGACCCGGCTACCAAAAAGTCGTCTCTAATCTCGAGGAAGTGCGAGCCCGCGGCGGCCGAATCATCGCCGTCGCGACCATGGGTGACCAAGCGATCGCCGACGTCGCCGATGACGTTCTCCTGGTGCCTGCGGTCGCCGAGGAACTGCAGCCGATCGTCTCTAGCGTGCCGCTGCAACTGCTCGCGTATCATTTTGCCGACCTCAAGGGCACCGACGTCGACCAGCCGCGGAATTTGGCCAAGTCGGTGACGGTCGAGTAGCTCGGGCTCGGAGTTTTCGCCGAGTCGAGTCAACTCCGAGTCGCAGCCAAAAATGTGTCACGGAGCAGAGGCGTACACTGCCAGTGCTCATGCAGAGCTTTCACGTGCACGGGGCTCATCGACCACTCTGCGGACTTTGACGCGCTCTTCCAGGCCTCTGCAAGTTCGTCCAGAGTCCTGTCGACCACTGCGAGCACCCCTTCGGCGGGCTGCGGAACGCGATCCGCGAGGCGCCGAAAGTCCTCGCGTCCGATCTTTGACAGCTCTTTGACGCCAGCGAATGTGAGCGCGAGCTTTCGCTTAAGCTGCGGCCATGCGCGTGATCCATTCGTAGGTCTTTTGATCGTACTTATGCGCTGGCGAGAGATTGGCGACCTGAGCAAAATCCTCCTGATGGATCTTGCCCTGCGGCCCTCGGTCGTAACGCTTGACCGCCAACACGTAGGTATCGGGCTCTGCGAGTCTAGAGGACCTTGTTCAAGAGGTCCCCCTCCGACCCACGGACCCAAACTACCGTTGCCAGTGGCCCGACTTACCGCCGGTTTTTTCCACGAGTTCGATCGACTCGATGGTCATGCCGCGATCGATCGCCTTGCACATATCGTAGATCGTCAGCGCTGCAGTTGCGGCGGCGGTCATCGCTTCCATATCGGGACCGGTGCGATCGTGGGCCTCGACTTGGGCATCGACGATCACACCGGGCAGCGAGTCATCGATGGTGAAGCGCACATCGACTGCGGTCAGCCGGACCGGATGGCAGAGGGGGATCAGGGCTGGCGTCTGTTTGCTGCCGCCGATCGCTGCGAGTCGCGCGACTGCGAGCACATCGCCCTTGCCGATCGCGCCCTCGCGGATCCGCTTTAGGGTCGCCACCGCCATGCGCACGCGGGCGCGGGCTGCTGCCATCCGTGGGGTCTCGGGCTTCGCCGTGATGCCGACCATGCGGGCGGCGCCACCGGGATCGAAGTGAGTCAGCGAGTCGGACATCGCCGCAGGCTACCAGGATCTCGAACACCGGCTGACGCAACCCTCGATGCCCCGCTCCGCCCTACTCCCGCG
>CAYYUP010000099.1:0-3465 GCA_964474905.1 uncultured Nannocystis sp. | reverse complement strand
CCCCGCTCCGCCCTACTCCCGCGAACGTCTTTCTCTGCTTTGCCAGGGCCGACGCAACCCTCGATGCTCCGACCGCCAACTGCTTCCGCCGACTGTCATCTCTATTTCAAGCCGAGGCAGGACCAGCTCAAGCGGGCCGGAGAGGGGCGCTAAGGAGCGAGTCTAGGGGAGGCAACGACGAATGTCGGCGACTCTCCCGACCTGTCTTAACGACGTGCGGCCCTCTTCGACCCGCCTGCCTCAGCCTCCGCCCCTCTCTCCTCCGCCTGCCTTCGCCCAGAGGTCCGCAAGCGGTTCACTTAGATCCCACCCCAGCAGCCTAACCCTGGGTCACCCTTTCCCACAAAACCCCGAATACGACTTGTACCCCCCCATTTACAGCTCATTCAGCGGCTTTTATCAGACCGTGGCCCTAGCCCTCGGACCGTGATACTCATGGGCCGCTCTACTGGAGATCGCTAGCGACCATGAAAATTGGGATCCCCAAGGAGGTCCACCCCGGCGAACGCCGTGTGGCTGCGACCCCTGACAACGCAAAACGCCTGCAGAAGTACGGCTTTGAGGTCCTGATCGAGGCCGGGGCCGGAGCCCTCGCCAACTTCAGAGACGACGCCTACACAGCTGTCGGCTGCACCATCATCCCTGATGTGCGCCGCCTCTACCAAGAGGCCGACATCGTGCTCAAGGTCCGGGAGCCAGAGATGCACCCGACCCTCAGCTGCCACGAAGCGGACCTTGTCCGCGAGGGGGGGACCCTGATCTCCTTCATCTGGCCGGCCGAGCACGAAGACCTGCTAGAGCGTCTCGCCGCCCGCAAGGCGACGGTGATCGCGATGGACCAGGTCCCGCGGATCAGCCGCGCGCAAAAGCTCGACGCGCTGTCGTCGATGGCCAACATGGCCGGCTACCGCGCGGTGATCGAGGCTGCCAACGCCTTCGGTCGCCTCTTCACCGGTCAGATCACCGCCGCTGGCAAAATGCCGCCGGCCAAGGTCATGGTCATCGGTGCGGGCGTCGCCGGACTCGCGGCGATCGGTGCGGCCAACAGCCTCGGAGCCATCGTTCGCGCCTTTGATACCCGCCTCGCAGTCAAAGAGCAGGTCGCCAGCATGGGCGCCGAGTTCTTAGAGCTCGAGTTCGAGGAGGATGGCGACGGCGCTGGCGGTTACGCGAAACTGATGAGCCCCGAGTTCATCGCCGCCGAGATGAAGCTCTTTAAAGAGCAGGCCGAAGAGGTCGACATCATCATCACGACGGCGCTGATCCCCGGGCGACCGGCACCGCGCCTGCTCGAGCGCTACCACGTCGAGGCGATGAAACCGGGTTCGGTGATCGTCGACCTGGCCGCCGAGCGCGGGGGCAACTGCGAGCTCACCGAGCCGGGCAAGGCGATCGTGCATAACGGCGTCACGATCATCGGCTACACCGACCTGCCGAGCCGTATGGCGGCGCAGTCGAGCCAGCTCTACGGCTCGAATCTCTGCCACCTGCTCGACGACATGGGTCGCAACGACGACTACAAAGTCGACCTCGAGGACGTCGTTGTCCGCGGCGCTTTGGTGCTCAAGGACGGCGACATGATGTGGCCGGCGCCCAAGCTGCCCCAGCCCTCGCCGCCGCCCAAACCGGCCGAGCCCGAGCCCGTCGCCACCAAGAAAAAAGAAGAAAAAAAGTCCGGCTCATCGCTCTGGCTGATCGTCACCGGGCTCATTCTTCTGGGCATCGGCGCCGGTGCCCCGCCGGGATTCCTCTCTCACTTCACCGTCTTTGTGCTCGCCTGCTTTGTCGGCTACCAGGTCATCTGGAGCGTCAGCGCGGCTCTGCACACGCCGCTGATGTCGGTGACCAACGCGATCAGCGGCATCATCATCGTCGGCGGCATGCTCCAAGTCTCCGGTCCGGTGACCTCACCCGCCACTCTGCTCGGCGCCGCCGCCATCCTGGTGGCGACGATCAACATCGCCGGCGGCTTCTTGGTCACCCACCGAATGCTCGGGATGTTCCGCAAGTAGGAAGCCTGCTGCCATGTCGTACAGCCTTCTAATCGTCTGTTACATCGCCGCGGGGGCCCTCTTTATCCTCTCGCTCGGCGGCCTCTCCAACCAGGAGACCGCCACCCGCGGCAACATCTACGGGATCATCGGCATGTTGATCGCGGTCGCGGTCACCGCGATCGGGACCACCCTGCACGGCGCCGCCAATGTCTCTGGCAGCGGCTTTGCCGTACTCGCAGCGTCGATCATCCCGGGCGCGCTGATCGGCGCAGTCTTGGCTCGCCGAGTGGCGATGACCTCGATGCCCGAGCTCGTGGCGATGCTGCACTCCTTCGTCGGCCTGGCCGCGGTGCTCGTCGGCATCGCCAGCCACATCTCGCCGACCGAGCAGCTCTCCGGCTCCGCGCACACGATCCACGCGATCGAAGTGTTCATCGGCGTCTTTGTCGGCGCGATCACCTTCACCGGCTCGATCATCGCCTTCCTCAAGCTCAAGGGCTCGATCGGCGGCAAACCGCTGACGCTTCCCGGTCGCCATCTGCTCAACCTGGCGATGGTCCTGGGCTCCTGCTTCCTCGGCTACCTCTTCGTCGCCGGGGCACCAGAGCAGAGCCTGACCTGGCTGCTGATCATGACCGGCATCGCCGGCCTCATCGGCATGCACATGGTCATGGCGATCGGCGGCGCCGACATGCCGGTGGTTGTGTCGATGCTCAACTCCTACTCCGGGTGGGCAGCGGCGGCCGCTGGTTTCATGCTCTCGAACGACCTGCTGATCATCACCGGAGCGCTGGTCGGCTCCTCGGGCGCGATCCTCTCGTACATCATGTGCTCGGCGATGAACCGCTCGTTTGTCTCGGTGATCCTGGGCGGCTTCGGCTCCGACGGCGGCGCCCCGGCCAAGGGCGGCGGGCCAGCGATCGAGGGCGAAATGAAAGAGATCGACCACGAGGATACGGTCGACCTCCTGCGCGATGCCAAGAGCGTCGTCGTCGTACCCGGATACGGCATGGCCGTCGCCCAGGCCCAGCACACGGTCTCCGAGATCGCCAAGCTGCTGCGCGCCAAGAAGGTCAACTTCCGCTTCGCCATCCACCCCGTCGCCGGCCGCCTGCCCGGGCACATGAACGTGCTGCTCGCCGAAGCCAAGGTGCCCTACGACATCGTCCTCGAGATGGACGAGATCAACGAAGACCTGCCCGAGACCGACCTAGTGCTGGTCATCGGCGCCAACGACATCGTCAATCCCTCCGCCGAAGACGACCCAAGCTCACCGATCGCCGGCATGCCGGTGCTCCAGGTCTGGAAGTCCCAGCAAGTGATCATCATGAAGCGCGGACGCGGCACCGGTTACGCCGGCGTCCAAAACCCACTCTTCTTCAAAGACAACAGCCGCATGCTCTTTGGCGACGCGAAGAAGACCGTCGACATTCTCTTGAGCAAGCTCCGCGAGTAGTTCTTTTTTCGATCT
>CAYYUP010000098.1:0-19690 GCA_964474905.1 uncultured Nannocystis sp. | reverse complement strand
TCGGCAGATCAGGGCGTGATCCTGCCGAGCCACAGAGCGCTGTCATCCAGATGCGTCGCCGCCAATGCGCCGGTGACGATCACCTGTCCGGAGGGACCGATCGCGACATCAAATGCGACATCGCCAAACATGCCCGCACCTGCGATCGAGAACTGCCAGAGCAGCTCAGAGGAGCTGCGATGCTTGCGGACCATCAAGTTAGTCCCCTGCCCTGGTGCCGAATCGGCACCGACAAGCACTATGTTGCCATCGCCACCAAAGGCGATAGAACGCCCGTATTCGCTGCCGTCTTCGTCGGCGTAGCTCTGGCTGAGCGTCAGTTCGCCCTCCGCGTTGTAAATCAGGATCCAATGGCGATAGACACCGTCGGCGAACTCATTCGCGGTGACGTAGACGGTGCCCGCCTCGTTGCTCGAACAGCCGTGGGCGATTTCCTGCTTCGACGCGCCGCTATCCCAGACCTGATCCCAGAGCGTCGTGCCGTTGCTGCTCAGGATCATCGTCCAGGCGTCGAGCTGCATGCCATCGCTGCGCTGACCGCAGACCAAGAGATTGCCATCGCCGCTGCGCCCTAGATCGAACGCTCGATCATCCCCGTCCACGCCGTCCAGCAGCTTCCACCAGATCTCTGCCCCGTCGGCGTCGAACCTCGCGACGTAAACATCGCGACCGGTCTGCTCGCTGCCGACAAAACCATCCACCACGATCGTGCCGTCGTCGTCGACGAGCACTCCGCGGATCTGATCGGCGCCACCCGAGCTCCCGACGATCTGCCGCGCCCAGATGAGCTCGCCAGCATCCCCGTCGATACGCGCCACCCAGCCGTCCGCGCCGCCCTTGTCCTTGGCCGTTTGGTAGCCACCAACCACAAGATCACCGTCGGACGCAAAGGCCACCGCCCACGCCTCGTCGGCTGCATTGCCCTCCCCCGGGTAGGTCTGCGACCAGATAAGCTCCCCCCCCGGGGAGTAGCGAGCGACCAGAGCGTCGGGACCCGAGTCGGTCGAGAAAGCGCCGACGACCACGATTTCGCCGTTGGCATCGATCGCCACCGAGCGACCGACATCGGTACCACCCTGTCGATCGATCGTTTGACTCCAAAGCAGCTCGCCGGAGGGCAGGCAGTCGCTGTTGCAGCCGTCGCCGTCGATCTGGTTGCCGTCGTCGCAGTCTTCGATCCCGGCGTAGACCAGCCCATCCCCGCAGGTCGCGAGCACACAGTCGGCGACGCAGCTGTCATCGTCGGCGAGGTTGCCATCATCGCAGGCCTCACCGATGTCGAGCGCCCCGTCGCCGCAATCGCCCCCATCGACGCAACTGCCCGCTTCACAGGCAAGCCCCGGTGAGCACAGGCCCCAGGGCAAGCATTCACAGCCGAGCTGACCGACGCAGCCGCCCGTGCTCGTGCTCGTGCTTGTACTTGCGCTTGCGCTTGTACTTGTACTCGTGCCTGTACTCGCACCCGTGGCTTCGTAGTCATCGACAAAGCAACCACTGAGACACAACAGCATGCCTGCGGACACCCAGAGCGAGTCCTGCGCTGCGAAGTTTTCGAGCCGATCGTCCTTGATCCTGTGCATATACTCCGACTCTCTGGGCCCGATCTTAGGTCGCAAGCAAACGGGTCAGGTCTTTGGTCAGGTTCTTTTGGTGGGCCTCGATCGTGCCGCCGCCGATCTCTAGGAGCTTGGCATCACGCCAGAGGCGCTCAACCGGGAACTCGCGGCAATAACCAGCGCCACCCATCACCTGCATCGCGTAGTCGGCAACCGCCTTGCCAACCGGCGCCGCGAAGAGCTTGGCCGCGTCGCTGCCCACCCGGTTGCGGACCTCTGGACCGATATCGCGGGCGACATTGTAGACCAAGCACTTGGCCGCCTGGGTCATCGCGTAACCGTCGCCGATGTAGCGCTGGATCTGCCCAAAGCGGTTAAGCGAAGTGCCAAAGGCCCGGCGCTCGTGGGCGTAGCTCACCATGATTTCGAGGCAACGCTCGGCGATGCCGACGCTCATCGCCGCCAGCGTCAAGCGCTCGAGTTCGAGGTTGCGCATCATGTGAGTGAGCCCGGATCCCTCGGCCCCGAGCAGATTTGCGACGGGCACCCGACAGTCCTCAAAGATAAGCTCAGACATCGTCGAGCCCCGCATGCCGAGCTTGTCGATGTGATTGGAGGTCGAGAACCCAGGGCACTCGCGATCGACGACGAAGGCGCTGAGCTTGCCGTCGACCTTGGCGTAGACCTGAAAACAGAAGCCCTCGCAACCGTTGGTGATGTAGGTCTTGGTGCCGTTGATGACGTAGTGATCGCCATCGCGGACGGCCGTCGTCGTCATCGCCATCACGTCCGTGCCGGCACCCGGCTCGGTCATGCCCATGCCCGCGACCCACTCGCCGCTCATCACCTTGGGCAAGTAACGATCACGCTGTGCCTGACTGGCGCAGTGATAGAAGTTGTTGACGAAGAGCATCGAGTGCGCGAGGTAGGCCAGGCAAAAACCGGGGTCGTACTTCGACAACTCGTGGTGCACGATCACCGCCGCGACGGCATCCATACCGGCGCCACCTGCCTCTTCGGGCACCGTGATGCCGAGCAAGCCGAGTTCGCCCAAACGACGAAAAAGCCCGAGGTTGAGTTCGCCCTTTTCATCGTGCAGAGCGGCCTGCGGATCGACCTCGCGGCGAGCGAACTCCGCGACCATGCTGCGGAGCATCTCGTGGTCTTCGCTCGGATTGAAGAGGCGATCAGAATTGAGACGGGCTGCGGTCATGGCCTCCTACAATGCCGCGAAGGTCATCCGCGGCAAAGCCAGGCGACGTGCGCTGACTCAACGCGAGCAAAGCGCGCATCCCTGGCGGCAGGTCGGCGACCGCTGGCGATCTCAGGCACCGCCGCTCTTGGAGCCCGGACAGCGGTAGCGGACCGAGAACTCACCGCTGGCCTGAAAGCGGTCGCAGGCGCTGCCACACAGGGTTATTTCGTCGAGGCTGTCCTCGCTGAAGCGATACCCATCGCCGAGACAGGTCGGCGCTTGACGGCGTTCAATGATCGAGCCGTCGACTTCGACTTCGATGAGTTCCGGGTAATCGGGCGCAGGATCGAGGGGCAACGAACAGCCTAAGATCGCATCAGGAAGCTCCGCCAGTCGCTCGACGAGTTCGTCGAGATCGGCAGGGCGGTAGAACTGAACCTCGCCCGGCCTCGCGCTGTCGCCAAGCATCGCCAGCTCGTTAAAAATTTGAAAGGGGTTGATCGCGTCGGGTTGACCGTCGCCCGCGGCATCTGGATCGAGCGCGTCGTTTGGCGTCAGTTCGTCGTCGATCGCAATGCCAATGACAAAGGTGGGGATGCCCTCAGCCGCCGCCTCGAGGATCTGCGCCTGCAGATCGGTGTCGAGCGTCTCGAGCTTCTCGGAGATCGTGATCGCCGACTCGCTGCAGTTGGCAGCGCTATCGGAGATCACGATGATCGCCTTGGTGAGCTGGCGATCCAAATCCTCGGCGAGGTGCTCGCGGGCGATCTTGACAGCTGCGGCCATCGGCGCAGCACCAGCCGGCACAAAGAGACCATCGCCCTCCGCTTGGCCTTCGACCGGGATCGCGGCCAGCACGGCCTCGCGATTGTCCGGGCTCACCAACACCGACGGCGAAAGATTCGAATTGCAGGCGCGATCGACCTGGTTTGGCGAGGCATCGGCGGCAGGAAATTGCACGAGTCCAAAATTCATCGAGCCCTCAAACGCGACGACGATCGCCGTTACGGCTGACCGCAGAACCTGCCAGCGGCTCTGCTCTGCATTGACCTCCGAGGGCTCGCTCATCGATCCCGAGCGATCGAGAATGAAGACCAGGTTGGGCCGGATATTCGCGATCGAGACTTGCACGCCCAAGCCACAGGTAAAGGCAGAGACCTCGCCCCCGCAAAGGCCGTCTACACAGTGCAGGCGGGGACCGCAGGCGGCGTCATCTTGGCAGGGTTCGCCGCGCAAGGATTGGCCGCTAAAACAGCTCAAGCTCAGGCCCAACCCCAAACCGCAAGCGGCGAGCCAGAGGGGCGCAAAGCGGGGCGAGTTTGGCATCAGCGTCTTGAAAGAGGCGGCGACAGCTTCGTTCTCGACGAATCTGCGGCGACGAATTCAGCCTACCCCGAATCGCCGGGCGAAAACACCGCATCAAAACGTCCGCGCCCGCCGGGGCGAAGCTGCATCACAGTTCTCGCTTCATCTGCCACGAGCCGGCCGGCGACATCACAGATCAAATGCGATCACGGATGGACTGGCACCGTGCTCCAGCCCCCAGCCGCGAGGCCCGAGTAGACCTCCAAGGGCGCAAGGCCGAGGTCTCGATCGCTCGCAGGCATCAGCAAAAGCTCGCTGTAGATCCGCTGGTTCAGCGCCTTGAGGCCGACACTGCTGGCGTCCTCCTCTGCGAACCAACCGTGGACCGTGCGGTGAAGCTGGTGCTCGTTCACCAGGGTATCCGCCGCCAAGGAGCGCACGGTCGCATCGCGCATCGACGCATCGACCGGCGCCAACGCGTTCATCGCCCGCAGGCTCGCCTGGGAGAGTGCGCTCTCCCCGAGATGACGCTCGGCAAGCCGGTTCCAAAACTCGGGATCAATCGCCGGAACTTCACCTGCAAGGCCGAGCCCAAGCCCCTCGAGGAGCGGCATTTCGACGCTGCTTTTGCCCAGCGCCATGAGGTTCACGGCGGCCGCAGTAGGCTTCCTGACGATACTCCGCGGCCCAGTTGGCGGCCTCGTGATCGCCGGATCACGACCGATCGCCCGGAGTTCGGCCGCCCAGGCGACGTCGAGCTCCGCGAGGCGCTGGCGGTGATGCGTTCGCAGGGCCCTGTCACGCTCTGTCGCGCCGCTGGGCAACGAGAGAGCGAGCGCCGCGTCGCGCTCGAGCAGGCGCTGAAAAACCGCTGGCGCCATCAAACCTGGCAGCACATCGATCGGCTGCCCATCGGAGTCGAGCACGTAGTGCACACTGTTGCCGGTGATCGTGCGAACGAGTTGCCGACCGTCGCGGTAGTCGATGGTGATCACTGGCACCGGCCGTTCCGAACTCCAATGGAGGACAAAGCGCTCACGCAACCAGGGCGCCACCGCCGGGTAGAGAATCGTGCGAAAGAAGCGGCTGTTGGCGCAGCTCAAGGCCTCGTCCAGATCGCCCAAAAGCCGCAGCGAGAGGATCGGCCGGTGACTCGCGCGGGCAGCCGCGACCGCACGGTCAAGATCCGTATACCAATAGAGCTGAGTGTGGCGGCAGCCGTGCTGCTGGCAGATCGCGTCGATCGCAATATCGAGAGCCGTAGGACCCTGCTCAGAGCCGTTTTGGAAGGGGCCCCGAAGCCATGCCTGAAGCCCTGCAGCCAGGCCTCCATCGCGCTCTTGCAAACCCCGAGCCGACGACGACGCGAGCGCTACATGCTCCGCAGCCAACGCGTCTCTGTGGACCGCAATAAAGGCCTCGAGACCCGAGGGGCCCGCGCTGCGGAGTTCGACGATCGCCGCAACTCGCTCGCCTTCATCACCGAAAACCGCGAGCCTGGCCAACTCGGCCAAAGGCGCCTTGGAGATCGCCGCCGATGCCAACGTGGGCTCGACACAGGACGCCTTGCGGGCCGCCGTGAGATCATCGCCCGCGAGCTTATGATCACAGCCGCCGAGGGCTGAGATGGCGAGCCCAAGGCCGACAAAAAAGCGCGAGGAGGAGCGGAGCGTCTGTCTACGAGCCATGCATCCGAGACTACGGCGAAGGCCCCGATCCAAGTGTCAAACACCGGTAAAAAGTCCGCTATACCTGGCCTACAAGCGGCGATACAAGGGGCCCGTGGATCCCAATCGAGCTTGCGACGCAGACGCTGGAATCTTTGGCCTGGGCACGACACCCGAGGCCGCAGACCTTCACCTCCTCGCGATCCCCTGGGACGCGACGACCTCCTACCGCGACGGCACTCGCGAAGGGCCGGCCGCGATCCTCCGCGCCAGTCACCAGATCGATATGTACGATCGAGCACTCGAGGTCTCGTATCTGGGGAACATCGCGATGCTGGCGGCCCCGCCAGAGATCGCCGCGCTAAATGCCGAGGCCAGAGCGCACGCCGAGGTGGTTCTCGCCGCCGCCGGTCGTGAAGACGACACAACTCGGCCGCGTATGCGAGCGGTCAACCAACTCTCGGAGCGCCTCCATCATTGGCTGCGCAAGGAGACCGAAATGCGCCTAGATCGCGGCAAGCTGGTGGGCATCGTCGGTGGTGAGCACTCGGTGCCGCTCGGCGCGATCGAGGTTCTCGCAGAGCGTCACCCGGGCATGGGCATCCTGCACATCGACGCTCACGCCGACCTGCGACAGGCCTACGAAGGACTCACGCATTCCCACGCGTCGATCATGGACAACGTGCTTCGACGCTGCCCCGGCGTAGAGCGCCTGGTCCAGGTCGGCGTCCGCGATTACTGCGAAGAAGAAGCCGCGGCGATCACCGATGCGGGATCCAGAGTCGCCGCGTTCTTCGACCGGCACCTCGCCGAGCGGGCCTTCGCCGGCGAACCCTGGGCCGAGACCATCGCCGCAATCCTGCAACCGCTGCCCGAACAGGTGTACATCTCCTTTGACATCGACGGCCTCAGCCCCGAACTCTGCCCCAACACCGGTACGCCCGTGCCCGGCGGCTTGTCGTTCAACCAGGCGATCGCGCTCATCGTCGCGCTCGGCCGCTCCGGGCGTCGGATCGTCGGCTTCGATCTCTGTGAGGTGGCCCCCTCGCGCATCGACACCGCCGACGAATGGGACGGAAACGTCGGCGCGCGCATCCTCTATCAACTCTGCGGCTGGACCCTCCACACCCAGGGGCGTATCGTTACAAACTCGCGTAGGTAACCATCGATGCAGACAGACGTTGAACTGACATGACCGCCTCGACCCTGCGACTCGCGCTCCTCGGCATACTGCTCTCGGCGTGCGGAGATGCGACCCCTGCCGCGAATGTGGAGGCGCCCAAAACCGCCGCTAAGGCCCCCGTCGAGGCCGCTACACCGGCTGCCGAGTCTCGCTACGAGGTCCGCGTCGAGTCCCCGGCGACCGCACTCGCCGGCCACGAGGTCATCGCCAAGATCCACATCGAGCCCAAGGATCCCTGGCACATGAACACCGAGTTCCCGGTCGCGCTGCACGTCAGCGCGCCGAGCGATGTTGAGGTCGAGCTCAAGGAGCAACGGGCCGGCGATGCGCAATGCTTCGACGACACCTGCTTGGTCTTCGCGATCCCCTTCACACCCAAGGCCGAGGGCGCGACCGAGATCAACACCCAGGTCAAGTTCGCCGTCTGCGGCGATTCGGCCTGCGCCCCCGATACCATCGACGTCAACCTCCAGGTCGAGGTCAGCTGCGACGGCGACGCTATCTGTTGATCGATAAATCGATAGCTCGATAGATCGAGCCCTAAAGAAACGCCCGCAGCCGGGCTGCGATCCAAGCGAGCGCGCGCACCCAAGGTGAGAGGTGAGCCGTGACATCACCGCTGATCCGTCTCGCCCGCCGCAGGTCCCCCTCGAAGGACGCGGTCACTAACCTCGCGAAGGCGGGTTCGTCGACGACGATGTTGCTCTCGAGGTTAAAACGCCACGAAAGCGTGTCGAGATTGTGCGAGCCGATGGTCACAAAGCGCCGATCGACGATCGCCGTCTTTGCGTGCAAAATCCCGCCCTGGTAGGCGTAGACCTCGATACCGTCGCGAAGGAGGGTGCGCACGATGTCGTAGAGTGCGAGATCCGCGAGCAGTACGTCGCTGCGCTCCGGCACCAACACCCGCACACGCACACCGCGTCGACGGGCCATGCGGAGGGCGTGCAAGAACACCGGCCCCGGCAAGAAGTAGGCACTGGCGATGTCGACGGTCCGCCGTGCCCGTCGCAGCGCCAACAGATAGGCCCGACGAATCGTGCGATCAGGTCGCCCGTAGACCATGTTGGCGAGCACAAAAACCCGGCTCGCGGGGTTCGGTCGGGCGCGCAGGCCCTCAAAGGACATCGATCCGCCGCAGCGCCACCAGGTGTCGTAAAAGAGGGTCCGCAGCTGACCCGCTGTCGGCCCCCGAACCTCGACCGCATCGTCGCGCCACCCCTGGCCGCCATCCTCCCGTGATAACCACTGCCAGGCGAGGTTGATGCCGCCGGTGAAGGCGACCTCGCCATCGACCACCAACATCTTGCGATGGTCGCGAAAGCGGACCCGACCGAGGCGAAAGTGACGACGCCAGGGGGCGACCTGGCCAAACTCTACGACCTCGCCGCCGGCCTCCAGGAGCGGCGTCCACCAATAACTCGGCAGGCCCCACGAACCGAGCGAGTCGTAGATCACCCGCACCCGCACACCGGCATTCGCCCGGGCAACGAGGGCATTGCGGAAGCGTTCGCCGACCGTATCGGCGCCGACCCAGTACATCTCGAGACAGATTTCTTCGTGTGCGCCCTCGATCGCCGTGAGCATCGCCGGAAAAGCCTCGACGCCGTCACGCAAGAGGCGGAGGCGATCGTCACCGACCGGGAGGTAGCCGTCGCTCTTGGTCGGGATCCAATTCATCGCAACAACTCGGGGGACCCTCTCCGTATAGCGCGCCCGAGCGCCGGGATAAACCGGAATAGCCCAAGCTCTCCCCCTCGTCCGCGCGGCGCCTAGATAAAGAGCGTCACCTTGGAGTCGATCGCGTCCCCCAAGTAGGTCGCCGCACCACCGTACTCCAGGCCATCTAGCAGCTCCTCGGAGCGGATCCCCATCACGCCCATCGCCATCTGGCAGGCGACCATGCGAACCCCGAGCTCCTGCGCCAAGCCGATCAGATCCGGCAAGGTTTCGACGTTGTGCTTGCGCATCAAGCTGCGAAAGAGCGCCGGTCCCATGCCCAGCATGTTCATGCGCGAGGTCCCGAGGCTGGAGGCGCTGCCCGGCAAAAACATCGCCAGCATGCGCTCGGGGATCGACTTCTCGGCGTAGACCGTGCGTTTTTTCAGAGCCAAGAGACCCCAAAACGTGAAGTACATCGAGACCTCGCAGCCCATCGCGACCGCCCCGGTGGCGATGATAAACGCCGAGATTACCCGATCCATGTCGCCACTAAAGACGAGCAGACTCACCTGATCGAGCTGCCCGTTGGACTCGACCTGGGTGAGCCGCGTCTGGGCCTCGAGCACCCGCTGCTCCAGTGCCGCGACCCGCGACGCTACTTCGGCCCCAGCCTCGGCCTCGAGTCGACGGCTCACGGCGACCTCGATCTGCGCCTCGATCTGCGCGCCGATCATCGACTCCAGACGCGCCTCGACCCGGGCCTCGATCAGCGACTCGATCTCGAGACGCAACGCCGGCTCGAGCCCCGAGAGCCCCCTGCCCCGCCTCTGCTCGCGATCCGCCATCGGCTGCTCACTTGCTCTTGGTGACCACAGCCTGCTGGAGACGACGTCCGGTCGACTCAAACGACGTGATCGTATGGCCAAAGCGACGGACCCAAGCTTCGAGATCCGCACGAAATGCCGGATCATCGGCGAAGATCGTGATCGACTCGCCCGCCGCCAATTTTCGCATCGCCTGGCTCAAGCGAACGATTGGCATCGGACAATTGAGGCCCTTGCAGTCGAGTTCGTGCACAGCCTTTTCACCTAACGCCACCACGGTAGCACAGCCCTCGACACCACCTCGGGAGGAGCACGTTCAGGTGCACGTTCAGGCCCGCGCACAGGCCCGCGCGATCGCAGAGACGCACCGCATCGCCGAGTTTCAACGGCACGGAAAAATGCCCCCCCACGCCGACCTTGATAATCCTCGATTCAGGCTCACAGGCTGGCCTAATGCCCCATTTGAGCATCTTCGCCCGTGACTCTCGCCTTTTTCTTCGCTGCTGGTGACACTTGCCGCGCGCTCCGGTGTTTCATCGGACAAAGCCAGGGCACTTTCGTGGCCATCGACGTCGAAGAAACCTACCGGCGCTACGGACCCATGGTCCTCCGTCGCTGTCGCCACATCCTCGGCGAGGAGGCACTCGCGGTCGATACGATGCACGACGTCTTCGTAAAATTATTGATCCACCACCAACGCCTTGAAGACCGCGGGCTCTCTAGCCTGCTCTACAGGATCGCCACCAACCTCTCCCTCAATCAGCTCCGCAGCCGCAGCCGCCGTCCTGAGGACTCCAACACCGAAATTCTGATGAAAATCGCCGATGCCACCCGAACTGAGGAAAGAGCCCACGCCCGCTCGCTCCTCGATCGCGCCCTCCGCAGGGAGCCGGTCTCGACTGCGACGATCGCGGTGCTGCACCTGCACGACGGCCTGACCCTGCAGGAGGTCGCGGACACCGTCGGTCTCTCGGTCTCGGGCGTGCGCAAGCGTCTGCGAAAACTCAAGTCTTTGCTCCTCGAGATCGAGGCGGCAGAGCGCACGACCCCCAGCGGAGAGGCCGCGTGATGGCGATCGATGAACTGCAAATTGAAAGGCTCGCGCTCGGCGAGTTGAGCCCGAGCGAAGAAGCCGCGCTCCGTGCCCGTATGCAAACCCGTATGCAAGCTGCAGGAGGACGCTCCTTAGAGCAGCGCCTCGCCGAGATCGCCAGCTCCGACGCGGCGATTCTCGGGGCTCATCCGCCGGCTCGCGCGGCTGCGGTGATCGGGCGCAGACTCGCCGACGCCAAGACCAAGCGCTCCTCCTGGTGGATGGTAGGACCGGCGATCGCAGCGACCGCGGTCGTACTGCTGATCATCCGCAGCCAAGAGCCTCTCGCCGCCCCCGGATCGCTCCCCCCGACAATCGACGAACATCGCGTAAATGGCCACTCTACGGCCAATGCAAGCGAGATCCGGCTCAAGGGATCCGGCCCTCGCCTAGTGCTCTACCGCCAGGCCACCGACCAGCAAGAGGGCGCCGAACGACTGCGCGAAGGTCAAGAGGTCAGCTCTGGAGATGTCCTTCAGGTCAGTTACATCGCTGCCGGCGCAACCGCAGGCGTGATCCTCTCGATCGACGGCCGCGGCATCACCACCCTCCACTATCCCGCGGCCGAAAGTCCCCCGCCTTACCCGCTCGAGCAGGGCGCCGCGGTCCCCCTCGACAGCGCCTACGAACTCGACGATGCACCCACCTTCGAACGCTTCTTTTTCGTGACCTCCCAGGGCCCGCCGCTGTCCGCCGATGTCGTCACCCGGGCCGCCGAATCACTTGCCGCAGAGCCGACGCAGGCCCGCAACGCACCGCTGCCGCTGCCCCCAGAGTTCGAACAGCACTCCTTCCTGCTCCGTAAATCTGAGCAACCGGGGGCCGCAGGAGCCTCCCCATGATCGCGCCAATGCGATCCTCTGCACAGCGCCGCCGCCTCAGCGTGGGCGGCGGCCTGGCGCTCACGCTCCTGGGCACGCTCATGCCGATCCAGAGCGCCGCCGCTCCAGCGCGCACCGTCGCCGAACTCCAGGGCACCCGTCGCATCGCCCTCGTGGTCGGAGTCAACGACGGGGGCCACGAGCGCGAGCGTCTGCGCTACGCCGGCAGTGACGCCAAGGCCCTCTCCAAAGTGCTCAGCGAGCTCGGCGGTGTCACCCATGAAAACCGCCTTGTCCTGGAGGATCCCGACGTCCAAGACCTGCGCAGGGGCTTCGAGAGGATCGCGATCCGGGTGCGCGCTGCCCAGGCCAAGGGCGAGCGCGTCGAGTTTCTCTTCTACTACTCCGGCCACTCCGACGAGAGCGGCCTGCTGATCGGTGAGGAGCAGGTCGGCTACCGCAAGCTCCGCGGGATGATCGATGCTCTGCCCGCGGACGTGCGCATCGCGATCCTCGACTCTTGCGCCTCCGGAGCCTTCACCCGGCTCAAAGGCGGCAAGAAACGCGAGCCCTTCTTGGTCGGCGGACCTTCGATTAAGGGGCACGCGTTCCTGACCTCGAGCTCCGCCGACGAGGCCGCTCAGGAGTCCGACCGGATCCGCGGATCTTTTTTTACCCACTACCTCGTCACCGGTCTGCGCGGCGCTGCCGATGTCAACCGCGACCGCGTCGTCACCCTCAACGAGGCCTACCAATTCGCCTTTGACGAAACCCTCTCGAGGACCGAGGGCACCCGCGGTGGCCCTCAACACGCGGCCTACGAGTTCCAGCTCGCCGGCAGCGGCGACCTGGTGATGACCGATCTGCGCGAGTCCACGGCCACCCTCGAACTCGCCGCCGATATCCGCGGTCGTGTCTTTATCCGCGACCAACGCGGCAATCTCGAGGCTGAACTCCACAAGCCGAGGGGCAGCGGAACCATCGCACTCGCCCTCGAGCCCGGCTTTTACCGGATTACCGTCGATGACGGCGCCAAGCTCTGGCGGGCCAGCATTCGCGTCACCGAAGGAGACGCCGCGCTCATCGACCAGAACGCGCTTACGGTGATCGAAGCCGAGACGACGACGCTGCGCGGCGATCCGGGCCCTCCGCCCCCTCCGGCCCCGATCACGCCACCGCCCAAACCAACGCTCGTTCCCTTCAATCTCGGCCTGACCTCCGAGCATTCGCTGAACGCCAATCACCGCCCAGGGCCGCTGACAAATCTCGTGTCGATCTCCATCGTCACCGGCAAGGTCGCCTATGTGCAGGGCATCGCCGCCGCCATCGGGGCCACAACGGTTAGCAAGAAGCTCTCCGGTGCACAGTTCGCGGTCGGGGTCGCCAACCTCGAGGGCGAAGGTTCCGGCCTCCAAGCGAGCGTTGGGCTCTCGATCGCCCATATGCCCCTCGTTGGCGCGCAGACCTCGCTTGTCGCAAATGTCGCCCGGACCGAGCTGCACGGCACTCAATTCACAGGCATCTTCAACTACGCGAACCAGCTCCACGGCGTACAAATCGCGGGTATCGCCAATCACGCCCGGGAGGCCCACGGGCTCCAGTTCGGCTTTGTCAACACTTCGGGGACGCTCCGCGGCGCCTCTTTTGGTGTCATCAACGTCACCAGCGGCCGCGTCGAGGGTTTGCAATTCGGGCTCATCAACTTCGCCGACGACGCTGATGTCTCGATCGCTCTCCTGCCGATCTCGCGCAAGGGCGGCGCCCACCTCGACGTCTGGACCTCTGATCTCGCCGCCATCAACGTCGGCCTGCGACTGGCCTCAAGGCGCACCTACACCCTCGTGAGCGCTGGCATTCACCCCACCGGCACGAGCGCGGGCTGGCTCGTTGGCCTGGCCCTCGGCGGCCGCTTTCGGCCGACCGAGAAGCTCTTCATCGATCTCGACAATACCATCTACGCGGCCGAAGCTGGCCTCGACCGAGTCGTCGAGCCACCCAAGTTCGTCGACTCGTTGCGGCTGATGCTCGGCTGGCAGGCGCACAAGCGCTTCTCGATCTACGGGGGAGTGACCGCCAACATCGCCCTAGACGTCACCGGAAGCGGTCTCCAATTCCGCCCTGGCTATGCCTACGCGACCTATCGAAACGATTTTGTCACGCTCTGGCCGGGTTTTGTCTTCGGCCTCAGCATCTAAATTGCCCCGCCTCAATTTGAGGCAAAAAATAAAATTACGGGCCCGGTGACACTCAGGCGACCCCCCGGTGTTGAACCATTGAGATGCTTACCAAGACCCATAATGCCCCGCGAAGCCGCCTCCGCACGCTCCGCTCCCTTACTTTCGCTGCGCTCTCCTGCGCGCTTCTCCCCCTCATCGGCTGCACGATATCCGTCAATGAAGGCAACTACGGCCACGAAGGTGATTGGGACGAAGGCGACGAGCTCGGCATGTGCTACGAGGATTATGAGTGCTGCCTCGAGGAGGCGTACGGCAATCCCGTTTTTATCGAAGCCTGCGAAGAGACCCGCGACGAATGTGTTGATGAGCACGACGGCGAGGACTCCGGTGACGGCGACTCCGGCGACGGCGACTCTGGTGACGGCGACTCTGGGGGTCATGACTCCGGCGGCAACGACTCTGGCGGTAACGACTCCGGCAATGACTCCGGCAATGACTCCGGCAACGATTCGGGCAACGACTCCGGCGGCAACGACTCTGGCGGCAACGACTCCGATGGCGAGGTCAATGACATCTGCATCGACCTGCACATCAATTGCCTGGCCAACGCCGAGACCCTGCTCGACGTAGAGGCCTGTGAGGGCCTCTACGATCACTGTGTCAACCCCGGCGAGTGCGAGGGAGATTGCCCGAATAGCTGCCCCGATCACGACCTCAGCGTCTGCCTTGATACCTACAGCGTCTGCGTCGCAGGGGCCGTGACCGAGGCCGAAGTCAGCGCCTGCGCCTCCGGGTTTGAGGGCTGCGTCGACGACATCGGCGGCTCCGAGTGCCTCCCCGACTACACACCCGAGGACCTGGACGTATGCCTCGAAGAGCACGAGTTGTGCACAGCCTGCGCCGAAAACGACGAGCAAGTCGTCACCTGTAAGACCATCTTCGACTCTTGCATCAACCCACCGATGTAGCGGATATGCAACGGCGCGAGGTCCTGCTCTAGGGGCGGCTCAGGCCGCCCCAGGCGGGCACAGTAAGCGCCCTCGGCAAGCCACGTTGCCAGTGCCCATCAAGTCTCCTTAAATGGGTATATCGAGGCGATAAATGCCTTATCCTGCGCCGACAGGGAGTGGTTCCATCCGACCTCAAAATCGCCGCGTGTATGCTCTTGGGGAACACAGTACTGCATGATCGAACTTGGGTCGTAGGCGCTGTGATTGGTCTCCTTTTCGGAGTAGCGGGTAAAAAGCTGGGCATCGACCTCAGCTCTCGTCCAATAATTCGGGGCCGCCGCGTAATCGCGATAGACAGCCGCACGGTTCCACGGAATCCCGGCGACCGGGCTCTCGTGTTCGTGAATACAGCCGAGAGCGTGGCCAAATTCGTGGAGCACGACCCTGCAGAGTTCCTCGGGATCGTCGTCGACCGTCGCCGCGCGCCAGCCCTCAAAGCACATCGTCGGCTCGTCCTGGGCATAGTTAAGGGCATCCGTGCCGAGGTATGACCAGTATCCATCATCCTTGGTGAAGGTGATGCGAATATCGGCACTTTCATCGGCACCCACAACTTGAAAGTGAAGGTTTGCGTATTTCAGCCACTCACGAGCACGGGCCATAACCGCGTCCCGCAGGCGCTTTGCGCAATTTCGTTCCATAAACGAGATCGTGATCGTCGCGCCGACGTCCCAAAGATACGCCTCTTGAACCCCAAGGAAGGGCATCGGGCCCTCTCCGCGCCCACCTACTCGGGGCCGACGATCGTAACAAATAGGCAGCGCCATCGGAATTACTCCTCAATACAGCAGAGTGCATGACACTTCGCAACGGGCGATCCCGCGGGCATCGCTGCACCAACGCTCGCTCAACGATACAGAACACCGTTAGATCCCCCTCGGCGCTATCTACCTGCGAACTAGAGGGCCTCATCTGCCGACGATTCAATCAGCCCTCGCTGAAAAATAGGCGCACGCTCGCGCTGCGGGAATCACCGGCCACATCGAGTCGCGACGACGGTACTCTCAGCCCAGTCAGTGGCGACGGACACATCGAGCAAGAGCGAGCACACGGCGGCCCAGGGGCACGATGGCCTGGAACGTGAAGTCGCGTCGCTCCGCCAAGAACTCGCCGAGAGCAGAGCCCGGGAGGCTGCGCTGAAATCGGAGCTCATGCTCTTTAAACGAGGCCTCGACGCGCTCTCTGACGCAGTGAACATTCGCGGTCCTAAGTACAACAACATCTACGCGAACCCGGTCGCTCTCTCGTGGATGCGTGTAAACCGGGTCGAAGAGATCGAAGAGGCCTCCCTCGGATGGCTCTATCTCACCGAGGATGAAGAGTCCGTGCTACCGCGGGAGGAGGTGCCGACGAGGCTCGCATTTACGGGCGAACGCGGGCCTGGGCCGCACTCCATAAGCGTACTGCACGTCGATCAACACACCGGCACGCGGCGATGGATCCACGGCACGGCATCACGGATAAACGACGATGACGGAGACATTGTCGGGGTGATCAACGTCGTTCGAGACATCACTCAACAGCGGGCCAACGAACGCTCCCTCGCGCGTCGGACCGAGCAATTGCGAGAGAGTGACGGCGAAAAAAGCCGCCTCATCGAACGCCTTGAGGCGATGGTGCGCGAGCTCTCGGCGCCAGCGCTCGAGGTCTGGAGCGGGGTTTTGGTGATCCCCATCATCGGAGCGATCGATACGGCACGCGGCGATGTACTGATCGATACGACGCTGCACGCCGTGCAACATCGGTCTGCGCGAGTTGTTCTCATCGACCTGACCGCAGCGCGTATCGACAAGCCGAGCTCACTGGGCTCAATCGAGCGGCTGACTCAGGGGTTAGCGTTGCTCGGTGCCCGCTGCGTGCTCGTCGGCATCTCTCCGACATTGGCTCGTTTCCTCGTCGAACACGATCTGCAACCGACACGTGTCGAGACCTCCAGAAATCTGCATTCGGCGCTGCGCAGGATCATCCGCGATGGCCTGCGATCCGAAAACGTGGCGCCGAAAAAACCGCATGCATAGGTCCGCCAAGTACCCACACGCCCAAGGCCCCAATTCGGCGAGCGATGCCAGGCTGCCTCCGCAGCCCAGCATCGCCCTGCCTCACGATCGCCGATGAGCCTCAGTCCTCGGGCACCGTGAGCACCGGACAGTGGGCATTACGGACCACACGCTCGGCGACACTACCCATAAAGATCTGGGTGATCTTGCGCCGCCCATGGGTGCCCATGACCACCATATCGATGTTGTGGCGCTTGGCGTAGCTGACGATCTCTTCGTGGGGATCGCCCCGTAGGCTGATGGCGATGACATCTTCGACGTCGATGCCGTTGCGCTCCAAATGGCGAGCCATCATTCCGTCCGAAACGAGCTTCATCGCCCGCTCAGAGCCTCCCTCTGCGCCTATCTCGAGCGAGATCGCCGTTGGATTGTCCTCCGCGATATTGACGATATGCAGCTTCGCGTTAAAAAGCTTGCTGAGCGTACGGGCATAGCGCAGCGCCTGCGCCGAGTTGTCGCTGAAGTCGCTCGGGTGGAGGATGCTGTCGAGGATGATCATAGAGGGTACCGGTCGTTTCTCTGAAGATGATGACATGTCGTTCACCGGCCCCCCCGCTGCAGTCGACGCACATCCTGCAGCCGGATCGCCTCGCGGTGCGAGCTCAGAGCCTGCATGCCGCCGAGCCCCCGGATCTCGAGGCTACGATTTTCATGGGAATCGACCTCACTGAACATCGCTTCGCAGGCGGTGTGATCGATCACCGCTGCCGAGTCATCGATCTCGAGCACAACCTCGGTGACCCCGCGGTCTAGGTGCTCCAGATCCTCGTGCAGCTTGTAGGCGTTGAAGCAGACCAGAGGCCGCGTAATGTGCACGACAGCCCGCGGTCCGTCGCGATCGATGCGCCCTACCGGATCGCGAAAGACATCGGTCAACAGCGAGCGTAACTTCAACTCCCCCCCCGAGAGCTTCGCCGCTCGGGCCGAATATCTGGCGATCAGCAGGTACTTCGCGACGGTGCCCACAATCACGCCCTTCAGTAGATCCGTGGCGAGGGTGACCAAGATCGTCAGGGTGTAGAGCGCCACCTGCTCCATGCCGATCTTGGCGAGGTGACGACCGATACTCGGATGCACCATCTTCCAGCCGGTGTAGACCAGGATCGCCCCCAGGGCTGCCTTGGGGATCAGGCCGATGAGACCCGGTGCGATGAAGAGAAAGACCAGCAGCATCATCGCGTTGACGAAGTTCGCCCAAAGCGTGCGCCCCCCCGCCTCGATGCAGGTCTTGCTCTTGACGCCACCGGGGATCACCGTCAGGCCACCGAGCAAGCTCGAGAGCACGTTGGACATGCCCATCGCCGAGAGCACCTTGTTCGGCTCCGAACGCCGACGAAAGGGATCAATACGATCGATCGCTTGGGCCGTCGCCAGCGACTCGACACCATCGATCATCGTCAACAACAACAGACCGTGGAGCGCAAACCACCACAGGTCACTGCGGACGAGCATCTCGCCAAAGGCCGGCAACTGGACCCCCGAAAAGGGATCCGCGGGCACCTGGATCAGGTAGGCCGGATTCTCCGCCCCCAGACCCAGGCCCATGCTCATAAAAATACCGATGGTGACGCCAAACATGTGCGGCGGCACGACCCGAAAAAGAGTGAGCTTGCGCGCGGTCTTGGAGGCCGCCGCAAGCATCACGACAAGAGTCACCACCGCGATCGCGGTCGCGTTGTGATTGCCCTGCATCGCCCAATTTGGCGCCTCCCGCAGCATGTGAAAAAACTCGTGATTGTCGTCATGAGCCAGAAAGCCGAAGAAGAGCGGCAGCGCCTTGACCAGGATGAGCACGCCGATCGCGCCCAACATGCCCTCGACGACGCTGGCGGGAAAGATCGCCGCGAAACGGGCGAGCTTCAAGCGAGCCATGATCACCTGAAGCACTCCGACCGCAAAGATGACGACGAGCAAGAGAGGATAACCGCTGCCGACATGGTCAGCACTTCCAGCTCCACCGAGATCCGCCATGATCAAAAGCAACGCCGGTGCGAGCCCAGCAGCGGGCCCAGAGATCGTCACAAAGGAACCTCTAACAAAGGGAAAGACGAGGCCGGCGATGATCGACGAGATAATCCCGTAGATCGGCGGCGCCCCGGAAGCGATCGCGATGCCCGAGGAGAGCGGCAGCGAGACCAGAGAAACGACAAAACCTGCGAGCAGGTCGTATCGCCAGTGTTTGAGACCCGCGAGGCCGTTTTGCGGCTTCTCCATCGGGGCCTTGGAGGTGGAGGACTGGGGTGTCTGTTGCACGAAATTTGCCGATCTGAGAACGCACGAATCCCGTCACAGCCGATCCTTCGCAGGAACGCCCGTGCGGCGACGTGCATAAAGTTGTGATAAGGCCGCAAGAGGGCCCCCGCAGATCGCACGACGCACAGCCAAAAGGGGCGTCGCTCGATCGCAAATCGAGGTCGAGCAGAGCTCGCAAGCGTCACAATGCGGTCACTCGAGACTAACTAGTGCCTGAGTGGAGACCGCGCAGAGGAGCTTACGCGAAGGGCGGAGCGCGGGCGTTAGACGGCAACGAGTACCTGCGCGCAGGTCCTTCGTCGCTCATGCAAGCGAGCGCCCGCCGGTAGCTGCCAATGTGCAAAGTGCGCACAAAAAGCGGCGGCAGGAGGGCGACCTCATCCTGGAATTCGGCCTCAAGGGGCCCTTCTACCAGGAGTTCACCGTCCTCGAGACCGGTCTCGGAACTGTCGTCCCAGATGGCCGATGTCGCGGGCGTCGTAAGACTGAGCGCCAGGCTCACAACAACACCGAGACGGATCAAGATCCACCCCAGACGAAGTGCGAGCAGGCGTTCAAGCATCGGCATCAGCCAAAACCTTACGTAATGGACAATACGCCCGCACAAACGCCTGTCAAGACTACATTCTGGACTTTTGTCCGGGCATCTTTGAGCCCGATTTCCGCGGCCCCGCAGCTCGCTGCGACGACGCTCCAGTCGCAACTCGGCCCCAAGCCTGACCTCGGTGCTACCCGCTGATCCAAAATGACCGGCGCGGCCAAACAGGACACGAACTCAGGTCCGCCGCCACGAGTCGCGCTCGGCAGGTCCCGGCGACTCGATCAAAACAAGTCGAACCAATAAAAAAAGGCCCCCTCCAAAAGGAGGGGGCCATAACCCTGGCGAC
>CAYYUP010000097.1:6754-20637 GCA_964474905.1 uncultured Nannocystis sp. | reverse complement strand
CTACATTTGCCGGCTCTCTTACAACCCCCGCGAAGCCCCCACTAAACCCTCCCGAGCACCCCAACGACCTACATTTGCCGGCTCTCTTCAACGGCACCGGGGACGAGCCGCTGGGTCGGGCGAGGAGGGCATCGCGAGTGAGTCTAGGACGTGCATCGGCCCCGTTAGGGGTCGACGCGCGTTCCGACCTGTCTGAGAGAGTGATGCCCTCCTTGTCCGGCCTCCGCACCGGCCTCTGCCTCTCCACATACTTCACGGCCATTGCCCTTGGACCCGTTTCCCCAGGCCACCTCAGCCTCCGAAGTCCCAGAACTCCCGAATTCCCGAATTCCCGAATTCCCTCGAGTCCCCGCACTCATCATCGCGCCCCCCCTCTCTAGGGCGAGACCTCATCATTACTGTACTCGACAAACTCACGACAGGGTTGCCCACGAAGCGAGGGACAGGGAGGAAGCGGCGTCGGGATCTCGGCCCCGGGCAACACTGGCAGCAGCACGCTCGACGCGTGGGCCGCATCGTGGCCGATCGTATGGATCGTGCCCTCTGGAAGATCGCTCACGATAAACGTCCATTCAGGACGCGAGGCTCCGGGGTTATCCACTGAGAGCCGGATCTGCGAGCCCGCGCGAAACGCATGTGCAAAGGGAAAGAGTTCAACACGGATCTGCGTCCACTCACCCGCCACAAGAGGCGTATTATCCTCCTCTAGGTGGGTATGCACTGGCCGCAGGTCTGTGCTCTCCGCGGCCAGCCCCTGATTACTCGCTCGCAGCCAACCGCTCTGCACATAGATCTCGGCGCCGTCGGGACGCACCTCGCTGAGGTTGACCTCGAGATCGGCTTCGGTTGCGTTGGTCTTGAGCCACAGGTCGACGCTGCCGCTACCGGCCATCACGGTGTCCTCTGCGAGCGCATCGCTAACAAAGACGACAGCCTCGCCCGCCGGCTCGTGCGTCCAATTAAAATTCGGCAACGAAGTATTGATATTGCCCTTCGGCAGCGTCGTCTGCTTGGAGGTCTTTGCGTTGAAGAGATACTGCGACGCGCCCGCGTCTTCTGCGGGGGGATCTGCACTCAGATGCCCCTTTAGATCGAAGTACCAGCGTTGGGGCTCGACAGCCGCGATCGGCCAGGCGCTAAAGCTCTGCTCCCAGGTCGAGCGCGGCACTCCGGGCTCACTGTCGGGGTGGGCGCCCATCTCAAAGAGGATGCGCACGTCGTCCTCGGCTTCGTAAGCGGCGAGCGCCGAATCGTAGGAGTCGTACATCAAGAAGCGATCGGGAGGAATCTCTAATGACTCACCGAAGAAGTCGAGAAAGAGCAGCGGCGCCAATGTTCGCACTAGCGGAGGGATCTCAGGAATCTCATCCGTCAGATAGAAGCCCAAAAAATTGTGCCATTCGACCAGCACATCTGGGGTGTAGCCGTCGGCGTGGATGCCGTTGTACGCAGTAAACCGAGTCACCGGAGCATTTTTGAGTGCCGACCAAAGGGGCACAAAATGGCCGCCTGTCTGCTCGTCCTGCCAGGCGCCCGCGGTAAACACCGGGACCTCGATCTTACCGGCAAAGCGCTGCGGGCTCAGGGGGCCGGCGACCTCGTCGGTGTAATAAGAATACATCAGCGCCTTGTCGATCGTATCGACGCGCTGCTCGTGCAGGAGCTGGTTTTCGGCGCATTCGTCATCGCCGCTGTCGACTTGCCCCTGCTCCCACCCCTGGCCGTAGGCGGCGGCGCCATTGAGCACTCTTTCGGCCCAGGAGAGCGCAAATCCGTCGTTAAACATGCCGCCGGGCGCCAGCGTCGAGGTCATGGTATCGGCGAACACCGAAAGCGGGGTGATCGCGGCCAGGCTCGGCGGCTGGGTCTTGGCGACCCAGAGCTGGCTGAGCCCCGGATAGGAGAGCCCGACCAGGCCGACCTTGTGGTTGGCGACCCAGGGCTGAGCGGCGACGGCTTCGACCAGATCGTAGCCGTCGAGGGTCTGCAGGGTCTCGAAATAGTCGTAGGCGCCGCCCGAACAGCCGGTGCCGCGTATGTTCACGCCGACGGTGGCAAAGCCCATAATGCCGGCGATCATGCCCGAGGGGTGATTGGGAATGTCGCAGAGGATCGGCAGATCTAGGCAGAGCGCGTCGAGTTCGAAGGGATCGGGGATCGTGCCGTCATCGATCGGCGCTCCCGGCTTCGACGGCTGATAGCCCGAGTAATTGATCACAGTCGGATAGGGCCCGTCCTCGGCCGGTCCCGGCAGGGTGACGTAGACCGAGAGCGTCGTGCCGTCGCGGGTGCGGATGTAGCCAAAGCCAGCCTCCAACATCTGCCCCTCATAAAATGTCGGATCGGGCAGGCTGCCCTCGACCGACATCACTGTCAGCGGCCCGGTCCACTCGTCGCCCTCGGCGGTCTCGACGACGTAACCATCGCCGGGCACAAGCTCGCGAAAGACCAGGCTGCCGAGTTCGTCGACGATGCCGCTCGCCACCTCAGCACCTCCACCATCGCGCACAACCAGGGTATCGCCAACACTCGCGTGGGTGACGTGCAGCTGCTCGACGCTCTCGCGCACCTCGAAGCTCGCGTTGCCGACATCGCCCGTGGTGGTGCTCGTCTCGGTGGTCGTCGTCTCGGTGGTCGTGCCCTCGGTACCGGTCTCGGTGGTCGTGCCGTCGGTGCCGGTCTCGGTTGCCGAGTCGGTCGCCGACTCGGTCGACCCCGTCGGATCTGTGCAGGCCGCGAGCATGAGCGCCGGCAAGAGCAGAGCCCCAAGGGGCGATGTCCTACTGAAATATTTGTATGGAAGATAATGTTGTTGGCAATTGGCGACGATCTTCACGGTGCCGTCAGAGTGCCGATCCAGAGCAAATGTCGCAAGCGGCCCGAAAGTCGCCATGCGCCAGTACAGACCCTGGGATGGCCCTACACCGCCTTCTAGGACCTCTCGACATTGTCACGGAGAGCGGCTCGGCCGCGGCTCGGCTGGCTCTGCCTGCGGGCTCTGTGCAAGACTCTGGATTCAATCGATCTGCGATTCGGAGCCGACTGTCGATGATCCCTTCTCTTCGCGAACATACGTCTATCGCAAGGATGCACCATGACGCCGCCTCCGCGGGGCTACCGCTGCCGCCGGCGGGCAGGCATGTGCACCGCGAATCACAGTACCTCTGGGTCCCCTACGCACCCGGCCCGGCACCGGCCAAGGGCATAATCGGCCCCTCGCCGATCCTCGAGATGCTGAGCGCCTGTCGCAAACGAGGCGGCATCGACCTCGCCTCGGGCATCCCCTCGCACCGCGCCAACCCGCAGGCGGTCGCGGGTGCCATCGCCGCGCTCAAGGCCGGCGCCAACGTCTACTCCGATACCCGCGGGCTACCGGCGCTGCGAGCCGTGATCGCCGACCGCCTGCGCCGCGAAAACCACATCCCCGTCGATGCCGAACACGAGCTGCTGATCACCAGCGGGCTCACCGGCGGCTTTACGGCGAGCCTGCTGGCGCTCTTCAATCCGGGCGACGAGATCCTGGTGCTAGAGCCCTTTTTTGGCTGGCATGTGCGGCTGATCCGGATCGCCGGACTTGTGCCCCGCTTTGTCCGTCTCGAGGCGCCTACCTACACAATCACCGCGACCGCCCTCCGCGAAGCCATCGGTCCCCGCACCCGCGGCTTGGTGATCTGCACCCCGGTCAACCCGAGCGGCAAGGTGTTCACCCAAGCCGAGCTGCAGACGATCGCCCGCGTCGCCGACGAACGCGACCTGCTACTGCTCACCGACGAGCAGTACGAACGCTTCTGCTTTGACGGCGCACGCCACATCTCACCGGCGGCGGTGGCCGGCTTGCGGCGGCGCACGATTACCCTCGGCGGCTTTTCCAAGAGCATGTCGATCACCGGCTGGCGCCTCGGCTATGCAGCCGGCCCTGCCGCCCTGATCGAGCCCGTGCACAGCCACCATCAGGCGCTCTACATCTGCCCGGCAACGCCGCTCCAACACGGCCTCCTGGCGGCTCTCGAAACCCCCGATGCCGGACGATCGGCGGCTGCACTGGAGCTGCTCGCGGGCAAACGAGACCGCCTCTGCAAGGCCCTAACAGCCGCAGGATTCCAGGTACAACGACCCCAGGGCGGATTTTTTGTGCTCGCGGACGCCTCCGAGATCGCCGCCCTGCCCCGCGAACATACCGCGATGGCGCTGCTCGAGCAGACCGGTGTCGCGGCGGTCCCGAGCCACGCTTTTTCGACCGCCGAAGCCGATCGCAGCCTGCTCCGCTTCTGCTTTGCCAAGGACGACACGCATCTCCAGGAGGCGAGCCGACGCCTGCTCACCCTCCTGCCAAAGGTCGTGCATGTCTCTTCAGACAGGATACAAGTCCGCCTGCTCGAGAGCGCCGCCGACCACGATGCCGCGGCCCGCCTCGCCTACAAAATCTACGTCGAAGAACTCGGCCTCCTCCGCGACCTCGCCGACCACGAGCGGCGCATGCTTGTCGCCGACGATGCCGATCACAGCCAGACCATCGGCGCCTTTAGGGGCGACTGCCTGGTCGGTGCGGTCAGCCTGCATTTTTACCCGGATGCGCCCTTCTCGGACTTCTACCAGCGGGTCTTTGATCTGCCCCACCTCGAGACCATCTGCCCGCGAGAGCGCTTTGCGTTGGTCACCCGCCTGCTTGTCGTGCCCGAGCACCGCGGCCGCGCGCTCACTCGCCCGCTGGTGACCGCACTGCTCAAACACCTGCTCGCCAGGCGCGCTCGTCTGGTGCTTGCCGACTGTCAACCCCACTTCATCTCGCTCTACGGCAGCGCCGGCATGCGGCCCTTTGGCGAGGTCTTTAATTACGCGGACAACGGCGTCGGCATCCCCCTGATCGCCTCGCTCGCCGATCGCGAGGGCATCCGCGCACGCAGCCCGCAGCTAGCAGCTCTGCTACCGGCAGAGATCGAGGATACCGACGAGGCCGCCCGATTCCACCGCCTCATCGGTGACTCCTCGCCGATCCTGTCGCCGCGCGAACATCCAGCGGCCTACAAGACAGCCCTCGAACGCCTCCTGCAAGGATCCACCGAGGGGCCGCAAAGCGACGTGCACAGCCCCTTCTTTGGCTTTGCCGACGACGAACTCGCGATGGTGCTCCGGCAAAGCGCGATCCTCCGGGGCAGCCGCGGCATCAAGGTGATCTCGCAGGACCAAAATACCCGCACAGTTTTTGTCGTGCTCGACGGCTGCCTCGAAGTTCATCACGATCACGGCCAACGCACCATCAACCCTGGTGAGATCTGCGGTGAAATTTCCTATCTCATCGACCGTCGTCGTACCGCCGACGTCTATATCGCTTCCGACCACGCATCTTTGCTCAGCCTCAACGAACGCACGATGCGGGCACTCTGTGAGGGCACTCCAGCGCTCGCTGCTCGCTTTTTGGGGAATCTCGCCCGGATCATGGCTGCGCGCCTCGCCAGCTGATCGCTAGTTGCGGATTCCTCAACTGTCTATAGGACATGTTTGATCAAACATGCTCGATCCAACATGTTCGATCTAACATCAGCGATCGAAGAACATGCTCTTTTGCACCTCTCACGGCTTCGAGCTCAGAGCCCGCGCCTCGGCCTGCATGGGCTCTAGCTTGGCGATCTCGGAGGCGAGGCTTGGGTCCTCGGCGAGCGTCGAGCGAGCGAGGTGAAGCGCCCGATCGGCCAGCGGCAATGCGGTCTGCGGATGACCCAGACCGAGCTCAGCCGCGGCGCTTAGCCGCAGAATCCACACCAAATCGACAGTACCGCTCGGACCCAGTGACATATAGATGCCCTGCGCCCGCCGAAGATGCGGCATCGCCTCGGCAAACTCGCGGCGACGAATGTGCAGGTTGGCGAGGCTACCGAGGGTGCTCGCGACCCGCGGATGAGCGCTGCCAAGCTGCCCCTCGCGGATCATCAGCGCTTCGCGGTAACGGCCCAGAGCGCGCTCTCCATTGCCATTAAGCTTGTCGAGAATGGCGAGCGCGTTGAGGCTGTCGGCGACCTCGGGGTGCAGTGCACCGAGGCTCTTGCGGCGGATCGCCAAGGCCTCAGAGTAGAACTTGTGGGCCCGGTCAAGCTGCCCGCGCTGGCGCGCCGCAACCCCGAGATTGTGCAGGATCGTCGCCACCCGCGGATGCTCGTCGCCAAAGGCAGCGCGGTCGATCTCGAGGGCACGGGCGTAGACAGCTTCGGACTCAGAGGCCTCGCCAAGCCGTGCCAGCACACCTCCTAGGCCATTTAAGGTTGCCGCGATCGACGGATGATCCGGCCGCAGATGGGCCTCGCGCAGGGCCAACGCCCGGCGGTAGAGCTTGAGCGCAGAGCGACTCTCGCCCTGCAGATCGACGACCACCGCGAGGTTGCTCAGAGCCTCGGCGATCATCGGGTGCTGCTCGCCGAGATAGCGCTCGCGCAGATCACGACAGGCCTCGAGGTGAAGCCGCGCCGCCCCCAGCTGCCCCTGGGCGATCGCGACTTCGCCGAGCACCAGGTGGAGCAGCGCTTCATCCAGGGGACCGAGTCCGCGCTTTGCGAATTTTTGCTGCACCCTGCGGGCCCAAACCTCAGCCTCTACGGGCGAACCCCGGGGCCCGGTAAGCGCCCGCGCCCGATCGAGGATCGCGCTCAGCATCGGGTCGCCTTCGACCTGTGCCGCGAGCGTCTGCGCCATCGCCAGGCTCTCGGCGCTCTGCGGATCGGCCAAGATCGACTCGAGGCGACCGCGCACATGCCAGGCGTGGGCCTCTAGACCGACGCTACCGACCCTCTCGGCAGCCTCTTGCACGACCGTGGCACTGCGCAGCGCCTCGCGGTAGCGGCCGTCCTCGAGCAACTCTTGGGCCCAATCGAGTTCCTCGCCGAGAGCCTCGACGACATCGGCGACATCAACTCGAGCGCCGCTCCCGGCTCCCGCCCTGTCCCCTGGAACCGCGCCTTGGACCAATGCGGCGATAAATTTTGGCTCGGCGCAGACACCCGGCTCGGGCAACTGACCCGGCTCGTCGATGATCTGGGTGAGGATCTCGAGATCTCCGCCGACGATGCGCTTGACGATGGCATGGTGATCCCGGGCCACAGTCGCCAAACAGCGCTGACTTGCCGCCGCCGCCGGGCTCTGGACAGCGCTGCAGATCGCCGGCCGCAGGTCTTGGAGTTCGGCCGCACGCTGCGCAAAAAAACGATCCACCGCGGCAAAACTCTCGAGCGGCCGCCGCAGATCCGAAGCTGCACTCGCGCCCAACACCGCGGCCCGATCACTCATGCTCCAAAGGACAGGTATATGGGGTTCGACCCCGCACTCTGACGATGGCATCGGCGAGATCGCCGTGACGACCGTGAACGCAACGACGGCCGCAGAGGCAATACCGACGATACCGGCGAGCGCTGGCAGCAAGCGCCGTCTGAGCTCCCGCCTTGGTGAAAGCTCCGCGAGCAGCTCGACCATCGATGCCGGCCGCTTTACTGGATCGACCGCCAAGCCGCGGAGACAAGTATCTGTGAGCCAGCGGGGGATCGCTCGCCCACCCGGTGGCGGCTGTCGACGACCCTCGATGATCTGGCAGATCAACTGATCACGGGTCTCGCCGGCGAAGGGTCGCGCACCGTAGAGCGCCTCGTAAAGTGAGACACAAAAGGAATAGACGTCACTGCGTGCGTCCGCCGAGGCACCGCTAAAGATCTCCGGCGGGATGTAAGCGAGAGTGCCGAGCACCGCCCCCGCAACCGTTAGATCGTCTTCGTCGCCGCTCTTGCGCGCCGAGCCCGAGATCGCAGCGTCGCCCTGCCTGTCGGGCTCGGAGGATCGCACCGATGACGCTTCTTGGACGAAATCACCGTCCTCGGTGATCGCATTTGTGCCCTCGCTTGAGGTGCCCAAATCGTCGACTCGCACCAGGCCAAAGTCGATCACTTTCGCCTGACCCTGAGCGCTGATAAGCACGTTGCTGGGCTTGATATCGCGGTGAATAAGGCCGGCCGAGTGGGCCGCAGCCAGCCCCTGACCCGCCTGACGAAAAACCTCGAGAATCTCCCGCCAACTCCGCGGCACTTCGAGCCACTCCTTGAGGGTGCTGCCATCGACGTAGTCCATCACCAGGAAGAGGTGCTCGCCGTGGGTATCGACGTCGTGCACCTGGACCACATTGGGGTGGGAGAGGCGCGCTAGACCGTGAGCCTCGCGCAGCAAGCGACGTCGGCGACGCTCGAGGCTGCCCGGACGGCCACTGCCGCGGTGCAGGAGTTTAAGCGCGACCGAGCGCCGCAATTTGCTGTCGTAGGCGAGGTAGACAGCGCCCATGCCACCGGAACCGATATGCTGGCGAATGACGTAACGACCGATCTTGGTGCTCTCGGGGACCTCACCAAAGAGGTTGCGACGGAGGTTGGTGCGCAGGGTCTCGCTGCCCCGCGTCGCCGCGCCCTCGCTCGAGAAGAGCGTGCGCAGGTCCTCATCGCTCGTGTCGTCCACACCCACGTGAGCCGCGCTCTCGCCCCTAAACGGATCGGTCTCAGTCATCGCTGCTCGGTTCGACCTGCTTGTCTCAAGTCGCCGGTGATAGCGTCACCAGACCGGCGTGCGGATCACGGCAAAGTCATCGATGGGCAAAAAATGCCGAAAATGCCGAAAAACACTGTTCTAGGCCCAATCCAGGGCAGACAGGATCGCCAGAGTCAACGAACCCCGAAAGGCTCACCGCTTACGCAGGTTCAACCTCGATCAGCGCTTCGCCGACCGCGACATCAGCCTCATCCTCGGCGTGCAACGCTGTAACCCGGGCCCGTGGCGGCAGATCCCCACCGCCGTACTGGATCCGCGTGAAGGTCTTCATGACCTCGAGCAGACCTATCACCTTGCCGGTGTCGATGATGTCGCCGACCGCAACAAACGCGGGTTTGCTGGGGGCTGGCCGCCGGTAAAAACGACCGCTGCTCGGCGCCCGCAGGACAAGCCCGCCCGCCGCTTCGTCGGCGACCTCGGCATCATCCAAGACAGCACCGGCGGCCACCGCCCGATCGAGCACAAGCAGCTGCTCGTCGTAGGTGACCGGACGCTGCGCGACCTTTGGACCGGTATCGGAGCCCACAA
Organism: uncultured Nannocystis sp.; assembly: GCA_964474905.1. Lineage (GTDB taxonomy): Bacteria > Myxococcota_A > Polyangia > Nannocystales > Nannocystaceae > JADJRG01. The sequence goes on along the minus strand of CAYYUP010000097.1, from coordinate 11,538 downwards.
CAACACCGCGGGCACCCTCGGGAGCGACCAGCGCGTGATCCACTCCCAATACGCTGATCCTACCCAGCAACTCGCCCGGGCGGATGAGCGCCCCCAGAGGCGGACGATCCCGCCACAGACCGACGGCCGGGGAGAGAATCGCCAAACGACCGTCATCCTGTCGCAGGAGACGCGCTGTCACCAGCGGCCGCGCGCTGCGACTGTCGTACACGTAGTTGGTCCTGCCCGTCGTTGTCATGGCTAACGCGCCCCCCGAGTGAGCACCGCGAGATCGTGTAGCGACCAAATCCGCGGGTTTTTGATCCGCCGGTACCCGACGCCTTGGTAGGTCATTTCGACCAGCGCCGCGAGGTAGGCCCGCAGCTCGCCGAGTTCGACGATTTCGTCGGTATCCATCTGCCGGGCTGAGACGTAGGGATCCATATCGGCTTCGATACGCTCCTCGACCGCCCGCATGCCGTCGACGATCTTTTGGCGCTCGGCCGGATCGTCGCTGATGATCTCAAAGTTGTCGTCGAGCTTGGTGTTGTAGGTGGCGATCGCCAGGGTCCGCCCCTCCATCACGCTCTGCCGCGAGATCGTCGTCGACAGCTGCACCACCGGATCGTAGGGCATGCCCGACATCGCGTAATACCCCGCGCCCGCAGCCTTGCGCAGGAGCACCGTGAACATCGGCACGTCGTTGGTGGAGTTGGTGTAGATCAGGCTGGAGCCGTAGGCGAGCAAACCCTGGCGCTCAGCCTCGGCGCCGATGTCAAAACCAGAGATGTCCTGCAACCAAAGAATCGGAATGCCGTCGGCATTGCAGGCCCGGCTAAACTCGGCGATCTTGGCGATGCCGGCGCGGTAGAGGATCGACCCAGGACGGCGTGCATCGGGCCTTTCGGGGTCACCAATCAACCCCTGACGATTGATGATAAAGCCGGCAAAAAGCCCGCCGATGCGGCCGACCCCGCAGATCATCTCTTCGCCGATCTCGGGCATAACCTCCCAAAACAGGCTTTGATCGCAAAGCCGTGCGAGGATTTGGTTGGCGTCGTAGGACTCGCGATGATCGGGCGGCAGCAGCCCCGCGAGTTCATCCGTGGAATGCAGGGGATCGACACTGCCGGCGTCGCCGCGGTAGAAGGGCGCCGCCGAACTCGGCAGGCGTGAGACCTCGCGGCGCAGGCATTCGATCAGCACCTCGTCATTGGGCACTCGCACATCGGCGCAGCCGCTCTGATGCACGTGCACCTCGGGCCCGCCGATGTCGAGGCTGGTGATTTTAAGGCTCTTTGCGCCTTTGATCAGAGCCGCGCCGGCGATCACCATGTAGGCCTGCTCGGTCATGTAGACCCGGTCGGAGATCAGCGGCATGTAGCCGCCGCCGGCGATGCAGTCGCCAAAGACACCGGCGATCTGCGGCACCCCGTGGGCCGAAAGCAACGCGTTCTTTTTAAAAATATGACCCGCGCCCTTAGCCCCCGGAAAGGCCTTGGACTGCTCAGGCAAAAAAAGCCCCGAGCAATCCACGAGGTAGATCGTCGGCAGACGCAGGCGCAGGGCCATCTCCTGGGCACGCTCGATCTTCTCGGGCGTGCGCGGCCACCACGAGCCCGAGGCGACCGTATTGTCGTTGGCAATCACCATGCACCAGCGGTCTTGGATCCGACAAAAAGCCGTGACCACACCGGCGCCGGGCGAACTCAGCTTGCCGCCGAAGATCTGGCCGTCGTTGACGAAGGTGCCGACCTCAAAGATCCGAGTGCTGGGATCGATCAGCTGCTCGATGCGCTCGCGGGCGGTGAGCTTGCCCTTTGCGTGCACCCGATCGATGTACTTTTGACCCCACCCGCGGGCGACCTCAGCCCGCTTCTCGCGGAGCTTTGCTTCGCGCCCGTGCAACGCCTCGCGATGCTCGTTAAAGGTGCTCTCGTCGCTTATCTGATCGCGCGGACAGCCGATCGGTACGAGGGGTACGTGGGCCATTTTTTTCGCAGCTCCTAAGGGGCAAAGCCGGGGATGGTCCGGGTGTCGTAGCGATGCGCCCGAAAATCTGCGGAACGCAGGATCTTCAGGTGCATCGGGATCGTCGTCGGCACGCCCTCACAGCGCAGCTCGGTGAGCGCCCGGATCATGGTGTCGCAGGCGGCGTCGCGATTGTCACCGCGGGCGATCACCTTGCAGAGCAGACTGTCGTAGTGCGGCGGGATCACATAGCCGGCGCACACATGGGTATCGACGCGCACATCGGCATCGCCGGTCGGCGGCTGCCATGTCGAGATCGTGCCCGGCGCGGGACGAAAATTGTCGCTCGGATCCTCGGCGTTAATTCGACACTCGATCACATGACCCGCGAGCTCGATCTGCTCTTGGCGCATGCGCAGCGGATGCCCGGCGGCGACCATGATCTGCTCGATCACCAGGTCACGCCCTGAGCGTACCTCGGAGACACTGTGCTCGACCTGGAGGCGGGTATTCATCTCCATAAAACGGAGCACGCCGTCGCTGTCGAGCAAGAACTCCATGGTGCCCGCGCCGACGTAGCCGATGCTCGCCGCAGCCCGCACAGCTGCCGCCAGCGAACGGGCACGCTCGTCCTTGTCGAGCACCGGCGAGGGCGACTCTTCGATCAATTTTTGGTGGTTGCGCTGGACCGTGCAGTCGCGCTCGCCAAAATGCACGGCGCCGCCGTAGCGATCGCCCAGGATCTGGATCTCGATGTGGCGACCGCCCTCGATCAGCCGCTCTAAGTAGATCCGAGGATCGCCAAAGGCTGCCCGGGCCTCGGCCTGCGCGTCGTTGTAGGCCTGGGCGACCTCATCCGGGCCGCGAGCCACCCGCATGCCCCGACCTCCGCCGCCGCTCTCTGCCTTTAAAAGCACCGGATACCCGACCCGATTCGCGACCGCCCGGGCATCGTCGACGTCGCGAAGCATGCCGTCGCTGCCGGGGATCAGCGCCAGACCGGCGCGGGCCATCGCCGCCTTCGCCGGGGTTTTTTTGCCCATCAGATGCATCACATGCGCCGGCGGGCCGATAAAGGTGACGCCGTGGCTTTGACAGAGACTGGCAAAGACCGGGTTCTCGGCGAGAAAACCCCAGCCCGGATGCAGCGCTGTGCAGGCGCTCTGGACTGCCGCTTGCACGAGCGTATTTGCGTCGAGGTAGCTCTGGCTCGAGCGCGCCGGGCCGATGCACACCACCTCGCGCCCCTGGGTGTAGGGAGCGCCCAAGTCCGCCGACGAGACCGCGAAGACCGGGGTGATGCCGAGGGCATCGCAAGCCCTGGCGATGCGAACCGCGACCTCCCCTCGATTGGCGATAAAGAGGCGGTGAAAGAGCCGCGGCGGCGCGTGAGCGGTCCTAGAAGAGGTGCTCATGGAGCCGGGAGGCTACCACAGCAGAGCGAGAGCACGCCTCGGGATCGTCGCCTTTTGGCCGGCCCCTCGTTCGTAGGCATGGGGGCTGCGAGCCCTGCTCCTGCTCACACGCGTCAGGTCTTTGAGCGTCTGCCGGTACCTCAGCCTTGAAGAGGAAGACGTCCACGCAAAGGCCGTCGTCGAAGCAACCGGGCAAGGGCTGGTTTACGCTGCGAGGTAAAGCCGCGAATTCGTCCGGGTCGCAAAAAACTCGGAGATCACTGCATCGGCCGTAAGTCCACGGGTCTTCGAATCCATCCGGGAGCCGACCCCATATATATCGCGGTACAAATCATTGTAGTTGTTCAAGTAGTGCACTGCTATATAGTGTTCGTTCATATCATAGGACAATGCCTCACACGTTCACGTGCACATTCAGGCGCAGGCGGTCCACAAACTCAATCACGCTGCCAGCAGGTCTTTGAGCATCTGCCGGTCAGATACAGCGACAAGATCTGAGACCCCCTTGAGCCGTTCTAAATCTTCGTCTCGATACACATCGACGGAATCGTCAAAGACAGTAATCCGCTGCTCACGACGGTGGGCAACGTCAAGGTCGTACCAACGGCGAAAGATCTCAGTCGCCGCCACATGGGCCTGAGATGAATTTCCAGACGAAAGCCCCAAGAGGGCAGACACAACCCGGGGACCCTGAACCAAGAAATCGACACGGACAGTGTTCCCGTAGCGACCCTCGAGTTCTTCGTTTGGGGTGTACTCCATCTCCACGTCAGAGAGCACATCCTCGACCTGATCGGCAAAGGGGGTGGCCATCGCGCTTCGCTTGGTGAACATCAGATCTGAGGCCCGAACACATGTTTGGCCCAGGGACACGACACCCGAGACAAGGTCATCCAAGGAAGTAAGAGTCTTCACCAGCTCGCCCCCCCGCTGGTCAACTCCGTAGATCCGAAGTGTGTCCTCCAAAAATCCCTGGCGCTTCTTTGACAGCCAAGGCTTGACATCGACAAGGAGCAGCCAAGACATCGTTTGGCCGTAATCCGTAAGCCAAACCTCTTTGGACACTAGATCCCGACGCTCAACGACGAATATGTCGATCGACCCGCCATCTGGATACTTGAACGCAGTCTCCACCCGTATCGCCCCCTTCGGCAGTGGGTCTACGGAGTGGACAAGTCCGTGCCCCTGGAGGCGGCTCTCGATTTCGGTGATGTCGATCATGCGCCCTCGTCTGGCTCTTCAAAGCAGCCTACATGCTCGATCGACGCCATCTCACAAAACTCCTCAAAGACCTCGCGGATCGACTTGCCTGCGAGATCGGGCCGATCGATCACACCGTCAGGAAGATTCCGCCTCGGGCACTTCTCATCCTCAAGCGAGTGCTTGTGCGAGCGACCGTGAGGTCGATGCGCCGGGCCG
>CAYYUP010000097.1:0-6654 GCA_964474905.1 uncultured Nannocystis sp. | reverse complement strand
GGGTTGAACTGGATGTTGAGTACGAGCTCCACGCCATGCTCATTATCGATACGAATTCCCTCGGCGACGAGCACTGGCGCGAGCGCAGTTCGTTTCGAAAAACGGATGTCCGCTTCGATTTTCTTGCCAGGGAGGTCGCGAAGACCTTCGAACGTGATCCGGTCCATGACTCGCTCTCGTGGAATATACTCCAACCGATCTGAAGCCTCCAGGCCGTGCCGTCTAAAATGCGACTCTGGGCGAGATCATCGGCTCTCGATGAACTTGTCGATGTGGAACGCGAACGGCGCATGCGCTCAACGAGAGTCCGATCACCGGTGAGCACTGCGGCGATAGAGAGGCTGTCGAAGAGTCGAAAGGCAACCCCAGTAGGGCGAGATCACGCTCCCAGTCCGTCGCCTTTCGGGCAGCCCTCGTTCGCGGGCATAGGGGGCTGCGGCACAGACCCCGCACAGCTGAGCAGCACACCAGCGGTCATCAGCACGACATGAGCACACACATAAATCTTGCCCGCTCGCAGAGCACGCTCACGTACACTCGCAAGCGAGCGGAGTTGGAGCTGAAGTTGGAGTTGGAGTTGGAGTCGGATGTCAACTAAGCAAGCCCCGAGATCCGCTGCCCAGGAGCACGACCTCGCTAGCTCCGTCGACGACTCTGGAGATGCCCCCGCGGCGATGCCCGATCCAGATCCCGGCACTCTGGACCTCGCCGACATCGCGAAGATCGCGAACCTCCCGAACAAAGCGAACCTCCCGAACAAAGCGAACCTCGTCGACATCCCGGGTACGTCGGACAAAGCGAACAAAGCGACCCGCGCTGGCACAAATATCGTCGAGCTCGGCACCGAGGACACTCTGCCGCCCGCTCCGGGCCACGCTGTCAGCTACAGCAACCCTGCGACCCCGATGCCTATCAGCGACGCGCAGAAGCTGCTGATGACCACCGACCCGGCGCTCGCGGACGCCTCGGGCATGCACCGTCGACGCGCCGCGAGAACCCAAAAAACCCTGCGTGACCTCGCGGGCATCGACCCAGAGGTCGCACGGATCCGCCTGACCGCTGGCCGCCCGATCCCCGGCACCCGCTACCGGCTGATCCGCTGGCTCGGCGAGGGCGGCATGGGCGTGGTCTACGAGGCCGAGCACATCGACATCGAACGCCGGGTGGCGATGAAAATCCTCCGCCTAGACCTCAGCCTCAGCCCCGACATCGCCAAGGTCTTCCGCGACGAAGCTCGGGCCGCCAACAAGGTGGGCTCCCGCAACATCGTCGAGATCTACGACTTCGGCGAAATCTCCGACGGCCGCCTCTTCTTTTGCATGGAGCTGATAAGCGGCCCCGACCTGACAACACGCACCGAAGAGGGCATCGCCCCGGGCGAGCTGATCGGTCTCTTGCGACAGGTCTGCAAGGCGCTTTGCGCTGCCCATGCGGTGGGCATCGTGCACCGCGATATCAAGCCCGAGAACATCCTTTTGGTCGACGACGAATCCGGCCGCCCGGGCATGGTCAAGATCGTCGACTTCGGGGTGGCAGCGATCCTCGGCGGCGAAGGTGGCAGCGGTCCGATCGCAGGTACCCCCCACTACATGGCCCCCGAGCAGATCCGCGGCGGCGCCTTTGACGGGCGCCTCGACATGTACTCGGTAGGCTGCATGGCCTACGAGCTGCTGGCCTCCAAGGCACCCTTTGACGGCGATACGATCGAGGCGATCCTTCTCGCCCAGCTCGACGATCCTCCGCCTCCGCTTGCTTATGCATGTCCCGAGAGACAGATTCCACCGGCCCTCGAAGCGGTGATCCGTCGCTGCCTCGCCAAGGAGCCCGCCGATCGTTACGCGTCGATGGACGAACTCGAAGCGGCGCTTTGCGAGGCCCAGATCGCCGCCGGTCTGCGCAGTGCCTGGGACGACCTGCCGCTGCCCGACGTCGATCCCGAACGCAGGGCCTACCTCTCCTCCAACATGCTCGTGGCCGCCGACATGGCCCCCCCTCGACGCCCCCGCTGGATCTGGCTATTGGCCGCCGGCCTGGTCGCGTTGCTCTCGGTCGGCGCGACCATGGCGATGATGTCGGACGAGCCGAGCGCAGAGGTTTCATCCGCGGTCGACCACCTCACCGAAGAGGCACGCAAGGCCGCCGTCGCCCACCGCTGGGTGGTCCGCGAGGGCGCCCAGGTCTCTGCCTACCAGCGCGTACGCGAACTCGAGAGTCTCGGCAACCCCCTCGCGAGCGCCCGCGCCGAGGACCTGCGCCGCGAATTTGCGAGCGCGCTGATCGACCTGGGCGACACTCTCTGGCCGGTCGAGGGGGCGCAGCCGATGGCAGCGATCTACTACCAGTGGGCGACGCACTTCGAGCCGACGAGCAAGCTCGCCCGCGAGCGATCGTTGCTCTCCGACACCGAACTCGCGCTCGCCCGCAAGCGTGCCGAAGACGACTCCTTTCTCGACGCAGAGCGCATGCTCGCGAAGATCGCCCGGGCCGCGATCAGCGACGACGAGGACGAAAAGCAGGCACTGCTCACCGAGGTTTTCTCCGACAAGCGACAGGGCAGCAGTCTGCAGCGCGCCCTGCTCGCAGATGTGATCCGCACCGCGAAGATCGTCGACGACGACGCCATGGATGAGATCACCGCAGCCCTCGGGTTGCCGACCGAGGACAGTCGCAACAACAAGGGCGCCGAGGACCCCAAAGCCGACGACGCCACGCCCCCCAGCGACGATCACAGCAGCGACGGCAGCGAACCCGGGCCTGAGCCCGCGGACGACGGGCCGAGCAACGGGGGGCGAAACTTGGCCAAGGCCGCGGCCCTCTCGACCAAGGGCAAGGCGGCGCTGCGCAAGGGCGATCGCGACGGTGCCGAGACCCTCTTTCACCAGGCGCTCGGACACAACAACCGCAATACCGCCGCACTCGCCGGCCTCAGCGACATCAGCTTCGACCGCACGGCCTACCAAAAAGCACTCGTCTTCGCCGAACGAGCCGTAAAGATCGCGCCGTCCAACAAGGCCCTGCGGATCAGGCTTGGCGACGCCAACTTCGCACTGCTGCGCTACAACGACGCACTCGTTCAGTACGAACGAGCCGCCACACTCGGTGAGAGCCGAGCCGAAGCTCGGATCGCAAAAGTCCGAGCCAAACTCGGCAAAAAGTAGCCGAAAGCGCCACTATACGCACATAAACAACGTTCTGGTAATCCCCAAGGATTCCCGAATGCAAGCTCGCCCGAGCGAAGTACCCACTAGAAAAATGCCCGGGAGCTGTCCCCAAAGGAGACACCATCCCGAGCATTTCGCACGAACGCAAGCGCGACTACGAAGCGTCGGCGTAGGAGCGACCGACAACTGCTGCGAGATCGATCAGGCGACCGGCGTAGCCCCACTCATTGTCGTACCAGCCGACGATTTTGATCAGCGGTCCCATACCGATGCAGGCACCGACATCGACGATCGACGAGTGGGTATCGCCGAGGATATCCGAAGAGACCAGCGAGTCGTCGCGCACATCGAGCACACCGCGGAGCGCATCGCCCTTGGCGGCCTCGCGGAGGGCGCTGAGGACCTGGTCGAGGGAGGGCTCGCCGCCGAGGTTCATGGTGATATCAAAGAGCGAGCCGTTGGCCACCGGCACGCGCACGGCGGTACCGTCGATTTTGCCGGCGAGGTTGGGCAGCACCAGCGCGACCGCCTTGGCCGCACCTGTCGAGGTGGGCACGATGTTGATCGCCGCCGCCCGACCGCGCCTGCGATCCTTGGCGTTGAGGATGTCGACCAGCCCCTGACCGTGGGTATAGGCGTGGGTGGTACCGACGATGCCCCAGCGAAACCCAAAGGCCCGGTCGAGCACCGCGAGCACCGGCGAGATCGCGTTGGTGGTGCAGCTCGCGTTGGAGATCAGTCGGTCCTTTGCCGGGTCGATCGCATCGTCATTAACACCGACGACGATCGTCTTGTCGACACCCTTGCCGGGCGCGCCCAGAAGCACGTGCCTCGGCCCCTTGGGATCGCTGCGGTGCAGCGCCATCGTCTCGCGATTGGTAAACCTGCCGGTGCACTCGAGCACGATGTCGACGCCCTGCTCGGCCCAGGGAATTTTTGCCGGGTCGCGCTCGGCCGTCACCTTGACCGCGAAGTCGCCGACCCGAAGCGTATCGCCGTCGACGGAGGCCGGCACCAGACCGCAGCGGTGGATCGAGTCGTGACTGAGCAGGTAGGCGAGATCGCCGGCATCCGCGAGATCGTTGGCGGCGACGATCTCGATGTCGGGACCGCTGCGGACCTGACCGCCGGGGTTTTGCCTACGCGCGAGCGCGTGACGGAGAGCAAGGCGACCGATGCGACCGAGACCATTGATACCGATGCGGAGAGCCATTGGCTGGGGACACTAAAGGAGGTCTGGTCCCGCGGCAAGCTGTGCCCTTGATGTGCCCGTGGTCACGTGGTCACGGCGGAATACGCCCGTCTCAGGGGGCACAGCCCGGGCTCTGTGCACTTTGCGTGAGGCTGCGCATGCGTCCCTCGCCTGCGGCTGCTAGGGTCGCTGTCGATGCTCCGCGTAAGCCTCCTCGCCCTCGCTCTCGCTCTGGTGCCGGCGTGCAAGCCCAGGGTCACCGCGACTGACGACGCGGCATTGACCGCAGCCACGCCCTCCGAGGCGCCGCTCGCTCTGCCAACACCGCTCGCCCTCGAGGAGTCGCCGCCGATCGCCGCCTACGTGCGCGACCCCGCAGCGGCACACAAAATCGCCGTCGCCACCCTCCCGGGCGTGCCACCGCCCGTCAACGTCGCTGCCCTCCTGCTCGCGACCAAGGCCCCCGCCGACCTCGCCGAAGCGCTCGCGCCGATGATCGCCGAACGCCGCCCCTGGGCCGGAGCTCGAGTCGCCGGCGAAGACATTCTCCACCTTCCGCTGCGCCACACCGACATCGACGCCGCTCAGGCGCTGCTCGCCGCTTTTCCGGCCGCTGGCGAGTTTGGAGCGGTGAGCCTTCCGGGTGTCGGCATCGACGTCTACCAGCTAGCTGCCGATGCCAGCGGCGACATCGATCTCGAGCGAGGCAGCCCCCCCAGGGCCAACGACAATGGCAATACCGCTGCCAATACTAACAGTACTACAACTATCCACACTCAGCTCGCCTGGATCGATCTCGAGACCGACTCGCTCACCATCGCCGAGACCTTGCCGGGGCTGGTCACAGGGCGCGAGCTGGTCAAGGGTTACGCCAGTCGCGCGGTCTGGCTGACAATCGATGCCTCGGTGGTCCGCGAGTTTATGGAGGCCTTTCCCTACGAGCGAATCACCGCTCAGGGTTCGGGCCTCGACAACCTGACGATCACCATCGACGCCGACCCCGAGCGCGGCCTGCCTCTAAGCGTCGATATAGCCCCAGGTGCGCTGGCAAACCTGCACAGCGGCCCGGCGCTCGCCCTGGCGGGTTCGACCCGCTACGCCCATTACGAGCCCGAGGTACGCGAAATCATCCGCGAGATCCGGCGTCAGGTCGACAGTTCGGGCTTCGCTGCCAAGATCATGCTCGATCCCCTCGCTGCGCAGGCGATCACGGTGCTGCGCGCCTGGAACGGCCGGGTCTTCGCTGGCATCGGTCCAAGCTCGCACTTGGCCTTTGCCTTCGGCGCCGACAACCCGCGGCAGGCCGGCGCTGCCCTCAATCGCTTCCTGCGCTCGGCGGTCGACAACCTCGAACTCGCCCGCATGTTTGTCTCCAACGTGCCTAGGCTCAGCTTGCGCCGCCACTCCAAGAGCCCCGACATCCGGGTACTCACCGTGCAGGGCATCAAAAATCAGCTGCCACCGGGCTTTGCCGGGCTGACCGACGATCGCGGCGCCATCAAGATCGCCTACTCCTATTCGGCAAAAAGCGGTTCGATCTTCGCGGTACTCGGCGCCCAGCCAGAGACCGCGCTCGCCGTCTGGGCCAGCGCCATCGACAAAGCGCCGCCGGCTAGCGAATCCACCGGCGATCTGATCGCAGCGACTGTCGCTCTCAGCCCCGGGCAGCTCCAGGACCTACTTGGCCGCGCCGACCCAAACGATTTTAACGCCCTGCTCGCCGCCGGCATCGACCTGGGCGTCGGCCGTGCCCCGACCCAGCTAATCGTCCGCCAAGAGCCCACTCGCTACGTGATCACAAGCCAAGGCCCGGCCCTAGAGCGAGCGACTGCCTCCGCGCCGAGCGACGACTGAGCGACAAGCGGCCTCAAAAACCGTCCGAATGCCGTCTATTGGTGTGTTTAGGCCTGCTTAGGCCTGCTTAGGCCTATTTAGGCCTATTTAGGCTTATTTAGGCCTGCTCTCGAGCCTCTCGAGCCTCTCGAGCCTCGTTCACTTCGTTCTCCTGCTCTAACCTGTGCACTAGGTCTGTTCGTGCGAACCGCCTCCTACACGAGCCCCTGAGCCCCGCGAAGAGGGCCCCGCGAATGAGTCTAGGACATTCGATCGAACGTCCTCTGCCCCTGCCTCATCCACCTCTGCCTCCGCCCGTCGGCTCTCGTCCTACGGCTTCGAGGATGAGCCGCTGGGTCGGGCGAGGAGGGCCCCGCGAATGAGTCTAGGACATTCGATCGAACGTCCGGCCTCCACCTCTGCCTCCGCCTCAATCACCTCTGCCTCCGCCTCAATCACCTCTGCCTC
>CAYYUP010000096.1:18990-20637 GCA_964474905.1 uncultured Nannocystis sp. | reverse complement strand
CACCGACACCGACACCGACACCGACACCGACACCGACACCGACACCGACACCGGCACCGACACCGGCGGCAAACTCTTCTGTCAAGACATGAGCGCCACCCCGTCTGAGATCACCTACTACGTCTCGCCAAGTGGCGACGACGACGGGCCAGGCAGCGAGGCAGAGCCCTGGAGAACCATTGGCCGCGCAGCCGATGAGGTCTCGACGGGTGACGTCGTCCAGGTCTTGGCGGGCACCTACGAGGAAGACGGGCCGGTCTACGTCGACGCATCCGGCAGCGAGCAAGCGCCGATCATTTTCCTCGCCCAGGGAGAGGTCTCGATGCCCGGCTTCGAGCTGCACGGCGATCACCTGCAGATCCGCGGATTCACCATCCGGGTATTCTCCTGCGACACCGCCAACTACGGGATCTTCGTCTCGGGAAACAATTTTTTGATCGAGGGCAATGCCATTAACGAAACCGTCGACGCTGGCGTCTGGGTCGACGCGGACAGCTCGTCGGGCCGAATCCGACACAATCGCTTCTATCATAATGTTCTCAATAGCATCGAGATCCACGGGCACGACCATATCGTCGAATGCAACCAGATCGAGAGCCCGATCCAGCGACACCCGGTCTGCGACGTCAACGAAGACGATGCCAACGGCGTCTGGGTCTTCGGCAGCGGCCATATTCTCCGGGACAATCGCATTCTCGGTGTGCATCACGGCGAGTTCACCTCCGACGCACATATGGACTGCTTTCAGACCTTTGGCGGCTGGCTCCGCGGGGACCCCAAGAAAAACAGCGAGCTGCTCTTCGAGCGCAACTTCTGCGACGCCCTGACCCATACCGGCGATGTCGACACGGCCGGTTCGGGCTTCACAATCGAAGATGTCACCAGCCCCGACCAAAGCTACGCCAGCGGCACCATCATCAAAAACAATACGATCGTCGCGGCGAGCTGTACCGGCGGCCAAGAGGGCACAAGCTGGCTCAGCTATCTCCATAATACCTGCGTCACCAGCGAAGAAATCGGCAACCTTGAGGGTACTCTGGGCATGGACTTGTGGCCCGACTCCAGCTACGGAAACAGCCACTACAGGATCCTCAACAATATCTATTTTGGCTTTAGTTTTCCGATCTATGTCAATTCGGATCTCTGGGATGGGGGCACGGTAGAGTCGCACCATAACCTCGCATTTTTGTCTGAGGGGGAGCCCAATACCCCCTACGGTGGTAAGACCTTCACCTGCGGCGAGGCTAATAGCATTTGCGCGGATCCGCTCTTTAAACAATTGAGTCCTGACCTCATCGACAGCGACTTTCATCTCCGCGAACAATCTCCAGCCATCGACGCGGGCGACTCCCTCACTGAGGTAGGGGCAGATATCGAGGGCAACATCAGGCCACAAATGGCGGGCTGGGACCTCGGTGCCTATGAGTACATTCCTTGAGCGTTGAAGCTCAAGGGCCTTCCAGGGCAGATGCTGTGGGCACCCCATCTTTGACAACGCGCTCGCCCCCAACATCGACTATGCTCGCCGCCGATGATGCCCCGCACCGTTACCGTCGCGCTCGTGCTCCTCTCGCTCTGCGCATCCTGCACACAGACCTCCCCAACCGCCGAGAAGACCGAGAAGACCGAGAAGACCGAAAAGACCGA
>CAYYUP010000096.1:11549-18890 GCA_964474905.1 uncultured Nannocystis sp. | reverse complement strand
CCGAGAAGACCGAGAAGACCGAGAAGACCGAAAAGACCGAAAAGACCGAAAAGACCGAGAAGACCGCCGCCGCGCTGGCGGCCGAGGGCCCTGTGATCAACCACATCGTCGAGACCCTGGCTGGCGAACGACAGGACCTGAGCGAGTTTCGCGGGAAGACCCTGTTGATCGTCAATACCGCCTCGGAGTGCGGATTTACGCCGCAGTGCGCCAAGCTCCAGGAGCTCTACGGCCGCTACAAGGACCGGGGCTTGCTCGTGCTCGGATTCCCCTCCAACGACTTTGGCGGCCAGGAGCCCGGTGACGCCGCGGCGATCCAGAACTTTGTCAGCAGCGAGTACGCCATCGACTTCCCGATGATGGCCAAGGTGCATACCAAGGGCCCCGAGATCGCTCCCCTCTACCAAACATTGACCCAAGAGACAGATACGAGCATTCGCGGCGAGGTCCAGTGGAATTTTACAAAGTTCCTGATCGATCCAGACGGCGCAGTGATCGCCCGCTTTGAGTCACCGATCGACCCAATGTCCCCCGAAGTGATCGCTGCCATCGAAGCCGCCCTACCGCCCGCAGGTTAAGCACTGATCTCAGCTGATCTGACTTCCGCGAAGAGGTCGCCAGTGCGGGCCCGCGCCCGATTTGTGCCGACCCAAGCAGCTGTCGCGCGGCCCTGTGCACCGCTGCTATTCCGAGCAGAGCGGATCGACACTGTGCATTGCTGAGTTCCCGCCGCGAGCGCCGGTGACTCGCGCGATCGCGGCTTCTAGGGCCACCACGGGCGTTCTAGGCCGTATTAGGCGCTCTGCCGCGCGACCAGAGAGTACTGACACCGAAGCCCTTCGCGTCAATACTAAATAGCGATGCTACCGGGCCACCACGCGATCGTCGAACTCTCGACCTCGCTCCTCGAGAACATCCTCCAGTCGGCGATCGACCGAGTTTTTCCCTCGGGACAGACGTTCACCGATCCCCGCCCCGGACGGGGGCCCTACACACTGCTACCCGGGCTTCGTCTGACCCTCTCGCCACCCTCGAGACCGCTGCGAGCCGGCACCTCGATCTGCGGAGTTGTCGCGGCCGTGCAAGATACCGGCACCGGTGAGACCGGCTGCTACACGATCTATTTTGACGCGCGCAGCACTCCAGGCGAACTCTCGTTGCACATCGAATTCATCGACCCTGCACGCTCACAACCCATCAATCACCTACCCCCGGCGCTGCTCCACTTGGCTCTGGCGGGCCAGGGACCGATCTCCTGGCAACTGCCCACGGGCCTCGAATGCTCGCTGCAAACGACACTCGGCGATCCTGGAAGAGCCCTGCTCTTCATCAGCTCCACAGCGCTACGGTCTACTTTTTCTCCCGCTTCGCTAGCTCTAACTCCTCCAGACAAAGCGCTGCTCCACCGACCTCCGAGCGGATCCCAAAGCCAGGGCATCGGCCCGGTACAGGTGATCCACAGCGAGGCGTGGGCACTGCAAATCGATGAGGCCGTGGCCCGGGCACTCATGGTCGAGGCGATCGGCGGGCTGGGGCTGATCCAAGCCGAGGGCTGCGAGGTGCGGATCTCCCGGATTTCGATCCCAAAACTGATCACCGGCGGCCTCGAGATCGAGCTCGACGCGACCGTCAACGGCACTGCCTGCAGCGCCCGCGGGCCGCTCTACATCGGCTACTACCTCGAGCGAGCGGGCAGCGATGCGCCGCAGCTCAAGATCTCCTTCAACGCGACCAAACTGCAGATATCCGGGCAAGGAGGGCTGCCTGGGCTGCTCTACCCGCTCAGCTCCCTGCTGCCACCGCTCCTGCTCCTGGTCCTGCCGGGCGTACCTGCAACCCTCGAAACCTGGGTCTGGGGCGACCTCGGATGCAGCCTCTGCCGGGCTACCAATCAGGGCGTACCCGAAGCGGCCAAGGCGATGTTGATCGCGGAGGCCCTGCGCCTGCTACCGCCAGAGCTGGCCGCCCTCGCCGAACGACAGACAATCGTGCGCCTGGATTTCGGCAGCCACGGTCTGACCATCGGCGTCTGCCATCGACCGCCACCCCGCTCGAGCGTGACAAAATCACCGCTCGAGGTGCCACTTCGGATCCACGCGATCGGCCCCGCATCGCTCCTCATCGGCTGGCAGAAGGCGGGGGATCTCTTCGCATCCTCGAGCGACCCCGAGCCCAGAGCCCGGCAGGCACCACAAACGGACCCCGAGCTGGCACGGCAAAGTCTTCCTGTGATCGCAGGTTTCGCGCCCCTCATCAAACCCGGGAACGCTCCCCCTACAACTACAACTACAACTACAACTACTCTCTACCTCTCAGGTGCAGCCCTGGACGGCATCCAAAGCGCCCACGCGGTGAGCGGCTTTCACCGTCGCTCGCTCTCGATCTCAGCCCAGAACCCGCTGCGCATGACCCTCGAGTGGGAGCTCGAAGGCGTTCCCCCGGGCCTCTGGGATCTCGAGTTTGAGTGGTCTGGAACGCTGGCCAACGGCGTCGTCTACAGCGACTGCCTTACCTTTCGCAACCAACTGCGGACCTACCTAGCCGCCCCTCCAGCGCGCGCCGATGACCGACCGCTGCGGGTGCTGACAAAGGACGGCGACGCGATGCTGCTCCAGCTCGCGAGCGGCCTCATCGCCCCCTTGGAGGATGTCTCCGCGCTCCGCGAACGCCTGCGCGAGGCACCCGGCGCCTATGCGCATGTCGTCGATGTGGAGGTGCCCTTCGCCCCAAACCAGAGCCTGCCCCACACCCTGGCAGTCGAGCATCTCGGCGACGATCATTTTATCGTCGATGCTGGCGAGTTTGGCCGGCTCCGCGTCCGCCCGCTGGCGATCAAGAGCGACGACGAGGCGCTCGCCAAGATCGAGGCGCTGATCGGTCGTCTGCCCCATCACGAACTCGGCTGACCTTAAGACCATATCGGCCGCCTAAGCCTCGGAGGATTTCGCCGCGAGTTGCCCGCAAGCCGCAGCGATGTCTGCCCCGCCGCTGTAGCGGCGATGGGAGAACACTCCGCGAGCCGCCAGCACGTCGCGAAAGGCGTCTTCGACCGCCTTGCTTGTCCTGGAAAAGGGCTCCGTCGATCCCTCCGCAGAGCCACTGGCGATCTCGTTGTAGGGGATGATCGAGAGACGTGCGCGGATCCCCGTGCGCACCTCAAAATCGAGTAGCAGGTCGGCTAAGGCGGTCGCATCTGCAGCGCCATCGTTGATCCCGCGGAGCAGCGTGAGCGCAAACATCGGTGATTGGCGGACGATCTTGGCGTGCTCGACCGCCGCGTCGATGACCTGTGGCAGCGCATGGACCCCGTCGATCGGCATCAAACGTCGCCGCCTCTCCGGGACAGCGCTGGCGATCGAGATCGCCAGGCGCACGCTCGGGGCCTCGCGCGCGAGCCTCCGAATGCCCGCTGGCAAACCGGCCGTAGATACCGTGATCGCGCGAGCATTGATCGCCAATGCCGACGGATCCGTGAGCACCCGGATCGCCGCAAGCACCCGATCGATATTCGCCAGCGGCTCGCCCATCCCCTGAAAGACGACGCCGTGCACACGAACTCCGGAGGGCAGCCCCTGTCGCAACTGGCGGACCTGCTCAACGATCTCCCAGGCCGCCAAATTGCGCCTTAGACCCAGGCGACCGGTGGCACAAAAGACGCAGCCGAGCGCACATCCGATCTGCGAGCTGACACAAACAGAGCAACGATCTGCGCGCTCCAGCGGGATGCGAACGGCCTCGATGAGACCGCCATCATCGGTGGCAAAGAGCACTTTTTTAAAGGAGTCGACGGCGCTCTCTCGACGCTCGATCACCTCGAGCGTCGGCGCCCACGCGCGCTCCCGCATGGCATCCAGAGCGACCGCGCGAACCTGCGGAACATGACCATGAAGACATTCTGGACCGCGGCGGTAGATCGTCGAGATCACCCGCCGGGCTTCGGCCGCACTGAGTTCGGGAACCCGTGCCTGCAACTCCCTAGGCGCGACACCTTGGAGCGCAAACCTCATCTCGACCAGCCCCGATATTCGCGGCCCGTGGAGGAGGTCATCCGATCCTCAAAATGAGCTACTAGTGGCCTGGAGGGGCCGCGCTGCCCTCTCCGCCGAATTTTTCCATACAGGCCCGAAGCAGGTCCGGCAGCTTCTTGCGGAGTTCTGTCGGGGCGTTGTTCATCGCTTCGATCTGACAAGCCGGGACCTCTAAACTGCCGACCTTCAGGCAGCTCTGCTTGGCAAAGCCGAGCTGGGTGCCTTTGGCCTGGTTCCACTTCTCGACCGCCTCGCCGTCGTAGTGCTTGTTCATGAAGTCATCCTCGGCCTGGGCGCGGGCGGCACAGGCCTTGTCGAGCTTCTTTGGCATCGTCTCGGGCAACACCGCGAGGGCCGCGATCGCTGCTTTTTCGGCCTTCTCGGCGTCTTCCTTGGCCTTTTGCTCGGCCTCACGCTTGGCCTTGCGAGCCGCAAGCGACTCTTCTTCGGCCTTTTTCTTGGCCTCGGCGGCCTCGTGCTTCTTGACCTCCTCGGGGCTCGGCCCGGAGGGCCCGCAAGCGGCGGAGAGGAGGGTGAGACTGATAATTGCGACGAGCGGGCGGAGCGACATCGCCGTGACCGTGCCATGACGATCGCTGGATGCGCAAGGGGCCGGGCTCCGACAACGAAGCGCTGCGATCCGATCGTCCGGCCAACGTGAGCCAACATGAACGGCATGAGCGACGTCAGCCGATGCGAGCCGATGCGAGCCGATGCGAGCCGACAGCTCGACCTAAGACGGCCGTGCGAGCACCATCGTTCGTCGCAGTTGCCAGCCCCGCGAGGCGCCTCGTAATAGGGCGCGGAGTCGCCGTGATACCCTCCGGGGCTGTCACCCATCGCCCGCGAACCACCGCCAAAATGCCCCAACAGATGGGTTTTGCGCGCTTTAGCGACAAGCGCAGCTCTGACAACGGCTCGCGCTCGCGAGCCTACATAATTTATCCGCCCGCTATGACGACCACGCGCCACTAAGCCATGGACACGGTGAAGAGTACGCGCGAGCCGATTCGCGCTCCCGACCCTGAGGGAGATCGCAGACTGATGGAGCTGGTCGCAGCCAACGATTCGAACGCCCAGAACACACTGGTGCATCGTCTTCTGCCACGGATCCGCCGAGCCACGCGGGCGTTGCTCCGCGACCGCTCAGACGCCGACGACGCGACCCAGCTCTGCATCATCGAAGTGCTCCGCAGCTCCCGCACCTTTCGCGGAGTCGGCTCGATCGAGGCCTGGTCCGATCGCATCGTCATCCGAACGAGTCTTCGCCATGCCAAGCGCAACCGCGCGCGTCTCCAGCAGATCGACGCCGCAATGGACCCCGAGAACGTCTCCGGCCATGCCTCGGCAGATGCAGCGCTGACCGCCGCCGATCTGCCCCGAGACCTCCGCGAATACCTCGAATCGCTCTCCCAGGTCCGCCGCCAAGCGTTGATCCTCCGCCACGTTCTCGGTCACAGCATCGCCGAGATCGCCGAGATCACCGAGGTCTCGCCCAATACGGTCAAGGACCGCCTGGTCAGCGCCCGCCAAGAGATCCGCCGCATGGTCCGTCGCGATCATGTGCTGCATCCACGCGCCGAGAGGAGGACAGCATGAGCCCTCGCGACGACGACGATCGACGCTGGCAAGCACTCGCCGATCGCATCGCCATCGGCGACCCACTGCCCGGCGACGACGCGGATTTTTTCCAGGCGCACAAAGAGACGCATCCCGAGTGCGCCGCCGAAAGCCAAGCCTGGGACGAACTCCTCGGCCAGCTCGGAGAAGCCAACGGCGACCTGCACGAGCCCGGCGACGATGCCCTCGTGGCGGCAATCGTCGCCAACTACCGGACCCAGCAAATCCCCTCCGCCGAGATCACGCAGAGACCCCGCGAGCCCGCTACGAAGCCCGCTGTTCTGCAGGTTTATCGGCGCTCTAGATGGCCACTGATCGCCGCGGGCGGCCTCGCTGTCGCCGCATCGCTCGCGCTCTTCGTATTCTTCCAAGGCCCCCCGGCGCAGGGCCCCCAGGCGCCCAAGCAGGCCCTCGCAAAGCCGCCAATCCTCACCCCATCCGCCACCAAAATCGAGCCCCGAGCCCCCCAGGGCAAGCCCACAGGCGAGTTCGCCAAGACCCGCGACGACGCCCTGATCGCCCTCGGTACGGCTGATGGTCTGAGGATCGAAGGTCGACGGGCGAGGGTCGGTGAGCGCGTCGCCAAAGATCTCACGATGACCGCCGAGGCCGAGACCTGCCTGGTGTTTCACGCCCCCTTCGCGAGTGTCTGCCTCAGTGCCGGGACCACGGCGACGCTCCGGCAAAGCGACACAGAGCGCAGCTTTGATCTCGAGCGCGGGGCCCTGGTTGCGACCCTCGATGACCTGCCCCCAGGGCAAGCCTTCACGGTCCGCGCCGACGGTGCACAGGCCCGGGCGATCGGCACAGTATTTCTCGTTCGAATCGCCGCCGAAGAGCACAACGGCGAGCGCGTCGAGGTCGGCGTTTTTGAGGGCAAGGTCCAGATCCAGGCGTCGCAATCAGACCCTGCACACACCCTGGGGGCACTCGAGCACGCGAACCTCAAACACCCAGAGCGAGTCACTGCGCTACCCCAAGACCTCAAAGCATGGGCGAGCGCCCGCAGCGACACAGCCGCACTCTGGCGACAACTCGACACCCCGAGCCAGCTCTATCTCGAAGCGCACAGGAGCTCACTGCAGATCGACGGCCATCGCCTGGGCCAGCTGCAGAGCGACGGCGTCGAACTCCTCGTTTCAGCGGGCGAGCACATCATCGAGGCCCGCGACAACAACTCCCCAGGGCGCACCCGCGCTCGATCCTTCGTCGGCAATCCCACAGCACCGACAACAATCAACACCGACGATCTGCGAGCACCCGCAAGGGCGACCAAGGGCACGTCCGCCATCGATCGACCTGTGGTGCCGCCGCAGCCCCCGGGCCCCTCGATCCGCGAACTCCGAGGGCGAGCGAGTGATGCCCGAGCTGAGCGCGCGTGGAGGAGCGCGATCGAAGCCTACGAGGAGCTGCTAAGGCGCTACCCGACAAGCCCCGAGGCCCACAATGTTCGGGTCCAACTCGGCGAACTGCTGCGACGCCAGGGGCAACCAGCTCGGGCACTCGGCCACTTCAACGCCTATCTCATCCGCGGCGGCCCGCTCGCAGCGGAGGCTCGCTTTGGCAAAGTACTCGCGCTGCAGCAGCTCGGCCGAAGCAACGACGAGGCTGCTGCCATCGCCGATTTTTTGAGCCGACACCCGCACCACATCGAGGCCGACAAGCTCCGCCAACGCGCCCTCGAACTCGACGC
>CAYYUP010000096.1:0-11449 GCA_964474905.1 uncultured Nannocystis sp. | reverse complement strand
AGAAACCAGAAACCGACGGTCATTTATCAAAGGGATCTTTGATCTCGACGAGACCACCCGACGGCTTCTTGGGCTTCTTGGGCGTCTCGGGCTCGCTCACCGCTTCGACTGGCTTGGTCTTCTTTTTGACCGTTTTTCGCTTCGCGGACTTTGACTTTGTCAGGGTTTTTTCGAAGTTCTTTGCGTCGACATCTGGGACCACAGAGATCTCGAGGTCGTCGTAGCCCGCGGCCCGCAGGATCAGCCCCACGGGCTCCTCCCCCTGGCGAATCGAGATGCCCTCGGGGGTATTTGTCATGCCGTAGATCGCTTCGTCACGGGCGTCGAGGATCTGCGCCTCGACACCTGGTGTACTGATCCTGACACTCACCGTCACGGTGCCGGGCTCGATCGCTACGGGTGCCGGCTCGGGCTCGGGCTCGGGCTCGGGCTCAGGCTCAGGTGCAGGCTCGTGCACGACGACGACGGGTGCCGCCGGCAGTTCATCATCTTTTTTGTCACCGTCACCGCTAACGAGCACGATCGCGATCACTGCGACGCTGACGACCCCCACGATCAAGAGGGCGAGCATGCCAACGCGATGCTTGGGCGCCGCTTCGACAGGCGTGTTCTCGCCGGTCACCGACGTTTCGTCGAGAACCGTGCGCGAGGTGATCGCCGTGGTGAAACGCGCGGTCACTGGGCCCCAAGGCGCCTTGATCTCCTCGTCGACGACCTGAACCATGCTCGCGCCGGTGCCGACCCCCTCGAGCGCCGCGCTCATCTCGACCATCGACTGGAAGCGGAGCTCGCGATCCTTTTGCATCGCCTTTAGGATGATCGCCCCGAGTTCCGGCGAGATATGCGGATGATCGACGTTCGGCACCTCGTAGATGTGGCGGTTGAGCACCTCCATCATCGTCTCGCCGGTGAAAGGCACGTGGCCGGTGAGCAGCTCGTAGAGGATCACGCCGATCGCGTAGATATCCGAGCGATGGTCCACGGGCTTGCCCCAACCTTGCTCGGGCGACATGTACTCCGGGGTGCCAATAACCGTGCCTGTTTGGGTGAGGGAGCGCTCTTCGACATCGAGCGACTGGACCTTGGCGATGCCAAAGTCGAGCACCTTGACGAAGTCCGTATTGTTGCCCGACTTCACCCGCAGGCAGTTCCCCGGTTTCATGTCGCGGTGCACAATGCCCTGCTCATGAGCGGCTTCGAGAGCGCCGATGATCTGCTGGATCATCGCCCGCACCCGGCTCCAGGGCATCGCCCCGACCTGTGCGATCGTCTCGGAGAGGTCTTCGCCCTGGAGGTATTCCATGACAAAGAAGGGCGAGCCACTCGGGGTTGTCCCGAAGTCCGTGATCTCGACCACATTTGGATGGGAGATCCGCGACGACGCTCGAGCCTCGCGCAAGAAGCGATCGATAAAATCCTGCCGGGTCGACAACGCCGGGCTCAGGACTTTGACCGCAAATTTCTTGAGGATCGTCGTGTGCTCGACCAGATAGACCGAGCCCATACCGCCATCACCGAGGTGACCGATAACCTTATAGCGATCGAGGAGCACACTCCCAATCAGATCCGGGGCCGCGCTGACGACCGACGCGTACTCGCCCGTCGCCCGATCGCGGCCCGAAGAGGGCGAGACGACCGTGCGGTTCATAGGTTGTTCTTCGCTCACCGTGGTTCGTACCTCGGAGCAGCGTACACGATCTAAGAGGGGTGGACGAGGTCGCCAGCCCCCACGCAAGGTCGCGCACGCATACCTGCGGGCCACCGGCACCCCGCGGTGGGCGAATTAACTCAGCCCACGACCTGCGCGTAGGTGAGCACGCCTTCTGTGATCACGAGCTGCCAAAGCTCGCCCTCGCCGGTCGTCTCCTCGGTCGCGCTGTCGTAGTCGAGGTTGCCCGAGGCGCCCGTCAGATCGATCGCCTGCGGGATGTCAAAGGTCGAGCGGATCGACGGCCACGTTGTCACGTCGATGCTATAGGGCACACCACCGCTGATCCTGTGCAAGCCCGCGGCCATGCCCCGAGGCGTAATCTCTCCCTCGTTGAACAGCGACCAAGCAGAGCTGTAAATCGCGAGCCACGCCGCATCATAGGACTCGGCTGTATAGCCGTTGTTGGCCGGCTTTTCGTCCTTGTACTCCGAATCGTAGGCAGTGCTGAACGCACTAAAAACGGCTCCCGAGGGTGCCACTGGGATCACCAGGCGAATCCGCAGAGTGCCCGTGTCGTCGGGATCAAAGACCTTCGTGAGGTCGCCGGCGTTTAGCTTGCTGAGCACATTCGCCTCACTAAAGGCGGCATCGCCGAGCATCAGCATCGCACTCGAGAAGCTGCTCTCCGGGTTCGCACTTTCGGTCGCTGCGCTGTTGATAAAAGTGACAACATCGGGGTTTGAGTCGGCGATAAAGACGATCTCGTCGAACTCTTGACTGCCGATCGATGCGATCACTACGCCTAGGTCACCGGCGGCATCGTTGTACGCCTGGGTGACCAGCGGATTTGTCAGCTCGAGGTCGATCAAGCTCTTGGCGAGCAGGTTTGATAGATTCTCGCCGTAGGTGCCCTGTTTGAAGATCAGAGCGACTTTTTGGTTTTCGCCCGCGGTCAGGATCTCCGCCATCTTGCGAGCAATCCCCGAATCCGGCGGCGCTGTGCGCCAGAAAGTCCCGGGGTTTTGCGGGCTCTTTTCGGCGCCGTCGATGAAGGTCAGCGAGTCGCTCGTCGCCGACGGCGAAATGATCAAAACCTCATCCTCGACCTCGTTGTAGACCGCCTCGGCGATGCTCGAGGTACCGGGACCGATGATCGCCTTGACTCCGAAGTTATCCACGACGAAGCGCGCCGCTTTGGTCGCGTCTTCGAGCTGCCGCTCACCGTCGCTGTCATCGCCGTAGGAGCAGTTGATCATGCCGAAGGCGCGGCCCTTGAGGTCCTTGTTGCGGACCTGCGCGATCGCCAGGTTGGCCGAGCGGATCATCTGAATGTCGCCTTCACCGTCGAGCAGCGTCGCGAAGAGGATCGTATCGCCCGGGTATTTCTCGGGATCGCGAAGTAGGTCCTCGGGATAGACCGAGCTGCAGAGCGGGCTCTCTTCGACCTGCTCGCAGAGGCCCGTATCACCGTTGCACTTCCAGTCGAGGCCAAAGCCGTTGCGGCAAGCCTGGTCCTCAGTGCAGGAGTTTTGGGGGATCTGAGACACCACCGAGCAGCTCAGCACCACACCGAACGTTAGAGCCGCGCCTGCGCAGGAGAGAACACGGGCGATAGACGGAGCGAACATCAGGCGCAGTGTAGTACCACCGACCCGAGATTGGATACCGGCGCTGCGGCCCTGGGCCCCCTTCTCAGGGCGTTGCCGCGCTTGGTATTCGAGGTATCGTGCGCGTCGACGCACACTACGTTGAGACAGGATAAGCGAACCCGACAACCCATCGTCGCCTTCGTGCGTCTCCGCCCCAGATCAACAGTTGGACCTACCACACCAACTTTTGCGATCGATTTTCGTGATCCTTTTGTGTCGCAAACTACGCTTCCATCTTTAACCAATGCGAGATCTACGAGCGATCGACAGTCTGAGCTCCGCCGGAGACCGAGCGATGCGTGAATCCACCGATCCTTCGGTGGCGTTCGCGGACCTCGAGATCCGCGGCTCCACCGAGAACCCGGGAGCACGTCAAACCGCGGCTGACCTCTTCACCCGCCACGGCCTCTGCTGGTTCGCCGATGGCATCGACGGGGACCTCCTCGCACGCTGTCGGAGCGCCGCCGAGGAGCGGCTACACCACTGCCTTGGCGAAGTCCGCCGCCGCGGCCTGCCGGCGATCGAAAAGGGCACCGACAATGGCTACGCCGAGATCGTAGCCCGCGCTCCAGGCCGCTACGACATGCTCTACGGCACAGGTTCGGCCCCCTTTAACGAAGCTGCGCTCCGCGAAGAGGCGAAGTGGATGGAGCTCGTCGACGAACTGCTCGGCGGCGAGGCAACACTGCTCTTCTCCGGCCTCTTGATGACCCTCGGCGGGGCCGCCCAACAGCCCTGGCACACCGACGGAGAGCACCTCTTTGGACCCGAAGTCCCCACCCTGCCGCCGCATGTCCTCAACGTCTTTGTGCCGCTCGTCGACATCACCCCGGAGATCGGCGGCACAGAGCTCTGCCCTGGCTCCCATCACCTCACCCGCGGCGTACCCGAGATCTACGAGCAGTCGAGCGAGCACCTCAAAACGATCGGTTGGCGCGGAAATCCCTTGGCCCTCGAGATCCCCGCGGGCTCTGTGCTCCTGTTTGACTACCGCCTCCTGCATCGCGCCCTCGCCAACCGCACCGATCGCCTGCGACCGATCCTCTACCTGACCTTTGCGAAGCCGTGGTTCCGCGACGTGCATAACTTCCCCGAGCGCCGCCTCTTCGCCCCAATTCGCGGCTAAGGCCTCTCTACGGCGTCGTTTCGCGAATCCAGTCAGCTGCAGCACGACCGCAACCGAGCGGCTATCATGCCGCCGTGTCCGAGCCACGATCCGGTGAGGCGCCGCCGCGCCTCTGCGACTTCCCCCCCGTCGGCCGCGACGCCTGGGAGCTACGAGCTCTCCGCGAACTCGCCGGCGCCCCTCTCGAGATCCTGAATCGAAAGACCCGGCATGGCGTGAGCCACGGCCCGCTCTACTGCGAAGGCGACGGGGGCAGCACGAGCCATCAAGCAGCGCTCGCCTGCGCCCCCGGTGAGGCTCCCTTTCTCCGAGGCCCCAAGCCCGCGAAAAACGGGCGCGGCTGGCAGATCCGCCAGACAATCGACACTCCCGATCCCGCAGCCGCCAACGCCGATGCCCGCGCAGACCTGAACCGAGGCGTCGACTCCCTCTGGATCCGCCTGAGTAACGACGACCGCCAAACAAGGGTCCGCCCCGGCGTCCGTGTACACAAACTCGCCGACCTCGATCGCCTGCTCGAAGGCATCGATCTGCGCGCCCACAACCTGGTCATTGAGACAGAAAATATCAGCGCTACCGCGGCCGCACTGCTATTGCTCGCCCGCCGACGGGGCATCGATCCCGCGACCCTGCGGCTGACATTCGGCGCCGATCCACTGGCCCAACTCGCCCTCCATGGTCGCTTGCCCGGGGGCCTAGATCGCGCCTATCGCGACCAGGCGATGACCCTGCGCGAATTCTCGATCTCCGCGCCACAGGTGCGCTGCGTACTCTGCACAGCCATTCCCTACGCTGATGCCGGTGCCGGTGCCGACGAGGAGTTAGCGCTCCTGCTTTGCACCCTCATCGAGCACATGCGACGCCTTCGCATCCACGGCATCGGCGTCACCGAGATCGCCCCTAAACTGCTCGCGGCCCTCAGCGTCGACCGCGATCTCTTTATCAGCATCGCCAAAATCCGAGCCGCGCGCTTGCTCGCTGCCCGAGTGCTGATCGCCTGTGGGCTCGATCCCGCCGCCGCCACCCTGCCGATCCACCTCGAGGGATCATGGCGAGAACTCAGCGCCTTCGACCCCTGGGTCAACCTCCTGCGCGGCACGACAGATGCCTTTGTCGGCGCGGTCACGGGAGTCGAGAGCATCGCCGTCGCCCCCTTCACCGACGCGCTAGGCCGCGCCGACACCGACGGCCGACGCATCGCCGGCAATACCCAGCTCTTGCTGCGTGAGGAGTGCCACCTCGGCCATGTCGCCGATCCTACCGGCGGCTCTTGGTACATCGAATCGCTCACCGACTCTCTGGCCCGGGCCGCCTGGACCCGAGTCCAGGCGATCGAGGCTGCCGGCGGGCTCGCAAAGGCCCTGCTCCGCGGCTCGGTCCAATCACGGCTAGCCCAGGCCCTGACCCGCTCCGAGGCCTCGGTCTCCCGGGCAAAGACAGCGATCACCGGCGTCAACCGCTACGCGATCCCAGACGAAAACACCGCTGATTTTATCCCTATGTCTGAAGAGACAGGATGCCGCAATGAGCAGGTGCGCGGCGCTTCGGCTACGACCTTTCCAGACTCGCCTGAGTCCACCGATACCTTCGCCGCGATCACGAGCACACTCGAGAGCGGTGCGACCTTTGAGGCAATACTCGCTACGGACAAAGAAACGGTCGCACGCGCCCTCGTCCGCCGCCGCCTCGCCGAGCCCTTTGAGGAGCTGAGGAGCGCCCAAAAGACCACCGCCGGTCTCCTGTGCATCGGCGCACTCTCGGCGATCAAGCCGCGGATCGACTTCACCTGCGCCCTGCTCGCTAGCGGAGGTATCCGGGCCGAAGGCGCGACCACACTCTGGGCCACAGACGAGCTCGACGCGAGCGTCAAGAGCTTTGCGGATGCGGGTCATCGCGCAGCGGTGATCGTCGCCGCCGATGACACCTATTCCGATCTGCTGCCCGCGATCGTACCGCTGCTGCGGGCAGCCGGCGCCCGTGTGATCGCGATCGCCGGTGGCCTCTCTGAGCTCTCGACGAGCGACGCTCTCCGGAACGCAGGCGTCGACCTCTCGCTCCGGCGGGGCGGCGATGCCATCACTGCTCTCCGCCAGCTCCGCAGGGCGACCACCGACGTGCGACCCGAGGAGGCCCGCAGATGACCACGACCGACAACAACCCGGAGATGCCTGACTTCGCGGCGCTCGACTTCGACGCGCTCGCAGCTCTCACACCTGCGCTGACAACAGGCGCGACAGAGCCAGAACCAGAGCCAGAACCAAAACCAAAACCAAAAGATGCGCTTTTGCGGAGCGCTGAGGGCATCGACATCGCCGGGCTCTACAGCGAGACGGATCGCGCTTCTGTCGACCACCTGGCGACCATGCCCGGCGTCGTTCCCTACCTGCGCGGCCCCTACGCGACGATGTACACCCGGCGTCCCTGGACGATTCGTCAATACGCCGGCTTCTCTACCGCCGAGGCGAGCAACGCCTTCTACCGCCGCAACCTGGCCGAAGGGCAACGTGGACTAAGCATCGCCTTCGACCTGGCGACCCACCGCGGTTACGACTCCGACCACCCGCGAGTGGTCGGTGACGTTGGCATGGCCGGTGTCGCGATCGACTCGATCCTCGACATGCGCCTGCTCTTTGAGCGCATCCCCCTAGACAAGATCTCGGTATCGATGACCATGAACGGCGCCGTGCTGCCGATCATGGCCCTCTATATCGTCGCCGCCGAGGAGCAAGGCGTCGCCCCCAATAAACTCAGCGGGACCATTCAGAACGACATTCTGAAGGAGTTCATGGTCCGCAATACCTACATCTATCCGCCCGCCCCCTCGCTGCGGATCATCGCCGATATCTTCTCCTTCACGGCGGCCTCGATGCCGCGCTTCAACTCGATTTCGGTCTCCGGCTATCACATGCAAGAGGCTGGCGCGACCGCCGATCTAGAGCTCGCCTACACGCTCGCCGACGGCCTCGAATATGTCCGAACAGGCATGCAAGCCGGCCTCGATGTCGACGCCTTCGCCCCGCGGATTTCGTTTTTTTGGGGGATCGGCATGTCGACCTTCATGGAGATCGCCAAGCTCCGCGCAGGTCGCCTGCTCTGGGCCAAGCTGATGACCAAAATCGGCGCCAAAAACCCAAAATCACTGGCCCTGCGAACCCACTCCCAGACCTCAGGCTGGAGTCTCGCCGCCCAGGATCCGTACAACAACGTCGCCCGCACCTGCATCGAGGCCCTCGCTGCGACCTTGGGTGGCACCCAATCGCTGCACACAAATGCCTTTGACGAGGCACTGGCGCTACCTAGTGTCTTCTCGGCCCGAATCGCCCGCAACACCCAGATCTACCTCCAAGAGGAGACCGATCTCTGCCATGTCGTCGATCCCCTGGGCGGCTCCTTTTATCTCGAGCGCCTAACCCACGACCTCGCTGCCAGGGCCTGGACCCTGATCCAGGAGGTCGAGGGACTCGGGGGCATGGCCAAGGCGATCGAGCGCGGATTGCCAAAACTGCGGATCGAAGAGGCTGCCGCCCGCACCCAAGCGCGAATCGACAGCAAGCAGCAGACACTGGTCGGCGTCAACAGCTATCGGCCCAGCGAAGAGAAGCCGGTAGACGTGCTCAATGTCGACAATCGGGCGGTCCGCGAGGCCCAGCTTGGCCGCCTCGCCGAACTCCGTGAGAGCCGCGCCAAACAACCTCTACAGGAGGCCCTGGCCGCCCTCACCCGAGCTGCAAACGAAGGCGGCAATCTCCTCGATCTCGCGGTCCGTGCGGCCCGAGCCAAGGCGACTGTCGGCGAGATCTCGAGCGCACTCGAGAGCGTCTGGGGCCGCCACCGGGCCGAGACACGCACGATCGCCGGCGTGTACGCTGCGTCCGTGGCCGACGACAGCGACAGGGTCCGCGCCGTGCAAGCGCTGACCGCCACCTTCGCCGCAGCAGAGGGTCGACGCCCCCGCTTGATGGTCGCCAAAATGGGCCAGGACGGCCATGACCGCGGCGCCAAGGTGATCGCCACCGGCTTTGCCGACATGGGCTTCGACGTCGACATCGGCCCGCTCTTCCAGACCCCCGAAGAGACCGCGATGCAGGCGATCGAGAACGACGTGCATGTCGTCGGCGTCTCGTCGCTCGCCGCCGGCCACCTGACCCTTGTACCAGCTCTGCAGGGCGAACTTCGCCGCCTCGGCCGCGGCGACATCCTGGTGGTCGTCGGCGGTGTGATCCCTCCACAGGATTTCGCCAAGCTCTACGCGATGGGCGTCACCGCGGTCTTCGGCCCCGGCACTGTCCTGCACGAGGCTGCGGCCTCGATCGTGCACCGCATCGCCGAACTCCTAGAGCTCGACCTCGAGAGTGCGAGCTGAGCCAGCTCGCCCCAGACAACGATCCACCAAAACCTGAACCAAAAAAACACTATGCAGCGCCGACTAAGCGAAGAGCAGATCGCCTCGATCAGTGAAGAATTCCACCGCCTCGATCCCGACGGCGACGGCGCGATTAGCCGCGAAGAGCTGCGAGCTGCGATGGAGGCGGCAGGCCACCAGCCAAGTGCTGCCGAGATCGACCGCGAACTCGCCCGTGCAGACCTGAACCACGACGGTGCCATCACCCTCAAAGAGTGGCTGCATATGTGGTCGGTCGCGATCCTCGGCGCCGATCCTGATGCCTCTTAATCAACGCCTACCGGCCGGGGAACACGGCCAGCAGTGGCGATCCCCCGCGGGTTATGAGTCGCCACTTGATCGCCGGAGCGACTCCTGCTTTGGTATCCAGGTGTCCGCTCTCATACCCCGGTTGTCCGCCGCAGGCCTCGCGCTAGCGCTATTTATCCCGCTCCTATCGCTCCCCCTGACAGCGCTCTCCGGCTGCTCTCGTAGCGATCCCGTGACAACGACGACGCCGAGCAGCGACAGCTCCCCCACCGACACGCCGAGCTCCTCTGGGACCTCCCCGACCGGCGAAACAGGCACGGGCACTACGAGTCCAAGCTCGACCTCGGAGTCGGGCTCCGAATCCGGGACAAGCTCGAGCTCAGACTCGGCCTCCTCGACGACTGGAGCCGACGCAGCTCTCGCCGACGTGCTGAGCGTCAGCACCAATGGATCGAGCTGGAGCATCGAGATCCACAGCCCCGATCTCGGCTGCTCGCAATACGCCGACTGGTGGGAAGTCCTTACCCCTGAGGGTACCCTCATCTACCGCCGAATCCTCGGCCATAGCCACGTCGATGAGCAGCCCTTTGTGCGCAGCGGCGGACCCGTTTCGGTCGGCACCGATGATGTAGTGATCGTACGAGCCCACATGAACCCGGGCGGTTACGGCGGCCAAGCCCTCCGCGGTAGCGCTGGCACCGGTTTTTCGCCCGACCCCTCGATCACTGCGACCTTTGCCGCCGGCCTCGCAGGCGAGCCCCCCCAGCCGAGCGGCTGCGCCTTCTGAGCCCAAGCTGCACACGCGGCCTACTTGCGCACCCAGCCGAGCGAGACCTCCGTATTTTGATTCTCGCAAGCGGGATCGGTGCTGATAAAATGATCGGTACCGGCGAGACAGCGAAAGATCTCGACCAGATCTGGACCGGCGGCGTCCCAGGCGTAACCAACCGGCCCTAAGGGCAGCTGCCCCTCGCAGCCAGGATCCTTTGTGAGCAGGTTGTGCTGGCCGACTGCACACTCAAAGAGCAGGTGTGTGCCCGCCTCGGGGGCGCGCAGGAGACGGTACGAGATCTCGGCCTTAAAGCCCGTGGGCGCCAACCGAGACGAAGCCCAATGGCCCCTCGATTGGCTAAATGAGCGGGTTAGACGGGTATACGGCAGATCCTCAAAACCGCAGTCCAGGCTATCCTGTTGGTTCATCAACGCCCAGGTGCTCCACGCCGGCTTGGCGCTGGTATCGGTGCGTCGCAGGCCGAGGTTGAGGCCGCCCTCGTTCTTATTGTCGGACATACGATGATAGATATGATTGTGCACACCTGGAGTCCCCAGGATATTGCGAAACGAGTCACACAATGCAGCCTCTTGACCGGCCTCGGTCGACGGCGGGCTCGAGTTTACACCGCTCTCCGTAAAGTGCACATCACGGGCGGCCTCGATATCGCCGAACTCCTGGTAGATCCATCCCTGCAGGCCGCCAACGCTGCCGTAGGTAACCTTGCCCTCGGCAGCGAGATCGTCGGCGCTAAACTCCGGCGAGAAGAGATCCGGCGGGTAAGGATGAAAGGCTACTCGCCAAATTCGATTGCCCACGCGGCTGGCAAAACCCGAGAGAAAAGTCCTGTCCGAGAGCAGCGGATCGTTGGCATCTGGTTGATCGTACTGCTCGTCAAAATGATGCTCTAGGGAGATAAAAAGCTTCGCATGCGGCTGCTCAACCTTGACCAAGTCGTACGCGGCGTTCCAGTTGTCGGCATAGGAGTCGAGCCACTCGGTCGTATCGCAGGCGCCGAGCCCCTGACCGCAACCGATGTCGTACCAGATGTTCGAGTTGACCTCGTTATGAATGACAAAGTCCGGAACCCGACCGACGTCGTGATTGCCGTCGTAACGCCGGGCGATCATGCCGACAAATCGCGCGTAGTCGTCGGGGTTCTTGGGTGCGCAGAAGATCTCAAAACCCGGCACAACCGGCGAGCAAGGCTCCTGCCGCGCCCAGGCCGGTACTCCGTAGAATATACCTGTCACTGTCAGGCCGCGCGAGGTCCAGTCGGCGATATTGTCGTCGTAGATCGCCGGCACCACAAAACAATGCTCGTCGTACTCCATTTCGGAGTCCGAGCAGGGGGCGAGCTTGACTTCGGGCTCCCACTGCTGCCAAACAAAATTAAAGGCGACACCACCCGCCTCATTGTTGGAAATCTCGTCGTGATCTGGCCAAAAATCGGGCTGCAGCGACTTCAGATCGAAGGCCGTGCGCTCGGGATAGGGCAGCGCCTCTGGATCGCCCCCCGTTGTCGTGCCCGTCGTCGTGCCCGTCGTCGTGCCCGCTGTCGTGCCCGCTGTCGTGCCTGCTGTCGTGCCCGCTGTCGTGC
>CAYYUP010000095.1:0-20950 GCA_964474905.1 uncultured Nannocystis sp. | reverse complement strand
GACAACCAGCTGCCGATGCTCGACGCGGAACTCGGCTTCCATCCCCAGCACGGGCGAGTTGTGTCTGGCGAGGTCCCATCGCACCGTGGGTGGGACGGGGAGTTTGGTCCATTCTTCGAGACCGTGGGCGATCAATTACACGTCAATTACGTCACAATCGAAGGGTCGGACTATGTCAGTCACGCCCTTGAAGGCAGGATCAAGGTCTCGTTGACCGCCGAAGTGCAGAGCGAGGACCTCATCGCCCGCCACCAGGCCCTCAATGCGTGCAAACTGAAGCGGTTTAGGTCAAGAAGTCAGCTCTGTCTCGTCGTATTCCGTAAGATCGGCGATTGGTCGACGTTCCCCGGGGGGCATTCAGGACTGAGGGGAGGCGGCTTCCTGCTCGAGTTCGCTGAGCTGGCGGATACCGAGTCTGTGGCAGGGGCTCCGTCGCGGGTCCGTCGTGCGGTGGAGCACCGGCACACCTGCCAGGTCAGCGACAGTAAGGCCGCCTACCGTCGCGATGCCCATGCGTTCGCTATTAGCGACCGCTGAGTGAGCATCACCGATGCAAACACCAGAGAATACCGATGAGTTTGATGTCATCATCCTCGGAGCCGGACCGGCGGGTTGTGCTGCGGCGATTCGCGCCCGTTCGGCGGGGCTTCGCGTCGTCATGCTTGACGCCAACGTCGGTCCGAGGACGGCGCCTGGGGAGACGCTACATCCGGGTATCGAGGTTTTGCTCGAGCAGCTCGGGGTCTCTGAAGCTGTCGAGCGCTCAGGCTTTCAGAGGCACCGAGGCGTCTGGATGAACACCGACGGGACGCGTGTATTCCTCCCCTACGGGGCGGACGAGCGCGGGCCGTGGCTTGGTTTCCAGGCTGATCGCAGGACGCTGCATCGGCTCCTTCAACAGGCTGCCGTCGACGCCAACGTGACGTTGCTTCGCAACTGCCGTCCTGTGCGGGTGTTGCTCGGCTGTCGAGGTCGGGTGCTCGGTGTGGAGCTCGAGGGCAGACGCTTGCACGCGACCTGGACGCTCGATGCGACGGGGCGTAGTGCCTGGCTTGCACGGTCTCTGGAGCTACCGACGCAGCGATGCTCTCCGCAGCTTTGTGCGCGTTTTGGGTGGCGGAAAGATGGGGCGAAGGAGCTGGATGGCCAACCCTTGTTCGCCTTTCATCTCGACGGTTGGGACTGGATTGCGCCGCTCGGCGACGACCGAGCTGCGTGGGTCGAGTTGCGCGTCGCCGTGCCCGGTGAACCGCGTCCGCCGGGGGTCGATCTAACGTGGACCCTCCGGCCGAGCTGCGCGGGGCCAGGGTTTATGCTCCTGGGGGATGCCGCCGGTTCGTTGGATCCGGCGAGCTCTCACGGGGTTCTGCGCGCCCTGATGAGCGGCATTTTCGCCAGCCACCTGCTCGCCGAGCAACGACGCGGGGCTGAGGAGGAGGCCGCAATTGACGCCTACAGAACATGGTTCCGAGCGCTCTTCGAACACGACTCGACACGACTCCGGGAACTCTACCGCGACTCCCAGGCTGGTCCTCGTTTCCTCCTTGCATCTGCGTGATGCCGGCGGTGACGGCCGAGAAGTGTGTCATTCCTTGGGTACTGACTCACTGAGCTCATTGCATCACCTGGGAATTGGAGCCGAACTTGGGCAGTGTCCTCAGATCTGGGCAAACCAGCGGGAGATTTCGCTACCGATTCGGTCGGGGTGAGTCTCTTGCAAGAAGTGTTTACCTTGCCCAAGATCGACGATTCCTAGGTGGGTCACGTGTTTTCGCAACCAGGCGATTTCGGTGGCTTTGATGGCCACGCCGTCATCGCCGTGCAGGAGCAGCATGGGCACGTCGGTGCGGGCGATCCATTCGATATACTTGGTCACTGTTTCGCCGTTGTGGGCGGGGTGGCCGTCGAAGGGCACTTCGACGGGAAACTGGCGCACGGCTCGGCGGCTGGCGATGGTCGGAAAGGATGCCTGGTAGTGTTTGAGCACCTCGGGGTCCATGGGCCTAAAGGTCAGGTCGGGCAGTAGCTGTTTAAGAAAGACGTTGCCCACTCCTACGAGTAGCCAGTTGAAGAATGGCGCACGCATTACCCGCATGCCGACTTTGAGGGAACCCGGCAGGTCG
Organism: uncultured Nannocystis sp.; assembly: GCA_964474905.1. Classification (GTDB taxonomy): domain Bacteria; phylum Myxococcota_A; class Polyangia; order Nannocystales; family Nannocystaceae; genus JADJRG01. The sequence goes on along the minus strand of CAYYUP010000095.1, from coordinate 18,827 downwards.
GCGTAGGAGAGGGGCCGGACCATGGCCTCCATAAAGGCCACTGCGCGCACTTTGTCGGGGTTCTCGCTGGCCCAACGAAAGCCCAGGATCGAGCCCCAATCGTGGATGACCAGGGTGAGGTCCTGGCCAATGCCCAAGGCCTCGATGAAGCCGTTGAGGTAGCGAGACTGGTCGTCGTAGGTGTAGCCGATCTTGGGGTGCTCAGACTTGCCCATGCCGATGAGGTCCAGGGCGATGCAGCGTCCCTGCTGCCGAAGGTGGGGGATAATGTTTCGCCAGAGATAGGACGAGGCCGGGTTGCCATGGATGAAGAGGATGGGCGCGCCCTCGCCCTCCTCGATGTAGTGCATTTTCGAGCCGTGCACGTCGACGTATTTGGACTCGAAAGGGAAATCGGTGGGGATGTGCTCCTGAGGAGCGGTGATGGCTGTTGCGGGCGATGTAGGTGCAGGTGACGAAGGGTCCATCGGGGCCTCTTGGGGAGAGTTTGTCCTCGGAAATTAGACCGCCGAGTGAGCAAGAAGAAGATCCACAACTTGACCAGGGATGTACGCTGACGTTCATGGCCAGGCCGAGCCAACTCCAGTGGGATGACATCCGCCTGTTTTTGGCGGTGAGCCGAGCTGGCAGCCTGCGGGCGGCGGCGGCCGATTTAGGGGTGAGTCGTCCCACCGCCGCTCGCCGTCTCACGGGCCTTGAGGATCGTCTTGGGGTGGCCCTTTTCGACCGTCGTTCGGATGGGCTGCATGCCACCGCTGCGGCAGCCGCATTGCTCCCGCGTGCGGAGGCGGTGGAGCGGGCTGTGCAGGCGCTGACCCGGACCGCTCAGGAGGTCGATCCCGAATTGCGGGGCAAGGTGCGGGTGACTGTACCCTCGATCGTCGCGCAGGAGCTTTTGATGGCGGATTTTGTGGCCTTTTGTCGGCTCTGGCCCCAGATCGAACTCGACATTTCGGGGGCGTACTCGCTGGAGAGTCTGGCGGGCCGGCGAGCTGACGTTGCGATCCGCTTTATGCCCACTGGGGTGGCGCCAGAGCAGGAGTTGCACGGGCGTCGCGTCGCCAATGCGTACTCCGCGGTGTACGGCCGCGGGGACTGCTGGATCGGGCAGCGGGGCGCCAAGCACGACCGGGCTTGGGTGGCCCGGACTCCGTGGCCGGATCTCCCCATTAAGGGCGCGATCTTTGATGGTGCATTGCAGCGTCAGGCCTGCGCCGATGGCCTTGGCATGGCCTTGATCCCGTGTTTCGTCGCCGATGGGCACCTGGAGCGACGCACCGAGCCCCAGCCAGGGCTCGACATCTGGGTGCTTGTGCACCCCGACCTGCGGCGTAATCCGCGGTTGCGGCTCTTCCGCGATATGGTTGTGAGCGCGTTGCAGCGTCAGCAGGACCGGCTCGAGGGTCGCGCCCCCGATGCGAACCAGGTCGCTGGCCAGACAGAGTGATCCGTCGGGCACTTGATCGCTTTGTATCCCCCCCTACCGATTGGTCAATCGAAGAGCACAGCTGATCGCGATCATGCAAGAGCGATCGAGGATTGCGCGCCCCCGCGCCTGGGGTTAGGATGGCGTCATGCGGAAATGCGCGCTGCACTTCTTCGCTTTGCCGGTACCGCTCGCCGGCAGGGTTTCTCTATATGCTCTGGCGACCACCTCGACGGGTGGTAGCGCCACTTTTTCGGCTCCCGGGGGGGTTCCTAATCCCCCGGTAGCTCGAGCCTCTGTCGCCGCTGTACTGGACGCCGGGAGCGCTGGGAGCGCCGGGAGCGCTGGGAGCGAGGGCTCATGGTGATGAACCGGCGCCAGGAGAGACAGCACGCGCTTTGCTGCGAGCGAGCGCGGGAGCGGGGCGGCGAGTGCATTTCGAGCGAGTACCGCGGCGCGCACAGCAAGCTGCACTGGGGCTGTGCTGTGGGTCACGAATGGCTCGCTACGTCGACGTCGATCCAAAAAGGGCACTGGTGTCCGATGTGCGCCCGTGATGCTCGCGACATCATCGATCGGGAGCGGGTGTTTTTTCGGGTGAGGACGATTGCGCGCTCCAAGGGGGGCCGCTGCTTGTCCACGGAGTACGTGAACGTCAAGAGCCCCTTGCGTTGGTCCTGCGCGGCGGGTCACGAGTGGGAGGCCACAGCCACGAGCATCTCATCCGGGACTTGGTGCAGGCGCTGCAGCACTCAAACCCTGGGCTTGGAGGATATGCAGAAGCTCGCGAGGGCGCGCGATGGCAGCTGTCTCTCCTCCGAGTACGTGAACGTCGAGACCGAGATGCGCTGGCGCTGCGCGGAGGGTCACGAATGGCGGGCGACGGGGGCACAGCTACGAGGGGGGGCATGGTGCCCGACCTGTGCGGCGGGGGCTCGCAGGGCCAAGCAGGATCAAACCCTCGCCGAAGTGCAGGCGATCGCGCGGGCCAAGGGGGGCATGTGTCTCGCGACTCTGTACGTGGATTCCGGGACCAGCATGCATTTTCGATGTGCGGCGGGTCACGAGTGGAGTACGAGCCCCAGGTCGATCAAAGAAGGGCACTGGTGCCGGATCTGCGGTCAGACTTCGAGTGGCCAGCAGGAGAGAGAGCGAGCATTTATTCGTGTCCTGGCGGTCGCGACCAAAAAGGGCGGTTTCTGCATTTCCACCTCGTACGCGGACGCTGTGACTCGCCTGCGTTGGCGCTGCGCAGAGGGCCACGAGTGGAGTGCCAGGCCGACGTCGATCCAACAGGGGCGGTGGTGTCCAGAGTGTTCGTTTCTCGTCAAGCGCCGTCGCCAGTTCATGAGGGGGGGGTCCTGCTTTTCCCCTGAGTACTTGAACGCCGAGACATGCGTAGGCGCGGCGATGAGGAAATTGAGCCGGTTGCCCGCCAAGCTCTCATGCGATATGGGTTGTGATACCGATAGCTGTAGCCCGCAGTGGATCAGCGCCTATATGCGAGAAATCGCCGGACTTCACGGTGGGCGCTGCACTTCGGAGTCGATTGACGGCGATGTCGAACTGAGCTGGGAGTGCAGCGAGGGGCATCAATGGAGAGCGTACCCGAATGTGATTCAAGGGGGTGGATGGTGTCCTATGTGCATGTTGAAGAGTAAAAAAAAGAGACCCCGATGAGAGTCACGGACTCACGAGCCCTTTGAGCTCTGTAGCTGGCGGTTGAGCTCGCGAGCCAGGGCGTGGAGCCGCAGGGGCTTGCTCAGGTAACCGTCCATGCCCGCGCGGATGCAACGCTCACGCTCGTGGGGATGTGCGTTTGCGGTGCAGGCGAGGATCGGTATCTGTCGTCCGTGTCCGCTCGCGCGCTCCGCCTGACGGATCGCTCGCGTCGCTTCGAAGCCGTTGATGAGGGGCATTTGAATGTCCATAATGATCGCCTGAATGTCGAGACTGCGGGCGCTCTCGATCGCCTCTTGTCCGTCGGTGACAGCCACGACTTGGTAGCCCAGGCGTTCGAGCAGGATTTGGAGGAGGCGGAGGCCTATCGGGTTATCGTCGACGATGAGGATCGTCATGCCCTTTGCTGGGGGCCGCGCCCGGTCGCCTGTGCCTGTGCCTGTGCCTGTGCCTGTGTTTGTGCCTGTGTTTGTGCCTGTACTCAGATCTTGCTGTAGCCCGAGGTGGCTGCGCTTATAGGGCAGCGTGAACCAAAACGTCGAGCCGATGCCGACTTCGCTGTCGATGCCGACACGGCCGCCCATCCGCGAAACTAGCTGAGAGACGATCGCCAGGCCGAGCCCGGTACCGCCGTAGGTGCGGGTGATCGAGGCGTCTGCCTGCACATAGGCCTCGAAGAGTTGAGCCTGCCGCTCGCGAGGGATGCCAACGCCCGAATCGCGGACCTCAAAGCGCAGCATGGGCGTCTCGCCTGTTGATTGCAGGTCGACACGAATGCGGATCGCTCCGCGGGACGTGAATTTGATCGCGTTGCTGAGCAGATTAATGAGGAGCTGGCGGGTGCGCTCAGGATCCCCCATGAGGTGGATCGGCAGGGCCTCCGAGATCTCAACCGTGACCCCTAGGCCCTTCTTGCGAGCGGCGTCGGCGAGCAAGGAGACGGCGCCCTGGGTGATCTCGCGAAGATCGAAGGCGATGTTCTCAAAGACGATGCGATCGGCCTCGATCTTGGCGAGATCGAGGAGGTCGTTGACCAGTGCGAGGATGCCCTCTCCGGCGTCGCGAACGATCTCTGTGTAGTCCTTTTGGTCGGCGTCGAGGTCGCTCTCTAAGAGGAGGCTTGTCATCCCGATGACGGCATTTAGGGGGGTTCGAATCTCGTGACTGATATGGGCGAGAAACTGCGATTTTGCGAGGCTGGCCCGCTCGGCAGCCTTACGGGAGCGACGCTCCGCGAGTTCGGCGTCACGGGTGCGAGCGAGCGCGATCTTCAGCTTTTCTCGCGTGAGAAAGTCGCGGGTGAAGTTTCGGAGCCGGAGCCGCTGGATAAAGTAGGCGAAGAAAATCCCCGAGCCCGTGCCCACGGCGCTGCGAAACCACATCTGCGACCAGCTCGATGAGCTTAAGGCGATGAGCCAACTGGTGACGCCGATGAGGGCGACCACGAGCAGGGCCTTGCGGCTCAGGATGACCGTTCCTGAGAGAAAGAGCGTGACGATCGGGATCCCCGAGATCAGCGGATCGTGGGTGAGGTAGAGCCGCACAGTCGAGGTCAGGATGACCAGGCTCATCGTCGTTGCGAGCGCAGTGCTCGCATAGGTGGTTGGGAGCTCATTACGCGAGAGCCAGACGCGGGCGCTCGCCATCACCGCCATGGCGCCCAGGTTGAGTGCGACCATGATCGCTCGGGCCTCGGGATCGGTGATGCCTCGGCCTGCGACCGTCGCCGCAGCAAAAGCTGCGTAGATCACCACGAGTGCGCTGAGGATCGGTCGAACATGGACGAGCTGAGCAGAGTCGAGTTCCTGCTTAAATGCCTCACTTCGAAGGACTTTGCCTGCGACCGACCGGGAATGCTCGCGCATCGCCGTTAGGGGGTGAGCTTTAGGAGAGCACGAGAAGCGCCGAGGTCTTCATCCGTGAAGTTGCCGCCGATCACGAGTTCCCCCCCCGGCAAGGCAACAACAGCTGATGCGCTGTCGTAGCCGAGACCGTCGCCGCCGTAGGTCTGGGTCCAGCGAGGCTCGCCTGTCGCTAGGTCGATCTTGCCGACCCAAGCCTCCCAACCGCTATTTGGGGTGAAGCCCGAACCGGCAAAGGCGACCGAACCATCGTCGCTGATCGCGACACTCGAGCAGCGGTCGTTGCCGGGGCCGCTTACGGGCACGCGCGCTCTCCAGCGCTCGGCGCCCTCGCTGTCGATCGCAAAGAGCAGCGTATCGGCCGCCTCTGTGCGCGAGAGTTCGCCGCAGATCACAGCCCCTCCGCTCTCCTCAAGGGCGATCGACAGCGGGTAGTACCGGGTCAGCGGATCACCGTGAGACTTGCTCCACAGCGCGTCGCCTGTGTCGTTGATGTTGACCACCAGGAGTTCGCGGGTTGACGTCGAAACCCGGTCGCCAAAGACCGCAAGCGTGTGCTGATCGGCGGTCCGCGCCAACGAGCCGCCGATGACGTTGGCCTTTGGCTCGTATGTCCATAGGATCTCGCCGGCATCATCGACCGAGAGCACCTGTGATTTTGAGTCGGGGGCGGTGACAAAGAGATGGAAATTGTCACCGGCGACGACAACGTCGTTGAGCACATTGTCGCCGTTGCCGTACGCGTGGGTGCCGCTTGATATTTCGATGCCTTGGGTGTCGACGATCGTCAGCAGCGACTGCATCGGATCGAGGTCGACCCAGCCCACGGCGATGATGCGGTCGCCGTCGATGGTGAGGCTGTTAAAGCCCGCATGCTCATCTTTGTCGCCAAAGGTACTCTCCCAGATCAGCTGTCCGTCGGCACTGAATTTTGCGAGCCAGGCCCAGCTGTGGTCGCTGTCGACCACCAGCCGGCCGGCGGCGAGTAGGTCGCCAGAGGCATCGACCTTGAGGGCCGCAATGTTGCCATTATCGGCGATGAGTTGGCGCCAGATCTCGGAGCCTGAAGGTGTGCAATCCGCGTTGCAGCCGTCACCGTCGACGAGGTTGCCGTCGTCGCAGAGTTCGTCGGCCCCGTCGATCTGGCCGTTGCCACAGACTGGACCCTCGCCAGAGCTCGTTGACGAACTCTCGCCAGCGGTGGTTGTGGACTCTGTAGTTGAGGTGTTGGTGTTGGTTGCGTCCGTGTTGGTTGCGTCCGTGTCAGTGGTTGCCCCGTCGCTGAGGTTGACAGTGTCATCACCGCAGGCGCTGAGGCTGAGTGTGCACGCGGCCACGAGTGCGCCGGCAGCCCGTCGTCGACGCCGACCCGCGAGGGTGAGTACGAAGAGGCCAAAGAGCGCGCTGCCGCCTGTGTTGCCGCCCTTGCTCCGACAGCCGCAGCCCTCGTCGTCGATCGCCTGACCTGTGGTCGCGCCCGAGTCACCGGTGGTATCGGTGGATTCGCCGCTCTCGCTGTCGCTGCTGCCGTCGGTGCCTGCGCTGTCGCTGTCGCCTCCGCTGGAGCTGCTGCTCTCGGTCTCGTCGCCGCTTTCGCCCGTCATGCCGAGTGGATCGATGTTGACGCCAAAGGTCACGGGGGCGGCGTAGCCGACATTTCCAGCGCGGTCGACCGCCTCGGCTTCGAGGGTCCAGATGCCGGTGGCAAAGCTGAGTGCCGGGAAGCTAAAGGGCGCGAAGGCATCGAGCGACTCAAAGAGCACCTTGTCCTCATCGACCACGCGAAAGGTCACCGACTCAGCGCCCCAACCGACATCATCAACGTCGACCTCGATCGGCAGATCGATTTTGTCGCCGATCGTATTGTACCGGGCTCCGTCGGTTGGCGAGGTGATCGAGAGGGTCGGCGGGCTGCTGTCGGGACTGTCGTCAAAGGCAGGTCCGCAGGTCATCGACAGGCCGCTCACTTCGCCCCAGGTGCAGGAGTCCCAGCTGCCCTCGGCCGCGCCCGGGTCGTCCTGCGCAAAACCGCCGCATGCCGGGGATGGATCCCAAGCACCGAGCCCGTCGTGACAAGGCGTGACATCGAAGCCCGATTCGGTTTCGATCCACTCGACGCCGCGATGCACCATCGAAAAATAATTGCCCGCGCCGCATCCCGCTTGCCCCCACGAGGTGACGCCAAAGATCCGCCAGGTGCCGTCGTCGAGCTGGGTGAGCACGGGCCCGCCGCTGTCGCCGTAGCAGGCGCCCTTTTCCTCGTTGCCGACAAAGACTTCGTCCCAGCTAAACCCCGTGATCTCGGTGGTCACGGAGCGTTTGATGCCGTAGGGCTCGTCGGGGTTGTCGCTCTGACCGAAACCGACGATCGTCGCCGGCTGGCCGACGACCAGCTTGGCATCGGCGTCGCAGCCCATCAGCGGCGGTGTGATCGGCACGTCGGCGATCGCTTCGGGTAGCGTGCAGAGGGCGAAGTCGGTGCCAAAGCCAAAACTACCAACCGGGTGGATCGCGCAGTGCTCGGGCTCGACCTCGCGGGTTGTGCCCTCGATAGTATCGCCAAAGCGGATCCAGGGGACCTCGTCGCCGCAGTGAGCCGCATAAAGGACTACCTGCGGGTGGATCAGAGTGCCAGAGCAGAAACCACCGACGCTGACGACCATCGGCCAGGCGCAGGGTTCGACCACGTCGCCGCCGAGGATCGTGAGCGGTTTGGGTGTCGGAACGCTGAGTTCGGCGGCCGTGAAGAGGAGGAGTGCGAGGCTGATCATCGGGGGGATCCTTTGCGCGGAGTTGCACTCCGGTCGAGAGAGAGTAGTTTCAGGGCTAAAGGTGATGATGTCTACATATAAGTGCTCGCTTGGTCGTCCTCTCAACTGGACAGTTTAGAAGCGCCTGCGCTCCGCCCTCACCCGCCGGAGTGCGCCTCGTCGGCCAGTCTTCGTTTGAGGGCAGCTTCCCTTTGCTCGACGACGAGTCTGGCCGCTAGCCCGGAGCGGTGCACTTTCCGGTGGCGTGATCGGAGTTATTATCAGTCCGACACTCATGCCACGGGTGATCCGGCATACCGTCATCGACGACAACATAGACATCGACGAGGCCGTCCTTGATCGCGTCGGATGCGTTCGGGAGGTCGAGGATCACATCCTCGGCCTCTGCCGGGTAGAGAATATTACTGGTGACGCCCTGACCGAGGAGAACGCCGCCCATCTGAGGGTCCCCCTCGTAGAAGCCGACGGCGACGCCCGCAGGCACCGCGGCTTGGCCTAGGTTGCGGACCCGAGCGATGAGCCCGTAGTCACCGATGCAGCGCGGGAAGACGCGAACGACCAAATCCGGCGCCGAGAGTTCGCCCTCGGGCTGCACGTTTTGCCGGAAATTGTTGAGCGAGGGAAGCTGCCAATTGGGCGATTCGACCGCGGGGATCGAGCCGTCCTCGTTGACATTTGTCATGTAGTGAGTCTCTGCCGCAGAGGGAGGGCTGCGTGCTCGATTGACGATGTTTTGTGCATTTGCGACAATATCAGGACAAATCCAATACCGCTTCGGGGGATCTCGCGGCCGCGCATCGCTCGCGGAGCACGGTCTTCGTGCCCTCGAGTATGCCGGCCCTGCGTCCGCGATCAAGACGGACGCATCAGCGGATCTCGGAGGCCCGACCGCTGCACTGCTTTGCTTGCTCGATGTCGAATAATTGGACATAGAGTCCCGAGCTTGCCGGGAGAGCTTGGTATAGTGACGGCAGGATGTCCACCGGCCTCGCACGACCATGACGACGACGCAATCGACACGAAGAGTCCTCCGACGGGTTCGCGAAGCGATAGAGCCCGTTCGTCGTCGACTAGACGCGAGCGGTGTCGCTCGAACTGGTGATGGAGGGGTTGTCGTTGTCCTTTGGTCTGCTGTAGAAGGAACGCATGAGCGATTTTGACGACAACCTTGGTCCTCTTGCGCGCCTAGTCGGGGTTTGGGAAGGGGACAAGGGCGAGGATCTTGCACCTGAGACACCGAATCGGCAGCAGACCGCTCGAAGCGAATTCCGCGAGCGGATCGTCTTTGAGTCGATCGGTCGCGTCGACAACCACGAGCAGATCCTCCACGGCCTGCGCTACCAGACAGTGGCGTGGCGAATCGGCAGCGACCAGCCCTTTCACGAAGAGTCCGGTTACTGGCTCTACGATGGCGAGCGCGAACTCGTGATGCGCTGCTTCATCGTGCCCAGAGGGATCTCGGTGATCGCTGGCGGTCAGGCGCTGAGGCACGCGGAGAGCTTCGACCTCGCAGCGAAGCTGGGCTCCGCCACCTTTGGGATCTGCAGCAATCCCTTCCTCGATAGGGAGTTCAGGACAGTCAGCTATACCCTCAAGGTGAAGTTGCTCAGTGACGACGCCTGGAGCTACCACGAGGACACCGTCCTCGTGGTTAAGGGGCGGGATGAGCCCTTTCATCACACCGACTCGAATACCCTGACCCGCGCCGCTTTTGATCCGCGACTCAACGAGTAGGAGCCGCTCCATCGTTCGGGGTGGCGAGCTCGTGCTGCTTCGTAGACCCGCTTGCGCGATTAGGACTTCGATGCGCTCCCGTGGGGGGGCGCAGTTGAGCGCGCTATGTCGGTCTCGCGGTTACTTGGCCCGACCTCGAGATGATCAGCTAGAGTAGGTCATATGCGAGCGGCTTCGCCAATAACCGCACTCCTCGTTCTCTCCCTGATCGCATGCAGCTCCCATGCCACAAGCGGATCGAAGGCTGATGACCAGAGGGACTCAAAACCAACTCCAGATGTATCAAGGGCAGACGCAGCAGAGGTGGCGGAGCCACCGGCAGCACCAGGACAACCGGGAGCAGCGAATGCTCTAGCCGAGGCTCCCGCAGCGGAGCTACCTGCGAACGATGATCTGGGTGGACCCGGCACAGAACCGCCGAGGAGTGATAGCGATCTCCCTTTGGTCAACTGGAGTTGCTTGTGTTATGCACGCAGGGTCGGCGCGGGGCAGGAGATTTTGACCTCCTGCCGCCCCTCGGCTGAAGAGTGCAAGAAGCTCGAGTCAAGGGCCATCAAGGGGAGCCGCACGATCGTCGCTGGCACCCTCTCCCGCGCCTGCCGTGAGATCGGCGAGGCAGGTCATCCAGCGGACCTGCTTGGCGAGCGGGAGAACTGGACTGCATCCTCCAAGGTCGGCTCGTTCATCCTCAAGGGTCTCTGTCCTCTCAAAGATCTGCCGGGTACCCAAATGACGGTCGATGACTTCGAGACCTCGATAGGCCCGCTATCCACTGGCATGAGGGGCAGGGCCGTGGTCCAGGCGTTGGGTCGCCCCGAGACCAAGGGCAAGAAGACAGTCGAGGGGGCTACCGGCGACACGATTCAGTATTGGAACTACGACAGCCAAGGACTTTGGCTAAAGATGGCCGTTGGCGGCGGGGCTGCCGTCCTGACCGACATCAATGTGGGCGATGTATCCAAGCTCAAGACTCGAGAGGGCGTCGGCATCGGCAGCCAACTCAGCGAGGCCAAATCGATCTACTCGAGCGCTATCTCCTCGGATTACAACGGGGATTCCGATGACACACTGGTCGTTGGTTCGGTGTATTGGGGGCTTTTTCTGACGCATGAAGACGGCGTAGTCTCGTCGATGTTCTACGGCACAGGCGCGGAGTAGTGACCTGGCGAGTGCTCATAAAACGCTTAACCCGGCGCGAATCGAGGCGTTTAATGCCCGCATAGGGGATTTTACATATCGATGTGCTCCTAGTCCTCAATGATGCGAGTAAAGCGCGCACCGTTAACTGTTGTGCGACTGCGATCTCGTGCTGCAGTTGCTCAGGAGAGCGCTGCGCTTTGCCGCGAGTTCGGTCGCGAGAGAGCGCGCTTAGGCGTGCCCGCAACTTCATCGATCGGCGCGGTGCCGTCTCTGTAACTGAAACGCCGGCGAGTACCAGCGCCGCCTACCGCCTGGCCGCGTCGAGCGAGTACGCGTCGCTGAGCCCGCCTAGGCGCATTCTCGTGTCGCGGCCGTCGACGCGCCAGCGAGCAAACAACACCAATCGTCTGCTTGGCAGCGCGCGAACGAAAAATTCCGGAAGCCCGCTGCAAGTGACTTCGTAAGATCGGCCCTTTGGCCGCAGCGAGCGGAGCCTTACGGTCGTGATCGCCTCTGCCATGGTTTTTTTCGGACAGGACAGAATCAGTACAAACAAGGCCTGAAGTCGTCCTGTCTGAAAAGACACAATCGGCCTTCTGTGAACGCGCAGGGCAGTTTTGAGTGATCGTGATCTTATTTGTCACGTGGTACGCGTGTTGGTTCCAGATCCTCCGGGTGCGGACCCATTGATCATTTGCGTCGCCGAAGACGCGGATGCCGCGGGTCTTGATACCGCCGCAGTTGAGCCCTGAGTAGTTGTTTGAGGCGACGATGATATCGGCTTGGCCGTCGTTGTCGACATCGGCGACGAGGGGGTATTCGTGCAGAGTGCCGGAGGTATTGCAGACCTGGGCGAGCACGTCCCCGGTGCTGCCATTGTAGATTCGCATGTAGATCTCGTCGGCGTAGACGACTTCGTCCTGGCCGTCACCGTTGAAGTCGAAGACGGAGGAGCCGGTGAGTGCGGAGGAGCAGTCCTGGGATTGTTTGATCCAGAGGATGGTATCGGCATTGGGCACATTGAGGTCCATCAGCTTGGCGCCGTCGAAGACCGCGTAGCCGATGCCTCCGGCGACGCCGACGTCGGGGATGCCGTCGCCGTTGAAGTCGGCGATGGTCGGTGGTCCGCCGCCGCCGATGTTGCCAGCCGAGCCCACAGGGCAGAGCGCAGGGGAGAGCGGGCCGTTGATGTCGATGTTGACCCGGAGGATCTCGTATTTGTCGGGCAGCTGGGGATCGTAGCGCCAGACGTGGAGGTGGTGCGGCCCCTGACCGTGCACGTTGTGGATGGTGATGATCTCGGGCTTGCCGTCCAGGTCCAAGTCGGCGACCGCAGGAAAGGTGCCTCCGAGTCCCGAGTCGACCACCAGCGAACCGTCGGATTTGAAGATCCGAGTGGGGGTGACGACGTCGAGCAGGCCGTCGGCATCGATGTCGGCGGCGATCGTCTTTTCGGACCACCAGCTCGGGCCCTTGATCGGGAAGGTCGCTTTGGTGGTGCCGGTCTTGCCGTCGAGAATCGCCCCTTGCACGAGGATTTCGACCTCGCCGTCGCCGTCGAAGTCGGCGATCGATGGTTGGTCGCAGGTGACGGCGGCGGAGGTCCAGAGGTCGGTGCCGTCGGCATTAAAGGCGCGCACCTTGAGGTTGTCGGTGCAGGCGACGATCTCGTTGCCAGGCACGCCGTCGATGTTTCCGGCTGCGAGCGCGCGCCCGGCCCAGAGGCGATCGGTCTGCGGGTTGACGGAGAATTTTTCGATGACTTCGCCGCCGACGATCGAGATCGCGTGCAGGGTGCCGTTGGTATTGTAGCCAGAGCCGACAAAAGTCATGAACACGATCTCGGGGATGTCGCGTTCATCGATGACATCGTCGCAGTTGTCGTCGTCGAGCTGGATGACGATCGGCGGCATCATCACATTGCCCTTATCCCAGTGGTACTTGAGTTCGGGCTCAAAGCTGTTCTCGGGGATGTACTCGCAGGCGGCGAGGCAGGTGATCGCCTCGCCGTCCATGGGCTCCTCGCCGGGCTCGCACTCCGGGGGGCTCGGCAGGCACTTACCGGTTGCGGGCACGTAGCCGCCCTGGCACATGTCGCCGCCCATCGAGCCGGGCTCGCCTAATGTGTACTCGCAGTACGAGTCGTCGGGGCATTCGCTGGCGTCGATGCAGGTCGCGCCGGGGACTACACATTGAAGAAATGAGCAGACCGCGTCTCCCTCGCAGCAGATGTCCCCACATACCTGATCCTGCGAGCAGCAGACGTCGCCAACGCAGACGCCGTCTTCGCAGGTCTCTTCGCAAGCGGGGCCCATGTCGGGGATCATGCCGCTCGACTCCGAGGTGCCCACCGAGTCGCTCTCGGTGCCCATCGTCGTGGTGCCCATGCTGTCGCTGTTGCTGGCGCCGGAGTTGGAGGTCGGCGAAGTGGTGTTGGTGGCGGTGCCGGTGGTGCCGGTTGCGGTGCCAGTGCCGGTGCCGGTTTCGGTGGCGGAGGCGGAGGCGGAGGCGGTGGTCGACAGGGTCGCCGTGCCGCCGCCATCGGCCGAGCCTGAGTCGCCGCATCCGCAGGCCACGAGCAGCGCCGCCGATACACGTCTAGAGAGCCTCTGCCACCCGCGGTCGCCCCTTCGGGCGCCGATCCCAATTTCAATACTGCGAAGATCCACGGATCGATGGGAGCACAGCGTCAGGGTCGAGACAAGAGGTCGTGTGAGGGTCTAGAAGGCGGCCTATGGGCCCTTTTGGCGGTCTCTGGCCCATTATTGGGGCCGGCTCGGCAGCTGGGTCTCGGTCGACCTGTGTTGACATGCGCGCGCGCGCGGCGGTAGGTCGACAGCATGAGCGAAGGTCGCGGCCAGTGGGGATCCCGGTTGAGCTTTATCTTGGCGGCTGCCGGTTCGGCGGTCGGTCTCGGCAACCTCTGGAAGTTCCCCTACATCACCGGCATGAACGGCGGCGGCGCCTTTGTGCTCATTTATCTGGTTTGTATCCTGCTCATCGGCCTGCCGATCATGATCGGCGAGGTGCTGCTCGGGCGCATGTCGCAGTCGTCGGTGGTCGGCACCTTTCCCAAGTTGCGCGGCGAGCCGACTGCGTGGGTTAGCGTCGGCTGGCTCGGGGTCGCGACCGGGATCGTCATCCTCTCGTACTACAGCGTCGTCGCTGGCTGGTCGCTGCACTACGTCTGGCTCGCGATCACCGGCGAGCTGTTGAAGAGCGATCCGCAGACGCTGTTTGCTTCGACCTACGCTGACCCTGCGATCAACCTTCGCTACCACTCGCTCTTTATGGCGATCACAGCCGTGATCGTTCTCGGCGGCATTAAGGGAGGGGTCGAGCGCGCGGCTCGGGTGCTGATGCCGGTGCTCTTGCTGATGATGGCGGCGCTCCTGGCCTACGCGACGACGCTCGACGGCTTTGGTCGCGCCGTCGATTTTGTCTTTGGGTTTCACCTCGAATCGCTCACCGGCGATGCGGTGCTCGAGGCGCTCGGTCACTCCTTCTTTACGCTCAGCCTGGGCATGGGGGCGATGCTGACCTACGGCTCCTACCTCTCCCGCAGGGACGATGTGATCGCGGTCTCGCTCGCGACCACGGCCCTGGATACCATCGTCGCCCTGATGGCCTGCCTGGTGCTCTTTCCGATCACCTTTAGCGCCGGTATGGAGGCCGCGAACGGGCCGGGGCTCGTCTTCATCAACATGCCGCTGGCCTTCGCCTCGCTGCCCGGCGGGCAAATCTGGTCGCTGGCGTTTTTTGTGTTGCTCTTTTTTGCCGCGCTTTCGTCGGCGATCTCGTTGCTCGAAGTGGCGGCTGCCTACCTGATCGACGAGCGGGGTTGGAGCCGTCGCAACGCGGTGCTGGTGACCGCTGGTCTGGTCTTTGTCATCGGCATTCCGTCGGCGCTAAGCGGCAGTACCAACGGAACCTTTGGCGCAGAGGCCCACTGGATAGGCGAGCGCAACTGGTTTGACACGTTTGACTACCTCGCAAGCAACTGGATGCTGCCACTGGGCGGCCTCGGGATCGCGGGTTTTACGGCCTGGCGCTTGGGGGGTCGCGCCCGCGAGGCTTCGTTTAAGGCGGGCTCCAAGCTCGGCTCGCTGCCGGGCGTCTATTTTGCCTGGTTGCAGCTGCTGCGCTACGCGGTGCCGGTGGCGATTGTCGTCGTCATGTTGCACGCGCTCGGGGTTCTCTAGCGGGTTCAACCACGCTTGGAGTTGCGTCCGAGAGTTATAAAAATTGGCTGTAATACGGGTGGGCAAGCTTACCAAAGCTTGCTTAGATAAAGCTGGGCGAACTTCTATCTGAGCATCGATAGCCTAACAAATTGTAAGTATGTATACAATTAGTACACTCGAAATGCAGATCTCAAGAAATGTGTAAGTTGCGCCGTGAGCCACAGAAGACCCTCCTCTCACTCCAAAATGCTTCGCTTTCACCGCTATTGTAGGCAAGCCCACGCCATTCGGATTAAGCAGTTTTATTAGTCTGATCAGGTCTTTGCAGCTACGCATCTGGTTCGCTCGAGGCGGTGATCGAGGGCGACTCATGTCGAAGAACCGCCGCAGACTGTCCTTTATTGTGGACACATACCTAAACCGTTCCTTCGTACGGTCCTTCGTAGTGTCCTGCGTATAGGACTGACAGTAAATTCCGTGTTCTGGGTTACACATCTATGGACACTTGGATAGTGCGGAAGGACGGCTAGGTAGACGAACACGGGCATGTGTGGGAGACTTCAGTCTTGGCGAAGGCACGCCCAGGCCGCTCTGCACACTCGCGGGCTGCCGTGCTGATCTCAGGGATCGCTCTCACCGGCCTCTGTGTTAGCGTCTTCTTAACGGTTGCGAAGTTTCGCAGCGCTTACCACTGCGATTTTTCGCTTCTCTCTGCCTGCAAGGTCGGTCCCTTTCTCAGTTGCGATCGGGTTCTCAGCAGCCCATGGTCGGAGATCGCCGGCTACCCGATCACCATTGCTGCCACTGCCTACTACATCGTCGTCCTTCGCCTAGCCTTTGGCTTGCCCTTCGCGTCGAGGGAGAGTGTCATTGATCGGGCCCTTCTCCTCTACTGCGGGCTTGCGGGGGTACTGGCCTCGATTCCACTCGCCGCCTACGCGTTTTTTGTAGTTGGAGGTGGCTGCTCCTACTGCGCAAGTCTCTACGCTTTGAACATCGCCCTGTTGAGCGCTACGGCGATGCTGGCTCCCCGTGGCAGCGGCAAACTCCTAGGGACGCTCTGGAGCAGAAAAATAGCTAGGCGCGGAGCCCGGATCCGTCAAAACGCGCTCTTGTTTTTCGCAGCGCTCTTGGTTCAGATGGTCATTCATGATCAGCGCCTTCGCGATGTCGAGACCGAACCCCGCTGCATTACGGATGTCCGGGGACTCCCGAGTTCGCGGCTGACCTATCGACCAGACACAAAGAAGCTGTCCCAGCCGGTCGCCGAGGTCTCCCTTGCCATTGACCTCGTATGCGACTCCTGCAAGACGGCTTTCGAGCACTGGTACGCGGTTGCTCGGGATAAAAAGGGGGCGCTTCGTCTGAGCATCCTCCACCTCCCGATGGCTGGTGAGCCGTGTCTGAGCACCGACGCTGCCGGCGAGTCCGCGACGGGCGTGCGCCCGGAGTCTCGGTTTCATCACTCATGTCAGGCTGCGCGCGCCATTGAGTGTACCGAGGATCTTGCCCCTGGCAGCGGGATTCAAATGGTACAAGAGCTCTTCGATCGTCAACGCTACCCGCTCGACCAAGAAGCCGCGGCGGGCGGCGAAAAGGGTGCATTTACGGTCACGAAGCTCCTCGGCGCCTCCGCATTCGTTTCGGGGTTTGATCGTGGTGGCGAAGAGATGAAAAAAATCGAGGCGTGTATCCGCGACGAGAGCCGCGGAAATCCTGCGCTGCAGGTTGTCAATGCACATACCACGTTTGTCTACAACGAGAAGGGCGCCCGAGGCACCCCGGCGATATTTTTAACCTTCTTGGATAGCGAGCACGACCGACTTCCTCTTGGGCTGCAACTGGACGGAAACAAGAAGTACCGGAACTTTGACAGGTTTTTAAATCACACGCGAGCCCAGGTCACAAAGCTCATGGGCGAGCGAAGCAAGGCGTCAAAATGAAGGTGGATCGCGAGAGCTGGCTTCTCGTTGCAATGCTGCCGGCGCTGTGTGTGGCGCTGTGGCTGCTCGGTGTTCTTGCTTGGGAGGCCAGTCAGACGCCTGTCGAGTGCGAGGGAAGCGGCGATTGCTCTGAGGGCTACTACTGCTCGCGAAAGGTGTGCATCGCCGACACTTCTGCGGGCGAGGCCCTCGCCAAGAAACCCGCTTGTCGAGCTGGCAACCCCTGCCCTTCGGAGGGCTGCGAACTTCCCGAGAACAGCGACCTGCAGTGCATCGAGGGGCATTACAGCAGGGTTGTGGGGGCGGAGGTCTGTCGAAAAAAAGAGGCCGTCGACTTCATCCAAAAGACCGTCAGGAAGTGCGGCAACGCCAAAGAGTGTACGGCGGCACAACTAAAGGAGGTCGTCATCTCGACCGGCGACTTCGACGCTCTCCTTCGCGAGTTTGACACCGTCTTTGCGATCCACTTTGACTACGGACACCCTCGGAGGTGGGAGGTCAAGGGTCGATCGCCGAAGTGGAACAAGACCCGCGCTCATTACATCGACAGCGTCCGACCCTTGATACCCATGCTGGCGGACGCCGAGGTCGTTATTCTCGTGGCGACCGCGAGTTCAACCGGCGGCGACGACACAGGCAAGAACGGGGTGATGGCGCTGCGCCGGCTCCTCGAGGCCAGGTATGTGATCGAAGAGGCTGCGAAAGCGACAAAGGGGGCGGGCAGTAGCTCGACGGACAAGCTGCCGATCATCAAAGACGCCAATCTCAGCGATGCGTGGCCGCTCAATGGCGACCGCTACTCACTGCTCTCCTTAAAGAGATCGATCCTGTGGGATACAAAGGACGAAGAGCGCTTTTTGCGGGTCATCGACAGCCGTGGGCATGCCTCTCCGGAGCAGCGAGAGTGGGCCGAAGAGACGATCAACCAGGCTGTATTTGTGATTCCAATTCCTTGTCGGGTTGAAGCAGGTATATGATGAGTGCTGAATCGCATAAAAGCATCTTGTCTCCGCCTTCGTCCGGCAAGCGGACGTCGACGGCCTCAGCTTTGGTGGTCGGCCGGTCGATCTCGCTGCGATCGGTCCCATCAATATTGCTGGGGGGGGTATGCGCCTGGGCAGTCGTCCAGTTGTTCGTTCTCCGGACAGAAGAGAGCGACGTGCCAGAGCCTGGGGCGATCGACAGTCACGATGAGGTCGTGCAGGTCTCTGCGCAGACCGGCGCCAAGATCCCTCCGCGGATGATCGACGGGGAGCGCCTACTCTCCGTTCGTGTGCTCCGCGAGAATCTGAACGTCGAACCTCTCGCCAAAAATGTCCTAAGATCAGGCGAGGCGACGCTCTTGAACTTCTGGGGCACGTTTTGTACTCCGTGTATTGAAGAACTCCCGGCCTTCAAGGAACTCATGGATGATCTTGGAGCGCCGATGCTCCACTTCGTTCCCGTACTTGTCGACGATCAAGTACGATCGAGCGCCGCACGGGCCATGTATGACACGCTAGGCGGGCCGAGCCCAAGCGAGTTTGTCTCGGACGGACGGCTTCCAGATGCGGACAGTAGAGGGCTCACCGAGCTAGAAGCTGCCCTTGGCGGGAGAGTGAGCCTGCCGACAACGGTGGTTCTTGACTGCCAGCAAAATGTCCACTGGTCGAAGACAGGCAAACTGGACGCTAGCGACTTGAAAAAGCTTCGCGGCGTCCTTGACCAAGTCATCGGTGAACTCGATACCCCTAGGTGTGTTGCGGAGCGCAGACGTGCTCGTCGGCTGCAGCACGCGGGGGGGCACGAAGAGCTGCCTCTAGAGACTTTGACCGGAGGTTCGCTGGGTGCCGAACCGAAGCCACGAAGCGCGTGTAATGCTGACGGAATATGCGACGCGCAGAGAGGCGAGACGGTGAAAAACTGTCCCGTCGACTGCAAGCCAAAAATCTTGCCCCCGAGTATCTAAACATGAATTTTTCTATACTAAGCCTACTAGCTGTTGTTCTCGGGCTTGTCACAGCTCCCGTCGACCATCAGATATCGGAAGAGGGGCAGTCGGATGTTGCGAAAGCCACTGCCGCATTCAACCGCAGTGAGTATGTCCG
>CAYYUP010000094.1:0-21158 GCA_964474905.1 uncultured Nannocystis sp. | reverse complement strand
CGAATATGAGCCATGAGATTCGTACGCCGATGACAACCATCATCGGCATGACCGATCTTTTATGCGATACCGAGCTCAACCACGAGCAGCGCGACTTCGTCGAGGTGCTGCGTTCGTCCTGTTCGTGGCTGCTGACGATCATCAACGACATCCTCGACTTCTCCAAGATCGAGGCGGGCAAGCTCCAGCTCGAGACCGACGCTGTGCGCATCGAGGATTTTGTCGAGGAGATTCTCTGCCTGGTCGCCGCGAGCAAGCTCGGACAGAGGCCGCTCAACCTCTGTCTTGAGTTCGCACAGGGTACGCCCCAGGTGGTCTTTACCGACGCGACCCGGCTGCAACAGATCCTCCTTAACTTGCTTGGCAATGCGATCAAATTTACGCCGCGCGGCGATATCATCGTCCGAGTCTCCGCCCAGGCGAACGAGCCCACGGCTGACGGACGCCCCCGCAGTACCTTCCTTTTTTCGGTCGAAGACACCGGTATCGGAGTGCCGACCGATCGCGTCGACCAGCTTTTTCAGAGCTTTAGTCAAGTCGATACTTCGACCACCCGTAAGTACGGCGGTACTGGCCTAGGGCTCGCGATTTCCCGCCGCTTGGCCGAGATGCTCGGCGGCAAGATCTGGGTTGAGAGCGAGGTTGGGCGGGGCTCGACGTTCTCATTTACGATCGTCGGCACGATCGGTGAGGCCCCCGAGAAACACCTGCCAATACCCGCAGTGCTTCGCGAGAAGCGACTGCTCATCGTCGATAAAAGCGACCACCAGCGGCGCTACTTCACAGCTCACACCGAGGCCCTAGGCATGCACGTCGAGGCGTTCAAGAGCGGCACCGAGAGCCTGGAGTCTCTGCGAGCCGGCTCCCATTTTGACGTCGCCTTGGTCGATGTCTTGCTCACCGACAAGCACGAACAAAAGCTGCTCGCGGCCCTGCGAAGGGCCGAGATCCCGGTCATCCTGCTCTCGCCGATCGACACCCAGCGGGCAAACGACCTCGACGCCGAGGCAGATATCCTCGTCAAGCCGATCCGCCGAACACACCTGCGCGAGGCCCTGATGCACGCCTGCGGGGCCCATCGAAGCACTCCCAGAGCCGCACCGACGATCACCCCCTCTCCCTTTGATCCCGAACTCGCGACCCGTAATCCACTCTTTATTCTCGTCGCTGAGGACAACGCCACCAACCATTCGCTGATCCTCCGAGCGCTCGACCGCTTCGGCTATCGCGCAGACTCGGCGTTCACCGGCGCCCAGGCGCTCGAACTCGCGAAGCAACACAGCTACGACGTCATCCTAATGGACGTACAGATGCCCGAGCTCGACGGAATCCAGGCAACCGCGGAGATCCGCAAGCTGGGGAAAAATCAGCCGCGGATCGTCGCGATCACAGCGAATGCGATGACCATCGACAAAGAAGCCTGCCTCGCGGCGGGCATGGATGACTTTGTCAGCAAGCCACTGCAGATGAGCGAACTCCGAGCTGCACTCGAGCGCTCCCAGGTGATCGACGCGATTAGCGACCGACCCGAGTCCCCCGATCAGTCGATGTTCGCGGCGATCTGGGACAGTGAGGATCTCGAGCTCGAGACCGAAGAGAGCTACAAACGATTGACAGAACTCCTTGGCGAGCGGGTCTGCGAGGAGATCATCGATCTCTTCCTGCACGAAGGCGACGAGCTGATCGCGCGCCTGCGGATCGCCCTTGAGACCGGCGATTTGCGGGAGGCCTCGGCCAGCTCCCACAGCCTCAAGAGCAGCGCTGGCGGCCTCAACCTCAGACAAATCGTCGCATTGGCCACTGCAATCGAGACCCGGTGCTCCGAGGGGGACGGCCCTAGGGCGCTCGCCCTGCTCCTCGATCTCGAGCGACGATTCGCTTCGGTCTACGATACCTTCTCGCTCCGCGGCATCGGCTGATGCCAACGCTCGCCGAAACTCAACTCTGCGGAAGACTGCCGAGCCCGGGCAGCAAGGGCCCGCGCTTGCCCGGTGTGCGCCGACCTCGGAGTTCGTATACTAACACTGGCCCGCGACCGCGAACATCGATCACCTGCCCATCATCAAACTCGTAATCGTCACCGAGCGCATCGTGGACCTCTTTGCTCACACTTATGGAGTCGGCTCGGCCGTACGATTCGATCCGACTCGCAATATTGACAGTATCGCCCCAGAGGTCGTAATTGGGCTTGGAGCGGCCGATCACACCGGCGACGACCGAGCCCCGATGGATGCCGATTCGCAGCGGCAGATGCGAGCGCACACGGGCGACATTCAGCATCGCCAGGGCCAGGTCAGCGACCGCCTGGGAGTGATCTTCGCGGGGCTCGGGCAGGCCACCCACCACCATATAGGCGTCGCCGATCGTCTTGATCTTCTCGATGCCGTGCCAGCGAGTGAGCAGGTCAAAATTTGAGAAAATTTGGTTTAGGTAGTCGATCAGCTCATCGGGCGTCGCGCTCGCAGCGTATTGGGTAAACCCCACGAGGTCCGCAAAGAGCACTGTGACCTCCTCGAAGTGGCTCGCAAAGGGGCTGTCGGCCTCCTTTAAGCGAGCCGCCACCGACGCGGGCAACATGCGATCCAGAAGCCGCGAGGCCGACTCCTCGGCGGCTTGGGCCGATGCTAACGCCAGTTCCAACTCTGCCCTGGCCTCGCCAAGCTCACGTTGCAACGAACGGATCGAGACATGTGTCGCCACCCGGGCGAGCAACTCCTCCGCATGGCAGGGCTTGGTCAGGTAGTCGACACCGCCGACCTCAAACGCCCTGATCTTGTCGAGTATCTCGCTGCGCCCGCTCATGAAGATCACCGGTACATCGGCGAGCTTGGCGATCTGCTTGAACTCCAGACAGATCTCGAACCCACTCTTTCCCGGCAGGTTGATGTCGAGGAGGATCAGATCCAAGGACGTACGCA
Source organism: uncultured Nannocystis sp. (assembly GCA_964474905.1). GTDB lineage: Bacteria > Myxococcota_A > Polyangia > Nannocystales > Nannocystaceae > JADJRG01. The sequence continues at coordinate 18,240 of CAYYUP010000094.1, read as the reverse complement.
TCGCCACCTCGTGGGCCTGCGCTCCGGTCATCGCCGGATGCACCGAATAGCCCTGGGCTGCGAGGATTTCACAGACGATCCGAAGGCTGACCTTCGTGTCCTCGACGATCAGGATCTCTCCGCGATTCTCGACCTCATCCACCGCTATCATCTCCAATTCCGGCCATACAAGAGCCCCATCTGCCCTCGATCGGGATAGTACCCGAAGGCGGAGCCCCACACAGCCGGGGCTCGGCGAAGGGCGAGTGCACCTCTGTACACTTTCGAACAAACGAACAGTGCAAACGACCGCGCGGCAATCATTGGTTCACGCACGACCCGCGCTGCCGGCCGCCGAGTCGCGAACGATCACCCCATCGAATCTACGCGCCCGCGCTACCGCCCTCGGGCTCTAAGACCTCGACGATCAGCAACGCCGCGCTGGCCTGCGCAAGGCCAAAACAGAGCGGGCCGACAAAGGGCAAGCCGAGGACAAATGAGAGCGGCAAGCCGAAGCCAAAGACAGCGCGGCGATTGCCCCGGAGGTAGCTGCGCTGGTCGGCGTAGCTCAGGCCCTGCATGTCAAAATAGGGATCGAGCAGCTCCCACGTCAGCGCCCGCGAGGTCGCCCAAAGCTGAAGCACAGGCCCGAGAATCACTCCCACCAGCGGGATCAAGGTGGTGCCGAACGCGAGCAAGGTCAGCGCCACAAAGTGCACGAGACGACGCAGCGAGGAGCTGAGACCACCGGCAAAACTGAGGCCTTCGCTCGCCTCTAGACGGTCCGCACGGGCGGGATCCAGCACCCGCAGCGCGCCCAAGAAAGCGCGCTCTCCGAGAAATGGAAGGAAAGCGTTGACCACCATTAATGCGAGCAGCGGCGCCGACATCAGGATGATGATCTGCCCGGCGATCCGCAGGATCCAGAGGCCCGCGACCGCTAAGCTCGAGGCATCGTCGGCGATCCCCGTGAAGTACCAGAGACTCCCGGTCAGCAGCCCCGACAGGGCAAGCGCCACCAGAAAAAGCACCACCAACAGCTGACGATAGAGGCGCCTGATCTCAGGATGGGCGAGCGCAAAGCGGACCCCACGAAAGGCCGCAGAAACCCCTGAAGCGACGCCCTTCGCACTCTTTGCCATCGGCAGAAGGTATCACGGGCACAGGCCGGCACCGACGCCTCCCATGCCCTGGAGCGCGCGACTTACGCGTCGTCGTCGTCGTCGTCGTCGTCGTCGCTCTCGATCGGCGCCTCGATCACGCTGAGCATGCGCCGCAGCAGGCCCTCGATCAGGAGCGCTCGCTCGCCACTGTCGTAGCGACCATCTTGGTAGCGTGCTTGGATGTCCTCGAACTTCTCGCGGGTGTCGCTGATCAGCTGCTTGTAGGGCTTGCGCCGAGCCATCACCTCGCGCTGGTTGCTCCAAAAGAAGGAGATCAGGGTGGCGACCGTGAAGCCCGTGAGCGCGATGCCAAGCGGACCGCTGACCAGATAGGCGATCGCGTAGCGGAGCGCGACGACCCCCGCGGCCCCCATCGCAAACTCGCGGACGCCGCTCTTACGCATCCGCCCCCATGCCATCGGCATCAGTTCCCCAGATGCGAGCAACAGGGCGACAAACTCGGCCCGCTTTGCGCCGCGCTCGTAGACGTCCTTGAGCACGCTCTGCATGAATGCGTCGAAGCTCTCGTAGACCTCAGAGGGATAGGCGGTGTGTGCCTTGCTCGGACCAGCCATTGCGGCGAGGATAGCAGAGCCTCCCCCCCGGGTTGACAGCGTGATTCGAGCCCCGAAAGATCCCCTCAGCATGCTCAGAGTTCGGCGCAGCCCCGGTCCGCACCCCAGAGGCTCCGCCCTCCGGGTCCTCAGCGCACTAATCGTCGTCGCGCTCACGGGCGGCTGTCCGGCAAAGTCGACGATCACCCCCGAAGATCTCAACGCCGCAGGCGAGCGTTCACCAACCACTTCCGAGTTTGACGAGCCGCCTCCGCTGGCCGACAGGCCCCACGGACAAGCCCCGCAACAACGGCCGCCGCCAGGGCCCGTGCGCGAGCGCGACGGGGTCGAAGCCGCGATCGCCAGCGGCAACCACGGCGGCGCGATCGACTTCCTTCGGATCTGGACGGTCGCCCACGCCGACGACCTCGAGGCTGCGTTTTTTCTCGCCCACGCGAGCGCTGCTCTGGGCGATCTGGACGGCGCCGAAGCGGCCCTAGAAAACGCCAGCGCGACCGGTGCAAGGGCCAAATCTGCACAGCTCCGTGCCCGCGCTCGCCTCCGCATCCGGCGCGGCGATCTGGCCCGCGCAGAGGCGCATCTGCGTGAGGCGATCGTCGTCGCGGCCGATGATCTCGCCGCCAAGGGCGAACTCTTGGCCCTGCTCCGCGCCCGCGGAGATGGCCGCGAACGTGAGGGCAAAGCGTTGATGGAGGCGCTCTACGATGCCTACGACGACAGCTCCGCAAAGAACGCGGAGGAGCTGCTCGCCGTTGCCCAGGCCGCCCTCGCCCGCGGTACCAGCGGTGCATTTCACGACGCCAACATGGTGCTCGGCGAGGCCGAACAGGCGCCCGTGCCTGGCCCTGAACCCGAACTTTTGGTCCGTGATCGCGTGCTCCTCCTGCGCGCCCAGATCTTCCAAGAGAAATACGCCAGCGCCGACGCCAGCGCGACCTACGAGATCATTCTCCGGCGCGACCCCTGGCACGCCGATGCCCTCGGCGGTCTGGCGCTTGTGCTCGAGGATGAATTTAAGCTCGCCGACGCTTCCCGCCTGGCGACGATGGCCCTGCAAACCGACCCCGAGCACCCGCTCGCACTCGCGGCTCTCGCGAGAATCGCAGTGATCGAAGGTCGTCGCCGCGAGGCCCGTGAACTCGCGATCCGGGCCACCGCCGTCGACCCCAGCCTCCACCAAGCACTGGCGGTACTCGCCGCCGCCGCGATCATCGACGGCGATCGCAAGGGCGCCGCCGACATCGAAGCGCGCGCCCTAGCCCATGCCCACGACGGTCGCCGCTACGCAGTCGCGCTTGCCGAACTCCTGGTGTCGATGCACCTCTACCCCGAAGCCGACGAAATCCTCGGTGCCGCCCTCCGCCGTACCCCCGACGATGCCAGCGTCAACTCTTCCTTTGGCCTCAATCGCCTCCGCCTCGCCGACGAGAGTGCAGGCCTTGCCGCGCTCGCCAAGGCCTGGAAGCGCGACCACTTCAACGAGCGCACCCGCAACGTGCTCGACCTCTACGACACCTCGATCAACAGCCGCTACAGCGAGATCAAGGACCCCCGCAGCGGCCTCACGCTGCGCCTTCCGAGCGACGATCACGAGTGGGTCGAGGGCGGCCTGCAAGAGTCCTATCGCCGAGCCCGAGCCGGTCTCGACAGGCGCTACGGCATCGACCCTGGCGACCTCCGTCTCGAGGTCTTCGCCGACCCCGACGAGTTCTCGATCCGCACCGTCGGCGTGCCCAGCCTCGGCGCCCTCGGGGTCTGCTTTGGCCCGCTGATCACCCTCATCGGTCCCTACCGGGGCACACACAACATCGACCAGGTGATCTGGCACGAGCTCGCGCACGTCTACGCGATCCGCCTGAGCGCCGGCCGAGTGCCGCGCTGGTTCACCGAGGGACTCAGCGAATGGGAGTCCGAGGTCGAGAATCCGGCGTGGGCACGGGAGAGCGCCCTGCTGCTCGCGACCGCAAGGCGTCAGGGCCAACTCCGTCGACTCGGTGAACTCGAACTCGCGTTTCTCCGAGCCGGCAGCGCCCTCGGCATGGAGGTCGCCTACGCCTCTGCGGCCTACGCCCTGCGCTACCTCGGCGAGACCTACGGGCACGCCAAGATCCAAGCGATCCTCGTCGGCTACGCCAGCGGTGCCTCGACCGAGGAGCTTTTTGAAAAGCACTTGGGAAAACCCTTTGCAACCATCGAGGCCGACTTCGACGCAGCTCTCGCGCTCCGCCTCAAAACCACGATAAGCGGTTGGTCTCCGAGTGCCGACAGCAGCTCCAAGGACCCCCGCGATCTCCTCTACCGCGACGCACTCACGGCCCTGCGCGGCGGCGATGCGGCCGAGACAGAGCGCATTTTGCAGCGACTGATCCAGCGCGGCGGCGACGGTTACTCGGTGCGCATGGCCCTCGCCGATCTACTGCGCCAAGGTCCGAGCTGGCGCTCTGCAGCTGCCCACTTTAAGCAAGCGCGCACCTTCAATACCGAGGCCGTCGAACCGATCATCCGCCTCAGCGAACTGGCCCGCCGGCGCGGGGAATTAACCGTCGAGAAGACCCTCCTCCGCGAGGCCCTGGCGATCGACGCGATGTCCTTTGATCCTGCCGCGAGGCTGCTCATGCTGGCGACCGTGAGCGGCGATCGCAAGGCCCTGGCGATCGCCCTCGGCCGCGCCCGCGCGATAGCTCCGCTGCATCCGATCACCCTCAGCGCACAGGCCTTGACGATCGCTGGCGGCAACAAAGGGCTGCAGACAAAAAAACAAAAACCGGATCCCGCCCGCGCTCGTGCGCTCTTCAAACGCGCCCTCAAGGCGAAGCCCGAACGGGGTCCGAGCGATACTCTGGTGGTGATGGCCCTCGCCGCCGACGCAGTCGGTGAGCACGCAGCAGCCCTAGAGCTCGCGAGTGCGGCGCTCCGCGACGAAAAACTTCCTGCGAGCGCCAAGGGTGCGCTCACCAAGCTCCGCTGATGCGCCCGCGGCCTCGCTGTTTTTAGAGGGCCGCCTTGACCAATGCGATCAATCGCGGAGCGTCGGCGATAAGAGTCTTGATGTCGATTGTCTGCCGCGAGCGGTAGACAAACCCGACCAGATAATCACCCTTTCGCCAGATCACGAGGTAACCGCTCTCGCTCACCCGCTCGCTTGCCGTAGTGCTCGTGAGATCGCGAAAACCGACGGAGAGACCATCGATCACCTCGACACGCGGCATCGCGGCGATCGCCTGATCGGCGCGCTTGGAGGTCCCCAGATCGTCGGCCTTACCCCCTTGCTCTGCGGGCTCGATCCGCTGAAAGATCGGCTCGAAAACCGTGTCGCGCTCGACCGCCGAGGCCAGTGATTTGCCGATCTCGAGGGCGGTCGGAGCGACTTGTTCGCCGCTCGCAAGCATCGACTCGATCGTCGCCCCTGAGCCCTCGGTGTGCGCTGCGGCCTCGTCTAGCCAGCGACTCGCGGTCGCGCTTAACTCACCGGAACTCTGCTTCACATCCGACGCCCACTCGCTTGCGGTCTTGCTGCCCTCTTTGACCGCAGCGGCCGCCCTGTCAGTCGCATCTGCACCCTCTTTGGCGAGCACACTCGCGTCATCGATCGTCCTGTCGACCGCGGCCTTGGCCTTGGCGCTATCACCGGCTTCACAGCCAGCGCCGAAGAAGCAACATACGAGCACCATCGTCGCGGCGTATCTCATGCGCAAAGGCTATCACGTCGCCAAAGCGCCCACTCGCTCATCAGCACCGATTGTGTTCGTACCGCAGAGCCGCCTGGAATACGATCTGCTCTCCGTTCGCGCACAGACACGCGGCTCCGAGTCCCTCGGCAATGGGCATAATGCATATTCCGTACACGGTAACTATCTCGGAGGCAATCGATCCACCCACCGAACGCGCACATTGCGCACTCGTTTTTTCAGGCGCCCCCTTCACTGACGCAGCCAAGCAGTCAGCGCGACCGAACTCACCCCACTTGGGCCGTATTTTCTCGCATCGCGGAGTGATCACGGAACCAAATACAACAAAAATAGTGCGCAACTTCACCCATTCCACCCAGCGGCCGCTTTTTCGAGCATGCCAAGCCCTCCTCCTTGCTCGCTCCCGAACATTGTCTTTCGGAGAACGCCTGATAGATTTCGCAGCATGACCTTCAGTAATTTAACACATACTCTCCAACACATAGCGATCACTGCATTGTTTTTATCGACCGCAACTAGCTGCATAATTACAAGCACTCCCCAAGTCGTCACGAGCGGCACGAGCTCGACTGGGGATGATAGCTTCGGCGATACCGACACCGACACCGACACCGGCACCGGCACCGATAGCAGCGGCGGCGAGTCGAGCTGCAAAGCCGTCGGCGCGAACGCGGCGGCCGGCACCGACTGGGCCATTCAATGCGGCGCTCCAGATCCCTGCGACAAAGCCCATGTCGCGCCATGCACAGCGCTGTCGATCGACAGCGCGGGGCCTGTCATCGTCGGCCTCGAGTGCACCGATCCCGACACAGGATCCTTCGAACTCACGCTGACGATCGAGATCTCGCAAACCGGGACCCTCGATCTAAACATCGGCGATGAGGTCACCCTTACAGAGAAGCGATACCAGTACTGGGAACTCGAAACTGGCCATACTCTCAAGCTCGTCGATGCCAAGGGCGACATCATCGTCGCCGCAGCCGAGGCCACTCGATATGGCGGAAGCAGCGGCATGTCCGATTGGGATGAAGAGATACTCTTCGTGACGACCACTCCGCTAGGCAGCGGCATCACCCCCTTCGCCTGCGACGGAGATCCGATGCGCAGCATCCTCCACTTCAAGCGGGGGGACACCGAAGTCTCAGTTCCTTCGGGCGGCGAAGGCGTGCTCGATAGCGATATGCGCTGGCTAATCTCGGTCGAAGAGGCCGTACGATTCGGCGACAGCATCGACGATGGCACCATCGATTTCGTCGTCATGCGGGTAAAGACGTAGGCCGCAGATTCGCGGCCAGATAATCCTGTGCATCTGGCCGCGAGCCCCACATGGTGAACTCGCTCGGGCCTCAGCGAGAGAGAGCGGCTTCACACCGGCTCACACCAGCCCACACCCGAAACTGCGACCGCACTCGCGCAGAGCATCTACGCTCGGCACGTCGTTTGGCCCGCCTCGCCAGCTATCCTAGGCTCGACTTGGTCGGGCTCTGCTGTTAAAGAGCGCGAACAGATTGCCGCATTCGAAGGCGCGATCCCAATTGCACACTATCGAGTAGAATCAGGAGCAACGCCAAAGAACCTCCCTGCACCACAAACAAAACCGCGCCGACAATGACTGACAATGAGCAGGCCGACGACACCGGCAGGATCTTCGCATTCATTGATTGGTTCCTGCCGACTCGTGAGCACGGCATCGCGATCGAGGACAAGAGGAAACTCCGCCTGCTGATCGGCATGTCCCACCTATTTAGCTCCGCTTGCTTTCTTTCCTTGGTGCTACCGCGAATCTTGGCTCCAGATCGGGAGCCCTTCCCCTTCATCGACGAACTCTTGACCGCGCTCTGGATGCTCTTCTACGCAGCGGTACCTTGGCTTATCCGGGCCTCGCGCAAAGCCCGGCTCGGCGAGGGCCTATTTGTCGCGATCACCGGCCTCAGTATCATCGTCTTTATCGTGCTTCAGGGCGGCCTGGGATCGCCGATGTTCGCTATTTTGGCGTTTTTCCCGCTCCTGACGACCTTTTTCCTCGGCTCTTTGTGGGGTTGGGTGTGTACGATGTGTGTGTGCGTGGTCGTCGCTGCACTCGTCAGCCTTACCGGCACACGTTGGCTGCCAACGAGTCCCGACTATATCACGGAGCATTTTTTTAATATTATGATTATATGTATATCCTCGTTGCTCTTTATGTCGATCGCCTGGATCTTTGAAAAAGAACGAGTCCGCTCTGAGCAGGCGCTCAAGTCCAAGCACCAGGAGAACCTCCGGCTCGCCCTCGAAAAAGAGACCGCAGTTCGGGCAAACCTGGCCAAGAGCCGCTTCTTGGCGGGCATGACTCACGAGTTGCGCACACCTCTCAACATCATCATCGGCTACTCCGAGATGGTCGAAGAGGACCTTGCAGCCCGCCCCAATCTCGCAGAGTCGACGATGGCGGATCTCAGGACGATTCGAACATCCAGCGTGCATATGCTCGCGCTCATCGAAGACCTGCTCGACTTCTCAAAGATCGAGACCGGCTACCTCGCCCTCGCCCCCGAGCGTTTTTCACTCGCGAAGCTGCTCAAGGACCTCGAAGTTCAATGCTCTGAGATGCTCGCTCAAAGCGGCAATACCTTCTCCTGTTCATGCGACTCTGACGACGTGCCCACGACCCTCGAAACAGACAGAGGGCGGCTACGCCAGGTGCTCTGGCACCTCCTGAGCAACGCCGCCAAGTTCACGACGGGGGGCAGTATCAAACTCTCGATTTCCTGCACCCGACAAAACGCCGACTGGCTGCTCTTCATCGTCTCTGATAATGGCGTCGGCATGACCCAAGAGGAGCAAGAGTACGCATTTCAAAAATTCACTCAGGTCGATGACTCGAGCACCAAAATCCGCGGCGGCGTGGGCCTGGGCCTCGCCATCTGCCGGCGCCTCGCTATCTTGATGGGCGGCGAACTCTGCCTGCAAAGCGAGCCCGGAGTGGGCTCGACATTTACCCTTAAGCTACCGCTTAGGGCACAGGAAACCGACAGAGTTCCGCCGTCGACCCTTGCGCGGGGTGCTCAGGGCATCATGCAGGCGTAGAGCGCAGTAAATGCCTCTTCGCAGCCCTCAACGGTCGGCAAGCCATCGTCCTGACACGTGAAGGTTGGCTCAACGCCTACGCAGTAGAGCATCTTGTCAAAGGCGAGGCCACATTCATTACCCTGACTCTCCATGCAACCGACGACACAGGCCTCCTGGTCGGGCGGTCCGCCGAAGCAGGCGGCCATGACAACCGCCGGGCAGATCTCGTCGCAGCTCAGGCATTCGCCGGGAAAGACCTCCATGTTCTGCCAGGCTCCCTCCTCACAGACCAGCACGTTGCAAAACTCGCAAGGATTGTCGCAGCCGGCCGAGCAGAACTCCCCCTCCATCGTGCACGCGCTGCCCTCTGGTGGCAGGTTTTCGGGATCGCAAGGAAAGCTGCACTCCTTTGGATCACCGGGGCCGATATAGGTATAGAACCAGGCGCCGTCGGTGCAAATCGCGTCGGTATAGGGCAGACACGGGTCCTTATGGGGGGCGCAACTCTCCCCAGGGGTGGCGCAAGTACTGCCCTCCGGAGGCACATCTTCGGCGCCACAGGGCACAGGCTCGCAGGTATCGGGGTCCCCCGGACCGACTTCGCTGTACAGCCAAAGGCCCTCCACGCAGTCGGCAAGAGTGTATGGATTGCAAGGATCCGCATCAGGAGCGCAACTCTCCCCCTCCTCGCTGCAGGGGCTGCCCATCGGCGGCAGCACGTCGAAGCAATTTACGGACGTGTCATCTGTGGTCCCGCGAGTCTCTGTTCCAGTGCCAGTGCTTGTGCTTGCGCTCGTGCCGGTCTCGGTCGCAGTCGACGAACTCGCAGTTGTCCCGCTGCCGCCGACGCAACCGACAAGATATAGGCTCACCGCGATCGCAGTCGCGCGGCCGTAGAGAGTACGGGATAGGTGAAGCGCAAAGTTCATACCGCGCAGCCTACCAGCCTACAGAGCAGAATGAAACAAGATCGCGCACATTGCTCACAGCACTACTCAGGAGCCATCAGAGAGGCATTTTTGCAATCTCAACCTGTTCGCCGACGCGATCTCGGCGACAGCAAGCCTGGGTGTCAAGCCGACACACATGCAGCCCTCGACACCGGGCCTACCGATGACTGTATTGTTCAAGGAGCGCTAGAATTCGACGTCGTCACTGTAGCGAGAAGTGTCGAGTACCTGCCATTTTCCGTCCCGTTGGTGCAACCACACCGTGAGGGCGTACCCCTCGTACTTCCAGGTCCAGTCGCGAATCATCACCCTCTCGTGACCCGAATCCGGCGGATACGTATTGTAGAGTTCGATCTCAAACTCCGTGCAGCAATCGGCCATCGCAAACTCGCGCTTTGAGCTCGGCTCGCCAAACTCAGCACGCAACGCTGACTCCGTTTGACCGTGCAGGCGCGGCAGTTCGTCGACGAACGTATCCGAATTTGGGGGCCCCGGCGGCTGCGGAGCTGCTGCTGCGGGCGACCCCTGCTCACCACCACCACCACCACCAACGGGCTCGGCTGCCGGCGCGGAATCGGCCTTCGCATCCGCCTTCGCATCCGCGGCTGCATCTGGGACCGAGTGCTGCGCACCGCTGGCGTCGCCCCGACAGGCGCAGAGCAAACCAACGGCGGCGACCTGAAGGCGGAGAAAGAGACGATTTCGCTTGCTAGCCACCGCCCCATGATGACCGATCCCCACCACGGCATGTCGATCGACCGTCCGCTCGATCACGCACGCCAATGCGAGAGCGCGGCCCTGTCAATATCGTATGCTCGTGGTTCGATGCGTCCGTCCTCTCTACGCCAACGCCGGCTCCGGCTCCGCGTCCTAGTCACCTGGGTGCTGCTCTTCGCGGCCCAGACGATCGGCTGCGCCTACAACGCAGAGAATATCGTCCGCCGAACAACACCGGCGGCGATCCAAGAGACCCTGCGAGCGCTCGACGATCCCGAGAACCAAAAGCGCATACGCAGTCTCATCGACGACGCCGAAGTAAAGGCAGCGATCGCAGATCTCGCAGAAGCGATGACCGGCGGGGTGCTCGACGGCCTGGGCGATGAGGAGCGAGCCGCCCGGCTGAGCGAGCTAAGCGAACGCCTGGTCTCCCGCCTGATCGCCGCCGCCAGCCAGGGCATCCGCGACGAACTCTCGCCGAGCGTGCAATCGATGGTCGAGGGCACCGTAAGCCGGGCGATCGAGCGAGCGCTCGGCCCCCAAACCCAGCGCGATGCAAAAGCCCTCGCCGCAGGCGTCGCTCGCGAGGCCGCTGCAGCGATGATCACCAGCACCTCCCGGGGACTCCAAAACGAGATTGGACCCGCGCTCGCCGGCATCATCGACGACGACCTAGGCCCCGCCATCGAGCGCCTGCTCGCCGAGCGCCTGATGCCCGCGCTCTCTCGGTCCATCGAACACGATCTAGGCCCCGCCATCGCCCGCGTGCTCGCCAAAACCATCGACCGCGAACTCCTCAAATTGGCGGAGAACCAGGCCGTCGAAACACTGTCGGAGAACATCGCGAAGCACGTCGTGATCGGCATGGATCGGGGCTTTAAATCGGTCAACAAAGGAGTGGGCCTCTCCGAGATCATCGCCTGGGTGCTCGTCGCGATCGGGCTGATCCTGTCGATCTTCCTGGTGTGGCGCACGCGTACGCTCAACGAGCGCCTGGCCAAGCAGGAACTCGCCCTCAAAAAACTCAGCGCCCAGATCCCCAGCGTCCATGATCACGATAGCGACGCTGGGCACCGCGATTCGCCGCCACCCTCCGCCTGAGCTGCGACCGAGGCGACCCAAGATTCTGTCTTGCCAGCCCTCTCCCCCCGAGTATGCTCTGACCCGCATGCAACCAGCCCTCAAAGCCCACCTGCCGCGCCTCGGATGGTTCAGCTTTGCCGCCCTCGTCGGCGGCGGCTCGGATCTTCTGACCAAAGGGTGGGCAGTCGCCAAACTCAACGGTTTGCCGGGCAAAACGATCGCGGTGATCGATCCCTGGCTCGACTTCACGTTGACCTACAATCGCGGCACCGCTTTTAGTTTGATCCGAGACCTGGGTGACACTCGGCTGCTTTTTGGGGTCCTCGCACTGCTCACGATCCTCGTGCTCTGCGCTGCTCTGGTGCGCTGGCGGAGCGGCCCGGGCGAGGCCTTCGCTCTCGGTGCCCTCGCCGGCGGTGCCTTCGGAAACGGCATCGATCGAGCGTTCCGCGAGGCGCCCGGCGGCGGCACCGGGGTCGTCGACTTTATCCAGCTCAACTATCCCTGGGGCGGCAGCTGGCCGGTGTTTAATATCGCCGATGTGCTCGTCGCGATCGGCCTCGCGTACTTCGTCATCCGCAGCATTCGGAGTGCAAAGCACAGCTCCGATGATCCGGCGGGCACCGATGCGGACCCGACATGAGCGGCCGCTGACCAAGCCTCCAGGGGGGCCGCCACGCTCCCAAAATTTGCCCTCTGCAGAGCCCCGTGCCAGCGTCTGCCGGTGCCGTCCGCCAAGCTCGCCGCACTCCGCCGGATCCCCGCCCTGCTCGGCCGCCACGCCTACCTCGGGGTCGCGGCTGCAGCCCTGCTCATCGTCACCCGGACGGTGGATTTTACGCCGCCCACCGAGGTCCGGCAGGTGGTACTGCCACAAAAGGCCCCGCCGCCCGCACCCGCGCCCTCGGCCCAGCTCCGCTCCGAAATGGGCGCCGAAGAGGCCGTCCAGATCCGCGCGACCCTGCGTCTGATCGAGACCGCTGCTGACGTTACAGCCGACATCAACGACCTGGAGAACGTCGGGCGCATCCTCTCCCAACCGGTCGTCGCGACCCTCATCGGCGTGCCCGCGCGGATCGACCAAACTGTGCGCATCGACGGCGGCACACTCGAGCTGCGGATCGCCATCGACGTCACCCCGCGCCAACAAAAGCGCGGCCGCGGCAAAGAGCCAGGGATCAGCGTCGAGCACCGCCTAGAGATCACCAGCCGAGTCAACGAGCGCTGGGGCGACCGCAGCGAACCCCGCCTCCACCTGCGCAGCGAAGCCCACCTCAGCGACTTAGACCGCCGACCCCATCGTCTGCTTTTCGCCGTCGAAGACCGGCTCTTTGTCCTCGACATCGACCTGCACGACGCCTCCTGAGGAATCGCCAGACCGCACCTTGCTCGGTGGTGCACTGCTATCATCGCGCGCCCTGTATCCCTGTACGTACTCTATCTTGTATTGTAAGGCCTTCGGACACTCACTGGCATCCTCCGAATTGCGACCCTTATTTGCGCAGGCTATACATACTCCGCGCACCCTCCATACTGCGAGAATTGCGTATACTGCCCGCAGTTAGCAAGCTCCGCATCATGCACACTGCACTGATGCGGATACCCGCCCAGGCTCTACCTAAAGAGCCCGCAGGTCCACTTGCCCAGGCCCTTAAACGAGCTGCCCTTCCAGACGTACATCCGGTCGCCGCCGCCCTCGTCAAAGGCCGCGTTGACCCAGAGTTCGTGGGTACCGTCGCCGTCGAGATCAGCGGCTGCGCGCAGCTTGAAGATCTCGGAGTGGGTCTTGGTCTTGACCACCAGCAGCATCTTGCTGAGGTCCTTGCCGTCGGCGACAAAAAGCCCGCTAAAGAGGTAGCGCGCGGTATCCCGCGGGTTGACGACATAGGCCGAAAAGACCCGCTCGTCCTTGCCGTCGCCGTTGAGATCGACAGTTGCCGCCTGGTGGACCTCGGTCTTGAGCCCGGTGGTGGCCTTGTTGATCCCGTCGATCGCAGCGGCGAGCGTCTTGCGCTCATCTTCGGTAAATTTGATCGAGCCGTCGTCCCAGCTGTCCTCGGGGATCGTGATCACATTACGTCCCCCCGACTTCGGGCTCACAGCCCAATCAAAGGCGGCGCCACTGTCGGTGGCCGGCGTCGACAGGCTCGTCGGTTTTTTAACACCGACCTCACAAAGCGCACTCTTGGGGGGACCAATCGTATCAAGCGTATCGCTGTAGCTAGACTTGAGATAGACATCCGCGCCGGCGGGCGCGAGCTTTAGGCACTCTTTGCCGGCACCGAGCTTGCCCGTGTCCTTGTCAAAACAGCCTACGGGGATGAGCGAGCCATCAACCGTAAAGAACACCATGCTGCTCTCCGGCGGCACCGGACCCGAAAGATCGGGGCCCTTGGCGACCGCGTCCAGGCTGGTCTTGGGGTCCCGCTTGACCGCCGGCTCACTGTCGTCGGGCTTCGCCTTCTCGGCGGCCTCGTCGGCCGGTTTTTCCTTCTCTTCTCCGTTGCCGCAGCCCTGGGGAGCGAAAGCGAGGGCCACAGCGAGCAGTGGCGCGGGAACGATCTTGATCGGGCGTAGCTTGAGCATGGGGCGCAGATAGTAGCGCGGATCCCAAGGCCTTGGGCCGCCATTGCGCGGCTCTCAGGGACCTCCAAGCGTTCAGTCGCCATCGATGCCTGCGCCCACAAGCGGGACAAAACGAACCGGCCACAGGCGCTGCTCCGCAAGGCCGCCTGCCAACCGCCGACGGAGCACACAAAGCTCCTGCGAATGCGTGCCCACCGGGATCACCAAACGAGCACCCGGTGCGAGCTGAGAGACCAACGCCGGGGGCACACGCGGGGCCGCAGCAGCGACCAAAATCCCCGCATAGGGGGCGTGCTCGGGCCAGCCTACGCTGCCATCGCCGCATCTAAGGTGCACGCCATCCGCGTAGCCGAGCCGCGCGAGACGAGCCCATGCCGGCGCGACCAAGGCCTCGATGATCTCAACCGCAAAGACCTCGGCGCCCAGGGCCGCGAGCACAGCGGTCTGGTAGCCCGAGCCCGCGCCCACCTCGAGCACTCGATCCCCGGGCCGGATCGCCAGGAGCTCGCTCATCTTCGCGACCATGTAGGGCTGCGAAATCGTCGCGCCGTAGCCCAGCGGCAGCGCGTGATCGGAGTAGGCCTCCTCGACCAATGCGTCGTCGACGAAGTGATGGCGCGGCACCTCTCGCATCGCCGCCAGCACTCGCGGATCTTGGACGCCGCGGCCTTCGATTTGAGTCTCGACCATGCGCTCGCGCGCGCTCCCAAATCCCCGCATGAAAAGCCCCGGAGCGCGCATCATGCCTGCTCTAGGGGCCCACCGGGGCGCTAGATCTCGCCCGCCGAGAACGCGGACTGGGTTGCGGTACCACCGGTATGTTACGTAGGCTCTCTAGCCCGCCGACACGACCCGACCGACACGGCCCTTTGTGAGCGACAAAAGCCCCGAAAACGGCAGCGAGAAGCCCGTCCGAAACCAATTCGGCACGTTTGGCGGCGTCTTTACGCCCTCGTTGTTGACGATCTTGGGCGTCATCATGTTTATGGGCATCGGCTTCGTAAACGGCCAGGCCGGGATCGCATCTGCGCTGCTGATCCTGCTCGCGGCTAAGGCGATCACGCTACTGACCAGCCTGTCGATCAGCGCCATCGCGACCAACACCCGGATCGAAGGCGGCGGCGCCTACTTCCTGATCTCCCGCACTCTCGGGCCCGGTTACGGCGGCGCGATCGGCCTCGCACTCTTCCTGGCGCAGGCGCTCTCGGTGCCCTTTTACGTGCTCGGCTTCTCGCTCGCGATGGTCACGGCTTTCCCGATCCTGGACGATTATTTCCTCGGTGTCGGGCTCGCCACTTCAACGCTGCTCTTCGTGATCAACTACTTCGGCGCCGACCTGGCGATCAAGGCCCAGTACTTCATCCTCGGGGTACTGGTGCTCTCGATGGTCGTCTTTTTGGGCGGTGCCCTGAGCGATTTTTCGCTCGCCGGTGTCAGCCAAAATTGGGCACCGTCGTACACGGAGGGCAATGATTTTTGGATCATCTTTGCCATCTTCTTTCCGGCGGTCACCGGCATCATGGCCGGCGTCAACATGTCGGGGGATCTCGCGGATCCGGCCAAGTCGATCCCCAAGGGCACGTTGGCGGCGCTCGGCGTCGGTGCCCTGGTCTACGCCGCGCAGATCATCATCACTGGCGGCGCCTTTGAGCGCGGCGAGCTGATCAACCGCCCCTATCAATCGCTGCTCGATCACGCAGCATTTGGCCTCGATTACCTGGTCGTACCCGGCGTCTTCGCGGCGACGCTGTCGAGTGCAATGGGCTCCTTCCTGGGCGCCCCCCGCATCCTCCAGGCGCTGGCAAGAGACGACATTTTCCCGATCCTCCGACCCTTCGCCAAGGGCTCACCGCGGGGGGACGAGCCGATCCGCGGCTACTTCTTGACCTACGCGATGACCGTCGGCGTCTTGATCGTCGCCGGCGGCAGCTCCGAAGGCGGTGCCCTCAACGCAGTCGCCGCAGTCCTGACCATGTTCTTCCTATACACATATGGGATGACCAACATGGCAGCATTTATCGAGCAGTTTAGCGGCAATCCGTCGTTCAGGCCGCGTTTTCGCGCATTTCACTGGGTCACCGCATTGGCGGGTGCGGCCGGCTGCATCATCGCCGCGATGTTGATCAACCCGATCGCAGCCCTCGCCGCCGCGGTCGCAATCCTCGTGATCTTCGCCTACACCGAGCGCCGGGTGCTGACCACGACATTTGGCGACGCTCGGCGCGGATTCTTCTATTCGCGGGCCCGCACCAACCTATTCAAGCTCTCTGCCCTGCCGCCGCACCCCAAAAATTGGCGCCCGACCACGCTTGTACTCTCCGGCAACCCGGCGAGCCGCCGCACCCTGGCCGTCTTCGCGATGTGGCTAGAGGCCCGCCGCGGCATCGTCACCCTCGCCGAGGTCTTAGTCGGCGACTTCAGCGAATTGCTCAAAACCCGCCGCGGCGCCCAAGACCGGCTCGACAACTATATCGATACCAACGGCTTAGAGGCCTTCTCCGAGGTGCTCGTCGCCCGCTCCTTCGACGACGGCATCGCCTCGCTGCTACAAACCCACTCGATCGGCCCGCTCAAGCCCAACCTGGTAATGATGGGCTGGCCCGGCGATTCGACCCGTGCGGTGCCTTTTTCGCGGCTGCTGCGGCTCTCCGCCGAGCTCAAAATGAGCCAGATCGTGATCGTCGATCGCGGCCTGCCGGCGACGACCTCCGACAAGCGCATCGACATCTGGTGGCGCGGTCAGGACAATGGCTCACTGATGGTCATCTTGGCCTATCTGCTAACTCTTAATTGGGAGTGGTCGGGAGCCGTATTGCGTGTACTTCGGCTGGTCGGCCCTGATGAGTCCGAGCAAGCGGCACGCGACGAAATCAGCACGCTCATCGACGCCGCGCGCCTGGTCGTCGAAATCCTGCTGGTCCACGAGCCGACGATCATCGAAGCCGTTGAGCACCACTCCGCCGACGCCTCCGTCGTTTTCCTGGGCTTCCGGCCCCCGAGCGATGAGCAGGCCCTGAACTACCACGCCTCGTTTGAGCGCCTCACAGCCCGACTGCCGACAACGCTGCTGATCGCATCCTCGGGCGAGGCTAACCTGCTCGCCTAGCGTTGAAATCGACGCTACGGTCGGTAGGGAGAGGCGGAGGCCGAGGCGCAGGCCGAGGCGCAGGCCGGACAAGGAGGGTCCCACTCTCTCAGACAGGTCGGAACGCGCGTCGACCCCTAAAGGGGCCGATGCACGTCCTAGGGGGGAGAGGCGGAGGCCGAGGCGCAGGCCGGACAAGGAGGGTCCCACTCTCTCAGACAGGTCGGAACGCGCGTCGACCCCTAAAGGGGCCGATGCACGTCCTAGACTCGTTCGCGGGACCCTCCTCGCCCGTCCCAGCGGCACGTCCTCCATGCCGTCATGCGTGAGCCGGCGAATGTAGCTGCTCGGCTCGTCAGTAAGGCCTCCTCCAAGCCGTCATGGGAACTCCATCCCTTCTCGCCGCTCGGTGAGCCGGCAATTTTGCGCGACCCTCGGAGACCCTGCGCGACCGTGGTAGCTTTGTGTCGTGAGACAACGGCACGCCTGGCTTCTGATCCTCGCCGCCACCACAGTGCTGCCTGGCACTATTTGTGGCCCTGCACCCGAAAATCCTGAGCCCTGCGAGATGGATCCGCTCGGCTGCGGCGATCAAGAAAAACTCGAAATTGACCCCTCCTGCACCCGCACAGATCCGCTGATCGTCAACGTCGGCGACGGACAGTCGACCTACATGCCTCTCTCCGAATCGCACCCCCCAGACATCCACTACGGCTTTCAAGGCGGACAACACTTCTTCATGGGCATCGAGGTCGAGAACCCTGAGTTCGACTCACCAGGCCTCGAGATCACCTTCAAAGTCCGAGGCTCCTTAGGCTGCACTCTCGATACTCCCACGGGTATGTGCTCCGATTGGATGTCCTTCGCGATGCGCAGGCTCGTCGTTAGCGACCCCGCACTTCTCAAGGCCAACGGCGAGCACCTAACAACAACCGGCTACGTCACGGTGCTCGAGTCCGATCCGTGGTGGTGGGCCGAAAGCCAACCAGGACGAATCGAGATCACAGCCCAAGTGCGCGACGCCTGCGATCGACAGGGCAACGCCACATTCAGCTACATCTACGACCCCAACGACCACGGTACTGATACCAATACTGGAACCGACACCGACACTGGAACCGGCACCGGGACCAACACCGGCACTGGAACCAACACCGGCACTGGAACCAACACCGGCACTGACTAAAGCCGAGGCTGCCCAGAACGAGCGCCTCTGCGCCAACCCAAAGCCTGCAGGCCGCCCCTGCCCACATCCGCCGACTCTCTATCAACGGCCTCTGCGCCCAACCCAAAACCTGCAGGCCGCCTCTCCTTCCAGCCCCCATTCGCCGGCTCTCTATCTACGGCTTCAAGGACGAGCTGCTG